>CAZETQ010000009.1:0-92004 GCA_964515165.1 uncultured Solibacteraceae bacterium | reverse complement strand
AGCACTGCAACAGCAAAAATCACCTCATGACTGAGGAAGAATTCGACTTCCGCCACCCCATGAACGTCGATTCCGAAGGAAATGTCATCGTCGGCGGCGGGGACAGTATCCCCGCGGAGGCTATGCCGCCCCTAGCGCTGCCTCTCGAATCGCCTGGCCAATGCGCGCTGTAGTCTCCTCATCGGCCATCAGGACACGGTGCGGCAACCAGAACGCATCGTGAATTGAGTCCTCGGACACCGGGCAATCGTGCACCACGCAGCTCGCTCGCGACTCATACAGCGGGTTCTCGTAGAGGGTGTGCGGATAGAAGGGGGTGTTGGGGATTCCGGCTTCGGTCAGTTTCCGGCAGAATTCGTCGCGGTTGGCGATGCGTCCCAGCAGCAGGTAATACGACTGGGCCGTGCATTCCGCCGGAGCCTGCTGCCACCTCAGCGCCGGGACGTCTTCCGCCGCTTTCCGGATCGCCGCCGCATTCCGGGCGCGCAAGGCGATCTGGTCCGGCAAGCGCTCCAGCTGCGCGATCAGGATCGCCGCTTGCATCGCGGTCATGCGAAAGTTCGTGCCCAGGGCGAAATGGTGAAAGTTGGATGGACCGTCCACTTTACGGCCTTGATTGGCGAAGCTACGGAACTTTTCCGCCAGAGACTCGTCGCCCGTGATCAGGATGCCGCCCTCACCAGCGGTCATCACCTTTCCGTTTTGGAAACTGAATGAGCCGCAGGCGCCGATGCTGCCGGCCCGCTTGCCGTTCCATTCGCTACCCTGCGCATGAGCGGCGTCCTCCAGCAGCGCGATGCCGAATCCGCCAGTCAGCTCCGTCAGGCGATCCATCTGCGCCATCGCACCGCCGAAATGCACCGGCATGATGGCCTTCGTGTGAGGGGTGAGCGCCATGGCCGCTCGAATGGGATCGATGTTGAACGTCGGCTCCTCGATATCGACGAAGACCGGCGTGGCTCCCACCCGGGAGACGGCGGTGGCGCTCGAAACAAAGGAAATCGCGGGGACAATGACTTCATCTCCGCGCCCGATGCCAAGCACGCTCAGCGCCATCTCGAGAGTGACGGTGCCGTTCATCGCCGAAACGCCGTGGGCCGCGTGCTGGAATGCTGCAAACTCGCGCTCGAAGCGCTGCACGATGCCGTTGAAGCCTCCCCACTGCGGGCTTTCGATCACCTCGCGCAGGAGAGCCATTTCCCGTTCGGTCGCGATTGGCCACTGGGGTATGCGATTGCTCAGGTCCGTCATTGCGTAGTTCCAGGATAAGGGCCGTAGGATGGGATCAGGAAATGACAATCTACAACGAACGGCGCGACGAGCTGGAACGCTACGAATTCCAGATGGGTGTGGAGCGCGGCCGGCTGGCGCTTTCGCTGGACCTGCTGACCGACGCCCTGACCCTGGTGGGCCAGCATGGTGTCTATTGTCAAAGCGCCCGGCAGCCGGGGAAACCGGCGATGGACATTCAGTTGATCCTGAAGTGCATCACCGACGCCAAGGAATTGACCATCGGCGTGATGGAGGAGATTAAACGAAAAAAGGATTCTCCCGGATCTCCTCGCCAATCGTCGTAAGCCCGCCATGCCCCGGCACCACGACGGTTTCCGGCGGCAGCGTGAACAGCTTTTCCCGGATCGATCGCAGAAGAGTTTCGTGATGCCCGCCCGGCAGATCCGTCCGCCCGATGGACCGCCGGAATAGCGTGTCAGCCGCGACGACCTTGCCTTCGGAAGGAATCCAGAGCGAAATACTGGCCGGGGAGTGTCCCGGGGTGTCCAACACCTGGAGTTCCGTATTTCCCAGCCGGAGCGAATCGCCGCCCACCAGCGGAGCGTCGATCCGGACCACCTCCGGCGTGGGCATGTTCAGCCACGCCGCCTGAACGTGGATGTTGTCGTAGAGTTGCTGCTCGCCCGGATGCATCAGGACCGGCGCGCCCGTGCGGCGCTTGATCTCCGCCACCTGTCCGATGTGATCGATATGAGCGTGAGTGACGACGATGGTCTTCACTGTGAGGCCATGGCGGGCGACCAATGCCATGATCTTCGCAATTTCATCGCCCGGGTCGACGACAATCGCCTCCCGGGTGGATTCGTCGCCCAGAATCGAGCAATTGCACTGCAGCATGCCCACGGGCAGGATCTCGTGTATCATTCCTCTTCAGTGTATGGATGAAGTCATTGTTGTTTTAGTTCGCGTTGTCCACATCCTCAGCGTGGTCATGCTGCTGGGGTCGGCGTTCTATATCCGGTTTGTCGAAAAAGGCATTGAGCGCATCCCGGCCTGGTACGTCCTGCTTCCGGTCGTAGGAGTGTTGGCGTCGGGGGGATATCAATTAATGGAAGCGATTCGCGAACATGTCGACAAAGGCTGGCACATCACTTTCGGCATCAAGATGCTGTTTGTGCTCCACATTTTGGCGGTGTTCCTGCTGCAGTTGCGAACCAGCCTGGATGAGGCGAAGCGCAAGCGCATGATGAACGGCATCGTCATCAGCGGAACGCTGGTGGTGATTTTGGGCGCGACGCTGCGGCTGCTGCATCCGGAAGCGATCGTCAGGCCGTAAGCTTCAGCCCCACGATTCCGGCCACGATCAGCAGGGCGCTGAACAGCCGGAGCGGCGAAGCGGAGTCTCCCAACAGCAGAAGGCCAATGACAAATGTTCCCAGCGTTCCAATGCCGGTCCAGACGGCATAGGCTGTGCCCACGGGCAGATCGCGCACGGCAATGCCCAACAGGCCCATGCTGGCGACAATCGCCACGATGGTAAGAAGACTGGGAACGGGACGGGTGAATCCCTCCGTGTATTTCAGGCCGATCGCCCAGGCGACCTCAAGCAGGCCGGCCAGAACAAGCAGAATCCAATTCATCGCACTCTCCAAAAACGGTTTAGATGCCGGGCCGTCCCGATTGGATGGAGAGGCGAGGCCGTCCTCGCTTCCGGTGTTGAGTTTCTTCTATTTTACCAGCGGGAACTGCTGCGACTTTCCGGCAAACGGGGGAATCTAGTAGAGAGATGAAAGGTTACGAGGCTCTGCATTCTTCCAGCGCATGGCGCCAGGCCAGCGCGCGCGGCCGGATTCGCATGCTGGGGGAAGACCGGGCGCGGCTGCTGCACGCGATGACGACCAACAATGTGCAGGCGCTGAAACCGGGGGAGGGATGCTATACGTTCTTTTTGAACGCGCAGGGGCGGATTCTCGCCGACGCGGTGATTCTTTGCCTGGAAGATTCCCTGCTGGTGGATACGGAGCCGGAAACGCGGCAGAAGATCTACGACCACCTGGACAAGTTCATCATCGCCGACGACGTTCAGCTGGAAGACGTCACCGAAAGCACAGAGTGCATTGAAATCGGCGGGCCGCAGGCGGAAGCGTCGCTGCGCGCGCTGGGCGCGCCGGTACCGGAGGCTGATTTTCATTCGACCGAATGGGGCGGCCGGACCATTTACAAGGCCGACGACGAACGGTTCCGCATTCTGACCGATCCGGGCAGCCGGGCAGACCTGACAGCGCGGCTGGGTGAAGAGGCGGACGACGAAGCCTGGAATATCTGGCGGCTGGAGCGAGGCATTCCCCGCTACGGCGAGGACATCACAGAGCGGCACCTGCTGCAGGAGACGCGCCAGATGCAGGCCGTCAGCTTTACGAAAGGGTGCTATCTGGGACAGGAAATCGTGGAGCGTGTACGCTCCCGCGGTCAGGTCCATAAGAATCTGGCGCCAGTGGAGATTGCCGCCGCCGGCGTTGCCGGGCGCGAGATTCTGGACGATACCGGCGCCAAGGCGGGAGAGTTGATGTCGCGCGCCTACTCGCCGGCTCTCGAAAAGACTGTCGGGCTGGCGTATTTGCGGACAGACCAGATCGGGCCGCAACCGAAACCGATGTCGATGGACGGGGCGGCGGTTACCGTTCGCTAATCGTCAACTCATAAGAGACAATCGAGAGTATCTACACCGAAACACACATTGCTGCCGACACCTCCTCCGCCGCCGCCAAAATATCGGTGCGGGCGCTGGCGGGCCTGGAGTTCGGGGTTCTGGCGGGCCTTTTGACGGAGTTCTGGCTGCTATTTTTCGCCTGGATTGCGGGATGGGGCTGGCCGGGATGGGGCCCTGTTGCCCTGCACATCACCATTTGCGGAGTGGCGGGAGTATTTTTCGCAAATTTCGGGTTTCGTCTTAGCGGGATCACCGCGTTGATGATGGGCTTTGTGTATACGTTTGCGCTGTACTGGTTTACGCAGAGATATTTATGGAACTGGTTCTCCGGCATCCAGCCGGCGCAGGCTCCTTCGTGGGCGTATTGGACGGCGGGATTGGGGGCGGCATTAACGTTTGCTCTTATTCCGGGCCGAGTACGCTCGTTCGAGCGAGAGTTCCTGCTAAAATGAGCGCTTTGCGTCCTTCTGCTAGTTCCTTCTTTTGTGTAACCGGCTCGAACGAGGACACGTCGGAACGTAGGCGCTCATAGGAAAGGAATTCGTCGCGAATGCAGTGTCGCAGGCTTGTATGCCTGTCCACAGTCCTGGTTTGCTTGTTCGGGCCGTTTACAATTGCTGCCGCCCCGCAACAACAACCGGCGCCTCCAAAACCAGCTCCACCCAAGCAGCAGAACCCGTTTGAAACGGTCCCCGTCACTCCGGTGGATCCGAAACCCGAGGCACCGAAAGAAACCCCGCAGGCCAAGCCGCAGTTGGAGACTCCGAAGCCCGCCCAGGAGCCGAAACCGGAAGACGTGAAACCCGGACAGATTTCGGACACGGTGGAACTGATCGAGTTTCGCGGAGCCCGCCGGGTACCGCAGGATACGCTGCGGGCGCTGATTTATACGAAGAAAGGCGATCCTTACAACCAGGAAACGCTGAATCGCGATTTCATGGCGTTGTGGAATACGACGCGGTTTGACGACATCCGGATGGAGCGGGAGCCGGGCCGTACCGGCTGGATTGTCCGATTTGTAGTGCAGGAACGGCGTGTCGTTCGCTCCATTAAATACGACGGCATGAAGTCGATCACGGTCTCAGAAATTCTGGACCGGTTCAAAGAGCGAAAAGTCGGACTGCAGGTGGAAACGCAGTACGATCCGAACAGGGTTCAACGCGCCGCCAATGTTTTGAGAGAGTACCTGGCGGAACGCGGCCGGCAATTCGCCACAGTCGATCCCGAACTGCGGCAGGTTCCTCCGTCGTCGCTGGAAGTCAACTTTAAAGTGAACGAAGGTCCGAAGGTCAAGGTCGGCGAGATCGACATTCAGGGAAATCAGGTTTTTAACGATCGCACGGTGATCCGGGCGATGAAAAACCTGCATCCGATCGGTATTCCGTACTCCATTTTTCTGGAGAACCTGTTCGCCAAGACGTTCGATTCCACTAAGTTGGAAGAGGACAAGGATCGCATCCGGAACTTCTACCAGGAGCGTGGCTACTTTACCGCTCGCGCACTGGATCACCAGGTAGAGATCATCGATGTCGGCGGCGGCAAGTTCAAGATTCCCCTGTTCTATCCGAACAAGCCGGGCAAACGCGCCAACATTTCCATCGAAGTCGAAGAGGGCAAGCTCTATCATTTGGGCAAAGTGAACTTCCAAGGCGTGAAGTTCTTCCGCACTCCGGATGCGCTGTTCCGTCCGGTGTTCGGCATGGGCGAGGGTGACGTCTTTTCGACGGCAAAGCTCCGCAAAGGTATGGAGCAGCTGAGTAAGTTATATGGGGAGTTCGGGTTTCTCGATGTAGTGCCGGAGCCCGACTTTACTCCCAACAAGGACACCGGCGTTCTCGACATGACGCTGACGGTGGACGAGGGCAAGCAGTTCTTCGTACGCCGCATCGATTTCTCGGGCAACACGACGACGCGCGACAAGGTCATCCGCCGGGAGCTGCTGATCGATGAAGGCGATCTGTTCAACACGCGCTTATGGGAGGTCAGCCTGCTGCGTTTGAACCAGCTGGGCTACTTCGAAGTGCTAAAGGAGAAGGAAGCCGCCAACATTACGCGCGACACGCGAAACAGCACGGTGGACATTACACTTCGAGTGAAGGAGCGCGGCAAGAACAGCGTCCAGTTGTCGGGCGGCGTGTCGGGTATTGCGGGCTCGTTCATCGCGTTCGGATACTCGACGAACAACTTTCTCGGTCTGGGCGAGACTCTCTCGATCGATACCCAGTTGGGCGATCGTATCCGTTCGGCGACGTTCGGATTTACCGAGCCGTACTTCCTGGATAAGCCCATCCAGGCGGGTTTCACGGTTTTCTATCAGCGATTTAATTACGATCAAGGCCGCGAAGTTTCGCTATTCAGCGGACGCAACCTGATTCCGCTGTATAACCAACTGGGCCAGCAGAACCTGCTGAATTACGTTTCCAACGGCGCGGGATTCAGCATGTTCGCTACCACGCTGTTGAAGCGGAGCTTTGCGCGAGTCGGCATCAGCTACAACTTCAACCAGTCGAACATTACTCCGCTTTCGGAAGGCGCGGAAAACTATTTCACGTACTTCAACTTCCAGGGACTGGACGGGCCGAACCAGCTAAATGGAATTCGCACCACCAGCATCACCCCGAATTACAGCTACAACACGGTCGATCATCCGATCACTCCATCTCGCGGGCGCAGCCTGTATATTTCGTCGATGTTTGCCGGCAGCTTCCTGGGCGGCAACGTGAACATGATCGAGCCGTCGGTGGATGCCAAGTGGTTCCGGTCCGGATTCAAGAAGGGACACGTGATCGGAATGCACTTCCTGGGGCGGTTTGTCACCGGTTACGGAGGGAAGTCGGCGCCGCCGTTTAACCGCTTCTTTATGGGCGGCGAAAACGACATTCGCGGATTCCAGATCTGGGGCATCAGCCCGATGGGCTTCATCCCGACAACCGCTCAGGTTTTCGTGAAGAACGCCGACGGTTCGCAAAGGTACCAGAAAATCATCGATGGCAATGGGCAGGAAACGATGGGCGCCGTTACCCAGTCGATGCCGTCCTATCAGATCACGCTGTTGGGCGGCGATACGCAGGGTGTCTACAACGTCGAATATCGCATTCCGATTTTCGGTCCGGTGACGCTGGCCGCATTCGCCGACATCGGCGTCAACATGATTTTGATGAAAGATCAGCTTCGCCTGAACCAGGACCGCCTGGATACGTTGAACTACCAGTTTCCCCAGGCGAACTTTGGACAAGGCGTGCAACTGGCCAGCGCCACCAGCAAACCGCGTATGTCGACGGGTCTGGAACTTCAGATTATGATGCCGGTAGTGAATGCGCCGTTCCGGTTATACTGGGCGTACAACCCGTTGCGAGTGCATGAATTTTTGCAGCCCCCGGTGGTGGCGGACCGGTCTTACTTCCCGAATAGCCAGACGTTTGACGCAGCTGTCCGGACGTATGGGGCACCCATCCCCTACTTTGAACAGTTGAAGACCTTCCGGTTTACGATCAGCCGCACATTCTAGCTCGCGCGAAAGCTTATTAGGAGTTTGTTTCCGTGAATCTTAAAATCTTCGGCCTGGCCTTGGCGTCCACCGCCGCCGTGCTAGCTCAAACGCCGGCGACAAAGGTCGGCGTCATCAATATTCAGCAGACTATTCTTTCGACAAAAGACGGCCAGAAGGCAACGCAGGACCTGCAAGCGAAGTTCGATCCGCGCCGGAAGGACATTGAACGGAAGCAGCAGGAAATCCAGCAGTTGCAGGATTCGTTCCGCAAGACGCAAAACACGGCCAGCGAGGAACAGCGTACGAAGCTGGCCCGCGATATCGACCAGAAGCAAATGGCCCTGAAGCGGGACATGGAAGATGCCCAGGGAGATTTCGAGCAGGAGCAGAATCGCGCTTATAACGAGCTGGGCGGACGGCTACTGCAGGTGATCGACAAGTATGCCCGGGACCACGGTTATACGTTGATTCTCGATGTGTCCAGCCCGCAGACGCCGGTGCTGTACATGGCGAACGGCACCGACATTACGGCGGAAATCGTGAAGATGTATGACGCCAATGCTCCAGCGGCGGCCCCGGCGACGGGCGCTCCCGCAACCGGGGCTCCGGCGGCGGGTGCTCCGAAACCGGCGATGACTCCCTCTGCGCCGAAGCTGCCGCCGCCTACGGCGTCGCCGGTGAAACCGGCTCCGTCGAAGCCGTAAGGTTTTAGAAAATTCAGACCCCCGGCGCGGAGTTTTCCGGCCGGGGGTTTGCTTTTGTGGGAGTGATTGCGAAATCGTCCGAACCGCTCGATCCGCGGCCGGCCGAAGCCAGAAACTGCCAAGTCCGCGGGCCTAGAGCAGCGGACGCGAGGTCCACCACGGACGAAGAGCACGGCCGACAGATCTCCGCGCTCACAAGCCTAAGAAAACCGGCGCTGGCGGACGGGGTCCGCCGCCAGCAGACGACAAAAGGCGATCGTCCGCTCCACGGCGAGCTAGAAAGTACAGCGGGCGGCGGGTGGGGCGGCAGTGGCTTCCTTCGCTTCGGCGAACCGGAGGAATTGGACGGTGGGCGGCATCGTGGGGGCGAGGGTGAAGGACGCTTCCACGGTTCCCTTTTCGCAGCGGATGCGGAACCGGCCGCGCAGCCAGTTTTCCGCCTGGACGGCTTCGCGGCCGGAGCAGGAGCCTACCTGTTTCCGCAGGTCTTCCGCCTCCTTCCGGCGCGTGGCCATCGGGTGGTCTTCGAGAAGATTGCCTGCCGCGATCTTACGGAGCGCGCCGTCGTCCCACTTCTTAAAAATCGCCGTGAGGGCGTCGGCGGTGGAATTCAGCACAGGAGCAGGAGGGACCTGGCGCGGCTGAAGAGCGCCGGTTTGTCGAAGCGCGTCCAGAGCCTGGTCCTGCGGAATGCGCGGCCCCTGGTAGGTGAGGTTGGCCATGGCGAACAAGCCCACACCTTCCTCCGGCAGCCACATCATGTAGGAGCCGAAGCCCGGCAATCCGCCGCCGTGTCCGATGATCCGGTTAAAGCGGCAGTCGCGCGAGACGGCCAGACCGTAGCCGTAGGCTCCACTGACGGCGCGGTAGGTGCCATCGTTTCCGCGGCCGGCAAAGAAGCTGCTGGGCCGCCAGGGATGCTGCATTTCGCGCACGGAGCTGCGCTTGACGGGACCGGCCTCGGCATCGTCGCTGGGAGGCCAGGCACTTAGTTGGAAGGCGATGTACTTTGCCATGTCGTTGGCGGTGGTGACCAGCCCGCCCATGGCTCCGAAGGCGCCGTGCGGCAGCGAGGGCTCCACGCTATAGACATCGCCGGTGAGGCGGTATCCCACGGCGCGTCGGGATGCGGGAAGGGCGGCGGGTTCCAGGGTGGAGCCGGTCATGCCGAGCGGTTTGAGAATTTCGGTTTCCAGGTATTCGCGATAGGGCCGCCCGGATGCGGCGGTGACAATGCGGCCCAGCATGGCGAAGCCGTAGTTCGAATACTCATATTCGGTATCCGGAGCGGTCGAAAAGGGCAGGCCTTTCGCCAGCCACTTTGTCATTTCGGCTTCCGGCTCGCCCAGCTGCTGGTCTCCCCAAGGATTGTCCTCGGGAAATCCGGCGCCATGGGTGAGGAGCTGCCGGACGCGCAGAGGGACGGTATCGGCGGTGGGATATTTCCAGCTTGCCAGCTCCGGGATGTACTTCGAAACGGGATCTTCGAGAGAAAGTTTGCCTTCATCGCGCAGCTTGAGGATGGCGAGGGAGGTGAAGCTCTTGGTCATGGAAGCGATCCGGAAGGCGGTGCCGGCGGTAACGGGATCTTTCGAATCGCGGTCGCGCACGCCGTAGGTTTTTATCAGGGCGAGCTGGCCATCGATGACGACACCGAAGACCAATCCGGGAATGCGCCGGTCTTTTTGATACTGCTCGAAGATGCGCTCGATTTCGGGAAATGCCGCGGCCAGTTTTGCGCGCCGGCCGGGATCGGCGAATTGGGGAACGGGGCCTTGGGCCGCGGTAGGGATCGCCGCGGTGAGGAGAACGCAAGCCGTAGCAAGCCGCATGGTTCCTATGATTCTAAGGGACTGTCGTATCCTGATTTTTCGCCTCCACGCCATCGAGGCTCCGCGCTGTCCAGCGGGACTACCTTCCTATGAGGAGCCGGCATGAATCGCCGCCAGTTTGTAGCTACCGCCGGAGCTTCCGGCTTATTGACCGCCTGTAGCCCCGCCACTCGCCGGACGGCGGTGCAGACACCTGCCGCTCCGCAGAGCGAGGTATCGGCGCTTCCGCCAATTCGGGCGGAACTGGATCGCATGTTCCGGATTACGGTTTGCCTTCGACCGTTCCGGGCGGCGGGTCCGAGGCTGGACGTGGAGAAAGCCGGCGATAAGGTTGTCGTTCACAACTACGGGCACGGAGGGAGCGGCTGGTCGCTGTCCTGGGGCTCCGGCGCGGTTGCGGTGGAGAAGGCGATGGCGGCGGGCGAGCGCAACATTGCGGTGATCGGCTGTGGAGCGATCGGGTTGACCTCGGCGATTATGGCTCAGCGGGCGGGAGCGAAGGTTACGATCTATGCCAAGGAACGTCCGCCGGATGTGCGGTCGATGCGGGCGACGGGTTCCTGGACTCCAGACTCGCGCATCGCGCTGGCCGATTCGGCGCCGGCGGATTTTGGAGCGTTATGGGAGAAGATGGCTCGCACGTCCTGGCATATGTACGGGAGTTTTCTCGGAATTGCCGGCAATCCGGTCGAGTGGCTGGATCATTATTATCTTTCCGACGATGAGCCGGCGCGCCCGCGAGTTGCCGAACCGGCCATACCGCCGCTGTCGTTTGCGCGATACGCCAGCCGGATTGCCGATCTGCGGCCTCAATCGCACGAGTTGACCCGGCATCCCTTTCCGACGAAGTATGCCCGGCGGGGGGCGAACCTGACGTTCAACATCGCGGCGTATGCCCGGCAGCTGCTGAACGACTTCCTTGTCGAAGGCGGACGGATCGAGCGGCGCGAGTTCCAGTCGCCGAACGATTTGCAGTCGCTGCCGGAGAAGGTGATCATCAACGCGCCCGGCTATGGGGCCCGGGCGATGTGGAAGGATGAATCGGTCGTCCCGGTGCGCGGTCAGATCAACTGGCTGATTCCGCAGCCGGAGGCGCACTACGGAATTTTCTACCGGGGCGTGGAGATTCTCGCGCGGCGGGACGGGATTGTTGTGCAGAACGGCGGCATCGGAATGATGGAAGGCTACAACGATACGAACGAAACTCCGGATCGGGCGGTGGCCGAGGAGTCGGTGGGGATTGTGGCGGAGCTTTTCCAGAGGATGAATCGTCCGGCGTAGAATGTGGCAGAAAGCGAGGAACCATCCATGAGGAAGCTGTTGCTGGTTCTGGCGAGCGCAGTTGGCCTGTTGGGAGCCGACGACTTAACCGGCCGGTGGAATTTCACCTGGCAGACTCCGGGAGGCGAGCGGCGCACGACGCTGACGCTGAAGCAGAATTCGGAGAACGTGGAAGCGTTGTTCCCGGATGCGAAGGAGCCGATCAAGGGGACCTTCAAGGATGGAAAGCTTTCGCTGGCGGGGAATCTGTTTTCGACGGAAGCGGGAGAAGCGGCGGAGTTTCATCTGCAGGGCACTCTGACGGGCGCCGAATTGAAAGGCTCCGGCGGGTGGGGCGAGCATGATCTGACGTTTACGGCGCAAAAGGCGAATTAGTCGACGCGCTGGGAAGTGATGCGCTTGTCCATCACTTCGCGGTGGATGCTGCGGAGCGATTCTCCGGCCTGGCGGTAGCGGCGGAACTCGGCGAGTTCTTTTTCGGCCGCTTGCCGGTCGCCCTTTTTCTGGAGGACTTGCGCGAGACGGTAGTGTACGACCTCGTTTGAGGGGTCGAGCGATTCCGCCTGGCGCAGAGCGGCGAGGGCTTCGTCGATTCTCCCGGCGGCGGTGAGCGCCTTTCCGGCGGCAATGAGGGCATCGGGGAACTGAGGCTGTAACTGGACGGCTTTCTGAAACCGCCGCAGCGCCTCGTCCGGCCGATTGGCGAGCCACATGATCTCGCCGATCTGATATTCGGAGTAGGCGTCGGAGGGATTTTCCTGTAATTCGAGCTCGAACTGGCGCAGGGCTTCGGCGCGGGTGGCTTCGTCGTTGACGCTGTTCATGAGGGCGACACCGAGAGCTCGATGGCCGCCGGGGAGTTTCGGCTCCAGCTCCAGCGCGCGGCGGTATTGGGTGACGGCGCCGGCGAAGTCGCCTTCGGTTTCCATGAGCTCCGCCGTCAGTTGCCGCAGACGGGCGGAGTCCGGAGCTTCCTTGGCCAGGGCGGATACGGCCCGGGCTCCCAGGGAAGAATAAACGCGGTAGGCCAGATACAGCACTTCGGGGTTTTTCGGATTCTCCGATTGGAGGGTGGCGATCGCCGCCACCAGCTTTTCCGTGCTGCCGGTCTGCTGGTAGATCGCGGCCAGCAGCAATCCGGCTTCCAGCCGCCACTGCGCACTCGCCGGATCGGCAAAACCTTTTTCGAGATACGGCAGCGCGCCGGTGCTTTGATTCTGCCGGGCGAGGCTCATTCCCTGGAAGATATCGAGACCCTTGAGAGAAGGTTTCAAACGGCGCGCTTTCTCGAACGAGACCGTCGCTTCCGGAAACCTGCCCTGGGCGTAATAGACAGTGCCGAGGTTGGCGTGCACTTCGGCGCGGTTGGGGTCGAGTTTGAGCATTGCCTCGAACTCCGATGCGGCGCGGTGGTAGTCGCCGGCGGCCAGGGCAGTCTGCGCATTCTGAAAATGCGTTTGAACCGCGGCGGCCGAGGGCGGAGCGTTTTGCCCCAGGCCCGGAATGACAAGAAACGAAGCGACGAGCGCGAGCCGGATCACCAACTAAATCGTAAGCCGAACTGCATTCTCCGCATCGGAACGGTGCCGGCGCCGCCGAAGCTCTGGGAACCGGCCAGGCCCAGGATGCGACCGGCAGTCGGTGCGTCCACGGTGTTCACCGGTAACGCGAGGTTTGCGTGGTTCAGGAAATTGAAGCTTTCCCAACGGAACTCCAGCCGCTTGGTTTCGGTGAAGATGAAGTCTTTTCCGAATGCCCAGTCGAGCGTGACGAGGCTCGGGCCGCGAATGATGTTGGTGCCGGCGTTGCCGAGGCGGCAGCACATCGGGGCGGCGAAGGCTGCGGGGTTGTACCATTGCGCGCGGTCCGGATTGTCGACGTGATAGTCGCCGGTGATGTCCGGGCGCTGGCCGAAATCGGCGTTGAGTGTGGAGTTGTTGCTGAGTACCGGCGTGAAGGGAAAGCCGGATTGGACGGTGGTGACTCCGCTGAACTTCCAGCCGGCAAGGGCGATCTTCTTGACGCCCGTCGCGGATGAGCCCCACTTTTGGTTGGGACCGTAGGGCAGCTCCCACATATGGGACAGGACCCAGTTGACCGCGCGGTCGTATTGCGACAGGCCGCGGCCGCTTTGCCGGAACGCGGGGTTGGGAGCATCGCGGGCGTCGAGCGCCTTCGACCAGGTGAAGGAAGAGTTGATGAGGTAGCTGTGCGAGAAGCGCTTTTCGACCGACGACTCCAGCGCATGATAGGACGAGTTCTCGCAGTTGCAGCCGTTTTGAATGGTGGTATTCAGGCCGAATGGAGCGTAGTAAGGACGCCGGTCGAGCAAGGGGCCGATGCCCGGCTGAGCGGCGTTCACGTTGAGCGTGCGCCAGAGCTGGCGGCCGACGTTGCCGACATAGGCCACCGAGAGACGCAGGTCCGATGCGAGCTGATGCTCCACGGTGAAATTCCAGGAATCGACATACTCGGTTTTGTTGTCGTAGGGACGGCTCTTGAGGAGCTGGCCGGGAGGAGCTTTCAGGTGTCCGGACTCCGGAAATGCCGGCGGGTTTCCGGGGGGAGGGCCATCTTCAATGGGGAAAACCGCGGTCCGGATGCTGGTCTGGGAGATGGTCTGCTGGGTGGCGATCGGATATTGGGAGGTCAGGAAGTAGAAGCCGCCGCCGTAGTTGGAGATGAAGAAGCTGCGGCCGAACCCGGCGCGGATGACTGTTTTTGAAGTGAGCTTATAAGCCAGTCCCACGCGGGGAGCAAAGTTGTTCTTGTCGCTTTTGACGTTGGATGTTTGGGAAACATCGCCCAGGCCGGCGAGAAGCAGCTCGCCGGAGTTCAAGTCGAAGTTCACCAGGCCGCCGGGCAGCCGGGCGGTGTCCGGTCCGATGTAGTCGTACCGCAATCCGTAGTTGAGGGTGAGCTTGGGAGTAATGCGCCAGACATCCTGGACGTAGAGAGCGTTGCGCCACATCAGCTCCGACGTATAGCCGCGAAGGATGGCGCGATCGAAGGCAGAGGGCATTCCCAATAAGAATGTCGCCATCCCGAGGCCGGAGTTGGGCGTCTCCGCAGCGGCGGTGACCGAAGGGGCGAAAGCGAAGTTGCCCCGGGTGCTGGCGTTGACGGCGATGAAGTCGAACCGGTTGCGCCGGACGTCGACGCCCCAGCGGATCTGGTGATTTCCGCGGATTTTCGTCCAGTTGTTGACGATCTGGTAGGCCGTTGTGCGGTCCAGGCGGGGAATGCCGACGCCGCTTAAGATTCCCATGAACCAGGTTCCGACCGGTCCCTGGACGTTGATGCCGGCGAGGCCCTGGGTGAGGATGTCGGAGCTGTTGATGTTCGGAATGCCGACCTTGTCGTTGGTCATCAGGCCGGCATCCGACTGGAAGCCGTCCAGGCGGAAACGCAGGAAGCCGAGGCGCACTTCTGTCAGCAGGCTGGGGCTGAAGCTGCGCGTGTAGTTCACGGCGGCGTGCTGGCTGCGGTAGTCGCCCGTTTGGGGGCTGAGGCTGCCTACGGCGGCTCCGCCGGCTTCCTTGCCGAAAACCGGGGGGTTGTCCAGGTGAGATCCGAAGTAGGTATAGCGGGCGAACACCTTGTCGCGATCGCCGATGTTGTAGTCCCACCGGATGTCCCACTGGTTGGTATCCTGCGCCACCGTGCCGCCGCCGACAAAGTTCACATCGGTGGCCTGGCTGAGATTGGCGCGGGGAAGGATGCCGAGGAGGTTATTCGCTACGGAATTGATGCGGCTGGCCGGGATGCGATTGCCGGGGAACTGCATGCGTCCGAGAAACGTGGTCTGGTCTCCGGTGGCCGGATCGTAGACGGGAACCGGGATTCCGCTGAAGTCTCCGGCGCGAAACGCGTCGTTGGGGACGGTCGCGGTGCGTTGGGCGCCCTGCCGGGCGCGACTGCCCTGAAAGTCGCCGAAGATGAACATCTTGTTGCGCACGATGGGTCCGCCGACACTGCCGCCGAACTGGTTCCAGTTGAACTTGGGAACTCCCAGACCTTTTCCATCGGGTCCGGTATTGGGCAATTTCTCCGTGAAGGGATCGGCGGCGAACGTGGCGCGGTTCCGGTTGAACTCGAAGAGAGTCCCCTTGAAACGATTGCCGCCGGATTGGGTAACGTATTGAGCGACCATGCCGGCCGAGGCTCCATATTCGGGATCGTAGGCGGCGGTGGTGACCTTCATTTCCTGGACGGAATCCTGGTTGGGCACAATCACCTGGAAGCCGCTAAAGCAGCAGGCGGTGTTGGTGACTCCATCGATTTCGTATTCGCTGTTGCCGAAGAACTGGCCGTGAACGATGGTGCCGTTGAATTCCGCCGGATTTTCGCCGGCGCCAATCTGAAAAGAATTCTGGAGAACTCCGGGAATGGTGTTGTACAGCTTGCTGAGATTGCGGCCGATGGTGGGCAATTCCTTCAGCTGCTGCTCCGGAATGTACTGGCCGACGTCGGTCTTCTCGGTTTTGAGCAGCGGGGGAGCGGCGGAGACGGTGATCTGTTCGGTAACCGCGCCAATTTCGAGGTGAATTTCCAGGCGGACGGTGGAATCGATGCGAAGGATGACATTTTCCTGGACGTAGCGGCGGAATCCGGCACCTTCCACCGCAACGCGGTAGATGCCCGGAGCGAGGTTCGTTACAAGGAAAAGCCCCGTCGCGTCGGTACTTCGGCTCACGGACTCGCCGGTGTCGGTATTGGTCACGGCCACCCGGGCATCGGCGACGGGGGCATTGGAGGAATCGTAAATGTAGCCGTTGATGGAACCGCTAACGGACTGCGCGAGGGCATGATGCGAGGTGAACAGTGCGAACCCGAGCGCAAAGGCTCGCACGACCGGCTGGAATCTCGTCAAGGAGCACCGCCTTCCCCAAAATTTAGGGAATGCTATCACCCGGATGAACGCTAGTCAATAAATATTACTGAAAAAGGAGCGGAAGGGCGACGAAAAGGCGAGAATATTTGCTGGTGGAGACGCTTGATTTCCAGCCGATTTTCACTGGCGAGATCTAATCCGAAAGCTAAGTTCCGCGGGTTTCGGATTCGCCCATCCAGGAACAGAGGAGCAAAGACTCTATTTTAAGTAAAGTATATTTACACTAAATACTGCATTTAGTGAAAATTCGGCGATTCTACTTCACTATTGCTGCCGGGTTCGAGAGCGTTCCGATTCCGGTGACCGAGATTTCGCAGATGTCGCCGGGTTGGAGAGCTGCATCTTCTTTAACGATGATGCCGGTGCCTGTCAGCAATACGGTGGCGCCGGGGATTTTGTTGGAGCGGGTCAGATACTCCACCAGGGTCTCGATCTTGCGGCCGAGCTTTCCGATCGAGGTGGAACCGGAGAATGTGGTTTTATCGCCGCGCCTGACGGTGCAGGTCATGTCGAGGCTGTAGGGATCGGTGATTTCGTCGCTGGTGACGATCACCGGGCCGAGCGAGCAGCAGGCGTCGTAGGTCTTCGACTGCGGCAGGTACAGCGGATTCTCGCGCTCGATATCCCAGGCGGAGACGTCATTGGCAATGGTGTAGCCGTGGACTTGGCCTTTGGAATCGAGAATGACGGCGAGTTCCGGTTCGGGCGCGGTGAACTTGGAGTCGACGCGAATGCCGACAGGTTCACCGGAACCGACACAGACGCGAGCCGTTCCCTTGAAGAACACTTCCGGGCGATGCTCCGTCTGGAATACATAACGGTAGAAGCCTTCGCGTGTGCCATGTTCGGCATCGCGGAAGCTGGCCGACATCTCATAGGTACAGCCGCAGGCCCAGACCTCGCGTGGGGAGATGGGGATGATGGCGTCGGCGGCAATGGCCTCGGGGCCGGCGTACTTTTTCGCGATCTCCGCCAGGGTAGCTCCCTGCGCTTCGGCGGAGTCCAGCAGATCGGCAATCGTTTTGCCGGGGATGGGGCGCGCTTTGGGCCCGTCGAAAACAGCGGCAGTGACGCCGCCGTTGAAGGAAATCTGACCTAGTTTCATGAATTAGTACTTGAGATAGACGGTCTTGTAGTCGGAGTAGAATTCCATCGCCGCCGGACCCTGCTCCTTCGGGCCAAAGCTGGAATCCTTGGTGCCACCGAACGGAAGCTGGTATTCGACGCCCGCGCTGGGGAGGTTGACGGTCAACAAACCGGCTTCCATCTTATAAACGAAGTCGAACACCCGGGAGACGTTGGTGGTCTGGATAGAGGCCGAAAGTCCGAGGGGAATGTTGTTGGCAATCCGCATGGCGTCGTCGAAATCCTTCGCGCGCATGACCGCCAGCACGGGGCCGAAGATTTCTTCGTTGGCGATGCGCATATTCCCGGTGACACCGTCGAAGACGGCCGGTTCGACGAACCAGCCCTTCGAAAGATCCTCGCCATTGGGACCTTTGCCGGTGAGACGGTTGCCGCCGCACAGCAGCTTTGCGCCTTCCTTCTTCCCGATCTCGATGTAGTCCAGGTTGGTCTTGAGCTGGCCTTCGTCAATGGCGGGACCGATATCGACGCCAGCTTTCATGCCGTCGCCGACCTTCAGCTTCTTTGTCGCCTCGACCAACGCACTAACGAACTTGTCGTAGATCGCATCCTCGACAATCACGCGGCTGGTGGCGGTGCACTTCTGGCCGGTGGAAAAGAACGAGGCATTCACCGTATTGGCGACGGCGGAGTTGAAATCGGCGTCAGCCAGCACGATGGTCGGATTCTTACCGCCCATTTCGAGCTGGATCCGCAGGCGCCGCTTCGACGCTTCGGTGTGCAGCCACTGGCCGATCTCGCACGAACCGGTGAAGGAAATCGCCTTGAGCGGCTTCGCGTTGACGAGAGCCGATCCAAGAGTGCCGCCGGAGCCGCAAACAAAGTTGAACACTCCCTTGGGCAGGCCAACTTCGTGAAACGCTTCCATCAGACGCCAGGCGCTGAGCGGTGAAACCGATGCCGGCTTCATGACAACCGTGTTGCCACAAATGAGAGCGGGCGCCAGCTTCCATGCGGGGATCGCGCTGGGGAAGTTCCACGGAGTCACCAGGCCCACCACTCCCAGGGGTTTGCGGAAGGCCCACATGTGGACGCGGGGACGCTCGCTGGGGACGACGCCGCCGGGCATGCGGGAGCCTTCGCCGCCGAAGTAGCGCAGGATGTTGATGGTCCGGCCGACTTCGCCTTTCGCTTCGGGAAGAGTCTTCCCTTCCTCGCGAGTCATGTCGGCGGCGATGGAATCCCATCGCTTTTCGATCCACTCCGCGGCCTTGAACAAAAACGCGCCGCGGGCCGGGCCGGTCATTCCGGACCATGCCGGAAACGCCGCGTCGGCGGCATCGCAGGCAGCGGTCATGTCGTCCGCTGTTCCTTTTACGAACAACCCAACCACTTCGTCGTTGTTGGCGGGATTCCGGTTTTCAAAGGTGGGTCCGGCGACCCACTCGCCATTGATGTAATTCGAAAAAGTTTGCATTAGAACTTTACGCTTGGAGCGTCACGCTTTCCTGGATCGGTTTTGAAGTAAGCATCGTTTCGCTGGAACCCGAAGAATCCGGCGACCATGTTGGCGGGGAACAGCTCGATCGACGTATTGAAGCGCTGGACCAGCTCGTTGTACTTTCGACGCTCCACCGCAATTCGATTCTCGGTACCCGCGAGTTCATCCTGCAGCCGCATGAAGTTCTCATTGGACTTCAGCTGTGGATAATTTTCGACCACCACCAGCAGCCGGGAAAGCGCGCTATCCAGGGCGGAGTTGGCCTGGATTCTTTCGGCCGGCGTGCGCGCTCCACCCAGTTGGGCGCGAGCATTCGCGATATTGGTGAAAACTTCTTTTTCCTGGGAGGCGTACCCTTTCACGGTCTCGACCAGGTTGGGAATCAGGTCCGCGCGCCGCTGCAGGGCGACGTCCACCTGGCTCCATTGTCCGTTGATCGCTTCCCTCTGTTGGACCAGATCGTTGCGAATTCCCACGGCCTTTCCGCCGAATGCCAGTCCCATCACCAGCAGAATGCCCAAAACAATCAGCAAAGCCTTCATCGTGTTCTCCCCGTTAAGCGGTGGGGCGCCGGATGCTGTCCACCGCGGCGACCACTCGCTGAATTTCTTCCAGATAACTTTTGAACAGCTTTCCCGCTTCTACCGAATTCGGTTTGATTTTTTCCTCGCGCAAGTCGATCAGTTTCTCAAAAGGCGCGGCATCGATGCCGAACCGTTCCTTTGCGCGGGCCACCACCTCGCGTTTGTGCGTCGTGCGGCCATCGCCCGCCACGGCCAGAGCATGTCTCATCAGTACCGTAAAAGTGGACACGGAATCCAGCATCAGCCGCAGCAACATGGCCCGATCTTCCAGAACGCCGGCCGCTTTCTGGCGCAGCCGCAGGAGCTTCGCCCGCAGCTCCCGCTCGACTTCGTCGCGGTAGTCGTGATCGTCGATCTCCATCTGGGAAGTGAGGTCCTGGCCATGCAACAGACGCCCGGCGGCGCGGATGTCATGAAATTCGATGGGGAAACAGTCGGCCGAGTTTCGAACTTCCTCCTCCGTCAGCAACAGGGGCGCCGGATTGTCCTTTTCGCGCCACCACCGGAAAATGGGCTCGCTGCGGGCGAGATCGCGCGGATCGATGGAACGCAGAACGCAGAGAACGTTCAGGTCCGAGAACTTCTGGTGATGGTCGCCTTCGGCCGCAGAGCCATAGAGGACGACCGAGACGAGGTTATCGGCGTGTGCTTTCTTGAGTTTCTCTACCAGTTCGTTGAGTTCTTTCTGCATTGTTTGCTACCAGCTGGAGGAGGCTCCTCCACCTCCCGAATCGCCGCCGCCGAACCCGCCGAACCCTCCGCCGGAATCGAAACCGCCGAAGCCGCCGGAGCCTCGACCCCAGCCGCGATTCCGGCCGCCGCCCAGCATCTGGCCCAGAATCATCCCGGTCATCATACTTCCGATGTTGGAGGATCCCGGCGGACCGCGGCGTCCGCGGCCATTCCGCCCGGAGCCGATGAGGGCCAGCGCGACGATCAGGAGAATCAAAAGGAGAAATCCGCCGAAGGGCACTTCCGTCTCGCGTCGCGCGCGGCGCGGCGGGGGAAGGCCGTCCAAAGAGACTCCCTTGGCCTGGGCGATGCGGGTGCCCAGTTCAGCGGCGGCCGTGGAAAGCGCCGTCCGGTAGTCGCCCTGGCGCAGAGCGGGACGCATCTCGCGCAGAATCTGGCCGGCGAGACCGTCCGGGAGGATGGGCTCCAGCCCATAGCCGACTTCGAGCCGGCTGCGGCGGTCTTTGATCACCAGCAGGAAGAGGGCGCCGTTATTTTCACTCTTCTGTCCGATTCCCCAGCGGCGGAACAAGAGATCGGCCACATCCTCGATGGGCTCGCCTTCGAGTGTGTCGATGGTAACGATCGCAATCTGGGCTTTGGTCGCCTGTTCGACGCGGGTGAGATAAGACTCCAGCTGAGCGCGGGTTCCGGAATCGAGCACTCGGGCGAAGTCGCTGACGTAGCCGCCCTGCGGCTTGAGGGCGGCAAAATCGGCGGCGCCGGCCGCTAGTGCGGCGACCAGCAGTCCGGACAAGCGAATTGCGGCGCCAGCCGTCATCATTCGGACGTTAACAAACCAAGTGTTCGCGGGTGGTGGGAGGCCCTTCGGGGCTTCCCAAAACGGTCAAGGCAATTTGATCCGCTTGAAAAGTTGCGCGCGAGATTTCGAGAATATCGTCAGGAGTCACAGCGTCGATGGCCGCGCTGAGCTCATCGAGGCTGAAGAATCTCTGAAAGTAAATTTCCTGCCGCGCCAGGTTGGCCATCCGGCTGGAGGTGGATTCCAGGCTGAGCATCATCGATCCCTTCAAATGGTCTTTCGCCCGGCGCAGCTCGTCTTCGGGAATGGGCTCTTCCTTCAGGGTTCGAAATTCCTGAAGAATGCTCTGGATGACCCGGCCGGAAGACTCTTTGCTGGTGCCGGCATAAACGGCCAGGCAGCCGGCATCGCGAAACAGGTTCAGCTCGCTGAACACGGAGTAGGCCAGCCCCTGACGCTCCCGGATGTTCTGGAAAAGCCGGGAGCTCATGCCGCCGCCCAGCAGGGTATTCAGAACGTAGCAGGCATAGCGGCGATCATCGGCAACGGCATAGGACGGAACGCCGAGGCAAACGTGAACCTGTTGGATTCGCTTCTTCTTCAGAATGATATCGGCGTGCGGAACGGGCGGAGCCTGCAGAAAAGCGGGAGCCGTACCGCCAAGATGTCCGAAGCGATCCTCGGCCAGACGCGCCAGCTCGTCGTGACTGAGGTGACCGGCGGCGGTGATCAACACCGAAGGGGGCTGGTAGACGCGCCTGTGGAATTCGGTGAGCATTTCGCGATGAAATGCCTTGATGCTCCGGGGCGTTCCGATAATGGGCCGGCCCAGACCGTGTCCTCGCCAGAAGCGGTTCATGAACGTCTCATGAACGACGTATTCCGGGTTGTCGGCCTCCATTTTCAGCTCTTCGAGAATGACGCCCTTTTCCTTCTCGATGTCCGCTTCGTCCATCACGGGGTTGAGAACAAGATCGGAAATCACGTCGAAGGCGATGGGGAGATGCTCGTCGAGAATCTTGGTGTTGAAGCTGACCAGCTCCTTTGCGGTGAACGCATCCAGGTGGCCGCCGATGGAGTCGACTTCCCGGGCGATCTGTTCCGCGCTGCGCGTGGTCGTTCCCTTGAACAGCATGTGTTCGAGAAAGTGGGAGATGCCCACTTCGTCGCCGACTTCGCTGCGGGAGCCGGATCCGACCCAGATGCCGATCGCGACAGACCGGACGTGGGGCATGTGTTCGGAAAGAACACGGATGCCGTTGGACAGAGTGGTGATTTCGATTGGCCGAACTTCCGGCACGATTGCTGTTGGCAAGCTTAGATTTAGTGTAGCGCGAGGTCTTCTCAGGTAATCTCATGTTTTGAACGAGAGAATCCTAAAATGAGAACCGTTATTCTTCTTTTATTCGCCCTGGGAGGCGTGATTCCGGCTGCGGCACAGGCCCGGCGGTCCGCAGGTGGGGGTGCCCGGGCTAACGAAACCACGAAAATCATTAACGATTGCGAACGCCGGACCAACGATTTCAAGAAGACGCTGGATCGGGCGCTGGGCAAGCCGGGAGTGCGGCTGGGGGAGCGGGAAAACCAGTTGAACCGCTCGGCCTCGCAACTGGAAGATGCGATGGACCGGGTAGGAGACTCCTGGAATCGCGACCACGACATGGACAAGACTCGAGGCAATGTTCGGGTCGCGGTGGGTTTCGCATCCGACATCAACCGGACGATCCGCTCTGCCAGTTTCTACGGAGACGTGGGCAGCGAATGGGCAGCCGTACTGGCGGAGGTGAACCGCCTGGCTTCGACGTTCGGCCTGCCACGGGTGCGATAGGAACCGGGCGCGCACTCCCGGTGTCCAAGATCGTAAGCCAGCCGGCTGGCTCCTCAAAATCT
The DNA here is from genome assembly GCA_964515165.1 of uncultured Solibacteraceae bacterium. Classification (GTDB taxonomy): domain Bacteria; phylum Acidobacteriota; class Terriglobia; order Bryobacterales; family Bryobacteraceae; genus JAPKYZ01. Next base: position 69,304 of record CAZETQ010000009.1, on the reverse strand, counting down.
CAAGGAGCCAGAACATGTTTGAACAGTCGTTTGTCGATCGGCGAGGGCCGGCGCGCACGCCGTGGGCTTTCGCCGCTTCGTTGGTTTTCCAGCTCACCGGGTTGGCCATCGTCCTCACAGCATCTCTCTTTCTCACCGAGGCGCTTCCGCAGGCCCGCCTTTCGAGTTTCCTGGTAGCTCCGCTGCCGCCGGTTGCGGCCCCGCCGGCTTCGATTCCGGCTTCCCCCGTCCGGACGGCAAGGGCGATCAATCCGTTCCTCGCCCCGGCGGTGATTCCGAAGATTGTCGCGGCGATCGACGATGCGGACTTGCCGGTGGTAGCGGCCGTGATCGCGCTTCATGGCGCTGCCGGCTCGTTGCCTGGTGCGCTGCTGGGAAACGCATTATCCGGTATTCCTCAATCGACGCCACCGGCGCCCGCAGCGAAGCCGAAAGCCGCCGCGGCCGAGCCACAAGCGCCGGTTCCGATTGGCGGAGACGTCCAGGCGGCGAATCTGGTCCGGAAAATCATGCCGGCCTATCCTCCGCTGGCTCGCCAGGCGCGAGTGTCGGGAACGGTTCGCTTCACGGCGATCATCGGCACGGACGGGAGAATCCAGAATCTGCAGTTGATCGCCGGCCATCCATTGCTGGTGGCTTCCGCTCGCGAGGCGGTTTCTCAATGGCTCTACCGGCCGACATTGTTGAACGGAAAGCCGGTTGAAGTGATCACGCAAATCGAGGTGAATTTCACGCTGAGCCAGTAGCGCTGCCGCTCGCCAAGCGCGGTTTTGCAATGAATGGGCCGGGGAGAGATATCGAGAAGCGAATATTTCTCCTGGCGCGGCCGCCGGTATCGGGCCGGTCTCTGCGTGTCTCGATGATCCGGCTTCCCCGGACAGTGGTTCGCGTCGGGCGCAGAATGCGTGATTCGAAGATTCAGCGCAACTTTCGGATTACGCGTCATCCAGGAGCGATCTAACGACGAGTCAAATAAACGCTGGCCGACTAACGACAGGTAATCATCGACTGAGGGTCACTTCCGTCAAGCGCCAGCCATGCGCTCTTGGAAATGGTTTCCGGTGATTTGGCGGAGTTTGATCGCTAATCGCCCCACGCAATGTCACGGACTCATTTCGACGCTGCAGGCGCGCAACTCTGGAGCAACTACTCCTTTTCAAACACCCAGTCCCGGATACGTTCCATGCCGGGTTCTCTGTAGTGCTCAGACATAATCAGCACTTTTCGATCGTCGGATAGAGTCTGCTTGATATCCGAGATGTACGTTGTGTCCCGCGCCGTCTTTTCCCAACGTTTGATCAGAATGACGCCTGACCATGTCTGACGCTGCTTGACCGTACTGCCGGGTTCAGGATGCGATACGTGCTCGATGCCATCGATCTCTGCCGTGTCGTCATTGCTCTGTGTCACTTTACCTGATACGACTCTCGTCTCCCGCGAGGTGATGCTGGAATCTCGATGATCAATCACGATCGTGAGCGCCTCCAAGCCACGCGGCATAATCGGTCCACTTCGTTGCAAGTTGAGTTTCCACGTACCTGAAAAATTAGGTCTCGCGACCGGGCCAGCAGCATCTGATTGCGCGAAGCCCGCAAAGCCGCCGGATAAGAATATAGCGATCGCGACTCCACGCCCAAACAGCATAGATCCAATATACCGATCGCATCGAAGAGCGGTTGAGCTTGTATGCGGTCAGGATCGTACCCGTGCCGGAGTTCGGAATATGGGCCACCAACAATACCGATCGATGGTAGAAATCAGAGAGATGCAGTTTGGCTTCTAACGCTGACGATGAGATGTCGCCTGCCAATAAGTAGATCCTCGCTGACGGCATAGCGTTTACCGTCGTCCCTGAGTGGATTGTCGGCCACTCGGTAGCAATCCAAGTCGACGACAAGCCGGCATTACTGACTTTTGGCATTGAGAATTCGCTTGCTACTCAAAGTGCGGTTTAGCCGTTATTCGTCCACGTGAAAAGCGGCGACCGCGTAATGCCATGGCGCAAATAAGGCCGCGCCCGGAGCTGATGAGGAGTCCCCTGTGGGATCCGTTCCGGCCTGCCCGGGAGTACTAGAATAGTCCAGGTATTTCGGTGGCTGCGCTTTGGCAAACGATGGTCGGCAGCGGAGCTTTGGCGCTTATAGGGGCGCTCATCGCGCGTCACCTTTACATTCGCTTTTATCTCGCCAAGCGACTGTTCTTCGAACCTTGGGTCAATCTTTCCCGCGACAAGTCGCTCAATATCGGTGAAAGCCTGGCCGAACTGCTGTTTTTCGAGCTCGAGCGAATCCGGAAGCTGCTGGCAAAGGCGCGAGCCGACAACGGATTGTGGAATGACAAATTGGGGCTACCTTCGCTTGAGCGGTCGTTCGAGGGATACCCTGAGTTTGTTCGCCATGCGGATCTGTTCGGTCTGCCGGAAAGAATTGCCAAACTCTTAAGGTTCGTTCTGCTAACGAGACCCCCAGCGCTCCGGGGGACGATTCATGAGTTTGGCTCCTCAGTGCGGTTTCAAGTAGTGCGCGGAGGGCTGCGGGGTGCCGAGCGAAAGCTCCCCGTGCCGTGCTGGTCCACGAGTATCGAGGCAGGCAAGCCGGAGTCTATTCCTGGCGCCGTCTCGGAACTCGCTCACAGCATCATGCTTGATTTCCAGAAGGCGCATGGGTTTAAGTCCCCACAGACCTTCCAATACTTCACCACCGCGCTGAATCACCACCTGGCGTATAACAATTTCCGCCGTCTTTCCTTCCTGGAGGAGGCCGAGAAGTATTACAAACTCGCGGTCGATCACGAAGGGGGCAATTCGGAGGCGTCCTGTAACTTGGCGGACTTGCTTTATAACCAGTTCACCTACGAAGCGAACGAACAGGCGATTCAGGCATACCTAGGGGCCTTGAAAACCGACAAGGCCGCGCTGCGCGCCCGGGCGTGTCGAGGGCTCGCTAACGCCCACTGCCAGCGCCGGCAGCGGCATAAGCGGGGTGGTAAGGCGGCCCTGGAGGCTGCCCTGCGATGGGCTGAGTTCGCCAGCGACATTTGCCGGGAAGCAAGGGACGACTTGCCGCGTGAAGAGAAGGCATCGGTCAAGAAAGCTGAGGCGTTCGCAGAACAAGTGTGGGCAGAGCTCGGTACAAGCGACCCGAAAGAGAAAGAGCTTGCCATGAAAAGGGCAATTGCACTATATACGGAAGCCACCGATCTACACGAAAAATTCACAGTGGCTTATAACAATTTGAGTTACCTATATCTGAAACAGGCCGAAACAGAAGTTGACCAGTTCGAGAAGGACCGTGCTGGCGGCAACGACAAGGTACTTGCACGAGTTGCCGACCTGCTGCAGGACGCTGAGAAGTGGTCACGGAGTGCAATTGAGAAAGATCGAACGTTTTACATGGCCTACGACAACCAGGGAAACATCGCAGCTACCAGGGCTCGTCTGAATGGGGAGTCGCTGGAAGAGTGCCTCGATCGGGCCGTGAAGTGTTATCACCGGGCGCTATCCTATCAGCCTTCCTACAACGAAGCCTACTCAGACTTGGCCAAAGCTCATTCCCGGCTGTTTCTGCTAACTGGACCCCAGGCGTTGCCGGAGCACCACGCCGGTCTTGCGTGGCAGTATCATTTCTACGCATTGACTCATACGGCCGACCCCCTGCGCAGGCAGCTGTTCTGCGACGAGTTTCATCGGTTTCGCGCCAAGTCGGGTATTCCTCCCGCCGAGGTGCTCCTCGCCGGAGAGGAGTTCAATTTAGCGTCCAACGTAAGATGTAGCTGCATCGCGGAGGTGACGACAAGATGAGCAAAGTAACGACGCTTGAAGATGAGCAGGCGTGGACTGCGGAAACTACGGCGGTATCAGGTCCGGAATTTGGCTCTGCGGATGCCAGCGGATTTTTTGATCTCTTCGATATAGAGCGCGGGCAACTCGTGCGCGTTTCGTTCGCGCGGCGAATTGGGACGGCACATTTCCAGGTGGCGATCGGCGATGCTGCCTATTGCGCCCTAATCACAGCCCGGACCAGCCTCTGTCCTCCGGGCAATCCTCCCGCGTTCGGCGTCACCGCGATTGCCGGCGGCTATGCTGGTTCGGATCGCGGTTCGATTCTGATCGTCATCAATTGCGCACAGGACCTACCGACCTTGCAAATTGCCGCGCGATCTTCGTCGGAGTCTACGCGGTCATGGTCATTGCGCATCACCCACGACATCCAGCATCGCATTCTCAACATACTTGCCTAATTTACGGTTCATGGAGTTCGCTTTGGGGACTTGACTGGCTGCCAGTGTGTCAGGGAAAGGCCCGTCTCAACCAGTAGCGCTGCCACTGGCCGCTTGATTTGGCTGCCAGAGAACTTCCTGCACCTGCAGAGCGCGGTTCGCCCAGCGGCTCCAGACGAACAGGGCATCGCTCAAGCGATTGAGATACTGCACCGCTTCCGGCGGGACGTCTTCTTCCTGCGAAAGCGTAACGAGAAGGCGTTCCGCCCGGCGGCAGACTGTCCGGGAAATGTGCAGTTCGACGCTGAGGCGGGTTCCGCCGGGGAGCACGAAGCTTCGCAGCTTGGGCAGATCTTCATTGAACCGGTCGATTTCCTGCTCCAGCCGTTCGACTTCGATGGGAGTGATGCGGGGCTGCTGCGGGTGAACATCGGCGGGAAGCGTCGCTAGGATGGATCCGAGATTGAACAGCTCGTGCTGGATCCGGGTGAGGATGGCGGCGAGGTGTTCGGTGGCCGAATGCTCGGCGGCGGACAGAATGGCGGAGCCGAGGAAGGAGTTCAGCTCATCGACGGTGCCGTAGGCTTCGATCCGGCCGGAGTCTTTCGAGACGCGCTGTCCGCCCACCAAAGCAGTTGAGCCCCGATCGCCCGTCCGGGTGTAGATCCGGCTGAGGGCGATACGGGGCTCGTTAAACGGCTTCTCTGACATGCACCCAGAATACTCCGGGTGCGCTATCAGACAGTTCTTATTTCGGGCAGCCTTTCACGTCAGGCGCCTGCTCGATACCGCTGATACCCTGCGGCATCTCGCCCTTGCCTTCGCGCGGCACCAGCCACACTTCGACGCGGCGGAACTTCGCCTTGTCGTCGTTGGGCCGGATGCGAGCGCTGCCGCGTTCTTTCACCGACGCTTCGCAAAGCGAAGTGCGGAGCGGCGAATTCTGGTTGTCTCCCACCACCGCGATCTTCACGCGGCTGCGGTCAAACCGTTTGCAGGGCTGGTCGCCCGAGATCAGGTAAGCGGCGGCATTCTCAACACGCTCGCGATCGAGGGCCTTCGCATTCCGCGGACGGCGAAGCTTCGATTCGGAAGTGTCGATATGGCCGACCAACAGGATGTCGTAGTCGTTGGAAGCCATGGCCTGTTCGTAGACTCGATCCAGGGTGCGCTTGCCGCAATTGTTCACGCGGCCGTTGCCGTTCGGGAACAGGATGTCGTCAAACTGCGTGGAGCGCAGCGACGGGGGCGGCGGAGGCGGCGGCGGGCACGGAGCGGCGGCAACCGTGACCGGCACATTGGCCGTGGCAGTTCCGCCCTTGGCGTCGCGAATCTCGACGGTGGCGTTCGCCGTGCCGGTGGTTCCGCAGGCAAGATTCATGCCGGCGGGGCTGAAGGTGCGCGAGGCGCCCGTTCCGGACAGCGTGCCGCGATCCACCGACCAGTTGTAGGTGACATCGCCGGAGCACTCGGACAAACGAGGCGTCGCGGTGAGGGTGGAAGTGGCGTCCGGGCCGATCTGCGTCGGGCTGGCCGAAGCGGAAACGCCGGGGGCGCGATATTCCTTCACCTGGACCGTCGTGTCACGAGCGGTCGAAGCAATCGGATTCTTCTTCAGGAAGCGGAGGACATTCTTTTCCTTGATGCCGCTGGGGTCCGGGTCGACGACCGCGCGCACCGCGAGAGTCTTGGGGCCATCCGGAGCCTTGGTAGTCAAAGTGTCGGTGGTCTGATCGACATCTTTGCCATCGACGCTCCACTTATACTTCGCCGCCATGCCGTTCATGGTGTTGGTGACCGGAACCTTGAAAGTCAGGGTGTCGCCGGGACAGACCGAGGTGGCCGAGGCTTCCAGGGCGCCGGCGCGGAAATCGCCAACCGGCTCTTCCGAGATCTTGCCGGCATAGAAGGTGATACCGCCAGTGAGCTGCATGGACTGCAGGGGATTCCGTTCGGTGAAAGTGACCAGGCCGGGCAAGGGTCCGGCCGACTGGGGAACGCCCAAGGTGGTGCTTTTCATCAGGAAGCCTTGCGCGTCTACGCGAATGCCGAAGCGCGGCGAGAGCTTACCCTTCAAGCCCGCCCCGTAGTAAAACATCGGGGAGAAACCGGTCTTCAGGTAGGTAGGTGCTCCGAGGCCGTTGCCAGTGGGGGTAAGAGCCTGGTTGCGAGCCTCATCGGTGGGAATCAGCCACGTGAAACCCGGGCCCGCGGTCACGAAAGGACGGATAGCGGACTCCCGGGGAGTGAAATGAAATACCGGACCAATGCCGACCTGGCGCTGGCGCGTTCCGAAAGAGACAGTGTCAAAACCGTCAGGCTTGGTAAACGTAGCATTGTTGGTGCCGTGGACAGCGACCCACTGCTCGAAACCGACGTAGTTCCAGAAGTTCTCCGTAATTCTGAAACCTCCGACGCCACCTTTCCCAAAATCCAAGTAGGGACGCACGTCCTGTCGTTTGAAGAACGAACCGCCTCCGTAAAGATTGATCTCGTAGAGGCCGTAAACCGTCTCGCCCGGCTTGGCTTGCCCAAAAGAAGGCAGTCCCATCACCGAGGCCAAACAGGTGAGTGCGAGTATTCGTTTTGTCATTGCAAGTCCTGTTCTCCCGTTAAGACTCTCGTAATTATGGCAAAATTCGACTGCTGAAGATACCCTGACCTTCAGTTAAAGCAAAGATTTCGTCCGGTTGAGCGGTATCAAAAAAGAGCCGCTTCATCAGCGCGGACTCCAACATATCAGGCATCTCGCGCCAAGAAATTCCGTCGTCAATCGAGCGAAATACTCTTCCCATTTGGGTAGCGAACCATTCCTTGGGCCGGAGGGGATGCGATGTAATCGAATAAATAAAGCCTTGGGGCAATCCGCCTGCGAGCTGAACCCAACTGCGGCCTTGATCCATAGATTTCATTAGTCCTGAAGAAGTTGCAGCAAATAATGCCTGGGGGTTGCCTGGCTGCAGCGCGAACTGGAAGACACGTCCGCCATCAGGGGCGGTGATGGCGGACCACCGCGTCCCCTGTGGGTTGGATACCAACAAACCTTTTGTTGTCCGTATGATAGCGGCAGTGCCCTGAGGAAAGATTTCGTAGATCGAGGCTTTTTCAACAGGCAGCGCCACTGGTACCCACTTGGTTCCATCCGCGGTGCGGAACAAGCCGGAAGGTGTTCCGGCCCATAATATATCCTTTGACGCCTCGATTGTAGTGGGCTCCGCGTCTCCGGGAAGGGAAACTTTTGCCCATTTCCCCTCGGCATTCCGCCGCATTAACCCTCGATTGGTGCGGGCAAAGAGGGCTCTGTGAAACCAGACGGCATCGGAAATTCCGGCGGGTCCGGTATCTTCCGGCTTCCAGTCCGAGCCGCCCGCCTTTCGCCGGAAGAGTCCGGCGCGGCCGTCGGTCCTCAGTGCGAGCGCCAGCAGAGAGCCGTCGCCGGGGAACAAAACACGCAACATGGGGCGTCCGACATAGCCGTTGTTGACTTCCTGGAATTCTATGCCGGCGGTAGTGCTTTTCATCAGGCCACGGTCAGCGGTGGCCATGTAGAGGACGCGGCTGTCTTTGGGGTCGTATTCGAGCGAACGAATGAAATAGTCGTTCATTTTCCGCCAGGTCTGGCCCGCGTCGGCGGATTTCCACAGGCCGGCGGTGGTGCCGGCAAGCAGGAGGTTGGGATACTCCGGGTCCGCAATGATGACGTGGGTGCGGCGGTCGGTGCCGGGAATTCCCTGCGCCTTTCGCCACGGTTCTCCGCGATCGTCGCTGGCATAGATTCCGCTGCAGGCGCTGGCATAGATTCTTTCCGGATTGGCGGAATTGACGTGAATGGAAAACACATCCGAATCGTCGAGCATTCCCTGATGGATGGATTTCCAGGAAGCCCCGCCATCGGTCGTCTTCCAGGCGAGGTGGGTGGTGCCGGCATAGAGGATATTGCGGTCGTTGGGATCGAACGCCAAAGACACGACGGGCATTGGCCGGGCTTCGGCGTTCCGGGTAATGGACGCCCAGGTCTTGCCGAAATCCTGGCTCAGGTAGACTCCGCTGCGGGTACCGGCGGCGATGACGGCGGTGTCGCCGGGAAAGAAAGCCATGGAGAAAACAGCTTCGTTTTTCAGGCTGGGATTGCGCTCCCACTTGTAGCCGCCGTCGGTACTTTCATAGAGTCCGGCATGCTCGCCGGTTTCGTCGGTGACGCCCGCCAGGAAGAGATTGCTGCGCTGGGGATGGATTTTCAGGACTTCAATCGAAGCGGCGGACAGGCGCGGGAATGGAAGGCGCACCCAATGGCGAGCCGCATCGGCGGAGATAAAAACATTCCCGTTCCGCGAGCAAGCGATCAGACGGTTGGGGTTTTGGCGGTCGACGGACAAATATCCAGCCGGTCCACCCCAGGGGCCGGCGGGAATCCACTGGGCCAGCGTGGCTGCAAACAGGACTAGATGCACTTCTTTTCATGTTACACGTAACTTCTAGAATCTAAGCTGCAAATTGAACCGAAAAGATCGGCCGTCGTTGAGAGTATTGGTGATTTTTCCGAATGCCGGGTTGGTCAGATCGGAAATCGGCTCGGCAAATTGGGGGGTATTGCTGAAATTGACCGATTCGGCGCGGAAGGTAATTGCCCGTTCATTGCGAAGCGGCCAGGTTCGTGAAATGGATGCGTTGAGGTTGAAAATTCCGCCCCGCCGGAAGACGCCATTTCCGAGATTGCCGCGCATTTGGCCGGCCGGAATCCAGGCGAACGCAGACCGGGGAAGCAGAGATTGCGAAGTATCGGGATCTCCCACCTTGCGCCCGAGAACTGAGGGATCGAGCAGGTTGGGGCGGTCTCCGTTGGTTCCGTCGACGTTGCCGAAACCGGGTCCGTCCGAGCCGGTGATGACGGTGAACGGCATTCCCGTTTTGGCCAAAGCGATCGTCTGCAGCACCCACCGGCCGAAGGCGCCCCCAATCAGGGAGGGACTGCTGTCGAGCCGGGGCAGCTCATACTGTCCCCGCAGGAGGAAGGCATGGGACTGGTCGTAGAGACTGGGCCCCTTGAGATCTTCCTGGACGCCGAATTCGGATTGGCTGTAGCCTTGGCGCGAGTCGTCGCCTGCGGCGGTGTTCAGGTATGTCGATCCGGTGTCGATCGCCTTGCTGAACCAGTAGGACACGTCCAGCGAAGCACGGTGCCAGGACGGCAGCAGGAACGTCATTCGCGCGGCATCGAAATAGGCATTGGAAGCGTTGACGACGTTTCGCAGCTCGAAGTACCGCTGATCGGGACGACGGTCGTTGATCGTCGCGGTGATCTGGGGGATTCCCGGGACGACCGCGGCGCGGTTGGTGTGCCACATCGCAAAAATCTTATGGCTGCGGCTGCCGACGTAGCCGAGCTGCATTCGCCATCCGGCGGGTAGCGCCACTTCCCAACCGGCGTTGTACTGATGGGAGTAGGGAACCTTCAGGTCTTCCGGAAGCAGGAAAACGGTCGATCTTGCATCCGGGCTGAGATCGGCGTTGGCCAGGGGATCCAGCAGGTCGGGAGTCTGGACTTCGATCTTGAGGAACTCCGGAGGATTCCAGCGGAGCTGCTGGAACGTGGTGGGGAAGATTTCGCCGTATTGCAGGCCGTAGGCGGCACGGAACACTCCAAACTGGCGGGGGAGCTTCCAGGCGAGGCCCAGCCGCGGCGCGAAATTGTTGCAGTCGCAGCGATAGGGAATGACGGTCCGGTTGTTGACCTCATACGGACCGCGCTGCGGCTGGTATCGGACACCGTAATTGATGGTGAGACTGTTCGCCGCCCGCCAGATATCGGAGGCGAAATAGTGCTGCTCCCAATTGCGGAATCCGCGGTCGAGATCTCCGATGCCGGTGGAATAGCGGTTGGGGATGCCGAGCCGAAAGTTGGTGATGGCATCGCGGCCGAAGTCGTTCCGGAAATAGTAATTGCCGCGATTGGAGGACGCTTCGCGGCCGTTGAACTGAAGACGTACGACTTCTCCGCCAAAGCTGAGCCCGTGCCTGCCCGCCTGATGCCGCAGGATGCCGCCGTAGCGGTAACGGTTCTGGACCCGATCGATCGGGATGCCCGAGGTGGGACCGAGAGCCGTGTATACCGTCCCCACCTGCACCTGCGGGCCGACGGCATTCGGCTCCGGTACGAGGAGCGAGTGCATGCGGTCGAAGCCGGCGGTGAGTTCGGCAATCGTCGAAGGCCGAAAGGTGTGCTGCCAGGTGATCCGCACGTTGTGATTCTTGGTTGTGGTGTCGGGATTCTGGCCGGCAACAAACTGGAACGCATCCACCACCTGGTTGGTGTAGGCGTGACGGAGCGTCAGACGGTCTTTCGTCCCCCAAAGCTGATCGAGACGGAGGGCGGAGCTGTCGGTATTGATGTGCTGCGGGGCGTTGGTATTGAGGGCGCGGGGATCGATGTCGGTGCGGTTGGGCTGGGCGGCGGGCCATGCGGCCATCCAGCGGGAGATGAGGGCTCGGGCTTGGGGGTCTGTGGTGAGGGGGCTACGCTCGTCGGCAGTGGGAATCAAGATGTTGCCGTTGACCTGCCCGCGCAGCTTCTGCTGCGAGCCATCCACCGACAACCAGGCCTTTTTCCACAGAGGCACGGTTGCGGCGACGCCGTAGTGGTTCTCCCGCGCGGGCTGCACGCCGCCGACCTGAAAGAACGACCGGGCGCTGGTGAGGCTGTTGGAGTGCATCCAGAACGCCGTTCCGTGGAAACCGCCGGGGGCGGGCCGGACGGCGGGGACATGGAGCAGAGCCGGAGGAGCGTTGCCGTATTCGCCGCCGTAGTAGGTCCGTTCGGGAGCCATCTCGCTGTAGATGGTGGCGGTGGTTCCCATGCGCTGGCTGAGCTCTTTCAGCGCATTGTTATCAATGAGATTGAACTGTATATTTTCGTTGCGGCGGCTTTCGCCGGAGGCCGTGTTGGTTCGTCCCAGCAGGTTGACCTGCTGAGACTCGGGCACGGGGGGAAGGGGTGACTTTTCGGGACGCTCCTCCGGCTTGGCATTTTTTTGAGGGAGGGCCAGCAGGAGGAGCAGTAACGAAATCGACAAAATATCAGGCTAGCAGGAGCTCTCGTGGCATTGATGGCAGGCGACGGAAAAAGCGATCGCCTGCCCCACGCGCCGGAACAAGTTGCTACGCCAGGATGCCGGTCATTTTCCTGGAAGCCGTCGGGAACTTGCCCATTCCGGCCTGGAGGACGTCGTCGGCAAGGGTCAGATACAGATCGCCCACGGTTCCGGTGACCTTGGTGTGGCGTCCACGGGCCAGCTTGGGAGACCCGCCGGCAATGATCGCCGCCAGGCCGTTGTTCTTGTGGCTGTTGGCTTCCGCGTGCTCATGAACGAACAGAAGCGTCGTGTTGTCGAGCAGATTGCCGGCGCCTTCGGGCGTGGCCCGGAGCTTGGCGATGAGGTAGGCGAACTCCTCGACGTGCCACTGGCAGATGTCGCGCAGGATGCGCTGCCCGTCGACGCCGTCGGCGCCGGGAGCTTTTCCGTCCTGGTGGGTGTAGTCGTGATGGCGCGCCGCAGTATAGCCGAGCCACGGGAACCGCGAGAGTCCCTGGCACTTGGTGAGCATGTAAGAGGCGACGCGGGTCTGCCGGGTGATGAACGCGGAGGCGAGAAGGTCGCTCTGCAATTTGGCGATGCGGGGCCAATCCTTCATATCGCCGTCGAATTCCGGAGCATCGACGCGGCGATACTCGGGCGGCAGGCCGGCGATGGCCCGCTCCATATCGCGGACGGCGGACATGTGCTCGTCGACGCGCTGGACGTCTTCTTTGGGAAGATTGCGCTCCAAACTCTTGGCGTCCTGCATGACGGCGTCGAGGATGCTGCGCTTCCGGTTGACCCAGCCTTCTTCGCGAGCGCCGAACAGGCGATCGAAGAGTTTACTGGGGATCATTTCCGGCGGCAGGGCGCGGTCATAGCCCGCCCAGCTCATGTTGCGCTGGATGCTCTCGCCGAAGGATTCCTGGGAGACGCCGATCTGGAGCGAGCGGAAGCGCGACTCGCCACCGATTTTCGCAGCCACGGCCTGATCGATGGAGGGGCCTCCGGCGCCGCGTCCGGTGAAGGTGGTACAGCTGACCAGGGCGCTCATCGAATTGTGATGGCCGTTTCCGGGGCCGGGCAGCGCGGCGGCGGAATTATCCAGGCCGGAGAGCACGTGCAGGCTATCGCGGAAAGGAGCGAGCGGCTTCAGACAGGGCGAAAGTTTGAAATCGGAGCCGGTTTCGGTGGGAATCCAGTAGCGTTCCGGGATTCCGTTTCCGTTGAACCAATAGACAAAGCGGCTTTCGATGGGCAGTTCTGCTTTGCCGGCGGCGTAGGCAGTACCAGCGGAATTGAACATCGACACCAGCGGCGGCAGCCCCATCGTAATGGGCGCCTGGGCCAGCGTCAGGCCTTTCAGCAAGGTACGGCGGGACAACCTAACGCGGCGGGTTATGACTTGCGACACTCGTGGCTCCTTCCCTGGGCTTTGGAAGCTCCCGGTTCACTACTAATGAAATCATAAGTTCTTTGAACTTGAAATGGGAGTTTCGAAAATCGGCGGTTACCGTATCGATTAACGGACGGTCCGCCGGGGATTCCAGGCGGCCGGCGGTGAACCGGAAAAACTGTTTGACAATGCATTCCTGACAGATGGGCGTCCGCGCCAGGATCATGCCCAGCTCTTTGGGCGTGGAAAAAGAAGAATCGGGAACTCCCGCGACAAAGCCGGACGTATCCAAGTCGACTTCGACGCGTTTGGGCTTCTTCTCGTCGCCGTGAGCCTGGGGAAGAACCAGCGTCGCCTTTTCGCGCTTGACTCCGATGGCGTCGAACTTCTCGAGCCCGAAACCGATGGGATCGATCAGATTGTGGCAAGCGGCGCAACTGGGGTTGGAAACATGCTCTCCCAGACGCTGCCGGTTGTTTAACGGCCGGGCTTCGGAAACCGGCGGCAGGTTCGTGTTCACTCCCGCGGGTGGAGGCGCGACGTGCTGGCAGAGGAACTGTTCGCGCACAAAGAGACCGCGAGCGGTGGGAGAAGTGTCGTCGGGCTTGGCGGTGAGAGTGAGAAAGAGCGCCTGGCCGACAATTCCCGCGCGGCCGGAGTCTGCCGGGAATTTGACCGGCTCATATTCGCGGGCGGGCGCCGGCATGCCGTAGATGCCGGCAAGATCCGGCGTGAGATAACCCTGGTCGCCGCTGAACAGCGCCATAAAATCGCGGTCGTTCCAGACGAGGTCGGCAATGAACTGGCGGGCTTCACCGGTCATGGCTACCGCGGTTTCGCGGTTGAATTTGGGAAACTGGCGGCGGTCTCTCGCCGTTCCCAGAACACGGTCGAAGCGAAGCCACTGCGAGGTGAATTCATCCAGCGTGTCGCGCGCGCGGGGATCGGAAATCAGGCGGATGGCCTGCTGCCGCAAGGCGGCGGGAGAGTTCAATTCGCCTTTCGCCGCGGCGTTGAACAGCGCGGCATCGGGCATGCTGTCCCAGAGGGCGAACGACAACCGGCCGGCTGCCGCCCACGGCTTGAGCGCCGGGTCGTCCACATCGTCCATCCGGAACAGAAAATTCGGCGACTGCAGCATGGCTTCGACAACCAGCCGCGCTCCGGAAAGCACGTCCTTTTCGGTATTCAGGAGCACGAGGTAGCGCTTGGACTCCACGGGATGCAAGGGACGGCGGAACGCCTTGCGGCCGAAATCGTCGACAAAGCGCCCACGGCACGCGGCATCGGCCTTGGCTACCACGCAGGGGATGAGGCTGTGAGAATCGCCCGCGCGGAAGGCGTTGCGGGCCAAACGTTCCGCCGCGGCGCTGTAGGACTCCATCAGCAACGGGGAGATGCTCTGCGCCTGATACTGCGTCTTGAAGCCGTTGATGAAATCTTCCGGCGGAAACTGGTTTGCCGGCTGCGAGGTATCTCCGAGAAGATCGCGAACCACCTTGTTGTACTGGCTGTGGGTCAGGCGCCGCAGCGCGACTTTCTGCGCCGCGTATCCGATGCCGGAGGCCTCATCCTCGCGGTACTTCAAGGCCGCCGCTACTTCCTGCGGAGTCATCTTCGCCAGTTGAGCGGCGAATTCTCGGAGCAGCGCCTCTTCCTTGCCGCCCTGCTTCAGCCGCTGTCCGCCGGCGTGCGGCACTCGCCCGGTCGGCTTGCGCACCAGCAGAGAGTTTGCCGGATTGGCGCGGTCCACGAGGGCGACGAGCGATTTCCCAAACGCCTCGATCTTTTCCGGAGAGGCGTCCTCATCCGGAAACTGCAGCCGCGTGGCGGAGGCAACGCCGTCGTGGTTGTGACAACTGCGGCATGTTGCAGTTTCCAAAGCCGGGTAGACAGATTTCGAGAACTGCTGGCTGAGCGCGGGAATGCTGAGACACAGATAGAGCCCGATTGCTCGCATCGTCTTCTGATCTCATAGTACCGCTTCCGCCGCGAGGGACGTAGTGAATCGATTTTCAATCACACTTCAAGGAATTTGATTTATTTACAAACCTAAGGGTGGACCATTCCAGGCTCGATGCCGATAATGGGGAGGTGGTAAGTGCGGTATTGATTCTTTCCGCGGTTTGCGCGGCCTTCCCCGACGTTACCCCCGCATCGCTTCCCGGCGACCGTCAGTTGAACGCTCAGCTGCGCCAGCTTTTGATCCGGTTGAAGGTGGGGTCTCAGGTTGCTCATCAACACTTTGCGGTGTCTCTCGTGGATTTGACCGATGAGGACAATCCCCGGTATGCGGGAATTAACGACGAAGTGATGATGTATGCGGCTTCCCTGCCCAAAATTGCAATTCTTTTGACCGGTTTTGAAGAAATTCGGGCGGGACGGCTGCCCTATAACCAGACGGTCCGCGATACTTTTCTGCGGATGACCCGGTATTCTTCCAATTCCGATGCGTCCACGGCGGCGCGCTGGGTGGGATTTGAGCGGATTGCCCAGACGCTGACGAGTACGAAATATCAGTTTTACGATCCGAGCCGGAACGGGGGACTGTGGGTGGGTAAGGCTTACGGCGGTCCCGGCGATGCGTGGAAGCGCGATCCGCTGCACCGGCTATCGCATGGCGCAACGACTTTACAAATTGCGCGGTTCTTCACGATGCTGGGGCAGGACAAGCTGGTGGATCCCGAACGTTGCCGGCAGATGAAAGAAGTCCTCTCCAAGCCGGGCATCAATCACAAGTTTGTGAAAGGTCTTTCGGGGATTCCCGGGGTGACGATGTACCGGAAATCCGGAACGTGGCGGGACTGGCACTCCGACGGCGCTCTGGTGGAATGCAACGGACACCGATACGTGCTGGCCGCGCTGGCGGAAGATCCGGACGGAGGGAAACTCCTGGAGAAGCTGGCCGCCGGGGCACACGAGATTATCTGCGGCCGGCATGGCGGGGAAACCGCTAACCCTGTGGCGGCTGCTGGATCGCCTTTTCAATCAGCTCCGCGATCCGCTGGTGTTCATACGCCGAATTGATCTTCAGAATATTCGACATCAGGGCGACGAGATAAACCTTCGATCCGCTTTCCACGACGGCGACGGAATTCATGATGTTCGTCTTGTTGCCGGCGTACTGCTTGCAGTGAAATCCGGCTTCGGGAACGCACTGGAAGAAAGATCCCGACTTGAAGAATACGGCGGCGTTGGCGAGCGACGGCGCCGAGGCGTAACGGTAGCGCGTCCGGGCGAAGTAGATCAGGCGCTTGATTTCCCGGCTGGACCATTCGTCGACAATTTTTCCCTGCTCCAGGTGGATGAGCCAACGCAGCAGCTCCAGAGGGTTCGCATAGCTTGCAGTGCCGGGAATTACCCGGGATCCTCCGCTGGTGAACATCGTGCCGAGCCGCAGGTTTCCGGTGTCGATTCCGGAGCTGCGCAACGGTTCTTCCAGAGTCTCCAGCGCCTCGGCGGCGAGCTCGGTTTTGGGAGTCGTGGAAAAAAAAGCCGCCTCTTCGGCCTCCGGGACGGGATAGCGCGTACCGAAGTGCCGGAGGAGAATCGCCTGCTTCCAGCTGAAGGAGCCGGCGGCGTTGGAGCTCATGCTGAGCATGTGGTCCAGCCACTCCCAGAGAGAAAACCTGTCGCCGATGTTAATGCGGCGATTGACGACCGCCTTCCAGCCCTCTTCAAAAAACGGGACGGTCTTGCCGTCGGTGTGAACGAAGGAATCGGCGGTCCGGACGGTGTTCTTCAGCAGGTTCTCGCGCGCGGAGGTATCGGGGTATGCCTTTTTCAACGCCCCCATGAAACCGGTGACGATGCAGAGCTTGCCGACGCTTCCGGGAAGCAGCTTTTCGGTTTCGCGCACAGCGGCGTATCGGGGCTTGGCCGGATCGGAGATATCGAGCAGCGCAATTCCGTACGACTTATTTCTGCCGCCCAGGATCGATTCGAGCTTCGCCTGTAAAAACTCGTCGCGCGGGGTGCCGACGGTGATATCGAAGTCCCTGTTGCCGAGCAGGCGAAGTTGGATTTGCGCTTCGCCCCATCGGCCGCCGGGTGGGATTTTCGGCCCCTGCACCTTTCCTTCCTGAGCCAGCTGGTAGCCGAGCAGGCGCCGGATGGCCGTGCGGCGGGCGGAATCGAGCGGGTAGGCCGCAAGCAGCGACACGAACAGCAAAAGGAGGAGAGGAATCCTCACATTCCCTCCAGGGGCTTGTCGAGCTGCACGACGGGAGACGTCACTCGCTGCGGAGCGTCCAGCGAGCCCAAAGCTTCGAGAATCTGGGCTTCGCGATAGCGGACGAGGGGGCGGATCTGGAACAGGCGCAGCTGCCCCGCTTCGAAGCCGCATTCGATATCCCAGGGAAGTCCGGCGGCGCTGGGATCCTGTACGGGAAACCGCTCCTTCACATCGCCGGCCAGCTTGCGGAGTTGCGCGATCTCGGCATCGTTGAGAACCCAATCCGACCCGGAGGTGGGAACCTCCTGAAAGCCTCCGGTGGGCAGCGCGAGTTTTCGATAGGCCGATCTTGCCTGGGCCAGAAGGCGCACTGTTCCGTCGGCCCGGAGAAGCAACGATTCGGAGACTCCGCCGTCGACGACGGCCGCCACTCCCTCATTCATATTGACCGTGATGCCGGAGGTATCGAGGGTGGTGAGATCGGCGGTGGCCATCACTCCGGACTTGTCGCTGCGGATGGTGCGGTAGAGGACGACGGACGGATAGACGCGGTCGCTTGAGGTGAGCGCCTGGGCGCGCCAGGCATAAGCCCGCTCTTCGAAGGGAGACGCCCATACGTCGCGCAGAGCCTGGAGGATCTTTTCAAAGCCGACGACATTCGGAACGGTGAGATTTAAACCGGCTCCGGTGAATTGGGGCAGGTCTTCCGCGTTGGTGTCGCTGCGGACGAACACTCCATAGGAACCATCGATTCCAAAAACGCCGGTCATCTTACGGCGAAGCTCCGCCACAAAGGCGGGATCGAGCGGCAGGGCGCGAATGGCCCGGCGGAAGCCGACGAGCTTCGGGGCGATCGACTCGAGAATCTCCTGTTCGGGCCGGCCGGCGGCCCGCAGTTTTTCCGCTTCGGCGTAGGCGGCCTGGATCGAAGAAGCCAAGCTGTTGCCGCGGGCATCGGGTTTCGAGACGTGGGCCCAGTAGACGCCGAACGGGACGACGAGACCGGGGGCGACATTCTGCGGAAACAAGCGCTGCAACTGGCCGAGATTGGCGGCTTTCGGGCCGCAGCGAACTCCGGAGTCCTGGGAAGTCGTTTCCGCCAGCGTCTTCAACGCCTGGTCGTTGAGATTGACGCGGGAGGTATCGAGCGCAATTCTGCGGCGCGTGGTGACACTTTTGCGCCATTGCGCCTGTTCGGCAGCCGGGAGCTGGTCCCAGGGGCGCAGCACGACCGTTCCTCCCTGGGTGACGGCATAGAAGACTTCCCGGCCGACATACTTTCGCAGCTCGGAAAGCATGCTGGAGGGTATGGTGGCGTTGGGAATCCCGAGATTCGCCGCCAGCAATTGGGCATGCGAGAGCGCGTTTCCGCTGTCGAGGGTGAGAATGCCTTTCATCGGCTTGAGATCCGCCAGGGTGGCCGGGATGACGTAGACGCGATCGGGGAAGATCTTGAAGTTTGGATCATCGGCCGGGATGATATCCAGCCTGCCGATGGCGATTCCGGGGTTGAGTCCGCGGATTCCGTTTCGCTGCGAGGCTTCGCCGACCTGGTGGCGGCGGCCGGCGAGGCGATCCGCGTCCGCCGATATGAGCTCCGTACGGCTGGCCAAGGTGAGCGCCGAAGAGCTGCGCAGGACGTCGTCGATCAAAGCGTGCGACAGAGGCTCGATTTGACCGTAGTGTTCCTGGACCTCATTCAGCTCGCGAAGTACCGACGCGCGGGCCCATTGCGCTGAGCCTTCCAGATAGCCGGCAGCTTGAGAATAACGCTTTGCGTCCAGACGGGATTCGCTTAAGAGACCGCGGAGCTCCTGCTGTAAGGCTTCCAACTCGCGAAACGAGAGAAAGCCGGCGCCGGCGGAATACTTCAGCAGGATCTCGATGTCTTTCAGGCCTTGACGGCGGCTGCCGGATTCGAAGCGATGGAGGAAAGCCCGCTGCTGGAGGTTCCACAGCTCGTCCACCAGCGCGACGGCGTCGTACTTATGGGCCGTTGGGGTGGTCAGAATCCGGCGAATTTCCAGGCTGCGGTCGGCTCCGCCTTCAAAGGAGCCGGCATCGGCGGACGCAGCATCTTCATATTCGGCCTGCATCAGTTGGATGAGCTTTTCAAAACCCGCGGTATCGGCCGGCTTTTTTTCCTTGAGAAACTCCCGCACGCGGGCAATATCGGCCGATTCGGGTTTGGAGTGGATCTTGCCGCGCAGGGGCTGGAAAGCCGGGTTCGCGTCGCCCAGGCTGGCGGTGAGCGCTCGAATATCGCGGAGGCGCGGCGTATCGGCCCCATGGGGAGTATTGGCGACGACGAGGACGGCCAGAAGATAATTGCGCGCGACCCAATCCTTGCGCGCGAATATTTCGGCGAGCAAACGGCGGGCAGCCGGTTCTTCATCTTCCGACTGGCGGACTCCGCGGCGGGAGTATGTCTTGGCATAGATCCAACCATCGGCGCGGCCGGTCAGATAATTAATCGCGATCGTCTGGCGCAGGAAGAAATGATTCCGCTTCTCATCGAAAAAAGTCTCGAAGGGAAGGTCCGCCAGCGCACGGGCGATGTCGAAGTTGAAAGCCTGCAGCCGGAGCGCGGCGGGGCCGGGATCGGCGTACTGATAGCCTCCCTTGCCGCCGCAGGGAGTGCTGACGGGCAGGACGCGGCCATCTTTGCAATGCCAGCGGATGGCGCCGTAGGGTCCCCAGACGTTCGAACGGATGTCCGCGAAAAGTTTCCGGGCTTCGGTTCTCTGGGCGGAAGTCAGGCGCGGAACCGGAGCTTGCGCGTGCACAGCGAACGAGCAGAGAACAATTGCAGCAATCCAGCGCATAGTATGTAGCCAACGGAATAAACCGTGCCTCCTAGGATACTGACTTCGAGAAGGCGGCAAGATCAGACCGGGAGGCGGATCAGGAAGCACGCTCCGCGGCGCTGCTGCAGGTCGGCGAGCAGATCGCCGCCGTGGTCACGGACGGTCTGCCGGGAAAGCGCAAGCCCCAGTCCGATGCCTTTCGTCTTGCCGTGGGAGACGAACGGTTCAAAAAGGTGCTGCGCCACCGCGGGAGAAATGCCCGGGCCGCTGTCTTCGACAGAAATGAGAATTTCGCCATTCCGGCGCTGCGCGGCGACGGAAATCTTTCCCCCCTCCGGCATGGCTTCGACAGCGTTGAGGAGCAGGTTTTCGAAAACGCGCTCCATCCGGGAACGCTGCAGGTTGACTTCAAGATCCGGCGAAAGCTTCAGATCGATGGCGACATTATTCCGATTCGCCAGGTTGGACACGATTTCGCTGGCGGCGGAAACGACGTCGATCAGGCGGCAGCGTTCGGCGGCATAGGCTCTGCCGCGGGTGATATCGGAGAGATCGTTCAACAGGTCCTTCACTCGAACCGAAGACCGGTAAATGTTGGCGGCCAGCCGCTTGACCTGCTGGGGCGGCAGATCGTCATCGACCAGCATCTCCGCGCCGCCGTAAATCGAGGCCAGCGGATTGCGGAGATCGTGCACGATCGACGTGGAAAGGCGGCTGATGGTGGCCAGCCGCTCCTGACGGATCACTTCGTCGCGAGCCGTTCGAATGGAATGGCACATGGCGTTGAACGTCTGGGCCAGCCGTCCCAGCTCATCCTGGCCGTGGACTTCGACTTTTGCCTCGTAATTGCCCTTTGCGATTTCGGCCGCCGCCGCATCCAGCTCCTCTACCGGCCGCACGATTCTCCGGGCCATCCCGTAGGTCAGCAGCAATCCGGCGACGATGGCTGCCACCCAGGCGGCGATCATGTTCTGGCGAAGGACCGAGCTTCGCTTGTTGACGGAATCGAACGAGCGGAGAATTCTCAGTTCGCCGATGGGCTGGCCGCTGAGATCGGACAAGGGCGTCGAAAACTGCGCATACTCGATGCCTTCGATCAGGACTCGAGGCATTCCTTCTCCGGAAGAGGCCGGAGTGCGCTGGTATTGTCCGGGGATGGTCGAGGCGACAATCTGGCGCCCGCAAAGAAAGGCAAAATCGCTGCCGGCGGCAGCGACACTCAAATCGCGCGCCAGGCGGGCGTTTACCGCGAAGCCGGCGACCAGCACGTTGAGAAGCGCCGCTCCACCGGCAGCGTCGACATATACCGGAGTGACAACCACCTGGTAGAGCTGGTTGTTCTCGCAACTGAAGCCGACCGATTGTTTCGGAAATTTCGGGGCCGCCTGCCGTACGATTTCCATTTCGCCGGGCCGCCCGCCGGGATAGCCGCCCAGGGACGCAAGCACTCCGCCGCGAGGGTCGGTGACGAGAAACACCGCATCATCGGCGGCGATCTTGCGCCAGATTTCCTCGGCAGTATCGCGGATCGTCAACCGGTCGCGCGTGCCGAACGCCGCGCGCACATCCGACATCCGGCTGAGCACGAGGCTGACGGCGCTCAACTGGTCTGCCCGGGCCTGCCAGAGCGATTCATACGACTTGAAGCTTCCCTGAACTTCCTCCTCGAGCGTTTGAGAGGCGCTGCGGAAGAACTGGCGCTGCACAATCCAACCCGTCGCCGCGAACAAAAGAGTGATCGCGATCGATGTCGAGAGCATGATCTTCGACAGCAGCGACAGATGGGCCAGGGGGTTCT
This sequence comes from uncultured Solibacteraceae bacterium, assembly GCA_964515165.1. Taxonomy (GTDB): domain Bacteria; phylum Acidobacteriota; class Terriglobia; order Bryobacterales; family Bryobacteraceae; genus JAPKYZ01. The sequence goes on along the minus strand of CAZETQ010000009.1, from coordinate 47,838 downwards.
TCATTTCCGGACGGTGGGATAAAGTCCTCGATCGGACGGCGGAGGAATGTAGTCGCGCCCGTATTTGTTCTTGTGGGGAATCGCGAGATAGCCGCTCTCGGAGATCGCCATGACGGGGAGAGTCACCGGCTCCGCAGTCAGGGAGATGACTTTCGTTGCCGCATCCAGAGTCGCGGGCGTGGCGCGTTCATGAAACACGCTCACACGATACTCTCCCGGCGGCACGTCTGGAATCCGGAACGTTCCGTCCGGCTTCGTCACATCGAACCAGGGGGACGAGAGGACGACAACGATTGCGCTCATCTGGTCATGAATATTGCAGAAGATCCTGACGATTCCGGGGCGCGAGAAGCGGACGCTGCGCGTAGAGCCGGGCGCGTACAAGCCTAAGTCGAACACCTGCCCGTTGTAGTTGGAAAAGGCGCTATGGAAAATCGGATCGAAGTTGGGGAAGTCGACGACGGCGCCGGTCGTCACCGCCAGGATATGGGGAGTAAACGTCTTGTTCTTCTGGATCATTCGCGCCCGGCTGGTTTCGAGCTTGACCGGCTCGGCACCGTTTGCCGGCGAGAGCGAAACCACGACGCCGCCGAAATCCTTCTTCCTGCTGACGGCGGAGTCACGGGAATCGCGCAGCTCGACGCGTCCGGAGACAGACGACCCGAGGAGCGGAATCGCGCTAGAAAAGATAAGCCAGAGCCACATCATAGTGAGGGACGATTCGCGTCCCGGACCCGATATAGGTGGTCCGGATTTGCGTCGCTTCGAAGCTTGTGACGACGTTGGACGTCAGTTTGTACATGACATTGGCGGCATAGGACAAGTTTCTTTTAGGCGCCCCGTTCAGCAGGTCGGCGGACTGGTTGCTTTGCTGACCGCCATAGAAATTGAACGACATACGCGGAGTGGCTCTCCAGGTGAGCTGCCCCCAACCGCCCATTCCCGAAACAGGCTGCATCCGGCCGTCCGGAAAGAAGGTGATGCCGGGCCGGAGAGCGCCCATGACGGGAGTATTTTTTCCGGTGAAGAACGTTCCGGTGAAATCGAGATTGGCCCAAGGGCGAATCAACCAATCGACGGAATACACCCGCGAGGGAACCGACACTCCGCCGATCCTGGAATTGCTGGCATGAAAGCCGGAAGCGATTTCCATCCGCCGGCCCGCACCCTCTTTCCAAAACTCGACACGGCCCTGCAAGGCCGGCCGCATGGAGGGCAGCGTATCGACGAGATACTCCGGAACTCCGGCGGTCGATTCATTCGTCATGTAGAGGGCGGCCTGCAGGCGCAAGCCGGCGGAGTCTCCGAGAAGGAAGCGGTGCTCGCCGCGAATTTGAGGCTGCCAGAACCAGAGATTGCCGGCGGCGGTCAGGGGGGAGACGCCGACCTTAGCCAAGGAATCCGGGTCCCGCGGCGAAATGAGCGGTTTGTCGTGCGCGACCGAGAGCGTCGTTCGCTTCCAATCCAAATCCACGGTGGCGATACGCAGGCGCATGTACTGGCCGAGAGTGTCGCCGGAACCGCCGTAAAAATCCATCAGCACGGATCCGCTGACCTTCCCGTTTGCAAACAGGCTGGGGCCCTGAAACTTCAACCCCAGGATGCTCTGCCGGAAGGTGGCGCCCAGCCCGCCGGGTCCGGGGGTGGGGGAGGCGACGCGGGGGACCATCTCGCTGCCTGCGTACTTCCCATTCCAGAAAGTATTGAAGAGCAGCATCCCCGTCAGCTGGACGGGTAACCGGTGCCCGGTTTCAACTTTGGATTGCGCCAGCTCTTCCGTCCGCCGTTCCTGGACTTCCATCCGCTCCGGCAGCGGCGCGCTTTGCGTAGCGGCGGCGGCCGCGCCGGGTGTATCGGGTTGACCACGAAATCCGGCAAGTTCCCGGCGCAGCGACTGCACTTCGGAAGCGAGCTGTTCATTCTGGCGTTCAATTCGCTGCAGCCGCTCGAGAATCTGCTGAAGTTCGGGTGAGTTTTGCGCGAATGCATTTGAAACGATCAAGAAAGCAATGGGAATTCGACCAATGAATCGCATGGGACGTTCCTTCTGATTTCAACCGCTGCCACAACGGAAATGCATCGGCGCGGTCACGGAATAAACCGGTAGCCGACGCCGTGAATGGTAACGAAATAGCGTGGGGTTTCCGGCTGCGCTTCCAGCTTCTGGCGGAGATGGACGACGTGGGCGTCGACGGTCCTGGTATTGGGGAAGGATTCGTATCCCCAGACGGAATTGAGAATCACATCGCGGGAAAGGGCGCGGCCCGGGTTCTGAAGAAAGAAGATCAGCAGGTTGTACTCGGCCCGGGTGAGCTTAACTTCTTCTCCCTGGCGCTTGACGACGCGGGCGTCCAGATCGACTTCCACATCGGAGAACGTCATCGTGTGGCTTTGATCCGGAGCGGTGCGGCGCAGCACCGCGCGGATCCTGGCCAGAAGCTCCCGCGCCCCGAACGGTTTGACGATATAGTCGTCGGCCCCGATCTCCAGCAGAAGCACCTTGTCCATTTCATCGCTGGCCGCGCTTAAGACAATCAGGGGAACCTGAAGGCCGGCGGCACGAATTTTCTTGCAGACATCGATGCCATTCATGCCGGGCATGCGCAAATCGCTGAGGATCAGGGAAGGCTGCGCCGAGATGGCTTCCTGAAGACCCGTTTTGCCATCGGCGACCAACAAGGGACGAAATCCCTCCTTTTCGAGCATCAACCCGATGGTGTCGCGCAAGTTGTCGTCATCGTCGATGACAAGGATGGTTTGTTTCGTTGTTTCCACAAAGGCCCAAAAGAAATCTTCCTTCTTTCTTTCCCCAGGCGGACCAATTTCACATTCTTTTTACAACTTCCAAACGACTCCCCCGGGCGTTCGCCCTACGATCGACAGTGCCAGCCAAAGAGGCGGCTTCAGGGGTCAACAATGACGAACAAACTCAGCGTAGTCCAACAGCGTTTTCAAAGTAACGCGGGCCGCCTCGCGATTCTGACTATTACAACGGCTATGGTAGTTTCCGCTCACAGCGCGGGGGCTCCTCCCGGTATGACGGGCGCGCCTCCCGGCACCAACTGCACCTCCTGCCATGGCGGAAGTCCGAACACCGGTGGCGGAAACGTGCGGGTGGAGTTTCCCAGCGGGACCACTTATACACCGGGATCCACCTATAAATTGCACATTGTTCTGACGGATGCGAACGCTCGCCGGTGGGGTTTCGAGGTGACGGCGCGGCGGGGAGACGATCGATTGACGCTGGCCGGAATGCTGGCGGTAGACAATGCGGCGAACATGCAATCGGCGCCCGGCGGAGCCGCAGGCGAATACATTACTCACACCGCACAGGGGACGGCACAAGGCACCACCGGTTCCAACAGTTGGGACGTCAACTGGACGGCGCCGGCGGCGGGCTCCGGACCGGTGACGATCTTCGTGGCCGGAAACGCCGCCAACGGGAACGCCAACAACCAGGGCGACTCAATTTATACCGGTTCGCTTGTGCTGCAGGAAGCCGGTGCGGACGTGAGCGGAACGGCGTATGCGCTTCCGCAGCTTGCGTTCGGCGGCGGGTGGTATACGGCGATGTATTTCACGAATACGACCGATGCTCCGGCAAATATGGGAGTGAAGTTCTATGGGCCGGACGGCGCCGCGCTGAGCGTGCCGCTGTTGGGCGTGGGACCTGTCAGTTCCCAGGTGATCACGCTCGCGCCGAAGGCAACGGCGGTGCTGGAGGCTCCAAACACCGGGGACCTTCAACAAGGCTGGGTGGAGGCAACGCTTCCCACCGGAGTCACCGGATACGGAGTATTCCGGCAGAGCGTCGAGGGGCGCGCCGATCAGGAAGCGGTGGTGCCTTTGAGTAATACCTCAAAAACCGTGGCGAACCTGGTATGGGACGACAACGGCCCAACGACGGCGATTGCGATGGTCAATCCCAGCGATGCCGCTGTGACGGCGACAATTACCGTCTATGGCCCGGATGGAGCGCAGCTGGGAACGGCGAATGTCAATCTGGCGCCGGATAACCGGACGGCGTTCAATCTGCGAGAGCAACCGGGGTTATCCGGAATGGCGGGAAAGCGCGGCTCGGCCCGAATTTCCGTTCCGTCCGGGAATGTTTCGGCCCTGGGTCTCCGGTTCGGCAACTCGGCATTCACGTCGATTCCGGTCGATTATCCGTAAAAGCTCAGTGTGCACCCAGCGCACACGCGAGAGGTGCGGGTGGCTCTGCCAGCGGCCGCCCGCACACTTTTTTCTTACCGCCCCTCGCTGGACGGAGGAACGATTCCTTTCAAGCGCATATAAGTGACGAGATTGCCGTAATGCTCGTAGTTGTGAATGGAATTGAAGCTGAGCACGCCCAGCTTGGTCTGATCCCGTCCGAAGAATTTCACCGTTTCCGGCGCGGCCTGATCGGTCATTCCGTCGTAAACCGCCGTGCAATAAGCAACCGCTTCTTTTAACGCCGCAATCAGATCGGCTTTCGATGTCTTGCTCTTCTCAATTCCCAGAGGCGCCGGCTTATCCCCTTTGACGGCCGAACAGAAGAGATATTGGGCATCGGCGACGTGTCCGATCAACTGACCGAACGAGCGGACCTCCGGGGTGGGCTTGAACGAATAATTTTCTTCCGGAACCTTTTCGGCCGACTTGGAAATGTTGGTGACGGTCAGCAGGTACAGACGCTTGGCGTCGGCGGCTAATGGATTGGTTTGGCCGAACGCGGCTGCGGCCATGGCCAGGCAAATGAAATAGCGCATGGAGACTCCTTCTGGTTCATGATACGAGCGTCAGAGACGGAAGAGCGACCTGTTTGGGGCGAGCTTAGGGCTTCGCCGCGGGGTTGCGCCGTCATCCAATCCTGATCCGCTGCACGACGATGTCGACGAGACCTCGGGCGCTTGCACCGCTTTAGACTGCTCGGCGCGAACCTGCTCAACTTCGCGCGGGAGGCGAGAGCGTTGGCACTTCCTGAAAGGCAGTCAAAGCCATCTGCTGGTACCGGAGCTGCGTCAAGGCCGCCCTATTTCCTGAAGGAACAGAAATAGCGGGAGATGGCACTATAGGGACACCCCAAGCGCCATTATTTTTTCAATGAGATAAAGGGAATCGGAGGATGAAAAATGTGTTGGCGTCCCCGACGGGATTCGAACCCGTGTTATCGCCGTGAAAGGGCGGTGTCCTAGGCCGGGCTAGACGACGGGGACGCGATTCGACCGACTACCCTAGGGTAGCGGGCCGGTGATGCTTGCGTCAAATGGCGCCGAAGCGATTAGAGGGTCTTGAGATAGGCAATCAGGTTGTCGCGCTCCTCATCAGACAGGAGGTCTTTGTAGCCCGGCATTCCGTTGCCGCCCTCATTGACCAATGCGCGAACATTCTCTTCGGTGGGCGCCTTGCCGTTTTTCATCTTGTCCTTCTTAAAAAGACCTTTCAGCCCCGGCCCCATCTTTTTCTCATCGCTGTCAGCGTTATGGCAGACGCTGCACTGCTCGAAGACTTCCTTCCCCTTTTCGGCGTCGCCGGCTCTGGCCGCATGCATGGAAGGGGCCAAGCCGACAAAAAGGGCACCCAAAGTGAGAGCAAGGAGTCCTCGGAGCATCATGGCCTCATTCTACTATCACTTCCAGCACACGGGAATCCCCTCCGCAGGCGATAATCGAGTTCGCCATGGCTGAACTGAAAGAAGGCACGAAAGCCCCGGAGATCAAGCTCCTTACCGATACTGGAGAAGAACTGAAGCTGTCGTCGTTGAAAGGGAAGAAGGTCGTTCTGTACTTTTACCCCAAGTCCGACACTCCGGGATGCACGACACAGGCCTGTGGGTTTCGCGATGCCGATGCGAAGATCCAAAAACTTGGCGCCATCGTGTTGGGAGTCTCCCCGGATCCCGTGAAGGCACAAGCGAAATTTCGCTCGAAGTTCGAGCTGCCCTTCACGCTGCTCGCCGATCCGGATCATTCTGCCGCGGAAGCCTTTGGTGTCTGGGTCGAGAAGAGCATGTATGGCCGGAAGTACATGGGGGTCGCCCGGACAACATTCCTGATCGGCAAGGACGGGAAGATTGCGAAGATCTTCGAGAAAGTGAAGCCCGCCGGACATGCGGACGAAGTTCTGGCAGCGCTGCAGGAACTGGACTAGGGTTTCCGGGCCAGAAAATACAGAGTGATCGGCTTGGTACCCTGCTCGACAATCTGAAAACCGGCTTCGCGGAGACGATCGCTCCACCAATCCGCTTTGTGGAGACCGCCGTGGACGAGCAGCGGCCCGAAGGCGAAACTGGACCAGAAATCATTCGCGACAAGAATCAGCAAGAAGTCGCCTTGGGGTTTCAGGACTCGCACCGCTTCCCGTAAGGAAGCGTCAATGCCGTTGCGATTCAGATGATCGATGGCATAGCTGCTGACGATGGCATCAAAGGAAGCGCCCTCGAAAGGAAGCTGCCGCATATCGCCCGCCTGGATCGACGTGCGGCTTTCGAACCCCGCGTCGCGAAAATTTGCGGCCAATCGTTCCTGCCCGCTCATTTCGGTGCCGAAGTGATGCTTATAGGATTCGGTGAACAGATCCAAGGCGACGACGCTCGCGCCAGGACGCGACTTCAAAACCATCAGAGAAGACCGGCCTGTGCCGGCCCCCATATCGAGAACTCTCCCTGTGTCTGTCTGAAGGAAAGTCTGTGCCGGCAGCGCGGGTACTGCGTTCGCATTGAAGACAAAGCGAGCGATCAGAAACGAACCGAATGCCCAGATGGCGATCGCCGTGACGAAGAACATCGGAAGTTTCGGCCACTTGCGGGAGCGCCCAAGCAGCCACAGCAGCAGCGCAGGAATGGCAATCACCAAGTGGCCATAGCTGAGCCACCAGGGATAGTGAAAGTCGATGCTTGCGGTCATGGCGGAGAATCCAGTCTACTTCCTGACGGTCCCGGCAGTTAGCCTCGCAGAAACGCAATGGTCGCTCCGGAACCGCCCTCCGCCTGCGATGCCTGTTCAAATCGCTCCACATGGGGACTCGCCGACAATCGAGCGGCGACCTCGCGCTTCAACACCCCCATGCCATGCCCGTGAATGATTCGAACCCGATCGACGGAGGCCATGGCTGCCTTGTCCAGGAAGCGATCCAGCTCGTCACCGGCTTCCTCCGCGGTCTTGCCGATGATGTTCACTTCGCGCTCGGAAAGCGTCCAACTGGGGCCGCTGGTGAACGATACGCCCTTGGGAAGCTTGGGTCCATCTGCCGGAGGGAGAACTTCCAGAACGTCGGACTCGCGCACCTGCATCTTCATGAAGCCGGCTTCGACTTCAATCTTTCCGTTGCCGAGAATTCGCTTCACTCGCGCCGCTTCACGAATTCCGGCTAGTTTGACTCGCGCGCCTTCCGACAATTTCTCTTGCACGAATGTCGAGGATCGAGCGCCAACTGCGGACTGCACCGTCTCTTTCATCTCGCGCAGCGCCCGGCTGGCGGCAATCTGCGCCTGGTCCGCCGCTTTGCGGCTTGCCGCGGCGGCGCGAATTTCCTCGATCGCTTGCCGGGACCGCTTTTCGAGAGACTCCAGCACGTCCGCTGTTTTCTGCTCCAGCTCTCGCCGGCCTTGTTCCCGCTGCTTGGCGAACGCCGATTCGAGCTCCTGTTCCCGCTGGTTGACGGCCGCCAGCTTTTTAGATAGTTCCTCTTCGCGCTGAGAAGCAGCTTCCAACTTGGAATGGAGCTCCGACAGGAATTCGGCAATATCCCGAGCATTCGAGGACATGGCGGCTCGCGCACGATCGATCAGAGCAGGCGGCAATCCCAAACGGCTGGCGATGGCCAATCCGGCCGAGCGTCCCGGCGCTCCGGTTCTCAGAGCGAAGGTGGGTGTCAGCGTCTCCTCATCGAAACCCATCGAACCATTCACAACTCCCGGAGTGTTCGCGCCATAGACCTTCAGCGCCATCAGGTGAGTCGATGCAACGCAGAACGTTCCGGTTTGGCGCAGTTGGTCAATTACGGCCACACCCAACGCTCCGCCTTCCTCGGGATCGGTCGCTCGCCCCAGTTCATCCAGCAGCACCAGCGAATCCCGCGTGACGGATTCGCAGATTTGCGCAATGCGAGTGACATGGGAAGAGAAGCTGGACAGCGACTCCGCAATCGATTGGTTGTCGCCGATGTCGGCCAGGACCTGCTCAAAAACCGGCAGCTCCGCGGATTCGCAGGGCACCGGGATTCCCGATTGGGCCATCAGAATGAAGAGTCCCACCGTCTTCATCGCGACCGTCTTGCCGCCGGTGTTCGGGCCGGTGATCAGGAGCGTTCGAGCCTGCTCGCTGAGCTCCACCGTGACCGGCACGATCGCCTTCTTCTGCGTTCGAAGAACGTCGGCCAGGAGCGGATGTCTTGCTCCACGAAGCCGCAGCATCCGATCCGTCTCGCCGGAAAGTTTTGGTATGGTCGCGTCGAACGATAAGGCGTACTCCGCTTTCGCGAACAACAGATCCAGATCTCCGAAAACGGCAACAGCCTCCGGAACCGCAGGCCCGGCGAGATGGAGCGAGTGTGACAGCTCGCGCAAAATTCGATGAACTTCGCGAGCTTCTTCCTCGGACACTCGCACCAGGTCGTTGTTCAAGGCGATCGTTTCGAGAGGCTCGATAAAGAGGGTTTGCCCTGTTCCAGACGCTCCATGGATGACTCCGTCGACGCGCCTTCTCTGGCCGGCGGCTACCGGAACAACGAACCGGTCGTTGCGCTTGGTGACGTAGTCTTCCTGCAGCACCCCGTTGTCTCGATTTGCCCGGACGAACTTTTCCAGCGATTCATGGATCGCGCGCTGCTGGCGCGTGCGGTCGCGACGCAGACGCGCCAACTCCGGGCTCGCGTCATCGGAAACCGTACCGTCGGGCAGGATCGCGCGCTCAATGGCCCGAATGTGAGGCGACAGGTCGGGAATATCTTGCACAATCGCAGCGAGGCGGCCGCCATACGCTCCCAGCGCTTTCTTCGCATCGGCGACGCGACCCAGTACGGAGGCAATGCCGTAGAGCTCTTCGCCGTCCAGAACCGCGCCTTCAATGCGCAGCTTTCCGGCACTGTCGCGAACGTCGGGAAGTCCGGAGAATCGGACTCGCGAAGGAGCACCCGCCTTGGAGGATCGAGCCGCCTGCAGGAAAGCGATGGCCTCGGCGGTATCGCCAAGCAGGCTCTCGATCTCCCCGCGATCGGTCAATGGCTCAACCAGCGCGAGCTTGGCTTCTCCCATAGAACTACCTACGTAACGCGCCAGAATCGCTCGCAGCGACTCAAACTCCAGAAGTTCAGACGACCATTTGTCCATCGAATGCCTTCTCAATGACAGCGAGAGTGCCGGACGTGAGCGGAACCTGCGGCAAGTCCGAGCGCCGCACCCATCGCGCATCCGTCACATCGGACCCGGCCCGCAGTTCCCCGCCCTTCACAAAACAGAGATAATCGGCGAGAACGTAGTGATACTTGGCTTGGCCGGCATCGTCGGGAGTGATGCGCTCGAAAATCGTGACCAACGGCCCGGGTTCGACGATTAGCCCGGTTTCTTCGGCCACTTCGCGCCGCAGCGCCAAGTCCAGGCTTTCGCCCGTTTCCACCGCCCCGCCAGGAATTGTCCAATAGCCCATCAGCGGTTCTTTTCCACGTTGCACCAGGACGATCGACTGCCCATCGAGGATGAGACCGCCCACGCCGAGAATGGGTCGCTTGGGATAACTTCGATCGTCGAAAGCCGCGCTCATTCCACCGGGTATTGCACAGAACCCTTCACCGTTCCGCGAATCCGGAAGACGCTGGTTCGCGCGGTGATGTAAAGGGTCATCATGTCGCCGTCGCCAAACGTCACATTGGCGGGAGTCTCCGGAATTTCGATCGTCGTGATCAGCTTGCCTTGCGGGGAATAGACGGCGAGCGCTCTCGCGGTGACATAGAGATTGCCTTTTTCGTCCACCTTCATGCCGTCCGGCACGCCGTCGATCCCCTCGATGACGACTCGTTCGTTGGTTGTCGCGCCTTTGCCGTCCACATCGTAGGCGCGGACGTTTCGCTCGTCGGAGTTGGCCACGTACAAGATTCGTCCGTTCGGTGAAAACGCAATTCCATTCGGCCGGCCGGCAGGCTTCGCCACCAGCTCCAGTTCCCCTTTCGGCGGCAAATGATAGACGCCATAGAAATCCAGCTCCCGCCCTGCGGCCTGGTCTCCAAACGCCGGATCGGTGAAATAAATATGGCCATCCTTGCGAACGACAATGTCGTTGGGAGCATTCAACCGCTTGCCCTGGTATTTCTCCGCGAGGACCGTGAGGCTGCCGTTCTTCTCCTGCCGGACAACGCGCCGGGTGCGATACTCGCAGCTCAACAGGCGGCCCTGCGGGTCATAGGTGTTCCCGTTCGTGCCGTTGGAGTTCTCCCGAAAAACGGATTTCCCCTTGGTGGTGATCTTGTAGATCAGGTTGTCCGGAATGTCGCTAAAAAGCAGAAATCCTTCCTTCGACCAGACCGGACCTTCGGTGAACTTGTGGCCTCCGCTGACCCGCTCCACCTTCACGTCGATAAATTCCTGGGCCGCCAGAACGGTGGCAAACAGTAAGATCAGGCCGCGCATTAAACTTATTGTATCGGCGTGAAGCACCTTTATCTGCTGGTTGGAACTGCCTTGACGATGGCTGCCGCTTCCGAATACATCCAGGAAGTCGAGAAATGGCGGCAAGACATGGAGACTCGCCTGAAGGCGGACGATGGATGGCTGACCGTCGCGGGATTGTGGTGGCTGGAAAAGGGCGATACGACGTTCGGCTCCGCCGCCAACGCCAGGATCCAACTTCCGCCGGGCAATCCGCCCATCGCGGGATTTTTACGCTTCGACGGCCAGCGGGTACAACTGATCCCCACGGAGGGAGTTCCTCTGCTGGTGAACGGTCAGCCGATTCTGATCTCTACGCTGGTGAACTCCGATGCAGAAAACCAGCCGGACACGATCGCGCTAGGGGACCTGACGCTTCTGGTCCTGAAGCGCGGAGACCGGATCGGCATTCGCCTGAAGGATAAAAACAGCAAATATCGCCGCGAGTTCACCCATCGGAACTGGTTCCCCGTGGATGAGAAGTACAAAGTGGAAGCCAGGTTCACTCCGTATCCCAAGCCGGTCAAACGTCAGATTCCGACCGTCCTGGACGGAGTGGTGGAAGATCAGGAAGCGATTGGAACGGTGGACTTCACCCTTAACGGCCAGCCGCTGAAGATGGAAGCGGTGAAGGCAAGCGCGGGTCAGATCTGGTTCGTCTTCCGCGATAAGACGGCCGGTAAGCAGACCTACGGCGCGGCCCGTTTTCTGTATGCGCCCGCGCCGAAGAACGGCAAGACAGTGCTGGATTTCAATCGCGCCTACAATCCGCCATGCGCGTTCAATCCGTTCACGACTTGCCCCTTGCCGGTGAAGCAGAATATTCTGCCTCTCGCGATTGAAGCGGGCGAGTTGAAGTACGACGAGCACCCGTCCAAAAGTTGACGAGCCAGATCCCCACGCTGATCTCGACTTTGTCCAGTCAGGCAGCATAGCAGAGGGCTTCAGAGAACAACTCCAGTAGCGATGGAGGGGTTTTCTGCTTGTGGGTGCCAGCAGGGGAGATGAATAAATCGGCATGAAGCCAGAAATGGTGCCTGACAGCGGCAAGGGCATCGGAGAAAGTCGGGACGGACTTTTGATACCAACTGGCGGAGAGGATGGGCAGGCGTTTTCGTTGATGGAAACAGGACGACAGCAGGGTCACCAGCGAGAAACAGGCCCAGCAGGAGTGGGGTGCTGCGGGCGATGGCTTTGTCCGGCCACTGGCGTTGGGTTTCCAGACCGGGATGGGCGCGGGCTTGTTCAAAGGTGACCTCCAACTGCCAGCGGCAGACATAGTCGGCGATGATGTCGAGCGGCTGGGCGCTGGGATCGGTGCTCAGCAAGGCCAGCGGGTCAAAGCTGGCTTGGGGGTCCCGAATCAGGACCCAACGGATGGAGATGGGAGGAAGCCCGCCGTGATACCAGATGGCGGTTCCAGAACACAACTGGATCCGCCGTCCAGCGTTGCCATACCAGTTGGGCACGGTGGCGGTTTGCCAGCGGGTTTTGCGATCGGCGAGGCGGGTCTGCAAAGCGGGCAGGCGCGCTCCTTTGATGCGTGGCCGCCCCGGGTGCCCCCGCAGGCGGGCTGGGGGCGGCTCATAGAGCCGGGCATCCAGACGCAAGCGCGGGATGCAGTGGATCGACACCGACTGCAACTGATCCAGCAACTCCAGTGCCGCCAAGGCGCCCTCGACCACCAGCGTCAGATCGCGCTGGATAGCCAGCGCCGCAGTTGGAAGCACTGTTGTCGCGCCCAGTCCAGCAGGGTCTTGGGTGATCGCTTGCCAGCCGCGTAAAATCGCTCCGAGGGTGCCAGGCAGGTCAACAGTGGCAGGGCCCAGACACGCTGCGCCCAGCGAACGGGTACCAGCAACATGAGGCTAAGCCACCGGAGTCCGGAGGCTTCACCGTGTGGCTTCGGGAAGAACGGACCGGATCACGGTAGATCCCGCGGGCGCGGATGTTGGGCCCCCAGCGACGCTCGATGGTGTCATCGATACCGAACAGCAGCCGGCCGTGAGGGGCAAAGCGCTGGATCAGCAGCCCGAGCAGGATGGCACTGCCGCGCCTGAGATCCCAGGCTGCTCGATTCAGTACCCGGTGATAGTTCTGAAACCGCTGCTCCCGACGGCGGCCTGTGATGCGCAACACGCTGGAAACGGTCCGCTTGCCGGGGCCAGAAACGCATGGGAGGCGATCGATCAAGGTACTACGAACGACAAACTCCATCGTCAGCCAATCTTGTTGGGAGCGGAAGGGACAAATCTTGTTGTATCCAGAGGAGATAATGCCGTCCAGTTCCTTCAAAAGGCGGATTGAGAAATTCAGCGGTGGTCTATTGTCTTAACGCCAGCAGCAGATGTCTTAACGCCAGCAGCAGACCAGGTCCACCAGCGTCCGGACGCCGAAGCCGGATGGTCCCCGGCTGATCCACGGCTTGTTGTCGTCCAGCCACGCGACGTTCGCAATATCCAGGTGCACCCAGGGAGTCCCCTCGGTCCACTCCTCCAGAAACTTCGCCGCCGTGATCGCGCCGCCGCCGCGCACTCCGGAAATGTTCGGCATGTCCGCATAGGCGGACTTCAACATTTCCTTATATTCGTCGTCCATCGGCATGGGCCACATCTTCTCGCCTTGCGAGTTCGCCGATGCCAGAACCCGGTCCAGCAGAGGTTGATCGTTGGTGAACGCTCCACAGCGGATGCCGCCCAGCGCGACCTGAATCGCGCCGGTCAGGGTCGCCGCATCGATCATATGCGTCACTCCCTGGCGCTTTGCATAGGTCATCGCGTCGATCAGGATCAGCCGCCCTTCGGCATCGGTATTCAAGACCTCAACCGTTTTTCCCGACAGCGACTTCACGATGTCGCCGGGACGCTGCGCATTCGAGCCGGGCATGTTCTCCACCGACGGGATCAACGCTGTCACCTGCAGCGCCGGCTTCAATTGAGCGATCGCCTGCATCGCCCCGATCATCGCCGCTCCGCCCGACATGTCGTACTTCATCTTTTCCATGCCGTCGGAGGGCTTAATGGAAATTCCGCCGGTGTCAAACGTCACGCCCTTGCCGATCAACCCGACGTGAACACCCGCCGGAGCATCCGCCGGCTTGTAACGCAGAACGATCAGGACCGGCGGCTCGCTGGAGCCTTGCGAGACTCCCAGCAGCGCTCCGAATCCCAGCTCGCGCAGCTTCGCTTCGTCCAGCACCTCGCATTCCAGGCCATTCGCCTTCGCCATCGACGCCGCCCGCCTGGCGAGTTCCCGCGGCGGCAGCAGATTGCCCGGTTCGTTTGCCAGATCCCGAGCGAGATTCTGTGCCTCCGCAATCGAGCATCCCCGCGAGAACGCCACGTCCAGCGTGGGCTCCCCCGTGGGCACAACGACAATCGCCCGCTCGACATACTTCGGGTCTTCTTTTTTCGATTTGTGACGATCCGGTTCCCAATTGGCGAGGATGACGCCCTCGGCCACGGCGGAGGCGTGACCGGGCTCCGTCGCCACGGCGATCGATTTCAGACCGCGGCACTTCAACTCGCGAAACGCGATGCCCGCTACCTTGCGAGCTTCGGCGGACGTGAACTTCTCCATCTTCCCCGCCCCGGCCAGAACCAGGCGCTTGGTCTTCATTCCCGGCGGCTGCGGGATCACGGTGACTTCCTTCACCTTCCCCCGGAATTCGCCGGAGTCGGAAAGTTCCTTCACCCACGAATGAAGCTGAAGCGGCAGGTCATCCTCAAATGCCATGACGACCAGCGCATCGCACTCCAGATCTTTCAAAGCGGAAAAAGATAATTCGACCTTCATTCTCGATTCTTTCTGTTCATCGCCGCGCGAGCTTCGGCCTGCTGCTCTTTCGCCCGCTCCGTCTCGCGCTTGTCGTGTAGTTTCTTGCCGCGCCCCACGGCAATCTCGATCTTGATCTTGCCGTTCTTCAGGTACATCTTCGTGGGAACGATCGTCAGGCCCTTTTGCTGCGTCGCGCCCTGCAGCTTGTCGATTTCCCGGCGATGCAGCAGCAGCTTCCGTTCCCGGACCGGCAGATGGTTGTAGATGTTCCCGTGCGAGTACTCGCTGATGTGCGCGTTCTTCAACCACGCTTCGTTGTCGTGCACTTCGGCGTACGCATCCCGCAGCTGGATTCGTCCCAGCTTCGCGGCCTTCACCTCGGTGCCGGTCAACGCAATGCCAGCCTCGTATTTGTCGACGAGGAAATACTCATGACCGGCGCGGCGATTTTCGGCCAGAATTTTGATGGGATTTTCGTGGGCCAAGACGGGATACAGCCTTCAGTTTAGCGCGCAGAGCGCGGCTTTCCTCCGGCGTCAGCCATCGCCACTCTCCCACCCCCAGACCGGAAAGCGAAATATCCCCGATCCGGACACGGACTAGCCGCAGGGTGGGAAGACCCACCGCCGCTGTCATCCGCCGCACCTGCCGGTTCCGGCCCTCCGTAAGAGTTATCTCCAGCCACGACGTGGGGATAGACTTCCGAAACCGGATGGGCGGGACCCGCGGCGGTAGTTCCCCCGCAACATCTCCCAGCCAGGTCACCGTCGCCGGCCTTGTTCGAACTCCCTGGATTTCCACCCCGGCGCGCAGCCGGCCCAGCACGTTTTCCTCTGGAATTCCTTCAACTTGCACCCAATAGGTTCTTGGATGGAAAAAACGCGGATCCGTCAGCAGGTGTTGCAGGCCGCCATCGCTCGTCAACAGCACCAGCCCTTCGCTGTCATGGTCCAGGCGCCCCGCCGGATAAACACCTTTCACCGGGATAAAGTTCCGGAGCGTCGGTTTTTCCTCCCCGGAAAACTGCGACAACACTCCAAACGGCTTGTAGAAAACGAGATCGCTTTGCACGCTTCGGGCCGGCAGAACGTCAGGAATCTTGTGATGGTCGCAGTGTACCGTTTTGCCGCCCTGCTTGCCGCCTGGGCTCTTCTCCTGACGACTTCCGTCCCGATGCAGGCGAAGACCCGTAAGGGCGACAAGTTCATCAAGGATGGCGAAAAAGCCGAAGCCCGCAAGGACTACGACGCGGCACTGGCCCTCTACGAGCAAGCGCTCGAAACCGACTACAGCGAAATTTACTACCAGCTGCTGGTACGCCGGGCGCGTGCCGGCTCTGCGCAAACTCACGTGGACAAGGGGCGCAAGATGCGAGCCTCCGGCCAGATCGCCGATGCCCTGGTGGAGTTTCAGCGCGCGTTCACCATCGATCCCGGCTCCTCCATCGCCGAACAGGAGCTGAAGCGAACCCACCAGATGCTCCAGCGCGACACCTCCGGCGGCAACCCCGAGGAAAAAGGGCTCACTCCGGCCGACCTGGCCCGCAAACAAACCGAAGAACGGCTGGCTACCCTCGCCTCCGTGCCGGAGCTCAAACCCGTTTCGCGCCAGATCACAAATCTCAAAATGAACAACCAGCCGGCGCGGGTTTTATTTGAAACTGTCGGAAAACTGGCCGGCGTCAACGTGTTGTTCGATCCCGACTTCGTCGCCTCCAATCAGGGAAAGAACTTCACCCTCGATCTGACCAACTCCACCATCCAAGATGGCCTGGATTACCTCTCGCTTCTGACCAAGGCGTTCTGGAAGCCCATCTCCGCCAACGCAATCTTTATCACCCAGGACCAGCAGCAGAAACGCCGCGATTTCGAAGACAACGTCGTTAAGGTCTTTTACCTGCAAAACGTCACCGCGCCCCAGGAGTTGAATGAAATCGCCGCCGCCCTGCGGACGATCACCGAAATCCGGCGCCTGCTGACCTACAACGCGCAGATGGCGATCCTCGTCCGGGGAACCGCAGACGCGGTCACCCTGGCGCAGAAGCTCATTCACGATCTCGATAAGCCGAAATCCGAAGTGGTTGTCGATGTCTCCGTGATGGAAGTCAACCGCGTCAAGACGCGCACCCTCATGGCCAGCCTGACAAACGGCAGCACGCCCGGATTGAACGTTCCGGTTATCTTCACCCCGGGGGGGTCGATTCCTTCCAATGGCGAAGACACCAGCACCACGCCCCAGGGCTACATTCCGCTCAGCCGGCTCGGCCGGCTGTCGACCAACGATTTCTCGATCACGCTTCCCGGTGGCTTGGTTCAGGCAATCGTCAGCGACCGCAACACCCGCGTTCTGCAGAATCCGCAGCTCCGCGCGCTGGATCTGCAGAAAGCGGACCTGAAGATTGGCGATCGCTACCCCTACGCCACGGGCAGCTTCCAGCCTGGCGTCGGGACCGTCGGCGTCAGCCCCCTGGTCTCCACTCAATTCCAGTTCGCCGACGTCGGCGTCAACGTCAGCGTCACTCCGAAAATCCACTCCGCCGAAGAAGTCTCCATGCACGTGGAGATTGAAGTCTCCAACATCCGCGACAAAGTGAACGTCGGCGGCCTGGAGCAGCCGGTCATCGGACAGCGAAAGGTCACCCAGGATATTCGCGTCCGCGAAGGGGAAGC
The DNA here is from genome assembly GCA_964515165.1 of uncultured Solibacteraceae bacterium. Lineage (GTDB taxonomy): Bacteria > Acidobacteriota > Terriglobia > Bryobacterales > Bryobacteraceae > JAPKYZ01. The sequence goes on along the minus strand of CAZETQ010000009.1, from coordinate 30,771 downwards.
CACCATCATCGGCGGGCTAACCGGCTTAATCCGTACCAAAAATTCGGACGGCATCCCCGGAGCGGCCACTTCCGGCATCGGCTGGCTTCTCGGCCGGCAGTCGTCCGAGGTCAACCAGAACGAGCTGCTGATCGTCATGACCCCCCGCATCGTTCGCAGCCCCGACATCTCCACCACCAACCTCCGCGAGATCGCCGTCGGCAACGAGACCGTCGTGAAGCTCTCCTACCAGCGCGAAGGCGCGCCGGCGGCAGCGGTTCCGCCCGCGGCAGCTCCGCAATCCGGCGCTCCTGCTCCTGCCAAGCCGGAAACGCCCAAGACGGAGCCTTCGAAGCCATCTATTCCTTCGGCCGGCAAACTGACCTTCAGCCCGGCGGCTCCCGTTGCGGCCGTCGGATCGACAATCGAGATCGCTCTCGAAGTGGAGGGCGTGAACGATCTGTTCGCCGCCCCGTTCCGGGTCGTCTACCCCAAGGAACTTCTGAAACTGGTAGAAGTGGAGCGAGGACCGGTCTTCGCTGGAAATCCGGTTTCGTTCACGCGCGATGTGAATACTGGCACCGTTCGGGTTTCCCGGCTGCCCGGCGCGCCTGGAATCTCCGGAGGTGGTCAATTGGCGATTCTCCGCTTCCAGGCATTGGCCAAAGGAGAAGCAAAGGTGACTCTCCAGGACCTTCTGTTGCAGGACTCCAAGCTGCAGCCCATAACGGCTCCTGCACCGGAAGTGTCCGTTCGGGTCCAATAGAAGTATGCGCGCTGGAAGTCAAAAGCACGCCCTTTCACAACCACAGATCCTCACGGCAGATCCTCAATGCCGCGAGAGCAGGCAGCCGCGACCGGAGGGACCAGGTTTGAGCGAATGCGCGAGACGTTTTTCAGCGCAGCGGGTTTACCGAAATCGCCAGGGGCTGACGCTGGTGGAGCTGATCGTGACCTTCACGATCCTGGCCCTGCTCACCGCGATGTCCGTCCCGATGGCGAAGTATAAGGTTCGCCGCGAAAAGGAAAAAGATCTCCGCTACGCCCTTCGTGAAATGCGCACCGCCATCGACAAATACAAAGACTTGGCCGATGCCGGAAAACTCGGAACGCAAAAGCTGGGCAGCGAGAACTACCCCGAAAAGCTGGAAATTCTCGTGGAAGGCGTCAAGCTGGCCCAATCGGCCGACGGCTCCAAGATCCGCTTCCTGCGCCGCATCCCCCGCGATCCCATGACCAACACGTACGAATGGGGACTGCGGTCGCTCAAAGACGATCCCAAATCGAACAGTTGGGGCGGCGAAAACGTTTTTGACGTCTACACCAGATCCATGGATAAGGCATCGGATGGAACACCGTATTCCGAGTGGTAAACGCCGGGGCTTCAGCCTGATCGAGCTGATGATCGTCCTGACGATCATCTCGATCATCGTCTCAATCGCCGTCCCCCTTTACCAGAAGTCCATCATCCGCGCCAAGGAGTCTGTTCTCCGGAACAACCTCTTCACTCTCCGAACGGTGATCGACGAGTACACCTACGACAAGGCAAAAGCGCCGCAAGCTCTTCAGGATCTGGTGACGGGGGGTTACTTGCGGCAGGTTCCGATCGATCCGATGACCAACTCCTCCGATACCTGGCGTCTGATCATTGAAGACATGATGACCGCAACCAGCCAGTCGGAGCCTGGAGTGTTTGACGTCAAAAGCGGTTCCGACAAGAAAGCTCTCGACGGCACTCCCTATTCGGAGTGGTAGCCAACCTTCACCATCACCGCGGCGCCTGCCACAACAGCAATCGAAACTAAGCCGATCCACCAGGACCACGTCGTGGCAGCCAGAGATGCGCATAGAACCGCTCCCAGGGCCCCCCACTGGGCGGTGATGACAGGCTTCGCCGCGCGCTCCTCATGCTGATGACGAACCTGCAACTGCGCCCGCCAATAGACCAGTTCTGGAGGCGTCACGGGCCGCTCCGGCAAATCCGACTGCAGCATTCTGGCTAGCTCTTCGCCGGTCATTTCATCAGCTCCTGAAAACGCTTCTTCGCTCGAAAGACCATCGTTCGCACGCTTTCTTCCTTGACCCGCAAAACAGCGGCGATTTCCCGCTGGGAGAACTGTTCCACGTGAAACATCCAAAGCAGCGCCCGGTCCTGCATCGGCAGGCGCGACAAAATCCGGTGTACATCATGTCCTGCCGTCGTGGATCGTTCCAGATTCGCCGGAGATGCCAGGTCGGGAAGCGCTTCCCAGCTTCGCCCGCGAAAATGATCCCGTGCCAGGTTCGTGGCGATTTTATACAGGTAATTTCGGCGGTACTGAAAATCCGCCTCGGCGGGGATGCCGGCCTTCAGCAACCGCAGATAGGACTCCTGGACCAGGTCCTCGGCCGTTTCCGGACTTCCCATCAACCGCGACACGTAGCCCAGCAAAGGCCGGCTCGTCGATTCGTGGAAGGCGCGAAACGCCTCCTGGGGCATGGACAGCTCAGGCTGCGGCATATTGCCGGATAGGGCGCCCTCTAAAACGATTGGCACTCTAGTCGCGTCCACGATGCTCCAGCAGCCCCCACTGTTTAGATAACAGATACGAGGCGGCAGCCGATAGCAGGAATCCACTGCCGACACAGACCAAGACCATCCCCAGCCCGTGCAAAACCCGCTCCTGCTCCGAAGCTCCCAGGGTAATCAGTCCCGCCCCCAGGGATCCGGTAATGAGACCCGCCGTCAGGGCATTGAGGATGCGATTCTGAGGTCCCTGCTCCTGGTCTAGTTGAAAGTCGAAAAAGCGCTTCATGTCCCCGCTGCGCAGCCACTCCAGAGTCTCGGGAGAGGAGCCCAGCTTGTCCAGGACTTTCGACACAGTTTCCGATTGGAGACGCGCCAGCCGCTGAAAGCGGATATGCTGCAGCGACATCCGAATCACCGTCAGGATCGAAAGCATCCCGCTGATCATCACGCCTAAAATCAAAATCCGTTCATCGTGCATATCGTTCTGCCTCTATCACGAACGGCAACCCAAAAATGTGAACAGGCTAAAATGGCAGTTCGCACATGTCTCAACCTCTCTCGGACATCGGCCTCGTCGGCCTGGCCGTCATGGGCCAGAACCTCGCGCTCAATATCGCGGATCACGGATTTCGCATCTCGGTCTTTAACCGGACCACTCACACGATGGAGAAGTTCGTGGCGGACAATCCCAACACGCCTGGTGGAGTTCAAGGGGAAGCCACTATCGAGAGGTTTGTGGCATCGCTCAAGCGTCCGCGAAAGATCGTCATTCTGGTCAAAGCCGGGTCGCCCACCGACGCGGTGATTGACGGCCTGGTTCCGCTGCTCGAGCCGGGCGACATCATCATCGATGGCGGAAACGCCCTGTGGACGGACACCATCCGCCGCGAACGCAGCCTGGGTCAGCGCAACCTGCGATTCATCGGTTCCGGAGTCTCCGGTGGAGAAGAAGGCGCGCGCTTCGGACCCTCGTTGATGCCCGGCGGCGCTCCCGAGGCGTACAAGGAAATCGAGCCGGTCTGGAACGCGATCGCCGCGAAAGTCGACGATAAGACGGGCAAGCCGCTTCCCGGCGGAACGCCCGGAAACCCCATCCAAGGCGGAGTGCCCTGCTCCACCTACATCGGTCCCAACGGAGCCGGCCACTACGTCAAAATGGTCCACAACGGCATCGAGTACGGCGACATGCAGATGATCTGCGAGGCCTACTCTCTGCTTTCCATGGCCGGACTGCCGCCTGAGGAATCTTCGCAAGTCTTCGCGGAATGGAATACCGGAGTCCTCGATTCTTTCCTCATCGAAATAACCGCCGACATTCTCCGTCAGAAAGATCCGGTCACCGGCGCTCCGTTTGTCGATGTCGTTCTCGACACCGCCGGCCAGAAAGGCACCGGCAAGTGGACATCCGCCAATGCTCTGGATATGGGAGTTCCGGCGCCCACCGTCGCCGAAGCGGTGTTTGCCCGCTTCCTCAGCGCCGTGAAGGAAGAGCGCGTGGCCGCGTCCCAAACCCTCACCGGCCCCGGCGGAAAATTCACCGGCGACAGGAAGGCTTTTATCGCCAAGGTCCACGACGCTCTCTATTGCTCGAAAATCTGTGCCTACGCGCAAGGTTTCCAATTGATGCGCGCCGCCCAGGCCGAGTATCAGTGGAAGCTTCCGTTCGGCCAGATCGCCCAGATCTGGAGAGGCGGCTGCATTATCCGCGCCCGCTTCCTGCAGAAAATCACCGAAGCCTACCGCTCCAATCCCGGCCTGAGCAATCTCCTTCTGGATCCGTACTTTAAGAGCGAAATCGACCGCTGTCAGTCCAACTGGCGCGACGTAATCGCTACCGCCGCCGCGCTGGGAGTCCCCGCTCCGACATTCTTCTCCGCGCTCGCTTATTACGACGGCTACCGCAGCGCGCGCCTGCCGGCGAACCTTTTGCAGGCCCAACGCGACTATTTCGGCGCCCACACCTACGAACGTACCGACGCTCTCCGGGGTAAATTCTTCCATATCGATTGGCCGGAACCCGGCCGGCCCCAGCTGGAAGCTTAGTTTTCACCGCGCGGCACGGAAATTGCGGTGCGATTTGTAGGAGTCGCTCGCAATGTTTCGATACGTTCAGTTCGCTTCGTTGTTATTCGCCGGAATTCTCGCAAGAGCCTATTCTGCCGCCGCGCCCCGGAATTTGAGGAGCCGCCCGGCGGTTCGGTAGAATAGGAGAGAATTCCCCGGTCGTCTAATGGTAGGACAGCGGCCTTTGGAGCCGTGAATCGTGGTTCGAATCCATGCCGGGGAGCCACCTTGACACATCCTCTTCACCAGCGGATTTCGAGCTTCAAGAAATAGTAAGACCATGGAATACAGTAGCTTGCAAACAACGCTACCCACGCGGTTATGAAAATCTTGGGAAACATCTGCGGTGCTCTAAATCCCTCCGTGTGTGCGTCGTGAGGATATTTTCTGGGCCGCAGGCTTTCTAGCCATTTTTTCAGGAAAGGTGGGCGTCCGGCTATTCCTTGGGTGTTCGCCTGACAAGACGCCGTTCCGGCATCGCCGCCACCAATGATACCTGGGAGCTTTGGTAGTTCATACAAGATTCGTGGTTCACCCTCTGTATGTTGTTTTTCAGCCGCCTCCCAGTCATCTTTCAACTTGCGAATCGCATTTTGGGCGGCATCAACGCCTTTTAGAGAATAAACACTAATTCCGATCCCCAAGAGTGGGAGCAAAAAGATAAGCCAATACAGGGCCTTGGCACCGCTCAATTCCGCAAGCCGGTGACCTTGTACTTCCGCCAGTTTCTGAACAGAGAAGCCATAAGTCGCAAACAGGAACCCTTGGATGTTGATGTTCCACAGCAGACGCTTGTCAATGAGGCCGTCTTCGTGCTCGATGTAATCTCTGAAGATTTTGTAGTGCTGGTGGTACGACAGTTTTGAAGAAGAGGCCGATGCCTGCACACTAGCAGGGGCCAGCGCCGGCGTCGTCGGCATGGCGGCCGGAGAGAGCAGGGGAGAAGCGGGAGAAATGACCTGTATTGGCGCTGGCTGCCGCCGCCGACCATTTTGCCTGCGGTGCTTGCTCATGGAAAAGGGTTGAGCATATCACAGCCAAAGAGCCCGCGAAATCCAAATCCAAATCGGGGACAGACGGAACAATTCCGGATTGGATGACCTACCGGCTGCTTACCGATTCTTTGCTGCCGCCAATGTTCAGAAATCCGCGATTTCACTCGGCCCATGCCTCGGTCTGTTTCAGCGACGCCAGATTCCCGGCCGTTCCGCAAGTTGTTGGATCGCGCCGGACTTAACGTAGGCGGAGGCATATCTGCCCTGGCAGTCCCGCTGGCCAGCCACTCCTTCGAATGGGCATAGAACCGTGATCCTGGCTGGTCCTACTTCTTGCCCAAATCGCGGCATAACCAAACAACGTACCGAATTTCGAGTCTCGCCATTCGAATTCCGGAATTGCTCCGTCTGTCCCACATCTCCTCTCCTCGGCGCCCTGCGGCTCGACCCGGCGAAAGTCTTGCGCGCCGATTGAGGTTAACCTGAGGCTACGTCCCTCAAGGAGCTGCGATCATGAAGCGTAAGAAGCCCTCCGACTTTCCCCAGAACCCGCTGGATCTCTTTCACGAAGATGGACGCGGAGACATCGACCGGCGATCGTTCCTCGACGGCGCGCGCCGGTTCGCCGTGAGCGGGCTGACCGCCGGTGCCGTCTTCGAGATGATGCGGCCCAACAATGCCTGGGCCCAGGCGGCGAAGGAGACCCACCCGGCCTCCGCCCGCGTTCTCGATCAGCTCAGAACGCGCTTCACGTTCCAGATCTCGGTCGACGTCGCCACCTTGCAGCAGGGCCTGGGGGTTGCCAGTGCGGCGCTGACGGCCGGCGTCGACATCGTCGAAATGGGGACGCCGCTACTCAAGAACGAAGGCGTCTCGAACGTCGTGCCCGCCTTCCGCAAGCAGTTTCCCAAGGCGCTCCTCTTGGCCGATATGAAGACGATGGACGGCGGTGCCTCCGAGGCGCGCGGCGTCTATGCGGGCGGCGGCAATGTCATTGATTTCCTCGCGCTCGCGGGTGTGGATACGGCGAGGGCGGTCTGCGCCGTGCGCGACGAGTTCAGGCGCAGCGGCTCCGGACTTCCGCGGCTCGCCTTTGCCGATATCCTGGTGCCGCACCAGGGCCCGGCCGCGCAGGCTGCCGAGGTCGCGCTTCGGATGCTCGATGCCGGTGTGGACGCGGTCGGCATTCATCTGCAGTCCGACGCGCGGCGCGCCGATCCCAAGCTCATCCAGAGCGACTTTCTGGGTGACATGGCTCGCACCATCTTCGAGCGGGTCGGCAAGGCCGCCCCGGTGCAGGTGGTCGGCGGGCTTAGCATAGAGCAGGCGAAAAACCTTGCGCGCGCCGGATTGCGCGCCTTCGTCATTAGCGGCAATCTCGGCCAGCCGGACTCCGTCACCCGCTACAACCTGCCACCGGCGCAGATCGAGCGCTTCATCGCCGGTTTCATCGCCGAAGTCTCGCGCGCCAAATAGCGTCACCCTGTAAGTTGAACTGTATTCAGCTTCGGCCTTTCGGTGCGGCAATACTGCCCGTGCGAGGGTCAGCTTTTAGCTGTCTCTAGTCACCACAACTCGACAAGAGGAAGTCGCGAATCGTTGCGAGGCATGAGCATTTTCCACTCGCCACGCTGCGGCCATCGGCCGGAAAGCGGATACACTGAGCGATCTCGCCGGAAGGATCCAGTGCTGCCGCCATCTGAAATCGCCGGAGCCCTTCCGATGGCCGTTGCATCTGTCGCAACAGGAGACCGTGCAGCAAATACGCGCGGCTCCACTCGGGCCAGCGAAGTTCAATGCGGTTGAGTTCTCTCTCGGCACTGGCGGATTGTCCAACCAGGGCGAGGACGGCGGCCCGATCCAACATCAGATCCGGATCGTCGGGCGAAGCTGCTTTTGCCCGGGTCAGGATCTCGTATGCATCGGCGTCCCGATTCAGGCTGACCAGCAGCGCCGCGGCCCGCCGGGCGGCAATCGGGCGCGAGGCTGAGAGTTCCAGGCCGGAGCGCAATGATGCCTCGGCATCCTGCACTCTCCCAACAGCATGGAGCAGCTGTGCGCGGATCAGAAAATAGTCGCCGCCGCGGTCTTCCTTCAGGATTTGATCCATCGCCGGGAGAGCGTCTGAAGGCCCACGTGTCTGCGTTAGTGCAATCGCATAATCGAGCTTCGCGCCTGGCAGGCTTTCGGCGGCGCGCGCCAAAAAGTCCGTAGCCAGATCCCACTTACCCGCGCTAGACAGATTCATGCCGGCTCGCCAGAACGTTTGTGGGCTGGCATTCATCGTCAGGAGCTCCCGGTATGCAGCCAGTGCTTCTGCTTCTTGACGATTGGCGAGCAGCAGCGCCGCCAGATGGAGTTGCAGGTCCGCATCGCCGGGATGGGTTCGCGCATCAGTCCGCAGCCGTGCAATCTCCCGCTCGGCACGATCGGACTGCGGCATTGTTGCGAGCTCAATCATCCCCGGTTCACTCTTCGGGTCGCGGTCCTGATGCGCGGGCAGCCGCTGCATAGCATCCAAATACTTCTGAGCTTCGTCCGGACGGTTCAGTGTGATCAGTGCGCGGCTGAGATGCATCAGCACCTGCGTGTCCTGGGGCGCGATAGCCGCTGCTCGCCGTAACGCGTGTTCGGCTTCTTTGGGTTGATCCAGTGACAGGTAAGCCAAAGCAAGTTGGTCCAGGGCGCGAACGTTCTCAGGCTGCTGCTCGACGCACTGTTTCAAATCGGCAAGCGACTCCTCCATCCGGCCGAGCCTCCGGAACAGCCAGGCCCGCGAGTAAAGGGCGGCGCTCAGCTTCGGATCGAGTTGCACCGCGGTACCGAGATGATCTAAAGCTTCCTCAGGTTGAGTCTTCCAAATGGTCTGCGCGAGAGCAAAATGCCCCATAGGATCGCGTGGGTGACGTTGGACATACTCTGTCAGTTGCCTCCGGCCTTCCTCCGCTCGCTCGGGGATTTGCCCGCACACTCGGGCACGATCTCTCCGCGCACTGTCGTCGCCGGCGCGGAGCCGAAGATACTCGTCGTAAGCCAGTACGGCGTCTCCATAGTAACCAGCGTCCTCGGCCGCATGAGCCAAGGCGAGCAGTACATCGGGGCGGTTCGGAGCGGCCCGGCGAGCTTGTGCCAGCGTGTAGACGGCGCGGCCATAGTCCTGCATGGCTCCGTAGACCGCGCCGAGTTCCAGCAGACAATCGGGATTTGTTGGCTGCAGCCTCGCCGCGACTTCCAGCGCGCGCTGTGCGCGATCGAAATGCCTGGCGCGCGTGGCGGCCCGCCCGAGACTCAGCAGAATATCGAAATCGTTTGGCTTCTGCGCGAGAGCATCGGTAAAGGCTGTTTCGGCACGATCATAGAGGCCCAGGCGAGCGTAGGTTAGTCCCACATTAAATGTCACTCGTACGTCGCGCTTTCCCTCCGCTTGGAGGCGCTCCAGAATCTGGGACGACTGGGCTGCATTGCCGGCGTAGTGGTGGGCTTCGGCGTTCAACAGCAGAACAGGTATGCTCGAGTCCTTTACTCGTTCGAGGTAGTGGAGTGCTTCGATACCGTTTTTTGCGGAAAGTGCCAAACGAGCCAACTGCAAATTGGCGTTGGGGTGGGACGAATCCAGTTTCAAGACACGTTTGAAATAGGTTCCAGCGCCGTTGGGATCGCCGCACGCAAGGGCGTGATTGCCGATGTTGTTCAGAAGCGGAACCGAAGGTTGGCCTCTCGCGAGAGCTTGCTGATACAGCGATGCCGCTTCCTGACACTTCCCTTCGCTATCGAGTTGCGCCGCTCGCTGCAGGAGGCCATCCTGTGCAACGAGCGGCGCGAAAACAATCAGTCCAAGAGGGAATGCCTTCAGAATTCCACCCGTAGTCCGAGTTGAGTGCGCCGGCCGAAGGTATTGCCCAATTGATTTGTAGATTGGCCGAACGTACTCGAATAGAAATTCGTGTCGGGGTCAGCCCAGGTCATATTGTTCAGCACATTGAAGGAGTCCATGCGCAAAATGAAACGTACCTTCTCCGTGATGAAGAACGCCTTGGTCAGCGAGGTATCGATGTTCAGCATTCCTGGCCCGGTGAGGCCATCATAGAGCCAAGGATTGGTTCGGGCCGTGTATGCCGGTATCTGCGAGAATACCGAGGTGTCGAACCAGCGGCTCGGCCCCGGATTCTCAATGTGCGGGTCGCCGTTGGCAACCATTGCATCGAACACCATGTATCGTCCGGAACGCCAATTCAGGACCGAACTGAGATTCCAGCCTCCGACGAGCGCGTTCAGGAAGGGCGAGACTCCGCTGAGGTAAGGCCGCCCCTTTCCCAGGGGAATCTCCCAAGCCCCGGCAATCGACAATCGCTGCCGCGACGCGGGGGAATTGATCCAGGTGTACTCCTGCTGGTACATGGCAACGTCGTTGTAGAAACGTTGATCCTTTTCAAAGTGATAGTTGTAGCCCAAAAGGAGCGAGAGACCCTGGCTGTAATTTTTCTGGAGCTTGATCTGCAGCGACTGGTAATGCACTTTGCCGCCGCGCTGCCCATCGATCGCAGTGATGTCGCCGTACTGCGGGTACGGCTTCATCAACGACGAGATGCTCACTGTCGGTTGATAGCGTAGCGGACCGGGAAACTTATCGACCGTCAGGATGTTATAGAACGGATTCGCCACCTGCTGATTGACTGCATCTTTGTAGGTGTAGGCGATATTCGGATCGATCAGGTTCAGGTTGCGAGCTGTATCCCACACGAAGGTGCTCCGGTTGAAGTAATACGTAACGTCGAGCACCATGCCAAACGGAAGCTGGCGCTGGACAGACACATTGAGGCGATCGCTCTTGGGTCGAGGCCGGTCCGGCATGTAGAAACTGGTACTGTCTCCCAGTTGGGTGTATCGCCCCAGTGACTTCTGATACGCCGGGATGACCGGATATGTCGATGGGAACGGATTCGACAAACTCATCTGCGGAACACCCTGGACCAGCGGCGACGCTCCTGTGTAGTTTGTGAACCCTGGAGTAGTCAGGTTATTGAAGTCCGTGCTGCCGGTCATCCATGGAGTGATATAGCGGCCATAGCCTGCTCGAATGGATGTCTTATCGTTCAAGCGATACGCAATTCCGACTCGCGGTGAGAAGATTCCAGTTCCGGAGCTCCACTGGCCACGGTTGCCGCTGTCGGTGAACTGGAACGCGCCGTTGTACAGCGTTGGACCCGTGTAATACTGCCTCACGATGTCCGGAATCTTCGGAGCTCCCGCACCTTGAAACTCCGGAATCGGCGCGCTGAGATCCAAAGGACGCACCGATCGATCCTGTACCTCCCGCCACCCGAGTTCGTACTCATATCGCAATCCCAGGTTTAGCGTCAGATCGCGCGTGACTTTCCAATCGTCGTTGATGAATCCACCGAAGTATCGGGTGGTCGGCTCCAGGAAGTTGATGACAGGCATGGACGTGCCGCTCGAATCCCAATCGCTGGCATTTCCATTCGTGGGAGCGATTGCGCCAATCAGGAACGTGGCGAAACCGTCTCCGGACAGAAGCGTATTCGGATTCACATAAGTGTTGCTGGTTGGGCGAGCATCGAAGCCGAATCCCGGATTGGTCAGGATCAAGCCTTGAGGAGATCGGGTGCCTCTGGTGTCAAACCCGAACTTCAAGTAATGAGCGCCTAACTGCTGCGCCACCTTCGCGCTGAAACTATCGCCGCTTGGCTTCTGATTCCAATATCCGCCGCCCGGGCCCATGTTGAAGTTGCGGCTGCCGCCGTCTGTGCTGGTGATCGACATCCGCGGCAGTAAAACGGGTACGGATTGATCCGCGAATACGGCCTTGTAGAAGTCATTGTTCGGCCAAATCTTCGCCCAGCCGTCTACCGTGTACGTCGTCGCGTAATTCGATTCATCTACGAAGCTGTGATAGTCGCCGCGTATGTTGATGACTGTTCGTGGATTCAGAGTATAAGTCAGATCTCCCGTTATCGATGTCGCGTCGCGGTTACTGCCTCGATCGGTCACGAAGTAATCCGATCCTGTGGGATTGGAGCTAGTGACGGGAGTCTTGAACTTGCTGAAGCGGCCGGACACTCGCAGCTTGTCGGTTATTTGATAGTCGACGCGGTCCGAGAAGTTCTTATACGGAAACTTGATCGGCTGGGACACCGTGTAGTTGTTGACATGATAAGGTCCGATGCCGGCGGAGTTAGGTGCCCACAGGTGGGAGACATAACCCGTCGCAACGGAATCCAGTTTTGAGGCAGGAATGATGTTGCCGGGGAATGGCATACGAGTGATGGTGATTCCATCCGGAGAGGTCTGAGTAGTCCATGGATCGTAAATGGCGCGCAAGCCACCCACATTGTTCAGCGATTGCGAAAAGTTCCCTGCCCGCTCCAAATCCGTGGGGAGCGTATGGATCAGAGTAGACGGATCAGTCTGCTCCCAGCCTTCATATGCCACGAAGTTGAATAGCTTGTTCTTCAGAATCGGATGACCCAGCGTGCCGCCGTACATATGATTCCGGCCCATATTGACGGTTCGATAGACGCGATTCTCCAAAGCATTTGCCCACGGATACTGGCCCTGATAAAACGCTGTCCCGTGGTACTGGTTACTGCCGCTTTTCAGTGTGAGGCTGATGGCCGATCCCGCACTGTGGCCATACTCGGCATCGACGGTATTCTGCTGAACGTTTACTTCCTGGACCATGTCGGGGGATGGAACATAGGAGGTCTTATACCCGATCCCGACGGGGGCCCCGTCGACTTGCAGGTCGGCCGTGTAGTTCTGGCCGCCGCCCACTCGCTGCGTGTTTGGACCCCAGCTATGGTAGGGCATGTACTCGCTTTGGGAGTCGCTCCTCTCTACCGCGGGATCCAACTGAGCCAACAGGAACGGCGTCCGGTAGATCTGCGGCACGCTGTTGGTCAGCTTGGTATCGACGGTAGTCTCCAGCTTGGCGGTGTTGAACTGAACAAGATTCGCATCCGCGGAGACATTGACAGTTTCCTTAACATCTCCGGCCCGAAGAACGGCATTTACGGTTACATCGCCGCGCTGTTGAAGCAGGATGTTTTCCTGAAGGAACTTTGTGAAACCTGCAAGCTCGACGGTGATGGAATAGGTTCCGGGTTGGACCAGATCGAAAAGATAGTGCCCAACTTCGTTTGTTTGCCGGGTGGCAACCACTCCGGTACCCATGTTTCGCAGGCTGACGGTCGCGCCGACAACGGCAGCTTGGGTCGAATCCGTAACACCACCTTGGATCCGCCCGCGAAATTCCTGGGCGAGTCCGGCGGTTGTGAACAGCGCCAAAGCAATGCACAAACTTAAAGGCCTCATGGCGGTCCTCCCTCTCGTGCGGCGGTCCGGGGCGGAGGATCGGTACGCGAATTACGCTGCCGGCGTCGGCTAGCGTGTCGCGGATAATATCACAGCAGGTCTACCGGAATTCTGTGAGTTTCTTAATCTGGCCGGCGCGCAAATCGTGCAGGACTTGAACCTTGCCGGATGGCCAGCGAACTTCTAAGGAGAGTCCGGTGCTCTCGCTGCCGAGGCCAAAATGGACTCTACGATCGCTCGAAGAGAGGAAGCCAACGCTGGTGGTGACATGGTTATAGAGCGACCGGCCTGAAGGCGTGGTCAGCTTCAGCCTCGCGCCGATCGCGTCCCGATTGCTTGTGGTCCCCCTAAGCTCAACGATCAGCCAGTTCGCGCCATTGTCCGCGGAATTTATCAGCAATCGGGGCCGCTGATGCAACGAAGTAACGATGATGTCGAGAAATCCATCGTTGTTCAGATCGGCGAACGCCGCGCCGCGTTGGAATCCTACACGCTGAAAGTCGCGTCCCATCCCGGCGGAGACATCGCGAAAGGTCTTACCTTCGACGTTTTCGAACATCGTATCTGCCTGGGCCGCATTTGCCACCAGATTGTCGACATCGCCATTGGCGCTGTAGATGTCCTTCCATCCATCGTTGTTGTAATCGATAAATCCGGCGCTCCAGCCGGACCACGGATTGCTCAGTTGAATCAGTTGGGTTGACGGAGAAACGTACTGGAAATACCGGCCGCGCTCATTGCGAAAAAGTCCCCAGATTTGGCCCATCAAATCGTTGTAAAAGATGTCCGGCCATCCATCGTTGTTGTAATCCTTCGCGTCGGCGCCCATCGCCGAAACCGCGGTTCCCGAATCCTTATAGGCCACTCCCTGGAGTAAGGCGCTTTCCTGAAAAGTTCCGTTTCCCTGGTTTAGAAAAAGAAGATTGCGTTCTGTGTCGTTTGCGATGAAGATATCGATCCAACCATCGCCGTTCACGTCAGCTATCGCGATACCCATCCCTTTGCCGGGAACTTTGGCCAGCCCCGATGCGACAGACACATCCTGAAACTTTCCATCGCCCAGGTTGCGGAACAGTTGATTCGGCACGCTGGCGTATGTTCTGGGAGTGCAGTACATTTCAGCATCGCCGCGCTGACAGCGGCGATCCAATTCCGGAGTCCACTTCGTGTAGTTGGAGACGACGAGATCGAGATGCCCATCATTGTCGTAGTCGAGCCATGCGCCTTGAACGCTCAGAATGCCTGATGCTTTCGTACCGATACCAGACTGAGCGGTAACATCGGCGAATGTCCCATCTCCGCGATTCCGGTAAAGAGCGTTGCGTCCGGCATTCGCTACGAAGAGGTCGGGAAACCCATCGTTGTCAAAGTCGCCTGCAGCCGCACCGAAACTGAAGTCCAGATCCTCGCCCGCTACGCCTGCTTTCGCGGTTACATCTTCGAAGACATTCGGCCTGGCTTGGCGTAGCAGGTAATTATGAAAGGAAGGCCCGGTCTTCTTAAGTTCGGGCAGCTTTGCGCCGTTTGTGAAGAACAGATCGAGTAGGCCGTCGCCGTCGAAGTCGAGTACCGCGACTCCGCCGCACATGGGCTGGGGAAAATATTTGCGCCCCCGGAAGTCATTGTTCGATCTGTAGGAGATCGCCGATTGGGGTGCGATGTCGGTATAGTGCGGACGCGCCGGCGGCGCAAAGGCAACCAGGGCCACGCAAAACAGGGCAGCCACCGTCCGCAACATGCCCTCACAGAATATCCGGAAGGACAACAGAGCGCGCCTGGGGATGGCCGGACGCGCGCTTGCAGGCACCTCATTGGCAATCTTTGCCAATCCTGCGCGAAGGCCTGCGGCTCATGGAGGGCCGGAGGCAAGAAGAGCAGGGAGCCACCAACCCGCCGCCTGAACCTTAAGGACTTAGCGTTGAGCGCGGCGATCCCCGTGAATAGCTCCTACAAGATATTTCGATAGCAGATCTCTTTCCAACCAGGGCAATTTCGGTTAAGCTGCTATTGTTCGCTCGCGAAACGAACGGGTTTTCCGGCGCCGCTGGGAGCCCCGTGCGTCCTCCCACCTCGCTCACCGACTGAGCACCTTTCAACATTCAACAGGCCCACGGCCCTCGTGTCTTCGCCGCGCGCCCTGTTCTTTACGACCAAAGGAGCGGACATGGCGCGCAAGGGAAAGGTGTATCTGGTGGGGGCCGGACCCGGGGATCCGGAGCTGCTTACCCTCAAAGCGTTACGCCTGCTGAAGCAGGCCGGCGTCATCATCTACGACCGGCTGGTTTCTCCCGAAATTCTGGCGGCCGCCAATCCGGACGCCATCCGGATCTATGCCGGAAAGCAGCAGGGACAACAGCGGCAGGTCCAGGAACGGATCTTCCATTCGATCCTCCACTACTCTTCGCGTGTCTCCACCATCGTCCGGCTGAAGAGCGGAGATCCGATGATCTTCGGCCGCGGCGGCGAAGAACTGGAATTCCTGCTCGCTCGCGGGTTGGAGTGCGAAATCGTTCCCGGTATTTCCTCGGCGCTGGCGGCGCCATCCCTTGCCGGAATTCCGGTCACTTATCGCGGGGTCGCTACCTCATTCGCGGTCGTCGCCGGACACCGCGAGAGCGTTACGACTCTCGACTGGAACATCTATCGGAACATCGACACTCTCGTGGTCTTAATGGGTGTCGAGCATCGGGATGTCATCGCGGGAAGCTTGATCGCCGCCGGGCGGCCGGCCGGTCAACCCGTCGCCTTCATCCAATCCGCCTCGACTCCCGATGAGCATGTCGTCGAAACGACGCTCGGCGCGGTGGCGCGAAATCGTGTCGCTGTCCAGGCTCCGGCCGTCATGGTGATCGGAGAGGTTGTCGCATTGCGAGCCGCGCCGTCCCGGAAACTCGCCGCCGGGGTGGCGGCATGACCGCATTGCCGCTCTTTGAGAGCGACCTTGTCTATATTCCCGGCACCCCGCGCCGGGCTACCGGATTGGTGCAGATCCGGCACCCCGCCCCGCTAATTCCGGATCGGCGGCCCGGCCCGGGCGAGCAGTACCGGTTTCACTTCGACATGACGAAGTGCATCGGCTGCAAGTGCTGTGTCGTCGCCTGCAACGAACAAAACGGCAATCCCGCGGCGATCAACTGGCGCCGGGTGGGCGAGATTGAAGGCGGGCACTATCCCGCGACGCAGCGGCACTACCTTTCGATGGGCTGCAACCATTGCCTGGAGCCGTCGTGCATGCACGGCTGCCCCGTGGAGGCCTACCACAAGGATTCTTCCACCGGCGTCGTCGTGCACAACGCCGATACCTGCATCGGCTGCCAGTACTGCACCTGGAACTGTTCCTACGGAGTGCCGCAATATAACCCCGCCCGCGGAGTCGTCGGAAAGTGCGATCTCTGCCACAACCGGCTTTCGGACGGTATGGCTCCGGCGTGCGTCTCGGCCTGCCCCGAGGGAGCGATCGCGATCGAGATCGTCAATGTCGCCGAGTGGCGGGAAGACTATATGACCGCCAACGCTCCGGGAATGCCTTCCGCTCACGACAGTATTTCGACAACCAGGATTACTCTTCGCCAGGACCTGACGCCGGATACCGATCGCGTCGATACGCACCGGATTGATCCGGAGCATCCGCATCTCCCGCTGGTGTTCATGCTGGTGCTGACGCAGTTGTCGGCCGGCGCCTTTGCCGTGCTGTGGCTGCTGGACTTTCTCGGTACAAGTACCACCCTGTGGCTTTCGGCGCTTGCCTCGCTGGGTATCGCCGGGATCAGCCTGGGTGCTTCGACTCTGCATTTGGGCCGCCCCGTTTACGCCTTTCGAGCGTTAAAGGGACTACGCCGCTCCTGGTTAAGCCGTGAGGTTCTCAGCCTTTCGCTGTTCGCGGGCGTGGCGTGCGCCTTCGCGGGAATGCTGGTTCTGCAGCTTCCCTATCGCGGCGCGGTGGGATTCCTGACATCGATCTGCGGCGCGGCCGGCGTGATGTGCTCCGCCAGAATTTACGTTGTGCGCGCGCGTCCGGCGTGGTTCAGCGGCTATACCGTCGCGGAGTTTTTCTCAACCGTGCTTTGGCTGGGTCCGCTCTTTGTCAAAGCCATGGGAGTCTCGACAGCGCCGTGGTTGTGTGGGGCGGCCATCGCCGGAGCCTCGGCGCAGTTGCTGACCCAAACCCTGAAGTTCTTTTGGCTTTCGCGTTCGACGGCGTTTGAGCTCCGGGCCTCGGCCCTTCTCTTGACCGGAGCTTTCCAACGGCTGTTCCTGCTTCGACTGTCGCTGCTCATTCTGGGAATCGTCCTGGTCTCGATCACCCAATCTCCGTTACTGCAGGCCGCCACATTGGTCCTCGCGTTGGCCGGGGAATGGCTGGGCCGATATCTCTTCTTCGTTTCCGTCGTTCCGAAGAAGATGGCCGCGGCCTTCACATCCGGCCGGAGGGCGGCATGAACCTGAAACGCCTCGTCGGGCTGGATAACCTCAGTGTGGAATACGCGTATAGCCGGGATGCCAGCACCGGCTATACCGCCGCCCGGAGAATCCCCGATACGTGGGTTCCCACGACCTGCGGCTACTGCTCGGTCGGATGCGGCATCGAGATCGGAGTGAAGGATGGCCGCGCGGTCGCCTCCCGGCCTCACGACCTGCATCCGGTGAACCGCGGAAAGCTCTGCCCCAAAGGTCTGTCAGAGCACTACACCATCCACGCGGAAAATCGCGCCAAATATCCACTCCTCCGCAGGAACGGCAAGTTGGTTCGCGTGGGCTGGGACGAAGCTTTGGGCACGATGGCGGAGCGCTTTCGTGCAACGCAGGCGAAATACGGCACCGATTCTCTCGGAGTCCTCAGTACCGGCCAATTGGTGACGGAGGAATTCTATGCGCTCGGAAAGCTGGTGCAGCTCGGCCTGGGAACGAAGAACTATGACGGGAATACGACCCTCTGTATGGCCAGCGCCGTATCGGGCTACAAGCTTTCCTTCGGCAGCGACGGGCCGCCCGGAGCCTATGAGGATATCGAGCGCGCCGATGTCGTCTTTCTCATCGGCGCCAATATTGCCGACAATCACCCGATCCTCTGCCAGTATCTCGACACCAATCCCAATCAGACCTTGATCGTTGCCGATCCCCGTGTTTCCAAGACGGCGATGATGGCGGACATTCATTTACCGCTGAAGCCGCGCGCCGATCTGGCATTGCTGAACGGACTGGCGCACATCCTCATCCGGCACAATCTGGTCGATCGCGAATACATCCAGTCGCACACAACCGGCTTCGCCGAACTGGAGAAGTTCCTGGAAGACTATGCTCCCGATCGGACCGCCGAAATTACGGGACTCAGCCAGGAACAGCTCTATCGAACCGCATTTCTCCTGGGACGTTCCAAATCGGCATTTCTTGGCTGGACCATGGGCGTCAATCACAGCACCAAGGGGACGGAAACCGTCAGCGCCATTTGCAATCTGTCGCTTCTGACCGGAAAGATCGGCCGCGCGGGCTCGGCACCGTTTTCGATCACCGGCCAGTGCAATGCCATGGGTACCCGGGAAACCGGCTTTACCTCCAGCATGCCGGGGTATCGCAAGTTTGACGATCCGGCCGATCGTGCGGAGCTTGCCGCGCTGTGGGGAATTGAGGAGTCGCTGCTGCCTTCCAAGCGCGGGCTTGCCTATCCGGACATCGTCGAAGGCGCGGTCAGCGGCAAAATTCGCGCCATGTGGATCATCGCGACAAATCCCCTGGTGTCCTTTCCCAATCAGGAAGTGTTGAGGCAGGCGTTGGGCAATCTGGATTTCCTTGTCGTGCAGGACGGCTATCATCCCACCCCCACCACCGAACTGGCGCACCTGGTTCTTCCGGCTGCCATCTGGGGAGAGAAAGAGGGAACCTACACCAACTCGGAGCGGCGGGTCAGCAAGGTGAACAAGGCTGTGACTCCCCCCGGTGAGGCGCGGCCCGACTTCGACATCATTCTGGACTTGGCAGCCAAACTTGGCTGCAAATCGAAGCTGTTCCCCAACTGGACTCGGCCGGAAGATGCCTTTGACGAATGGCGGAGAATCTCTCGCGGCCGTCTGTGCGATTACTCCGGAATCACCTACGAGCTACTGGCCCGGCAGGCCGCCGTCCAGTGGCCTTATCCCGAAGGCGCATCGGAATCCACGCCGAGGCTCTATACCGATGGCCGGTTTCAGACCGCCGATGGACGCGCAAAGTTGATATGCGCCGCCTGGGAGCCGTTTCCGGAACAGCCCACCCGCGAATATCCGCTCGTTCTCAATACCGGCCGCACGGTGGAGCACTGGCACACTCGAACAAAGACCAAAGAAGTACCCATCCTCGAACGCCTCTCTCCGTGCGCCTGGCTGGAGATGAATCCCCGGGACGCCAAACGGTTGGGGTTGCGCAGCCACGATCCCATCGACATCGTCTCCCGGCGCGGCCGCGTGCGCGGCGTGGAGCTGCGATTGACGGAGATTGTCGCCCCGGGACAAGTCTTCATGCCCTTTCACTTTTTCGAGACCAACGTCAACGAGGTTACCCAGAGCGCGTTCGATCCAATTTCGCGCGAGCCCAACTACAAGCAATGCTCAGTCCGGGTGGAGCGTTCAGGAGGAGTGCAATGAAGAAACTTGTCGTTGTCGGAAACGGAATGGCGGGAGTCGCCTGCGTTGAGCAGATTCTCAAGTACCGGCACCATTTCGACATCACGATCTTCGGCGACGAAACGCATGTCAACTACAACCGCATCATGCTCTCGTCCGTCCTGGCGGGAGAGAAGACGGCGGATGAGATCGTACTGAACGGCATCGAGTGGTACCAGAAAAACGACATCGGCGCCCGTCTGGGGGTGCAAATTGTCAATGTCGACGCCAGGCGAAAAGTCGTCATCGATAGCGACGGCGGAAAGATGCGGTTCGACAAGCTGATTCTTGCAACCGGCAGCAGCGCATTCGTGCCGCCGATTGAGGGGGTCGATAAGAAGAACGTTCATGTGTTTCGCACTCTGGACGACACTCGCCACCTGATCGAAAAAGCGCGCCCCGGACGCCGCGCCGTCGTCATCGGCGGGGGATTGTTGGGGCTGGAGGCGGCGCGCGGATTGCAGGTGCGCGGGTGTCAGGTAACGGTCGTCCATCTCACCGATACCCTGATGGACCGGCAGCTCGATCTCACCGGCGGCTCCTATCTGCGCCGTTCGATGGAGTCCCTCGGGGTTCAGGTGATGCTCCAGAAGCAGACTCAGCGATTTCTCGGAAACGGGCACGTGGAGGGTTTGCGTTTCGCCGACGGAGAAGAGATCCACGCCGACATCGTCGTCGTGGCCGCCGGGATTCGGCCGAATAACGATCTGGGGAAGAAGGCCGGCCTGGAAGTACGCCGGGGAATCGTCGTCAACGACTACATGGAGACGTCGAATCCGGACATCTTCGCCGTCGGAGAGTGTACGGAGCATCGCGGCGAAATATTCGGCCTGGTCGCTCCGCTGTTCGAACAGGGAAAGGTGCTCGCGGCCACCATCACCGGCAACCGTGGTCCCACCTTCGGCGGAGCAAGCCCTGCCGCCAAGTTGAAAATCATGGGCGTCGATGTTTTTTCCGCCGGATCGCTCTTTGAAGATTCGGCAACGGAGGCCGTCCGGTACGAGGATCCGAAACTCGGAATCTACAAGAAGCTGATCTTGAAGGAAAACCGGTTACAGTCGGTCATTCTCGTCGGCGACGCGGCGGACAACCACAAATACGTGGAGTGGCTCCGCACCGGCGAGGATCTTACTCCGCACCGCCGCCACCTGCTCTTTCCGCCCCAATCCGCCGACAAAGGACTGGACGTCGCGCAAATGCCGGATAGCGAAATGGTCTGCGGCTGCATGGGCGTGACAAAGGGAACCCTCATCGAAACAATCCATCAGTTCGGAATTTCGACGATGAGTCAGCTGAAGGATCGGACGCGAGCTTCAACCGGATGCGGAAGCTGCAGTGGACTGTGCGCCAGCCTGCTGAAGGCCGTGGTTCCGGAGTTTCAGGAAGAGTCCAAGAAGGTCCTCTGCGGATGCATTCCCTTCACGCAGGAGCAGTTGCGGGAGATGGTGCGATCGCAGCAACTGCGGTCGGTTCAGGACGTGCTCGACATCTACGGAAATGGCAAGGGCTGCGAGGTCTGCAAACCGGCGCTGTCCTACATCGTGGATATGGTGCTGTGCGGCAGCCATGAGGAGGATCGCTCCGCGCGATTCATCAACGACCGCGTTCACGCCAACATCCAGAAGGATGGAACTTTTTCGGTGGTGCCGCGAATGCGCGGCGGCGTCACCACTCCGGCGGAGCTTCGCCGCATCGCGGATGTGGCGGAAAAGTACAACGTCCCGATGGTGAAGGTCACCGGCAGTCAACGTATCGACCTGCTGGGAGTGAAGAAGGCCGATCTTCCGGCAATTTGGGACGAGCTGGGAATGCCGTCCGGACAAGCCTACGCAAAGGGTGTCCGAATGGTCAAGACATGCGTCGGCAGTCAGTTCTGCCGGTTCGGAACGCAGGATTCGATCTCCGCCGGCATCGAGCTCGAGCGGCGCCTGGAGAACCTGTACACTCCGCACAAGTTCAAGATGGCCGTCGTCGGCTGCCCCAGAAACTGCGCCGAAGCCACCGTCAAAGATGTCGGATTGGTCGGCCAGGAAGGTAGCTGGCAGATCGTCATCGGCGGCGCGGCCGGAAAGGGCGTCCGCAAGGCCGACCTTCTATTGACTGTCGAAACAACCGAAGACGCTCTCGAAGCCTGCGAGCTGTTCTTCCAGTACTACCGCGAGAACGCGAATTATCTCGAGCGCACCTACGATTTCGTCGAGCGCTTGGGAATCGAAAAAGTTCGCAAAGAAACTGTTTATGCGACCCACGAAGTTCGCACCGCACTCCTCGATCGATTGCGCAAGTCCAAAGACAAATCCTATGACGCCTGGATGGAGCGTGTGCGTCCGCGTCCAACCCAATTCGTCACGATCCAACCTATGGAGGCAATGCCGGTATGAAGTGGATTCGCATTACGGAAGCTGAAAACATCCCCGCGCGCGAGGGCCGCCCGCTGCAGTTAGGCGACCGCTCTCTCGCAATCTTCAATCTGGGCGAAAGATTCGTGGCGGTGGAAAATCGCTGTCCCCATGGCGGCGGACCGCTGGCCGATGGAATTGTCGGCGGCACGACGGTCACGTGTCCTCTTCACAACTGGCGGGTTTGCCTGGAGTCGGGTTTGGTCACCAAGCCGTGCCAGGCCGATGTTCCTCCCGTGCAGACCTTTCCCGTAAAGCTGGAGGAAGGGGTCATCCTGCTCGGAATTGAGGGGTGGGCGTGAGCGTCCACCACCAGGCCGTTCGAATCAAACTCCGCGATTTCTCCAGCGTGCCCATGCGCGCCTTCCACATGACATGGGCGGCGTTCTTCCTCTGCTTTTTCGGCTGGTTTGGAATCGCACCGTTGATGCCCGTGGTGCGCGATGAGTTTCATCTGACGAAATCGCAGATTGGAAACACGATCATCGCGTCGGTGGCCATCACGATCGTCGCCCGGCTGTTCTTCGGCTGGCTGTGCGATCGGATCGGACCGCGAAAGGCATACGCGTGGCTGCTGACACTCGGCGCCCTGCCGGTGATGGGAATCGGTTTCGCCAACAGTTATGAGTCGTTTCTTCTCTTCCGGCTGGCGATCGGGATCATCGGCGCTTCATTCGTGATCACGCAATACCATACCTCCGTCATGTTCGCTCCCAATGTAGTAGGCGCCGCCAATGCGACGGTCGCCGGCTGGGGAAATCTTGGCGGCGGCGTCACCCAGATTGTGATGCCGCTGCTGTTTGCCGCCTTTCTCCACCTGGGAGCCGGAGCGTGGTGGGGCTGGCGGCTCGCGATGGCCGTACCCGGCGTGGCGATGCTCGTCATGGGAATCGTCTATGCGAAAGTGACGCGCGACACTCCCGACGGCAATTTCCAGGACCTTCGCCCGCGCGATTCATCGGAGAAAGCCAAGTCTGCCGGCGGAGGATTCTGGGAAGCCTGCCGCGACCCGCGAGTGTGGGCATTGTTTGTTGTGTACGGAGCTTGCTTCGGAATCGAGCTGACCATCGACAACATCGCCGCCCTGTACTTTGTGGACTACTTTCACGCCGATCTCCAGACCGCCGGAATTCTGGCGGGAACGTTTGGCCTGATGAATCTCTTCGCAAGAGCCCTGGGAGGCATCGCCAGCGATCGCTGCGCCCAACGATGGGGACTCCGCGGCCGTACCGGATTGCTCGCGATCACCATCGCCCTGGAGGGCGTTGCGCTGATGCTCTTCTCCCAGTTGCGCTGGTTGCCCTTGGCGGCAGCCGCTATGCTGGTGACAGGTCTGTTCGTGAAAATGTCGAATGGAGCAACTTACGCCGTAGTGCCGTTCGTCAACAGGAAGGCGCTGGGTTCGGTCGCCGGAATCGTAGGAGCGGGAGGAAACGCGGGGGCCGTCTTAGCCGGCTTTCTGTTTAAAACCGATGCCCTCACCTGGCCCCAGGCGCTCTGGATCCTCGGTGTGGCTGTGACCGGCACCGCATCCCTCGCCTGGGCATTGCGGTTTGGAGAGTCGAAGGAGCCGGCGCCGCAGCTCGGCGCAATCGTTCCGGCAGTCGCTTCCGGCGACTGACCGGACAATTCTTTCCAACATGTCACTTGCGGGGTTGCGCGTCTTGAGCCTGGAAAGCCGGCGCGCGAAAGATATCGAGTCGTTGATTATCCGCCAGGGCGGCATTCCCTTTGTCGCTCCCTCGGTGCAGGAACGCGCGATCGAGGATCACTCGGTCGCGCTCCATTTCGTCGAACAGCTGGAGGCCGGGGAAATCGAAATGGTTGTCTGCATGACCGGCGCCGGGCTGACATTCCTGCGCGACGTACTCTCCGCCCAAATGCCGCTGGAACGGCTTTCCAGCGCGCTGCGGCGGGCCAAAATGGTTTCCCGCGGCCCGAAGCCGATTCCCATTCTGCGGTCCCTGCAGGTTCCCATCGAAATCATGATCCCGGAGCCGAATACCTGGCGCGAGATTGTTTCTGCCATCGCGCCGCGGCCCGAGCGGAAGATTGCCGTACAGGAGTATGGCCGGCCCAACCTGGAGATGAATCGCGCCCTGGAGGCTCTCGGAGCCACCGTCATTCCTGTCGCGCTCTATCGTTGGGAATTGCCGGCCGATCTGCAGCCGCTACAGCACGCCGTTCACGCCCTCGTTGCGGAAGAATTCGACGTGGTTGTTTTCACTTCATCGGTCCAGCTGGACCACCTGCTCCAGATCGCGCAGCGGCTGAATCTGTCGCCGCAGGTGATGCGGATCCTGCGGGACGGCGTCGTGATTGCCTCCGTGGGCCCGGTCATGACGGCGTCTTTGGTGTCAAAAGGCCTGGTGCCCGATGTCGTACCGCAAAGCCCCAAAATGGGCGCGCTCATCAAGGCGATGTCGGAACAGGCGCCCGCCGCGCTGCATCGAAAGCGGAACACGGCACCGGCTTGAATTCCGCCCGCCGCTGAACCGGATCTCCACGCCCAACATTCCTGCGACCATATCAGGAAATGCGTCTCGCGCTCCCGCTCGTCTTCGCGGCCATCGCATCTGCCGCCGGTCTGGAAGACCGCATCGCGGCCATCCTCAACGCCACCCCCGGCGTCGCCCGCACCCACTTCGGGATTCTCGCCATCCAGATGGAAACCGGACGAGTCCTCGTCGATCGCAACTCCCGGCACCTGTTCACGCCCGCTTCCAACACCAAGCTCTATTCCACGGCCCTGGCGCTTCTCCGCCTCGGCCCGGATTTCCGCTTCTCCACCGTCGCCGGCTCCGATGCTCCGCTCACCGCCGACGGCTGCATCGCCGGCAATCTGCGCATTATCGGCGGCGGCGACCCCACCCTTTCCTGGCGCGCCTACCCCTACGAGAAAGGACCCAACAAAGGCGAGCCGCTGGCCGCCATCGAACAGCTCGCCGACCGGATCGCCGCCCGCGGAGTCAAACGCATTGACGGCAATATCGTCGGCGACGACACCCGCTGGCCGTTCGCTCCCTATCCCGAAGGCTGGGCCGTCGACGACGCCATCTGGGAATACGGAGCACCCGTCAGCGCCCTCACCATCAACGACAACGCCTTCCAGATCACCCTGAAACCCGGCGATCCCGGCGACCTGGCGCGCCTGGAGCTCAACCCTCCGCTGGAGTACTACTGGATCGACAACCGCGTCCGGACCGAAGAAGGCGAACGCCGGCTCGAAATCCTCCGGCTGCCCGCCTCCGGACAATTGCGGATCTTCGGGCGCATCTCCCCTCGCAGCACCGGCCGCTCGCAGCTGTTGGCGATCGACGACCCGGCGCTGTTCACCGCCCTGGCGCTCCAGCAGGCGCTGACAAAGCGCGGAGTCGCCGTCGCCGGACGGCCCCTTGCCCGCCATCGCACCGAAGATCAGCCCTTCTCCGAATCGCCTCTCGCCGTTGAGCTGGCGCGTATCGAATCCCGCCCCCTCGGCGAAATCGTGCAAGTCGTCAACAAGGTCAGCCAGAATCTCCACGCCGAGATCCTGCTGCGCGAAGCCGCATTCCACGCCACCCGCGAAGGCACCGTCACCGCCGGTCTCCAGGAACTGAAAACGTTTCTCGAATCGATCGGCGGCACCCCTGAAGACTCCGACTTCCACGACGGATCCGGGCTCTCTCGAATGAACCTGATCGCGCCTTCGCTCACCATCAAGCTGCTCGCCCACATGTACAACTCCCCCCTCAAAGACGTCTGGATCGCCTCCCTCCCGATCGGTGGCGAAGACGGAACGCTGGAAAAGCGCTTCGCCAAAATGCCGGGAGGCGCCCGCGTCCGCGCCAAAACGGGCAGCCTTTCGCACGTCAATTCCCTCGGCGGCTACATCGACTCCAAAACCTACGGAATGCTCGCCGTCTCCATCATGACCACCGGAGCCAATGCGCCCGCCGCCGAAACCCGCGCCGCGATTGATAAAATTGCAGTAGAGCTCGCCAAATAGAAGGAAACAACCATGCCCATTTACGAATACGCCTGCGAAGACTGCGGAACGAAGTTTGAAAAGCTCCTCCGCCGGGCGTCGGAGGAAGTCGCCTGCCCCCAATGCAGCGGCAGCAAGCTTGCCCAGCAATGGTCCACCTTTGCCGCCCGCGCCAACGGATCGGCCCCCGATCGCGCCCCCATGGGCGGAGGCTGCCCCGCCGGTATGTGCCAGACGCCCGGCCTCTGCGGCCGCAACTGACGGCGGCGCCGCGGCCGGCCCCTGAGCATCGCGCAATCGGCTGCGCCGAAAGTGCCGGTGTATCATGAAAGATTGAATGCTCTCACGCCTACTTGGTCGGACCGTTCTGATGTTGCGGGCGCAGGATTACCTTTTTCTTACAGGTGTTTTTCTCGTTCCGGCTCTGATCTGCGTGGCAACGCGCGATCTGCCCTCTCCGTGGAACATTACCACGCCGTTACTCGGATCGCTGATCGCCTTACTCGTAGTAATTTCCGTTTACTATCGCAACCTACTTCGACACTTAGAAAACCAGGCGGACGAAGAAAAGAAGAACGCGCTGGTTCATAGTAAGCAGACGGAAGCTTCTATCTGGCTCGCTTCTCTGTTGAAGGTCCGCCAGCCTCTGCCATTTATGAGAGGCATGGCGATTTCACCGGACTTCGCCATCCTCCTGCTAAGCACAATCCTCAAATACAAGCCGCAGGTAATTGTGGAACTCGGTTGCGGAACTTCTACACTTCTCTCGTCCTATGCCTTGGAGCAGCTAGGCTCCGGACAAGTAGTTTCTATCGACCATGATGCGAAATTCGCGGCCATTTGCCGTAACCAGCTCCGCGAGCATCGTTTAAGCGATTGGGCGGCAATTTATGACTGCCCCTTGGTTCCGCAGCAGGTCGACAACGTTTCTTATCAGTATTACGACCTGTCTCGAGTGCCGCTTCCGGAGCGCATCGATGTTCTGGTTGTCGACGGCCCTCCCATGTGGATACAAAAGGAGGCCCGCTACCCTGCCCTGCCCCTGTTGATGTCGCGGCTCGGCCCCTCCGCGGTAGTGCTGGTGGACGACGCCGGCAGGCCCGACGAACTATCCATCGTGGACCGCTGGATGCAGAAATACGATTGCTTCGACCGCTTGTACTTAGAGACAGAAAAAGGGACCAGCATCCTTTATCGAAAAGGATAGGATTTGTCTTCCCTGGCCGGTACTACACCCCCTACCGCGAAGCGCCCCGGTTATCTGCAGGCAGTTGGCCTGAATACCGCATCCGCGATTTTCACGCAGGTCTTGGGCTTTGCCAGATCCCTGATTCTCACGCGGCTGCTCACGCCCGACGATTACGGGATCTTTTCTCTCACCTTCGTCGTCACCGCGGCCGTTCAGACGCTTGTCAACTTCAACTTGGCGAATAACGTCATTCGCCGGAAGTTCACTTCGCTGGAAGAGCAGAACCGGTATCTCGATACCACCTGGTCGCTGGAACTCGTTCGCCAAGTGGCTGTCTGTGGCATTCTTCTTGCGCTCAGCTGGCCGGCGGCGCAATATTTCAAGGATCAACGGCTATTCCCCGTTCTGATGCTCTGCTCCATCACGCCGTTGATCAACGGATGCGCAAACGTGGGGATGGTGCTGCTGCGGAAAGATATTCAGTTTAAGAACATCGTGATCCACAGGCAGTTATCCGAGGTTCTTACTACGATTTTCGCGATCATCGTGGCGGTATTTACTCGCAATGTGTGGGCCCTGGCCAGCAGCCAGGTTGTTGGGGCGATCGTCTCCTGTTTTCTCTCTTACCGCTTCCATCCCTATCGCCCGGCTTTCCGGATCGACCGGCAGGTCCTGCGGGAATCGTTCAGCTTTTCCTCTCACTTGTTTCTGGTAACTTTATTTACTTACATCACAACCCAGTTCGATAACCTGGTGGTGGGCCGCTACCTCGGAACCGCGGTGGTGGGAATATATATCCTGGCATACCGGCTATCGAACTTATCCTGCGAAGCGATCTCCGAGATCTTATCCCCCGTATCGTTTCCCGTTTATTCGCGAATCCGCCAGGAGAGTCCGGACCAGCTTTTAGGAACATTCGAACTGATTTCCACAGCGGGAATCGCCGCCGTCATCGCCACTACGCTTCCCTTGCGGCTTTGCGCCGAATGGCTGATTCCCTTCATGTATGGCGACAAATGGCAGGCTGCGGCGCCGATGCTCGCCGCCCTGATATTTGTGGGAATCCTTCGCGGATCGGCAAGGATCATCAGCCCGCTCTTCCTGGCGATGGAAAAACCCTCGGTGGAGTCGTCCTCAAAGGCCCTGGAAGCTTTCTTATTCATCGCTTTGAACCTTGTGCTGGTCCCGAAGTATCAGGCGACCGGCGCCATTGTCGCCGGAATCGTTTCCTACGCCGTTGCCTTTCTGATCCGCTTCGCCGTCTCGCTCACTGTATTTCCGGGCCGTTCATGGCACCTGTTTGTCCAGTTTGCGCTGGTGTTCGCATCCGCCGGGGCGGCCTATGCGCTGGCTTCCGTGCTCCGGCCGGTTCTGTTTCACGATCTGGCCGCCGTCATGGTTTTTGAGCTGGTCTTTGCGGCGCTTCTTTTCCTGACGATCGCTTCGATCCGCCGGAAAGTTTACAGTTTCTTCCCGCTGGCCCGGTGGAAGTCGGCTTGACGCAAAAATGGTCCTGATCAATCTCCCGTGGTTTGTCTGGAACGATGCGCAGAAAAAGCGCAATCAGGCGATCTTCACGCATCTCCTGTCCGATACGGACCTATTCCAGTCCGGTTTGTACGTGAATCCACCGCTCACCTTCCTGGATCACAAGCGGTGGCGGCAAACACCGGTGTTTTCTCCTCGCAAAGCCGGAACCAAGACTTTCGAAGTGGTCCAGCCATTTATTCCGGTCCCGTTCGGTCATCGGGTCCCCGTTCGCGAATTGGCGGCCTCCGCCTGGGCCCGATATCTTCGCCGGCATATCCAGGGACAGCCGTACGTGTTGTGGATGAATCACTGCGATGGACCTTCTTATCGGCTGGCCAAGGCGCTGTTACCCTCCGCCTCCCAGGCTGTTCTGGATTTGTCGGATGATTTCACCAATTACTATGGAGACCCTGCCAAAATTCTGGCCAATCTGAATGACCTGGCCAGGCATGCCGACAAACTGCTGGGCGTCAATGAGTATGTAATAGATCTCCTGCCGCATCCGGACAAGAAGGTCTTTCGGAACGGAACGGATTTCGATGTATTTCAAGCCGCGAACTCCGGTTACACCAACCCGCCCTATTGGCCCAAGCCCGCGGGCGCCCGTTATATCGGCTTCACCGGCGGCTTAAGCCGCGGCAAAACCGATGTCGAGCTGCTCGATAAGCTTTTCCACGCCTTTCCGTCCGAGACATTCCTATTTGTCGGCTTCGTGGACGATCCAACGCTGAAGCAGCACATTCAGTCTTTTCCGAACGCGCGCTGCTTACCGGCTGTCCCGTACAGCGACCTGCCTCAGGTCATCCGCTCGTTCGATGTCGCCATCATTCCTCACCAGATCAACCAACGGACGAAAGGCAATGACCTCCTCAAATTGATGGACTATCTCGCCGCCGGAGCTCCAGTAGTGGCAACGCCCTGCTCCGGGTTGCAACAACATGCGGATCTGGTCCATCTGGCTTCCGCGCACGATGAGTTCATCCGCAAAGTGGCGGAAATCCTGGAATCCCGCCAGCCGCACGATCCGGAACCCGGAAGGCGCTTTGCCAGAAGCCGCTCGTGGCGGGAATCCGTCCCGCAGCTCGTTCCCTGGCTCCTGGCCCCTACCTCCAAAAAAGCTCGGTCTAAAAACTGCACTTGAGGTTTCCTTTTTGTTCGCCCATACTGTAGGCATGGCTCTCACTCGCCGTCAAAAGGAAGTTCTCGATTTCATCGCTTCTTTCGTTCGCGAGAACGGCTACAGTCCCAGCTATGACGAGATTGCTCGCGGTCTGAATCTCGCCTCGCTCGCGACAGTTCACAAACATATCCAGGCGCTCGAAACCAAGCACTACCTCAAGCGCGGCTTTAATCAATCTCGCTCCATCGAGATCGGCTCCCGCTATTTCGACGACCAGCAGATGTATGCGAAGACTCCCAAGGCGGTTCCCGCCGCGATGCCTCCGTCCGTTCCCCTTGTCGGCCGTATCGCCGCCGGCGCGCCCGTCGAAGCGGTGGCCGGACAGGCTTCCCTCGAGTTTTCGGACTTCGCCGGTGACGGCGACACCTATGCCCTCGAAGTCCGCGGCGATTCCATGATCGAAGATCACATCTGCAGTGGCGACTACGTGCTCATCAAGCGCACACAGGAAGTTCGCGACGGTGACATCGTCGTTGCGCTGGTCAAGGGTTCGGAGACGACATTGAAGCGCTACTTCCAGGAACCCGGCGGCCTGGTCCGCCTGCAGCCGGCCAACTCCGCTATGTCGCCCATCGTCGTCCAGTCCGAAGATCTGGAGATCCAGGGGAAACTCCTGGCCGTTCTCCGCAAGTACCGCACCTAGCCCGCGATCCGCCAGAGGCGGATGAAAATTGCGACCGTGAGCAGCCGCGCGTGAAGCCGCTTTTCGGCGGAACAAGCGGGTCGTTCCCCTGAACCGTACAGCGGTCCCAGTTCGCCCCAAACACATTTAATTCCCCCGCCATCCCAACAACTTCCCCGCGTCACCCCGCAAACGCCCTTGCCCGGCGTCTATCGTGGAGCCGGTATTCAGCAAATGACCGCTCCTCAACTCGTCGCCAACCAGGCCAACGCACAGCTCTCCACCGGACCCATTACCGCCGAAGGCAAAGCCCGTTCCGCTCGCAACGCCATCCGCCACGGCCTGACAGCCAAGAAAGCCCTCCTCCCCG
>CAZETQ010000008.1:90729-94439 GCA_964515165.1 uncultured Solibacteraceae bacterium | reverse complement strand
CTTTGGCTTCTTCGATCTGGCCGCGCAGAGAATCGATGAACTCGCGCCGGGGGCCAGCCTTTACGAGCTCGTAGACTTTCTCCAGCGAAACCACCCGGGCGGCGAGCGAATCCCGCCGGGCAACAGCATCGTCGAGGACCTGCCGCGCCTGCACCTGCTGTTCGACGAGGTCCCGGCTGCGCTTCAGAGTAATCTCCGCATTCGACAAATCGGCTTTTGCCTGGTCAACATTTGCCTTGGCCGTTGCGATCTCTTCCGGACGGGAGCCGTTTAAGGCCTCTTGCAGTTTCGCTTCGAGAGCCATTAGCTGGCCTGTTCCCTGCTGAAGCTGGGCACGGTACTCGTCGTCCTCCAGACGAACGATAACTTGGCCTTCCTTGACCCGGTCTCCCTTTTCCACGCCAATCCAGGAGACTCGCCCGATCACCTTCGAAGCGACCTGGATCTTATGATGGGCCACGATGTAGCCCGTCGCGTTCAGGACAACGGATCCCTGCGACGGAACGCCGGTAGAGGCGGAGCGGACCCGATGTACCTCAACCTCTGTCGCGGAATTGAGCTTTCCATAGACAAACCGCCCGGCGCCCGCCAGAACGAACAGCGAGACACCAACGTAAATGAACCGCTTCGCCCAGGGGGACGGCTCACCGACAGGGGTCTTCTTGCTGCGGTCGATCCGCAGGCTTTTCAGTTCTGCATCCATTTCCGTTACGTCTCCCGGAGGGCCGCGAGAATTTCCTTTCTCGCTGCATTGCTCGCCGGGAAGAATCCACCCAGTGCTCCTAGGATTAGCGCAAACACGAGGCCGAATGCCACGATGAACGGCGTGATGGTCAGACTGAAGGCGATCTCGCTGAAAGTGATGAAGTTTCCGATTCCGGTGGTCAGATTGTTCAGAGGCAGGACCAACAGGCAGCCAACGATTCCTCCCAGCAGAGCCAACAACAGCGACTCGAAGAAAAAGCTGGTGAGAATACTGAAGCGGGAAAATCCCAGCACCCGCAACGTACCGATTTCCTTCGCGCGCCGGGCTACGGCCGCATACATCGTATTCATTGCGGCAAAGCAGCTCCCTACGGCCATAATCGCGGCAACGAACGTTCCCAGAAACTGGATGGGAAGAGCGGAAACCGTTTGCGCTTCGTAGTAGGATTTTTCCGTCTTGGCCGCCATGTTCAGCTTCTGATCGGCGTTGATATCGTTGATCAATGCCTGAGCCGCCACTTCGTCCGCAGCTCGAATTAAGAGCGAGCTGAGAACTTCCGACCGGTTGTAGTCGGAGCTGACCTGGTTGATATCTCCCCAAATTTCACTGTTGACGGCGCTCTGGCCGCCATCGATGATCCCCACCACTTCCCACTCACCCCGGGCGAAGGTAATCTTCCCTCCCAGATGCGCATCCGGAAACCGTAACGCCACCGACTTACCGGCGACAATCTCCCGTCTTCCGGGCTGAAACCAACGACCTTCCTGCAGCTTGACGTTTCCCCGAACTTCCGTTCCCAGCAGCGGAAGGCCGCGAATCGTAATGTTCATGCCCTCCGGAGCATCCACTCGCGGCAGGTTGATCACCTGGATCATTTCCAAAGACACCAGCGGCTCCCCGGCGGAATTCTTGGCAATGCCGGCTTTGAATTTGATGTCCTGATAAGCCGCCCGGGAAACGCTACTATTCAGCTCCGCCGTGGCGCCCTTTCGCAGCACGACGACGTTCAAGGGATGGCCGGTGCTGGCAAAGGCCTGCCGAAGCCCCGTGACCATCGCCATCATCGCCAGCAACACGGCGACGGTAAGCCCGACGCCCAAGGCCGTCATGATGGTGGTGGTTCGGCGAACCACGAGATTGCGAATGTTGTAAGAGAGCGGAATTGCCATCGGTTTACCCCGCGTACTTCAAGGAATCGACAATCGGAGTTCGCGATGCTCCGATGGCCGGCAGCAGCGACGCCACCAATCCCGTAATCGCACCGAGTCCTATACAGAGCCCGATTGCTCCAGGGGTGAGTGTCATCGTGCGGAGTTGGAAGGAAAACGCGCCCGCCACCTCTCGCAAACCGATCACCATCAACCCGGCCAGGACACAACCTAGAGCTGCTCCTAGAAGAGACAG
The DNA here is from genome assembly GCA_964515165.1 of uncultured Solibacteraceae bacterium. GTDB lineage: Bacteria > Acidobacteriota > Terriglobia > Bryobacterales > Bryobacteraceae > JAPKYZ01. Next base: position 92,329 of record CAZETQ010000008.1, on the reverse strand, counting down.
GAACGTGGCCTCGCCCAGAATCAGGCCGAGAACACTTTGCCGGGTGAATCCGAGGGTTTTCATCACTCCCACTTCTTTCACCCGCTCGCGAACGGTCATCGCCATCGTATTGGCACTCACTAGCAAAATCGTGAACGTCACAGCGCTGCAGATGATGAATAGGAACAGCTTAATGTTCCCGAGGAACGACGCAAAGCTGAGGATGAACGCCGCTTCCGTTTCCGTGCGAGTCTGAACTGGGGAATTTCGGAACATGTCGTCTACCAGCTTCGGAACTCGGGACGTATCTTCCTTGCTAGCCGTCAGGATCGAGAAAGTGCCCGCAAAGTCACGCCGCGCCGCCGGGAGACTCTCGTACAAATATTCGAGGTGGAAGTAAAGCGTCTCGTTATCTTCGTTGGAGTCGTAGATTCCCCGAATCGTCATGTCGTAGTTGCCTGGGAAGATGTCGCCGGTTAACGTGACGCGGTCCCCTACCTTAAACCCCAACCGATCCTGGAGCTTTTTTCCGACAATGCAGGCCGACCGCTCCCGGAGAAACGCCTGCTTCTGATCATCCGGAAGCTGAATATCGGGCTGAACTTCGAAGAACTCTTTTGCCTCGACGGCGAACCGTGCGAAGATGTTGCGCCGGTCGGCCTGCTCATCCTTATATGCGCCGCCGAACCACTGGGAGATGTAAATCCCCTTGATACCGGGAACCGTGGCGATCTTCTGTTTGTAGGCGGCGGGCATCGTCTGCGTCAGGGAGACGCGATTTCGCGTGATCAGCCGCAGGGCCTGCGCCTCAGTCGGTTCCGTCAGGAAAAAAGCCGAGTAAATCGCAAACAGCACGCCCAGCAGACAGAACGATGCCGCGATACTTCCGATTGTGAGGAAACTGCGACGTTTATTCCGCAGCGTATTCTTGAGAATGAGAGGCAGGTAGCGGAACATTTCACTAGTTTACGTTCTGAACACCGTTCATGTTCGCTTAAATACGCCGGGCCGACAAAAATGAGGGACGAACAGTGGATGCGTCAAGCGCTCCTGCTGGCCGGCGAAGCCGAACAGGCTGGCGAAGTACCGGTAGGAGCGGTACTTATCCTGGAAAATGAGATCGTTGGCACAGGCCGGAACTCGCCCATCCGTAGCAACGATCCAACCGCTCATGCCGAAATTTTGGCCATTCGGGAAGCAGCCGCGAAGGCCGGAAACTATAGGCTCGGTGGCGCGACTCTGTATGTCACCTTGGAGCCCTGTGCGATGTGCGCGGGAGCGCTGGTGCATGCCAGAATCTCACGGCTGGTCTTCGGCGCCCGAGACCTTCGGTTCGGAGGCGTGCGGAGCAAATTTCAAATCGCCGATTCGGAGTTGTTGAATCATCGAGTAGAGATCGTCGAAGGTGTGCTGGCGCCAGAGTGCACGGAATTGATGCAGCGATTCTTTTCCGCCCGGCGCTAGCGTTCCACGACGCGAATATTTCGAAACATCGCGATGCTCCGCCGATCGTGTAGTTGAAGACCGATCGGACCGCGCTTGGACCGAGCGGGGTCCCCGGCATGCTCGGCAACCAGTTGACCATTCAGCTTCACGCGAATCAAAGAGTTGCGGACCTCAA
>CAZETQ010000008.1:87969-90629 GCA_964515165.1 uncultured Solibacteraceae bacterium | reverse complement strand
TGCAGATCGTATTCGCCAAAATCGCGGCGGGTATAAAGCCAGGACTGATCGGGACCTTTCTTGGTGGGAAGAGGAGCGGCCTCATCTCGTTCGCCGAGAATGATGCCGGACTTTTGGAACGTCCAGATTCCATCGCCGGCTTTCTCCCAAGCCGCTGACTTGGAAAGGTCGGCGGACTGGGCCAGCAGGCAGGCCGCGGCAAGTGTGACAATCATGCGAAAATCCCGCACGAATTTATATCACAGAGACCCTGAGCCCTAATGCGGTTCGCGGCAGGACCGCCAACAGTCGGATAATGGAAAAAGCATGACCTGCCGTATCCCCGCCCTTTTACTGGCGGCCAGCACCCTTGCGGCACAAACCCCTCCCAAAGCTGGCCCAGTCACGACAATGCCGGTTGCCCAGATCAAATCTGGAATGCAGGCAACAGCTTGGACCGTCTTTCAAGGGACTCAGCCTGAGGCGGTGCCGATTGAGATCATCGGCGTCTGGAAGAATGTTTGGGGCCCGAAACAGGACATCATTCTGGGTAAGATGGGCGGCAAAGCCGCCCGTACCAATGTCGCGGGCGGAATGAGCGGCTCTCCTGTGTATGTGGACGGCAAGCTGATCGGCGCTGTGGCTCTGCGTCTCAGCGTCTTTTCCCCCGACGCCATCTGCGGAATCACGCCGATCGACCTGATGCTGGAGATAGACGATTTCGACAAGTCGAAACCTCCGGCAAGTCAGCGCGCCGCGATCACCCTGCCGAATGAGTATGCCGCCGGAATCCGGGCCCAGACGACGCCGGTGATGACCCCGATCGACACTCCGCTGGTCCTGTCCGGATTTCAGGACGAAACGCTGCGCCAGTTCGGTCCTTTGATGGAGCAATTGGGCGCGAAAGCCGTTGTCGGCGGCGGTGGTGGCGGCGGCTCGTACGAAACGAAACCTGCGGCGGATTGGAAAAATTCGCTGCAGCCCGGCGGTGTCATCACGGGGGTTCTGGTCTCCGGCGATATGAGCGTCACTGGCCTGGGAACGGTCACATACAACGACGGAAAGAAAGTCCTGGGCTTCGGCCACCCGTTCTTCAATCTCGGCCCCGTCTCCATGCCGATGAGCCGCGGCGAAATCGTCACCGTGCTCTCCAGCCAGTTCCAGCCGAACAAATTCGGCAATGCGACAGAGATCGTGGGAGCACTGAAACAGGACCGCCACTCAGGAATTCTCGGAGTCCTCGGAGAGGAGGCGCCGACGATTCCGGTTACGGTGAAGGTGCGCTCTTTCGGTGACGGTCCGAATCCCGAGAAGGTTAAAGATCTTCGGTTCAACGTCTTTGTTCAGCAGCGCTGGACGCCATTCCTGATGATGCTGACGCTATTCAACTCCATCCAGGGATTGAACGAGTTTGCGGAAGAGTCGACATATCGATTCTCCGGTTCCATCGAAGTGGACGGGCAAAAGAAACTGGCCCTTTCCACCATGCAGGCTCCCAGCGAGACTCCGGTTCCCGCACCGATGCTGCTGGCGGGCTGGTGGGGCGACAAGTTCAACCGGCTCTACGGCAACAATGTCAGCGTCCCCAAACTGAAGTCCGTCGCAATCACAGTCGACTTGCTGCCGCAACGTCGCCTGGCGACGGTGGAGAATGTCTGGGCATCCCCACAGGACGCGGCACCCGGCGAAGAGATCTCTGTAAAAGCCTTCCTTCGCCCGTATCGCGGCGAGCGCGTCGAGCGTAGTTTCAAACTGAAACTACCCGTCGGGCTGCCCAAGGGCGAGCACCGGTTGATGATCTCCGACGCCGACACTCTGAACCGGATGCAATCGACCGCGGGCGGCATGAATCGGTTTCTGGATCTCCCGCAGACACTGTCCTTGATCGAACAAGAGCGTTCGAACAACCGGCTGTACGTTTCGCTGGTGCAGCCTCGGCCCACCCTCTACTACGAGGACAAGGCTATGCCCAACATGCCGGCATCCGTCATGAGCGTCCTGCAATCGGCGCGAAGCTCCAGCAGACCTCTGATGAGTACATCCGAGACTGCTGCCGAGCAGATGTCGCTGGCTTTCGATCAGGTGATCACGGGCAGCGCGTTCGTGAAGATCAACGTCAAATAAAACTCAGAGCACCTCATGAAAACACTCGGGACCTGGGCCCTTGCGGCTCTTACCGCCATTTCCGCAAGCGCAGTCCAAACCAAGACATGGTCGCAGAACAGTCAGGAAGACTTTGATAAGGCGACTACCAAGGGAGTGTCCCTTCGCAACGACGGACAGATCACGCTGGCTCCCGCGGTGAAGGAGTTGTACGATCCATCCCTGCCGTACCTCTGGGCTGCCGTCCAGGACTCGAAAGGAAATCTTTACGTAGCCGGAGGCGGACCCGGAGGCAGCACTCTGAAAGTCTTCCGAATCGACGCAACCGGGAAGGCCTCGCCTGCCGCGGAGATCGAGGGCCTGGAAATTCACGCGCTTGCCGTCGACCGGCAGGACAATGTTTATGCGGCAACCGTCCCGGATGGACGAGTCTGGAAATTCAGCCCGTCCGGAAAACCGCAGCTGTTCTACGAGTCCAAAGCAAAATATATCTGGGCGTTGGCATTTGGATCTTCGGGAGATCTCTTCGTCGCAACAGGCGATCCGGGGGAGATTCACAAGGTGACCGCCGCGGGGAA
>CAZETQ010000008.1:0-87869 GCA_964515165.1 uncultured Solibacteraceae bacterium | reverse complement strand
ACTGTCTATTCGTTGCTCGCTTCGTCCACATCCTCGCAGATCACAGGATTTTGTGCCGGTCCGAACAAAGCGGTGTATGCGGTAACGGGCAACGTTGCCAAAGTTCTCCAAATCGGTCCCGAAATGGAAAAGCAGGGTAGCGTCGAGAGCGAGGTCTTCGATGCGGGAACGTTCTCCTATTGGGGGCGTTTGAACGACTCCGGAGCGCTCAACGGGGGAACGATGACCTTTGAAACCCGCAGCGGCAACCTGGATCGCCCGCAGCAGAGCTGGAGCCGCTGGGCTCCCCTGAAGGACGGGAGAATCGTGTCCCCGCCATCCCGCTTTATCCAGTGGCGCGCCATCCTGAAGCCCGCTGCCGCCGGGGCATCTCCGTCCTTATCGGGGGTGGACGTCGCTTGGCTAAGCAAGAATGTGGCGCCCCGTGTGGACGAAGTCGAAGCGACTCCCGCCAACTATCGATTCCCGCAGAGTTCCCCGCCGGCAAGCCCGTCCGCGAACCTCAGCCTGCCTCCGCTGGGCAGAAAGACGCTGCGGGCCAATCCTTCGATGGCGCTGGATACCGGAACGGCGCCGGCTACGTTGAATTACGCCAAAGGCTCCATGGGCGCGCGCTGGCTGGCTTCGGACGAGAATGGCGATGGAATGCAGTACAAGGTGGAGATTCGAGGAGCTTCGGAAGCAACGTGGAAACTCCTAAAGGACAAGATTCGCGACAGGTTTCTTACCTTTGATTCGACGGCTTTTCCGGATGGTGAATATCTGCTCCGGGTGACGGCCTCCGACGCCCCGGACAATCCGCCCGATCAGGCACTGAGTACTTCGGGCACAAGCGCAGAATTCCTGATCGACAATTCTCCGCCTCTGATTGAAGGTTTGTCGGCGCAGCCCGAAAGTGGGCGCGTTCGGCTTCGCTTCCAGGCAAAGGATGCACTCAGCTGGATTTCCAAGGCGGAATACTCCATGAACGGCGTCGAATGGCTGGTCGTCGAACCGGTGACAAGACTTTCCGATTCGCGCGAGCTGGTTTATGACTTACCGTTGGATCGGCCCGCTCCGGGTGAGCTGACGATTGCCGTTCGAGTCAGCGATGAATTCGACAACCAGGCCGTCGGAAAGGTCATCGTGAAATAAATGGATCCCCTTACCGCTCCGGAGCTCCGAATCTTGGGCTGTTTGGTGGAAAAGGACCTGGCGACCCCGGAATACTACCCTTTGTCGTTGAACGCGCTCACCATGGCGTGCAATCAGAAGACGAATCGTGAGCCTGTTACGGCTTATGACGAAAGCGACGTTCGCGATGCTCTGGAATCGCTCTCTTTCAAAGGGCTTGTGGAAAAAGAACCGGGATCCCGGGTCGTGAAGTACCGGCATTGTTTGGGGGAGAAGCTGAATCTCAGCCGGCCGGAGCTGGCGCTTTTAACGGTGCTGATGCTTCGCGGACCGCAGACTCCCGGAGAGCTGCGGCAGCGGACGAATTCCATGCACGCCTTCGACGACACTGAAGGGGTTCTGTCCTCTCTTCGAAGGATGGATGCCGGACTGGTGTTGGAGCTGGCGAAGCAGCCCGGTTGGAAAGAATCCCGATGGACGCAGTTGCTCGGCGGTCCGGTGGACGTGTCCGCCGCGGCACCGGCCGCGGAGTCTCATCGGGAACCGTTGGCCGATCGGGTTCAAAGGCTGGAAAGCGAACTGGCGCAACTCCGGCAGGAGTTCGAGGATCTTCGGCGCCAGTTGGAATAACGCTCAGCTTGCGGTGAAGCGAGCCAGTTCCAAAGTCAGCTCGACTTCATTTTTCGGCAGTTTCAACGATGCGGCGATTTTGGCCGCATCCTCGCCCGCGCGGTATCGCTCCAGAATGCGCTGACGGTCCGTCGTCGAGTATTCCCCGCGCGACGCGATTTCCTTCCGCAGGCTGGCGATCTGTTTCTGAACGCTGAAGTACAGCCACAATCCGAAACCCAGCGCGATGGCCAGGGCCGTATAGATTGCAAGCGAAAAATAAAGGTTGGTCATGCTAGTTCAGGGTGCGCAGCCTTTCCTGGCGGGATACGATTTCCTGAATCCGGATCCCGTAATTGCCCTCCACCACCACCACCTCTCCGCGGGCAATCACGCAGTTGTTCACGATCACTTCCACCGGCTCGGAGACAGTGCGGTTCAGTTCCACGATCGACCCGGAAGTCAGACGGACGACATCTTTCAGCGGCACCTGCGCGCGGCCAAAAGAAATGCTCACCGGAAGCTCCACGTCGAGCAATAAGTCCAGCGTTCTGGAATGGCCGGGTCCGGTGACCGGCAAAGCGGAATCGGTCTGAGTCATGGTCTTCACGAGATTGGGCGACGGAGAAATTCCCACTTCGTATGTGCCCGAAGAAAGTACCACTTCCAGGCGGACCGCCTCGTCCGGCAGCTTCTCCAGATCCTTGCCTTCACAGCTGACGGCAATACTCAGGCGGTCTGCCATCTCCCCGGCGAACTTGCGGCAGGTCTTTCGCAGGATCCCGACAAAAGCCGCACGAGCCGCTTCCAGTGCCGGCGGCTCGGAGTCCGAAAGCGGAATCGCCATCTGGCCGAGTTCCTGCCACGTTTCCTGAGAAGCGATCATCGCCATCCCGGTGTCGCTTCCGGTCGAAAACTGCTCGCCCCAGACAATGGCGCGCTGCGCGGCCGGCGCATCAAACGGCTGCGAATGCACTCGAACCACCGGACGCTCTCCCGCCGCCGCTTCAATGGCGCCGGTGAAACATGCAATCCAACGGTCTAGAATCCAATCCTGCCCCGACACAACGTTCATGCGCGAGCTCTCTCCACCGGAGCGCCCTTCATCGTAGGCCACCGTTTCTCCATATAGCTGCGTAGCCGCAAGATCGCCTGGGATTTCAATTGCGAAATACGCGACTCATGCAGATCCACGATGCGAGCGATCTCTCGCAGCGTCATTTCCTCGTGATAGTAAAGGCTCAGAACCGTCTTCTCGATCGCCGGCATTTTCTCGATCGCTTCGGCCAGCAGCCGCTGCAGTTCCGACCGTTCCACCACACGGGAAGGCCAGTTCTCTTCCTTGTCGGAAATGAACTTCAACAGGTCGCGCCCTTCTTCTTCCGGAGCACTATTCTCCAGACTGCCCAGATTGACGCCGCGCACGTCGACCAGCCAGTCATGATATTCGATCATCGAAAGACCCAGCTCCTTGGCAACTTCGTCTTCCGAAGGCTGCCGATGAAGCTTCTGCTCTACGGAAGAGATCGCCGCCTCGATCTGCTTGGCGCGTTTGCGCTGCTGCCGGGGAGCCCAGTCCAATCCGCGAAGACTGTCCAGAATTGCCCCGCGGATCTTGTATTCCGCGTAGGTCTTCAGCTTGACGTTGTGCGTCGGATCGAAGCGATCGATCGCCGAAATCAATCCGACGACGCCGGTGGAAACCAGGTCGTCCAGGTTGACGCTTTCCGGAAGCCGCTCATGAATCCGGCGGGCGATCAGGCGCACCTGCGGCAGATGCTCCAGAATCAGCCGGTCGCGCTCCGACGTGTCGGCCGCCATGGCCGTGGCGTAAGGTTTGGTCATCGTGCCGCCCCGGCGGCTGCCCGCTGCATTTCCGGAGCCGCATCGAATTCTGAGGTCAGTACGCCCGCCGCAATTCGCCGGGCGTCGGCGGCGAGAAGGTCGCCGGTAAGAGATTGGCCGTTGCCGAGCCACGAAACTGGCAGCCCGGTGCTGTAGGCCAAGGAAACGATTCCCCCGGTCGTGGTTGTTTCGTCCAGCCGGGTAAAGAGTAGTCGCTTGGGTTGAAACATTTGATAACGCTCCGCCGTAAGCGCTAGATCGGCGGTTCGCGTCTGGGCCGTTACAACCAGATGCGTAAATACGGCCGGAATCTGGCGAAGACTTTCCGCCAAGGAAAGGCCGGAAGGGCTAGCCGGAGCTAAAGATCCAGGCGTATCAATCAGATAGAGCGCGTCTGCATCGATCTGCTTCGATACCTCACTGGACTGGACCGTCTGGCAGGGTATGCCCGCGATGGCGGCAAGCGTATGCAATTGCCGGTCTGCGCCGGGACAGCCGGAGTCGATGGACAGAATCCGGACCGGACGCGATTTCTCGCGGATCGCCACCTTGAGAAGCGATAGCGTCTTGCCGGAACCAGCGGGTCCGACAAAAGCCAGCGCCTGCGCCGAGGAGTCCGGTGCCGCCGTCTTCACGATCCGTTCGATGGCACGGGCGACATCGTCCTCCGAAGCCTCGGTATCCGAAATCTGCTCGCCCAAATGCTTCACCAGCGCGGGGGAAAGGTCGCGTGAAAGGAGAAACGTCGCCAGATCCTCGGCAGGTTCCTCGTCCGCTCGAGGTCGGGTTGCTTCGAAGGGCTGGTAGGCGAAGGTGACTTCATAGGCGCCAAACTGCCTGGCCTCTCCACGGGTGGCCTGTGAAGAAAGCAGCAGCGCGTCGTCGCCGATTTCCTGCCGGGCGAGGGCAATGGCGGCTTCCACAGTTCCGGAAAAGTAAGTCTTGATTCGCATCTGGCGCTCCTATTGGATAGTTCCGTTCGAGATCAGCTTGATGCCCGGAGGAATTTCGGCATGGGACAGAACGGAGACTCCGGGCAGTGAGTTCTCCGCGATCATTCGGAGGAAAGGCCGCGCCTGCGAACCCGCAATAATGACGGAGCCGGAAGATTGCGACTTCGTGCTCTCCTGCAGCTTGTCCAGAAGCTCACGTACGCGCTGCGGCGGCAGGTTGATGTGGGAGTTGTGCTCCCCGTGCTCGACGGCTGTTTCCAGTTGATGTTCCAGATTGGGATCCAGGAAGAATGCGCGCATCTCCGAACTGGACGATAGATGCGGCTTCACCAGGCTGCGCCGAATCGCCTGGCGAACGTACTCGGTCAGCAGAATCGGGTTGCGAGAGATCGCTGCCGCTTCTCCCAGCGCCTCCAGAATCGTCACCGTGTCGCGAATCGAAACGCGTTCCCGCAGCAGGTTCTGCAAGACTTTCTGCACGGTGGCCAGCGGCAAAAGTTTTGGCACCAGATCTTCCACCACGCGCGGGTTCTCTTCCGTCACGCGATCCAAAACTTTCTTGGCGTCCTGACGGCTGAAAAGCTCATGCGCATGCCGTCGAACCAACTCCCCCAGGTGCGTCGCAAGCACACTGACGCTGTCGACGATCGTGAAGCCGGCCGCACGGCCGGTGTCGGCCAGGCTCGACGGAATCCAAAGAGCATCCAGTCCGAACGCGGGCTCACGCGCCGGAATACCTTGCAGATTGACGTTCTTGGCGCCGGTGGGCGGGTACAGCGCCAGTTCACATCCCGCCGGAAGCTCAAACCTGGCAAGTTCCGAGCCCTTCAGCAGGACCGCGTACTCCCGGGCTTTCAGACTGAGATTGTCTGCCACGCGTACGGGCGGCACGATGAATCCCAGTTCGCCGGCCAGTTGCCGGCGGATTCCGGCAATGCGCCGCAGCAAGATCGAATCGGCACCGCCTTCCACCAGCTTCACCAGGCCCAACCCGACTTCGACCGACAGCGGTTCCACCTTCAGCAGAGTGTCGACGCCTTCCCGCGAAGCGGCAGCCGGCGCCGCTGTTCCCGGGGAGGAGCCGCGCGTCTCGGGTTCCTCAGCTTTTTGCTTCTCCGCGATGTTACGCCCCAGCCAGAACAGTCCTCCGGACAACACAAAGAACGGAATCTTCGGTAGTCCGGGCATCAGTGCCAGTACCAGCAACACGCCCGAAGCCAGCAGCACCGGCTGTGCCGCTCCGAACATCTGCCGCCGAAACTCGCTAGCCAGCTGTGTGTCCGAGCCCGCGCGGGTAACGATTAAGCCTCCGGCAACGGAAATCATCAACGCGGGAATCACCGTCACCAGGCCGTCGCCGATGGTGAGAACCGTGTAAGTTTTCACCGCGCGAATGGCGTCCATTCCATGCTGGAAGATGCCGATTAGGATTCCCGCAATGATGTTGATTGCGGTGATCAGAATGCTGGCAACGGCGTCCCGCTGGGTGAAACGTGACGCTCCATCCATCGATCCGTAGAACTCGGCTTCCATCGCCAGTTGCCGGCGCCGGGTTCGCGCCTGCGTCTCGTCGATGAGCCCCGCGTTCAGATCCGAATCGATGGACATCTGCTTACCGGGCAGTGCGTCCAACGTGAACCGCGCGGTGACTTCCGAAATTCGCACCGCGCCGTGGTTGATCACGACATACTGAATGGCGATCAGGACCAGGAAGATCACCAGCCCAATGATGAAGTTGCCGCCGACGACGAAGTTTCCGAAAGCTTCGATCACATGGCCGGCAGCCGCCGTTCCGGAATTGCCGTTCATCAGGATCAGCCGCGACGACGAGATGTTCAGCGCAAGACGGAACAACGTCATCAGCAGCAGGGTGGTAGGGAATACGCTGAGATCCACGGCCCGCGTGATGTAGATCGAAACCAGAAGCACCACCACCGAGATCGTGATGTTGGCGGCAATCAGCAGATCGATCAGGATCGCGGGAAGCGGAACGATCATCGCCAGGACGATGCCCAGGACACAAAGCGGAATCGCCAAATCGGACGCAGCCCCGGGCATGAGCTGCTTCAGCACGCTGGCCAGTGACGACTGGCTCGACGGCGCGGCATTACCGGGCAAGGATGTCGGGGCGGGAGCCACTAGTTCATCTCCTTCGCGCGTGCATCAGGCGGTAAATGTAGGCGAGCACTTCCGCGACGGCTCGATAGAGCGAAGCGGGAATTTCGTGGCCGACATCCACAGCCTTGTACAGCGACCGCGCCAGCGGTGGATTCTCGATGATCGGAATTTCGTTGGCAATGGCAATCTCTCGAATGCGCCGCGCCAGATAGTTCTTGCCCTTCGCCACCACTCGCGGAGCCGCCATGCCCTGCGGATCGTAGTGAATCGCGACGGAATAGTGCGTCGGGTTGACGATGACCGCGGAGGCCTTCGGAACCTGCTCCATCATTCGCTTTCGGGCCGCGTCGCGCTGCAGCCTGCGAATCTTGTGCTTGATTTCCGGACTTCCTTCCGATTCTTTGAACTCCTCTTTGATTTCCTGCTTGGTCATCTTGAGCTCTTTCATGTAGCGCATCCGCTGCCGGATGTAGTCGAACGCTGCAAAGAGCAGAAAGATGAATACTGCCTTGTAAACCAGAGAGGCGATCAGGCCGCCAATACTCGCAATGGCCCCGCGCAGCGGTTGCAGCGGCAGCCGGAGGATGATCGGAATCCATGTCCCGACTTCCATGTAGATCAGCGCGCCGAAGACAACAAGCGCAACCAGACCCTGCAGCGCCTGGGTGAGGTTCTGAATCGGCATGTCGCGCAGCTTGGGAATCGGATTCAGCCGGTTGAAATCCAATTTGATTCGCGAGCCCGCGAATCCGAAGCCGGTCATTCCCAGTTGCATTCCCACGCCGGCGAGGAGGACCAACGCGCCGCCGGCCAGGAGCGGAAACAGGCACTTCAACAGCGCGGCCTGCCAGAGTTGGACAAGCGTGCGTACCGAAAGCTCCGACGAAAAAGCTCGCGCCGTAGAGAATCGCAGTATCGAAGCGAATTCTTCCGGCCAAACCGGAAGAAAGCGGATCACCAGAAATGCCGCAACCGTAAATGTAGCCGTCGAGAGCGCTTCCCGGCTGACCGGATAGCGCCCTTCTTCCCGCGCTTTCGACAACCTGCGCGGAGTGGGTTTTTCGGTTTTTTGCGATTGATCGGACATCGGCCATCAGCGAACCATTTGCTCCATGGAGGCGAGGGCATGAACGATCTGAGATTGGTACATCTTGGTCAGAACGGGCGCCAGCACCGCCAGCAGCGTCAACGCCAGCAGCATCTTGGCGGGGAAAGCGACCGATACAAGTTGAAGCTGCTGATTCAGCCGTCCCAGCAGGGCGAGTGCCAAGTCCAACACCACCAGGAAGGCGGCAATCGGTAAGGCCATCCGGAGCCCCGCCGACAGGGCCGTGGCACCCATGCGAATCGGCAGGTCCGGCGAAGCATTTTGCAGCATCCCTCCGGCGCCGCCAGGCGGCAGCGAAATCAGGCTGGCAGCGAGAATCCGGATCAGTTGACGGTCGAAGCCGAAAGCAAAGAACAGAAACGAAGCCATCAGCTGCCCGAGAACCGTCAGAACGCCGGAATCGGCCGGCGAATTCGGATCGATGGTACTCGCGTAACTGTAGCCCGCCTGCGACGCGATCATCTGCATAGCCACCGAAATCGCTTCCGCGGCAAGAGAGACCAACAGGCCCATTCCGATGCCCAACGCTGCTTCGCCGGCAATCCACACCAGAATGGTCGAGCTATCAATCGGACCCGTCACCTTCGGCCAGAACGGAAACATCGCAATCGTCAGCACCATAGCCAGACCGGCCTTCGCCAGTTCCGGAGCACCGGTCATCATCGGCACCGGAAAGAACACCAGCAGACCGCTTAGGCGCGCCAGCGTCAGCAGAAACCCGGCAATCAGTGGTAGATCGATCCCGATCGAACGGTGCAGGACATCACTGGGCATAGCGCGTGAAGTCCCGGAACAACTCCGCGGTGAACGAAATGAGCTTCAGTAACATCCAGGGGAGGAAAACCAGTGTGGCGCCCAGAAATGCGGCAAGACGGGGCACGCTTCCAAATCCCGGATCCTGGATCGATGTCACGATCTGCAGCAGGCTGATCACGATACCGGCAACGAATCCGACCGCCAGCAAAGGAAGACACAGCCAAAATGTTGTCATCAGGGTTTGGCGGATGATATCCACCACGACAGCCGGGGTCATACGTAGAAGCTCCGGACCAGCGAACCCACGACGAGGTTCCAGCCGTCTACCAGCACGAACAGCAAAATTTTGAAGGGAGCGGACAACATTGCCGGTGGCAGTTGCACCATACCGACCGATAAGGTGATCGAGGCCGTAACCAGGTCGATAATCAGGAACGGCAGAAAAAGAATCGCCCCGATTTGAAATCCTGCCTTCAGCTCCGAAAGCACATACGCCGGTAGCAAGACCTTCAGATCGAGATCGGAGGGCTTGGCCGGCGCCGGTGTCTTGGTCGCCTCCAGCATGACTTGAATGTCTTTCTCGCGAGCGAATTTCAGAAGAAACCGCTTCATGGGCACACTACCCGCCTCAAATGCTTGTTCGCCGGTGAGCGTACCTTTCTCATACGGTTTCCAACCTTTTTCGTAAACTTCCCCGGCGATCGGATTCATGATCAGAATCGTGAGGAAAAGAGCCAATCCCAGCAGCACCTGATTCGAGGGCGTCGTCTGCGTTCCCATCGCCTGCCGCAGAAAATGCAGAACAACGGTGATTCGAAGGAAAGGAGTTACGGACACGATCGCCGCCGGCAACATCGTCAGCAGCGTCAGCAGAATCAGAATCTGCATCTGCATTGATGCTTGGCCGTTCCCTCCCGGGCCTTGCGTGAGGGATATTGCTGCGTTCATGGGGTCTCCTCTGCCGGAGCGGAGTCTATTACCGTGCAGCCGGAGGGATATGTCGCGACCAGCAGCCGCCGGTTGGCGAATTGAATGATGTGGAGGTTATGCTGCGGCGTAAGCTGCATTCGGCCCGCCGCGGCCAGAGAGCTTTTAGGAGGCGAAACGGCGAACCCGCCGCGCCGCACGATCCACGCAAGTCCCGCTAGGCAGCCCAGTACCGCGATGACTGCCGTCGTTTGTAAAGCCAGGTCCATTTCTGTTGACCCGGCCTGACGCCGGGATTAGTCCTCTTCGTTGAAATCGGTGATCCGCACCCCGATAGTGTCTTCGACGATCACGATTTCTCCGAAGGCGAGCAAAGTTCCGCCCGCCAGGACGTCAATGTTCTCGCCCGCGGACCGGTCCAGCTTGATGACGCTGCCCGTCTCCAGATCGAGCAAGTCCCGTACCGTCAATACTCTACGGTCCAGCTCGACATCGATATCGATGGGTACATCTGCGTAGTGCGCGATTCTGTCTAAAGAAGACATCGGTAAATCATCCGGGGAGCGTTAGGGTCTAGCGCTTGAGGTTAATGGTTTCCTGGCTGATCTCGTCAGCCGTCGTGATCACTCGCGTGTTTGCCTGATAGCCGCGCTGATACACGATCAGGTTCGTAAACTCCTTGGCGATATCCACTGTCGAGGCTTCCGTGGCTCCACCCAGGATCTGTCCGCGTCCGCCGGTTCCCGGAACTCCAATGGCCGGCAAGGCGCTGCGCGAGCTCAGCTGATAGTTGTTATCCCCAACCGCCACAAGCGATTCCGGGTTTCGAATCGAAGCCATCGCCAACTGCCCCACCACTAACTGATCCCCGTTTGAGAACTGCGCGAGAATCTGTCCACCATCCGCCAGGCCCACGCGGACCAACTGCGCCGCCGGTTGCCCATCCTGAGCATTCGCCGACACCGCCGAAGGCTGCGAGAACTGGGTCACCCGGCCCGTCGCCCCGCTAAAGAGTTCCCAGTCGAGCGTCATATCCGCCGCGCCGCTCGTCAGTCCTGCCACCGTGAACTGCGGGGGAGTATCCGTGCTTGCCGGCGAAGTCATAATTCCATCGGAGTCGAAGGTAATCGTGCCGGTCAGCGGCGTCACCGGAGATGTCACGTCGGCGTCGGGAATCGAAATCGAGTAGTCCCATTCGTTCGCCGCGCTCTTGGTGAACTTCGCGGAAACGATGTGCGATACACCCAGGGAATCGAAGGTCTCGATAGAAGTCGAAAATTCGGTGCCGACCGCCGCGGCTGCATTGAGATTCATGTCGGCATGGAACGCGGTTGAGGCAACCGGCTGGCGAAGCGTGCCCACCGGAATCACGATGTCCCCAACAGGAAGATTGGTGTCCAAAGTCGATCCCGATGCCGTCCAGCCTTGGATCTTCTGTCCCTTGGCCGTCAAGAGGTTCCCGTCTTTATCCACCTGGAGATTCCCGCCGCGCGTGTAGAGTTGCCGTCCGGCCGAGTCCTTCACGATCAGAAATCCGTCGCCCTGAATCGCGGCGTCCAGCGGACCGTTCGAGGCCTGAATGGCTCCCTGCGAGAACTGGCGGAGCGTCACCGGGCGTCCCACGCCGAATCCAACCTGCGTTTCTCCCAGGCCGGCTCCCAGCGATTGAGTCACCAGGTCCGCAAAAGAGACCGCGCTTGCCTTGAAGCCGGGAGTATTCAAGTTGGCGAGGTTATTACCAACAACGTCGACGGCGGTCGTGTGCGCTCCCAAAGCCGAAAGCGCGGTGGAAAAAGACGTAAACATTCGAAGAAGCTCCTATACTTTCTCGGTGGATTCGGAAGCCGTTTTCGCGTCCGCCAGGATCTGGTGAATCGATTCCAGTTCCTGCCGCATACCTAAAGACTCTTCCACCTGCGTAAACTGCGCCAGCTGGGCAAGAAACTCCGCGCCGTCGGCGGGATTCAAAGGATTCTGATTCTTGATCTGGGCCACCAGCAGTTGGAGAAACATCTGCTTCTGCGATTGCGGCTGGTCGGCGCTCCCGGTAGCCGCGCTCTTGCCGGTATTCGACAAATCGAACCAGGATTGCGGAGAATTCGAAGTTTGGGAGGTGGTCATGGTTTACCTTTCGTTTGCGGTTGAAATTCGTCCCGGAGCGAATAAATTGCGTTCCAGTTCCGAAAGCCAGTCCGGCTGTGAATCATCTTTCTGCTGCTGAGAATGCCGCTGCCGTTCGTCCTGCGACTGCCCGGAGCCTCCGCCCTGTCCCCAATCCCGTTGGGAATCGGACTGGAAATTCTCATTCGACTGGCGAAACATTCCGCCATCCGTTGCCACGGCGTTGACGCTTGCCGTTCGTTGCAGATCGGCTTGCACGCCTTGCGACTCCAGCCGGCTGGTGAGCTCGGGAAGAGAGTCGCGTAATTGCGCCGTCAAGATGGGATCGGCAGAACGGACAGACAAATGTAGAGCAGCACCGCGCTGTTCGACGACAAGATCGACAGACCGCCCGGCGGCCTGTGTGCCGTCCGCCGACTCGACGCGGACAGCAAGCTGTCGGGGAGCGGCGGCCTTTGGCGGCTCCGGCGCGGTTTCTAAAGCGCGCGTGTTCTGTAATGGAGCGGCGTCGGGGGTGTGCCGCGGCGTCTCGCGAAGAGATACTGCCGTACTCTGCGAGTGAGTAGCCCCTGCCGATGCCGAGCCGGATAGAGTTGTCTCGGCTGCTGCGCTCAAGGGGAACTCAGCGGTTTCTTCCTCCGAAGTCGACTTCCCCGCAGTGGGTGCTGTGGTTTGCTTTTCGGGAGTCGCTGCCTGACCGTCCTTGGATCCGTTATTCTTCGCGGCGTCCAAAGCCTGTTCGAACGTGGCCGCCGACGGGATAGCAGTTTCGGAAGAACTTGGCGAAGCCGCAGCATTCGCGGGATGCTTCTCGGTCAGCCGCAGCGCAAAGGCGACGGCTCCCTGCGCCCGAGCCGGATCAATGGGCTTGGCAATCTTTCCAGTTGGAATTGTTCCTTGCGTCAGCGCAACGGCCGCGGCAAGCGGCGAAGCCGTTTCGTTCGGGGTTCGCACTCCGGCCGCAGAGGTTCCGGCCGCCGGCGCTGTGGGTACCGCCAAAGGAGTCTTGGCTTCCGGCTTTCGTGTATCCCGTTCGTCAAGGCCGTTCTGTTCGTCTTCGCCCTCGTCGCCTGCTTCCAGGTTCGCAAGATATTCAGCGAAATCGCCGTCTTTTTTTTCGGCGGGCTGGCGGTTGGGCTGGGTGATACTACGCTCCGGCGGAGCGAATATCAGTGGAATCGGGGCGGTCACTGCTCAGAAAGTATGCAGGACTCCTGCCAATCGCAAGTCTAAGAAAAGACAGGTGGTGTTGAGGCGAAAACGACAAGATCTTGCCGGCTTGCGATCGAAAATCGACAAAATTTTGGCGCATCGCCGATTCTCTCTCCTTTCTTATCGACCAATTCTCAATAACTTGAGCAGCTATTCTCTTTGGCCCGGAGACTGCCGATAGAGGGACGTGGACAATCTGTCAATCGCCGCCGCGGCTGGAATGCGGTCAAGAATGGAGTCGCTGGATTTGCTGGCTCACAATCTCGCCAATGCCACCACTCCCGGATTCAAAGCGGACCGCGAGCTGTACCGCCAATACTTCTCCGAGGAGACGGTCGGCGACGAGAATGCCCCCATGCTGCCGACGCTGGAGTCTCACCAGACAGACTTTACCCAAGGCTCGATCAGCAACACCGGAAATCCGCTCGATCTGGCCTTGAGTGGCAAGGGATTCTTTGTGGCAAAAGGACCGAACGGGCCGGTCTATCTCCGCGCCGGTTCCTTTCATGCGACCGGCGATGGGCGAATCCTGACGAAAGAAGGATATGAGGTAGAAATCCGGACGCCCGACGATCAGCCTTTCCGGATCGATCCGCGCTCCGACCTTCAAATAGGAAAGGATGGAACCATCCGCCAAGGCGGCGTCGATGCGGGCCGCTTTGCGATCGTCGACTTTGCGACGGGAACGTTCGAAAAAAAAGCTGGAAATTACTTCAGCTTTTCGACTCCTCAGCCGATAGACGCCCAGAACGTCGAAGTTCATCAGGGCGCCGTGGAACAGTCTAATGCCAATGCGCCGGAACTGGCCGTTCGGCTGGTCAGCGTGATGCGCCAGTTCGAAATGTTGAATCGCGCGCTCACCTTGGGCGGCGAAATGAATCGCAAAGCAGTAGAAGAAGTAGCTCGAGTGAGCGCATAACAGACGAGGACAACAGAATGATTCGCGCCCTATTTAGCGCTGGAAGCGGCATGAACGCCCAGCAGATGAATATCGATAACATCGCGCACAACCTGGCGAACGCGAACACTGCCGGCTTCAAGATGCGCCGCACGCAGTTTCAGGATCTGCTCTACCAGAATTTCATTCAGCCCGGCGCAGCCGCCGGCGCGCAGACAGTGATTCCCAGCGGGTTGCAGATCGGCCTGGGTACTCGGCCGGTGTCCAACGAAATCGTTTTTACGCAAGGTAACTTTACTCAAACGGACAATCCCCTGGATCTGGTGATTCAGGGCCGCGGCTTTTTCCAGGTTCGCCGTCCCACTGGAGAGGTGGCATACACCCGAGCGGGAGGCTTTCACATGGATCGCGATGGAAACATCGTGACCGCCGACGGTGATGCCATGGAACCGCAAATCACGCTTCCGCCGGAAGCGCAGTCCGTGACGATTGCCTCCGACGGAACGGTCAGCTATATGCTGCCCGGCCAAACGGCCTCCCAGATAGCCGGACAGATTCAGCTTGCGAACTTTACCAACCCTGCCGGATTGAATAGCATTGGCAAAAACCTCTACATGGCGACTGACGCTTCCGGTGAAGCCACCCTCGGCTTGCCGGGCGGCCAGGAAGGGCTGGGTTCGCTGCTCCAGGGATATTCCGAAGGCTCCAACGTCAGCGTGGTGGAAGAGTTCATCAGCCTGATCGTGAGCCAGCGCGCCTATGAAGCGAATTCCAAAGTCGTCCGCGCCGCGGATGAGATGTATCAGCAAGTTAACAACATGACGCGGTAGAGAAAATGATCGCCGCTCTTCTCTTGGCTAGCCTCCTGTCCCGGCAATGCATCGAAATTGACGACGATCGCATTCAAGCCCGTCATCTGCGGGAGCGTGTTCCGGAGTTTCAGCAGCTTCCTGCGGACGCGGTGTTCGGTCTGGCGCCGAGGCCGGGAGTCCGCAGGGTGCTTCCGGCCTACGAACTGTCGGCGTTTGCCCGCAAGCATCTCATCTCTCTCACCGATGCCCGTGAGTTCTGCATGATCCGGACGTCCATGGTCCTGACGGCGGAGCGGCTGCAGCCGTCGCTTGCGGCCTCGTTTCAAGCATTTGCCGTAAGCGAAGGCCCCGTCGCCGTCGAGCTCATCGACTTTATGAAGACAGCCGTGCCCACGGGAACCGTCGAGTTTCTGAAGGGCGGCATCTCCCGAAGCGACCTTCAAGGCACGCGCTTATGGCGTGGCAGCATCGTTTCTCCCAGCGGCAACCGCTATCCCATCTGGGTGCGCGTTCGCTTGCAGCAGGACTACAAAATTGTGGTTGCCCAGGAAACCATTGCTCCCGGCGCTTCCATCTCCGAATCCCAGGTGGCAGTGGAGACTCGCCGGCTGCCCTACCAGGAAAGCGCGGCGTTTTTTGCGGATCCGGCACTGGTCGCTGGACGCACCGCCATTCGCCAGATACAGGACGGTCAAACCGTCCTTCGGAAAGACATCGTAGCGGCACGCGAGATCCAGGCCGGCGACACCGTTGCGGTCACCGCCGTTTCCGGCGCCGCGCACCTGACCCTTGAAGCAAAGGCCGAAACCGCGGGTCTGCGGGGCGGCTCCATCCTTCTCAAGAATCCACTCTCCGGTAAGAAGTTCCGGGCCATCGTCACTGGTCCCGGGCAAGCTTCCGTTCAAGGACCTGTACATGCGAAC
Source organism: uncultured Solibacteraceae bacterium (assembly GCA_964515165.1). Taxonomy (GTDB): domain Bacteria; phylum Acidobacteriota; class Terriglobia; order Bryobacterales; family Bryobacteraceae; genus JAPKYZ01. The sequence continues at coordinate 72,474 of CAZETQ010000008.1, read as the reverse complement.
TAATCTGAAACTTACGGCTGCCCTCGTCCTCCTCACAGGCATGGCATATGCGCGCGCGAAGAAGCCCGTGCCGCCAACACCGGTCGAGGAATATGTCGCCGCGATGAAGGCTAGCTCGGAAGCCACTCCACCTTCTCCCGGTTCGCTATATAGCACTGGAATGCGTTTCTCCGATCTCTCGCGTGACATAAGAGCGTCACAACCTGGCGATCTTGTCACGATTCTGGTCAGCGACCGCGCGTCCGCGGTTTCTACCGGGGCGACCAGTTCCTCCCGCAAATCCAGCGCCAAGGCGAGTATTCCCGCGCTGGCCGGCCCTCGCACCGCCATCCCGGCTCTCGATCAAGTGCTGGATCTACAAGGCGAGTCGAAACTGGATGGTGCCGGGGCCACCAGCCGTTCGAATACTCTGAATGCAACTCTGACTGCCCGGGTCGTCGACGTGATGCCGAATGGAAACCTGATCGTCGAAGGCATCAAAGACGTACAAGCGAACTCCGAAAAGCAGCGGATTACCGTTCGCGGCGTGATCCGGTGGAACGATCTCTCGCCACAAAACATCGTCCGATCCGATCGCATCGGCCAGATGCAGATCGAAATCAATGGAAAAGGCGTGGTGGGCGACGCCATCCGCCGGCCGAACATTCTTTACCGGATTCTGCTGGGGATTCTTCCGTTCTAAAGCTTTTCCCGTGTACTGCCGTTGTAAAGCTTAAGGAGCACGCTTGAACTTCCTAGTAGGACTACTTCATCTGACCGCCGTCGCCTCCGGAGCTTCGGAAGGCAGCCGCCTGAAAGAACTGGTCACCATTGAGGGCATTCGGGAAAATCAGCTGATTGGTTATGGTTTGGTCGTCGGCTTGAATGGTACCGGCGATAAGAGGCAGACGTTCTTCTCTGCCCAAACCCTCGCCAACATGCTGGATCGGATGGGAGTGCAGGCGCCGGGTCAGGCGATGCTGGTGCGGAATATGGCAGCCGTCATGGTCACGGCCAATCTTCCCGCTTTCGCTCAGCCGGGCTCTCGAATCGATATTCATGTGGCAGCTTTAGGCGACGCCTCCAACCTGCAAGGTGGACAGCTGATTTTGACCCCTCTCCGAGCTGTGAATGGGGAAGTTTTCGCCGTCGGTCAGGGTCCGGTTGTCACCGGAGGATTCGTAGCGGGGCGAGGAGGGGCCAATGCCCAGACCGTCAATCATCCGACCGCCGGCAGAGTGATCAACGGTGCAATCGTCGAGCGAGCGGCCCCATCGGTCGTTCCCGGCGAACAAATTCGCTTACAGCTTCGCCAGCCTGATTTTTCGACAGCCTCACGAATCGCAAACGTCATTAATGCAAAATTCGGCGAAGAGGGCCCCCGAGTGGCCCGTGCCGAGCATTCCGGGTTGGTTGCGATCAGCACCCCGCCGTCCTGGCGCGATCGTACCGCCGAGTTTCTGGCCGGCGTCGAAGAGCTTCGAGTGCAGGCAGACCGGCCGGCGAAGATCGTGATCAACGAACGGACCGGAACTATCGTACTGGGGAAAGAGGTGCGAATCTCTCCGGTCGGCATCATGCACGGCGCGCTCAGCGTCGAAGTCCAGACCACTTACGACGTTTCGCAGCCGGCTCCTTTTTCCGAGGGCAAAACCACCGTCGTTCCCAACGTGAACGTCGGGGTCAAAGAAGACAAAGCCCGCAATCTCGTCTTGAAGCATGGGGCGACCGTGGAAGAGCTCGTGAGAGCTCTGCAATCCATCGGCTCCACTCCGCGAGACGTGATTGCCATTCTGCAGAATCTGCGCGCCGCGGGCGCCATCGAAGCTATCGTGGAGGTGATCTGATGACTCCCGTTTCCCTCTCGACAACCGGAGCATCGGCCACCGAAAAGCCGAAGGATTCTCCGGAAAAAATTCTCGATGCTGCCCGGCAATTCGAATCGCTGCTCATCGAGCAAGTGCTTCACTCCATGCGGGACTCCGCGCAGGCGGACGGGCCGGATAAAGACTCCTCTACGGATTCTTTGATGGAATTCGCCGAACAGGAGTTCGCCAAAGTGATGTCCGCCGGCGGAGGTTTCGGGTTGAGCCGGACAATCGTTGACGGATTGCGGAACAGTGTCCGCCGCCCGGCGTAATCCCGCCGGTGCATCGAAAGTCCGCCGTTGTTCGAGATCGCCTGCCGTGTCTGGCAGATCGTAGATCCCTCTTGGCTTACTTTCAGGAGGAAGCGCGCTTCTTCAGCCGATGGAGCACATCGGGAATCTTAAACTGGTCGGCGGATTTCAGTGCTTTCAGCTCCTTCCAGTCGATGGGGAGCGCAACCGGCGCGCCCGGACGGGCCCGGACGCTGTAATCGGCGACGGCCGTGGCGGTGTAGTCATTGCGGAAATAGTCGATAAAGATCTTTCCCGTGCGCTGGGCCTTGCTCATCGTTGCCGTATAAGCATCAGGCGCGGCTGCAACCATCTCGTGGGCGAGAGAGGCGGCAAACTCTTTCACCTCGGGCCACTTCTGCTTCCCCGGAACATCCGCCATCACATGCAAGCCTTTGCCACCCGTGCACTTCAACCGTGGCTGCATGCCATTCTTTTTCAGCCGCGCCCGCAGATCCTGCGCCGCCAGCTTCACCGCTTCGAACGGGACGTTGGGCGCCGGATCGAGGTCAAAAATGACCTCTTCCGGATAGTCGATGGAATCGACGCGAGCCCCCCACGGATGGATCTCGACGGCATTCATCTGCACGACGGACATCAACCCCTTCTCCGATTCGATGTACAGGTATTCCGTCGTCTTTCCCTCATGGCGGAACTCGAACGGAAATACACCCGGTCCCAATCCTTTGCCGGGGTTCCTCTGGTAGAAGCATTCCTTGTCGAATCCCTCCGGGCAGCGCAGTAAGCTGATGGGCCGCTTGGCGATGCGCGGCAGCATCAGAGGAGCGACGGCGTGGTAGTAGGCGGCGACATCGCCTTTTGTGACCTGACCTGTCTCCGAAATCACCCGGTCCGGGTGAGTGATCCTTGCTCCCCCAAAATCGAGCTCGCTCGAATGATTGCGAGTGCCCTTGGATTTGGAGACAGACACAGGTTTCTCCTGCTTAATCACCGTGGCGGGCTTGTCTTCGCGAAGCCCCTGAAAGGATGGCTGTCGGATGCGGCCATCCTGGGTCCACTCCGTAAACTCTACCTCGCAAACCAGCTCCGGTTTCACCCAGTGAATCGAGCGCCATTCGCCCGCGCCGACTCCGCCCCTTTTGGCGTCGCTCTCGCTTCCGGAGGTATTCCTCAAGTGCCGGCGAAGATGAGGCAAACGGGCCGCAAAGTCCACAAGGAGGGAGAACTTCACTACGTCCCATTGTGAGGGTCCTTCGCCGCTGAATCCCCGGAGAGCCGTCGCGGGCATGATGGAGCCAGCAATTTTTCCAATTGGCCGTCACTTGAGATCGGCAGGCAAGTAAAGTACCAATGTAGAAAGAAAAACCCGGTCCGTGCGGGACGGACCGGCTGAGTTTCTCCTGCCAAGAAGAGGTTTTATTAGTTCTTGTTTAAATTTACAGTTTTAGCCCCAGCGGGAGGTGATCCTCCCCACTTGGTGACAGGTCAAACTCAAGACCTCAGCGTTCGAAGCGAACCGAATGCTGAACGGCGATGGCTAAGAATAGAACTTCCCGCCGCTTTCGCCCATCGAACGGAAGTACTAAGGGGTAATGGAGGGATGGTTAGGACGTTACCAGTCGGCTACACTTCCATCCTTTCGAAAGGCTTCCATGGTGACTTCCGGCTGCCACGGATGCTTCGCGGCTTCGGATTCATTGATATCGATTCCCAAACCGGGCTTGTCCGGCGCCGTCACGCTGCCTTTCGTGACATCGTAACCGTCCAGGACAATGTCGTTGCGCCACGGCACATCGTTCCAAACGATCTCCTGGATCAGATAGTTCGGGGTCGCAAACCCCAACTGTAGGCTGGCTGCCGTCGAGACTGGTCCCTGTGGATTGTGGCACGCCATGGGGATCGAATACACCTCCGCCATCGCCCCGATCCGCCGCACCTCGCTGATGCCGCCGCAGTGGGAAACATCCGGCTGAATGATCGAGACAGCTCGCTTCTCCAGCAGCTCCCGAAATTCCCACCGCCCCACCAGCCTCTCGCCTGTAGCTATGGGGAAAGGTAGAGCATCCTTCACCTCTCGCAGCGCGTCGACATGCTCGGGCCAACATGGCTCTTCATACCAGTACAGGTTGTAATCGGCGAGGAGCCGGCCAAACTGAATGGCGGCCGCTGGAGTGCATCGCGCATGCAAGTCCAGCATAATGTCGAAATCGTCGCCCACGGCCAGGCGCATCGCTTCGACGCAGCGCGCCGCCTGCTTCATCACGGCCGGATTCTCAATCAGCTCGGAAATTGGCACGGGCATGGACTTGGCGGCAGTAAATCCGCGCGCCTTGCTCTCTAAGATCAGCTCGGCGAATTGTTCCGGTCCACCGGTTTTGTAAATGCCTTCCAGCGATCCTCCGCCCAGATGGTCGTACAACCGCAAGGAATCCCGAACCGGTCCGCCCAGCAGCTGGCATACCGGTTTCCCGGTCTCCTTGCCCAGGATGTCCCATAGCGCCTGATCGATTCCCGACATCGCCGAATACGTCACAATCCCGCCGCGCCAGAAATACTGGCGGTGCATCACTTGCCAGATATGCTCAATCCGTCGCGGGTCCTGCCCAATCAGCAGCACCGAGAGGTCTTCGATCGACCCGGCGACGCCTTTGGTCTTCCATTCCAAAGTGGCTTCGCCCCATCCGTACAGGCCGGGTTGGTCTGTTTCGATCTTCACCAGCACCCAATTCCGCATCCTCGCGTGCACCACTACCGTCTTGATCGCTGTAATTTTCATTTCTTGTGAACCTTGTAGAACTTAGTTGGACTGTATAAACATGTTGCAGGATTTCCGGTATTCCCGGTCGACAGCGAGATCATTTGCCGACCGGTGATCGGCGAAACGTTCCAGTGGCCGGAACGGGCACCGGAGCGTATGGGACACATAAAGCGCGCTGCATCCATACTGAGGCCAGACGGATCCATCGAAACGCAGGAATCGGATGACAACAAGCCCTTTATCTCGCAGATTGTTTCTGCAGACGGCCGCCACAGCTACACTCGCGCGTAGAATGCTGGCAGCTCCGTCGCGAATGGACTGGTGGATCGACGCCCGGTTTGGAATGTTTATTCACTGGGGCGTTCACACGATCATCGCCCGGGATATCTGGAACATGGAGCACGAGGCGATCCCGCCCGAAGAATACCGGCAGCTCGGCGCTAAGTTTCGTCCTCCGGCTGGGGTTGCCCGTCAGTGGGCTAAACTGGCGCGGCGCGCCGGCCAGAAGTACATGGTTCTCACGACAAAGAACCATGACGGCTATTGCCTGTTCGATACCAAGACTACGGACTTCTGCGCCACCAAACAGGCATGTGGACGCGACCTGGTGGCCGAATATGTGGAAGCTGCGCGCGCGGAGAATCGGCGCGTGGGCTTCTACTTTTCGATGATGGACTGGTTCCATCCCGACGGATTGCGCTGCGTTGTTGACGAGGCGGCACGGCGCCGTTTTGTCGACTACATTCACGCGCAGGTGCATGAAATCTGTTCGAACTATGGGCAGATTGACGTTCTCTGGTGGGATGGAACCTGGCCACTGGATCCAGCTGGTTGGGAAACAGAAAAGCTCCATGCCTCCATCCGCAAACTCCAGCCCAACATGGTCATTAACGACCGGGGCGGCTTACCCGGCGACTTCGCCACGGCAGAACAGAAGATCGAAGCCTCCGAACCGGGCCGTCCCTGGGAAACATGCATGACCATCAATGGCTCCTGGGGTTATGTGGCAGCGGACGATACCTGGAAGACGCCCAAATCGCTATTGAGCAATCTCATTACCTGTTCCCGCGGCGGCGGTAACTATCTGCTCAACATCGGCCCACGCTCCGACGGAAGCGTGCCGGAGCCGTCGGTGCGCGTTCTGGAGCAGATGGGACGCTGGCTGGACATTCACGGCGAGACAGTCTACGGATCTGAGCTCTGCCGGGTCCAGCGAAGCAACTATGTCAACTTCACCAGAAAGGGCAACACTTTGTTTCTTCATGTGACGCGATGGCCGGGGTCGGTGATCACCTTGGCTCGGTTCACCAGCAAAGTGAAAAGCGCCCGCTGGCAAGCGACCGGAAAGCCAGTTGTATTCGAGCAAGCCCGCGAAAACGATCCCCGCGAGCCCGACCTGGGCTTCCCGCTCTATCGCGTGAAGTTCACCGGACTTCCGGAGCAGGCGCCGGAAATGCTGCCGGTGATTGCGGTGGAGTTTGAATCGGAGCCGGTGCAAGACCTGAAGTTCCCTCGCTGGCAGAAGAAAACCTGACAGCGCGCCCAGGAACGGAAAAAGCCCCGGGTTCGATTCCGGGGCTTTCGTGTTTTGTGAATACTCGCAGCGAAGGTCAGAAGCTGTACTTCAATGCCATCTGGATCACGCGGCCGGGGCCTGCACCGGTAATCCGTCCGAAGTTGCCGTTTGTTACCGAGTTCACAGGATTGTTGAAAGTGGGGGTGTTCGTGGAATTGAACCACTCGCTGCGGAACGAGATTACATGGCGTTCGCTAATCCGAAAGTTCTTGCCCATCACCAGGTCCAGATTGCGCTGACCCGGGCCGGACATCACGTTTCGCCCGAAGTTCCCCCAGCTTCCGCTTCCCGGAACGGCGAAGGCCGACTTGTTGAAGAACTGCGCCAGCTCCTCGTCCCGGGACCGCCCGTCGGGCAGAAATGGATCTCCGATGAGATCGGCGCGTTCACCTCCGGTTCCGCTCAAGGAAGAAGGTTGTCCGGGCACGACGTCGAAAGGAATTCCCGTTCGCATCGTCAAAACGCCGTTTAACTGCCATCCCCCAAAAAGGGCGCCGACCATTCCCGACCTGTTCCGCAGAAACGGAAGATCCCAGACGAATGAGGTAACCAGAACATGATCCACGGCGAAGTTCGCCCGGCCCTTGTTCAGCGCCAGGTTGTTCGGCCATGGTTGCGAAAGAGCCTGGCGGCCGCGTGAGATCGAATCCAGCGTCTGCTGCCAGCTATAGGACGCCAACACCGTTACGCCGTGGGAATACCGTTTGTTGAACGTGACCTGCATGGCGTTGTAGGAAGAGAAACCTTGCGACTCCGACTGGTCCAGTCCGGCAAAACCAGGAATCGGGCGTCGATCGTTAATGTTCGCCAAGGTCGACTGACCGGGAATGTAGGTGGCATAGTTGATGTCCCGGCTGGTCCACAGCTTCGTACCCTTGTTGCCAATATATGCAACCCGGATCATCGACGAGCCGGGGAGTTCGCGTTCGGCAATCAGCGACCAATGCTGTAGATAGCCGATGCGGAAATTTGGGTCCCACGCCCAAACGTTGATTCTTGGGCTGAAAACGTAATTCTTATCGACGCTGGCCGGATCGAACGGAAACGGATTCGGTGTGCCGGAAGCTCCGTAGGGATCGGTGAAGCTGCCGGGAGCATTGATATCGGCAGTTCGTACGAACGGTTCCGAAGATCCCTGCGTTTCCGTGCCGCCCCATCGAATGTTGTCATAGAAGACTCCGTATCCCCCGCGCAGGCTGGTGCGGCCATCGCCCGTCACATCCCACGCGAAACCGACGCGAGGCGCCACATTATTCAAATCGTTGAAATAGCCTCCTTCGGGAACGCCCGGATCGCCGGGAAACACCAGGCCTAGCGGTGCATTCACGAATCTGGTGGACTTCATTCCGGCCATGTACGATGTGAAGTTCCCGTTCCGCTCGTGGACAGGTATGCGTGGCTCATAGCGCAGTCCGAGATTTAACGTAAAGCGCCGCGAGACGCGGAAGTCGTCCTGGATAAAGAAGTCCTGTTCGAAGCCGCTGGCAGTCTGAAGACGGGGAGCGTCCTGGTAGAACCGCGTCGGCAGGCCGAGCAGGAAGTCTCCCGAAGACACTCCCGTGAAGTTGGTGGCAAACGTGAACGATCCACCGGCGACGCTTCCTAGCGGAATGTCGTAAAAGATCCGGCGGAGTTCGCCCCCCATCTTCAGCTGATGCCGGCCCTTGATCCAAAGGAATGTATCGGTGATCTGGGTCAGGCGCCGCCGTTCATCGGACGGACGCCGGCCCGACATCGCAAAATCGGGGGTCGAAAGGACCATCCACTTCTGCCCGGCAACCTCCGGAACGTAGATTTTCGAACCCAACTGGTCGAACGATACTCCCAGAAGCTGGCCGCCGCGTTCCTGCACCAGGGTCTCCACGTAGCGGGCGATATTGGTCTTGTTCGGCGAGAAGATATGGGTATCTTCCAGCACGAAGTTGCGGGTGGGAGCCGTCACCCAGTTCTGGAACTCCGGTAGTCCACCGATCAGGCGTTCATCGCGATCATTCCAGAAAAAGCGCCCGCTAAGCCGATTCTTGTCGTTGATGTTGTGGTCCAGGCGGCCGAGATATTCCACCTGGTCCAGCTGGCGCGGGAAGGTGAAGCGATAGGTGCCGCCGGCTCCACCATTGGCGCTGGGAAGCAGCTGGTCGACGACGTTGCGGGAAACCGCGTCGATCCGGCTTGCCGGAATGATGCCGTTTGGAAACGGAGCGCCAGTCTTTGGGTCCGTCGGAACGCGCGGCGAGCGGCTGAAATCTCCGTTTCGCTCCAGATCGCTCATCAGGTAGTTCACAGTGTTTAAACTGTGGAATCGCTGCAGGGTTGTCTGCTGGCTGAAGAAGAAGAAGGTTCGATTGCGCCCATTGTAGAGTTTGGGAATCCAGAGCGGACCGCCGAAGGTGACACCGAACTGGTTCTGCCGCAAAGTTTCCTTAGAGGGGGCAAAGAAGCTGCGCGCGTTCAAAACGTTGTTTCGCAGAAACTCGAACAGGGTGGCGTGAAAGTCATTGGAGCCGGATTTGGTGATGACGTTGATCTGGCCGCCCGCGCCGCGCCCGTACTCGGCGCTCATCGCAAATGTCACCATGCTGAATTCCTGAACCGCGTCGGGATTCGGCATCGTCTGGGCAGTGTTGGTAAATCCATCCACCGCGTTGGCTCCGTCCATGGTGTAGTTGCTCATCGTCCCGCGGGTTCCATTCACGGAAAGACCCGGATTGGAGCCGCCGGATTCTCCCGTGTTGCCCGTCACGCCGGGAAGCAGCCTCTGCAAGTCCAGAACGTTCCTGCCGTTCAACGGCAGCTGGGTGACACGTTCGCTATCGATCAGTGTCGAAAGGGTGGCGGTGGAACTCTCCACCAGCGGCTGTTGTCCTGGCACTTCCACCAGTTGAGAAGTCTGGCCGAGAGCCAGTTCCATATCGATGCGGGCTCGTTCGTCCGCGCGGACGTCAATCCCGGTCTGCGCTTTGCGGGTGAAGCCGCTTGCCTCTACTTCCACGCGATAGCTGCCCACTGGCAGGGGAAATACGAGATACTCGCCGCCGGTGCCCGTCTGCAGCGCGCGGCGGATCCCTGTCGCTTCGTTCGTAATGGTGACGGTGGCATTGACCACGACGCTGCCGCTGGGGTCGGTGACGGTTCCGTAGATACTGCCGCTGCCTTGCGCCATCAGCAGCGGGCTGCAGAGCGCCGCGAGGAGCAGTCGAAAGTGAAGCTGTTTCATATGTCTCCCTAAGTGAGCCTGGAGTCTGCCCGAACTTGTGCCATTGATCTTACGGGTGGGTGCCGGAGACATTGCATTGAAACCGGCCAGCCATTCCGGCGTGTGGAACAGCCGCCACCCCGGGGAGTCCCGCATTTGCGCCCGGCGCTAGAATCGCAAAATGCCTTTTGGTCTTTCCAGAGTGAACCGGCGGACATTCATGGCCGGTGCGCTTGGCGCGAGTGCTGTGGGCGCGGCTTCCCAGCCGCAAACCCGTTCTTTCGCGGCCAATACCGAAAATAAAGATCTCCGCCAACCCCAGTTGTTCCTGGACGATACGTGGATCGAGGAAACCTACCGGCTGGAGCGGTCCTGGGAACAGGCAGAGATCTTTCCGGAGCCTGTTCTGCGCCCGGAAACCGCCGTCGATGGCTACCAGATCGTGATTTCGGGCGGCTCCGTGCACCGCATCGGCAGCGAGTGGCGCATGTACTACATGACCTACAATCGCCCGGAACCGATGCGCATGTGCATGGTCACCAGCACGGACGGAATGCGCTGGGAGAGGCCAAAATTAGGACGCGTCGAGTACGCCGGCAACAAGAACAACAACATCGTGTGGCACCCGCCGGACGAACAGTCCTTCACCGCTGTTACCGTTTGCCACGATACCGCCGATCCCGTAAATCCGTTCAAGATGATGTACTACGGCGCCGGCGGCAAGACGCCGACAGGCACTTATGTGGCCGTTAGCGCCGACGGCATCGATTGGAAGCTGCGTTCCGAACCTGTGCTGCAAACGGCCGGCGATCAGACCAACCTCATGGGCACCCGCGATCGCAATGGCAAGTTTGTGGCCTATCTGAGGCACAAGCAGATGCTGCCGCTGCACCGCGCCCGCACCATCTGGCGCACCGAGAGCGAGGACTTCGTCAACTGGGCGGAACCCACCTCGATTCTTCGGCCGGACCTACAAGACGATCCGAACGTCGAACTCTACGGATTCACCGGCTTTCCCTACAACGACATCTATCTGGGACTGGTGGAGCGATGGCAGGGAAATCCCGATGTCTTCGAGATCCAGCCCGCCTGGAGTCATGACGGCCTGCAGTGGCATCGGCCGTTGGCCCGCAAAGGACTGATCACCCCGCGATTTCCCTGGAACGAGCGTTGGAACAGCACCGTCAATACCGCCCCGCATCGCTCCGGTAACACGCTGCGCTTCTACTTCGGCGGTCGCAGCCGCGCTCACGGGCAGGAGTTGGGCCAGGTCTATGGAGCAGTCGGCATGGCCACGATTCCGATCGATCGCTTCGCAGCCATCCGGGCGGACTTCAAGGAAGGCCAACTGATCACCAAGCCGATGAAGTGGCCGGGCGGAGACCTGATGATCAACTGCAATTACACCCGCTATCCCCAGGGCTTTTACAACGCTGGTGGAGGGACCATCGAGATCGAGGTACAGGACGAAGGCGGCAACCCCATCCCCGGATTCTCCGGAGACCAGAAAGCCAAGTTCAACAATCTCAACCCGTTCCCGTGGGGTGAGCGTGTAAAGAACGTGCTTTGGCCCAACGATCGCTCGCTGCGTGAGTTGGCAGGGCGGCGGATTCGCCTGGTCTTCCTGATGAAGGACTCTCGCCTGTATGCGTTCAAAGCTACCATCTGACGCTGCGGTTTGGTTACAATCGGCACGTCCCGGAACCATGCCGCCAAAAGTCGAGAGCGCCACCCAGCTGCAAACCGGCACTCGAGCCATCACCCGCGCGCTGGAGGTGCTCTGTTGCTTCACTTCCGCTCAACCGGAATGGGGCGTCAGCGAAATGGCGGCGGATCTCGGCTACTCCCGCAGCGTCATCCATCGGATCTTGCGGACACTCGAGTTTGAGCGTTTCGTCGAACAGACCGAAACCCGGCGTTACCGTCTGGGAACGCGCGCGCTACTGGTGGGCCAAACATCCCGCGTTTCCAACCGCCTGATTTGGGAAGCGGAGCCCCGCCTGGACACACTGGCCACCAACGTCAAAGGTGTGGCTCATCTCGGCATTCTCGAAGGAAGCGAGGTTGTCGAGCTGGCGCGCAGCACTTCCCGCCGCCTGCCGATGGGTGCGGAGCGGCCCCATTTCCGGATGCCCGCGCACGCTACCGCCCTTGGCAAAATTTTGTTGGCATATTCCCCGCAGCAAGTCCGCGACCGCTACTTCTCTCTCCGGCGCAACCTTCGCCGGTTTACCGAAAAGACCATCTGCAGCCCCGGGGAGCTGAATTCGCATATCCAGACGACTGTCCTTTCGCAGGGATACGCCATGGATGACGAGGAGTGCAAACTCGGCTATCGCTGCGTCGCGATTCCCGTCCACGACACCCGCGGAGCGCTTATTGCCGCCCTCAGCGTCTCAAAACGAAAGCCGTTCCCCGACGAAGCGGAAACTTATCAAATTCTGAAGAGCATGCTGATCACCGCCCGCGATCTGGCACTGTCGTAGCTTTCACTTCCTCAACCACTCCCCGTGCCATTCGTAGTGCTTCGCGCGCGGATTGCGTCAAACCCGACAGATCGCCGCTCACCACCAGCATCGCGAACCCCTGCTGAATCCGATGCCGGATGTCGTTACCCGCCTTGGCCACGGTTCCCAGGCTGACGTTTCGCTTTGCAGCCGCGGCCACCACAGTTTCGATGCTTTGACTGACCAGCGAGTGAGCCGTCTCGAACGGCACACCCAGATCCGCCGACAGATCTCCGGGACCCACGAAGATCACATCCACCCCCGGCGTCGACGCGATCTCGTCGATATTCTCCACCGATTGCGCCGTCTCCACCTGAACGATTACCAGAATCTCCCGGTTCGCCGCGGCGACGTATTCCGGAGACGTAACGCCCCAGCGCGATGCCGCCAGCATGCAGCCAAGACCACGAGCGCCCTCCGGCGGATACTTACTGCTACTGACCACTTCTCTCGCCTCCGCGCCGGTGTTCACAAAGGGAATGATGATGCCCTTAACGCCCGTATCCAGCACACGCTTCAACTGCCATGGATCGTCCCCCGCCACGCGTGCGATCGCGACCGTACTGCCGCCCCGCAGCAGCGCCACCATATGATGCAGCTGCTCGACGCTGAACGCTCCGTGTTCCAGATCAAAAAACAGAAAGTCGAACTCCAGCGACGCCAGCGCTTCCACGGCCAACAGCGAATCCATCGTCACGGCCGCGCCGATAATCACTCGCTGATCGCGTAGCGCCTGTTTGATGGGATTTAGTGGATGGGGCATGGCCGTTTAGCGATGGTAGCGGCATTCCAGTAGGAGTTCGGCTGACCTTGCCGGTTGGTTCCACACAATGGAACGTGCAGGTTCGCCGCTGAGTGGCCCGGCGGCAAGTCCAACTATCCTGATCCACAGACCCTGCATGCCGCCGACACTACAGCTTCACTGGTTGGATTGGACCATCGTCGGCCTGTACTTCATCGCGATGTTCGTCGTAGGCGTCCGGGCGATGCGCAAGGTCAAGAACATCGACGACTACTACACCGGCGGAAAGCGTTTCGGCCGGCTGCTTATGATCCTCTACGCTTTCGGAGCGGGCACTCACGCCGACAGCGCCGTCGGCGTCACTTCGCAATCCTACCGGCTCGGCATGGCGGGCATTTGGTACCAGTGGATTCAGATCATCAACACGCCGCTCTACTGGCTGCTCAGCCCAGTCTTTCGGCGGGCACGCTGCACCACCACCGCCGACTTCTATGAAATGCGCTACGGACCGTCGCTTGGCCTGCTCTACGGCTTCATGGGAATCGTTGTCAACATCGGATACCTAAGCGTCGCTCTGCTCGGTTCAGCCAAGCTGATCGAATCGCTCACGAACGGCTATGTCGGCGCGACGACAGCCACGATCGCCATGACCACAGCATTCCTGCTCTACAGCATCATGGGCGGCCTCATCGCGACGGTCTGGAATGAGTTCGTCCAGGGCACGCTGACCATCGTCATGTCTGTTTTGCTGGTGCCGTTTGTCTGGACCGCCGTAGGCGGCGTCGAAGGCGCCCGAAGCAAAATCGCGAACATCGACGCTGTCTTCAGTCTCACGGCGCCGGGCGAGATCGGCCTCTACTGGATCGTTGCGGCAACCATCAATCAGATGTTCAGCGTCGTCGCGCAGCCGCACATCATGAGCAACAACGCCTCCGCGCGCACGGAGCTCGATAACCGGATCGGGTTCTGCGCCGGCGTAACTCTGAAACGGGTTTGCACCATCTGTTGGGCGCTTACCGGCGTTCTGGCTATCGCCTACTACGGGGCAGGGACGCTCGACGGCGACCACGTTTTCGGAGCCCTGGTGCGCGATCTCCTGCCGCGCGGGTTTGCCGGACTGATGCTGGCCAGCATCATGGCCTCCGTCATGGATAACGGCGCGGTTTACGTGATCACCTCTTCCGCTCTCTTCACTCGTAATCTGATGCGAATGGCCAAGCGCGCGCCTGCCTTTAAGACCGAACTATTGATCAGCCGCATATTCTCGGTTGCGTTTGCCACAGCCGGAGTGGGCCTGACGTTCCTGCACGCCGACGTGCCGGCGGCGATGCGGTTCATGTTCAATCTGGTGCCGCTGATCGGCATCTCGTTCTGGCTGGGACTTTGGTGGCGCCGGGCCAACCGGTACGGCGCATGGGCCAGCTTCATAGCCTCCAGCGCCGCGTTGGCGATCGGAACGTCCATATTCGACTGGACGGGAAACAAGCATTTCCCCACGCTGATCACGTTCTATCTGACGTGCGGCGTCACCGCCGGCATCGTGGTCAGCATGCTGACGCGGCCCGAAGCATCGCGGCGGCTGGACCGCTTCTTCCTTACGATCAACACGCCCGTCGGACAAGAAGAGAAGTTGGCGCAGTTCGCCGAGGACGCCGCATGATCCGCCGAGAAGACTGGTATCCGCGCCTGGTGACGTGGAAGAACTGGGAGATTCAAAAGCCGGGCCGCGAGTCCGTGGTCGGTTTTCTCGTCGTGGCCGCCGTCTCCCTATTGCTGCATCTGACTGTCCTGATCATCTGCGGCGTATTCAAAAATTCATGAATTATTCAGAAAAGAAGCAACTCTACCGCCGTGCCGTCTCGCGCGCGGCGCAATGGCTGGTTGACCGGCAGGAGGCAAACGGCGGTCTCGGCGACTTGCAGACCATGAGTGCCTCCATGGTCGTGCCGGCTTCTCTCCTCTTCTGCGGACGGCCGGAGGAAGCCGCCAGCCACGTTCGTTGGCAGAGAAGCACCTATGTCAAGCCCGAGGGCGGATTCGATGCTCCGGAAATTCGGGCCGGCCGTGCATCGTCGCTCGCCGAACGTCCTTACGCGCCCGCCTGGATGATCTACAGCGGGCACGTCAACCTCGCTTTCGATATATCCCTGCGGGCTCTGCCAACTCTTTTTGCATTGCAGGATCCGGGCACCGGCGGCATGTTCGGACGGCAGGAGGAGGCAGCCGCCGGGCGCGGTATCGTGAACACCGCGGTTACCGCGGTTTGCTGTCAGGCCGCGTATACTACCGGTGCTTTGGACGCCGCGCGCCGCATGGCCGATCATCTTTGCCGGGTGATCGACGCTAACGATTGGAAGACCGCATTCTATCCGGCCTGGGATACCGAGCGCGGCCTGCGGACCGATGACGATCTTGCGCCTACCGGCAACATGCCGCGCCGGATCGAACGGGAAGCGAACGATCAGCACCATCATCTGACAGGCGCTCTGCTCGCCATTCTTAGCGACATGCATGCCATCACCAAAGACCGCCGGTATCTGGATGCGGCCTCTCGCGTGTTCGAGTTTGTCGCTGGAGCGCCGCGCGCCGCCCTTCGTACGACGCTGGCGCACAAGCTGGCCTGGGGCTCCGCATGGTTCTATCGCGAAACGGGCGACTCGCGTTGTATGGAAGTGGCATGCGAGGTGTGCGATCACCTCATCGCCGGGCAAGAGGAAGACGGATCGTTCGTCCACTGGGCGCTGATTCGGGATGTCAAGGATTGGCCGTACTCGTCACGCGTGAACCTGACGGCGCAGTTTGCTCTCTGGCTTCATCGAGCCGCCGAGTGTCTATGATTCCGTTCGAACGCGGGCTGATCGTGTCGTGTCAGGCCGAGGAGGGAGATCCGTTCTACGCTCCGGAGTATGTTGCGCTCTTCGCTCGCGCGGCGGAAATGGGCGGCGCCGTTGGGATTCGCGCGACGGAGGCGAACAATGTCGGGGCGATTCGTAAAGCCGTTGCGTTGCCTCTCATCGGATTGACCAAATCATCTTTTCCCGATGGACGAGTGCTCATCACGCCAACCGAAGCAGATGTCACAAAGCTGCTGGAGGCTGGCGCCGATATGGTGGCAGTGGACGCGACCAACCGCCGCCGTCCCAACGGAAAGACGGGGGCGGAGTTCATCGCCGCGATCCGGCACACCTTCCCGTCCGTCAGGATTCTTGCGGATGTGGCGACGGTCGCCGAGGGAATCGCCGCACACCAGGCTGGGGCCACTGCCGTCGCGACGACACTATCCGGCTACACCCCGGAGACCGAAAGCCGATGCGGCGATGGCCCCGATTGGAATCTGCTGGCTTCGCTGGTTCAAGCGGTAGACGCCCCTGTGATCCTGGAGGGACGCGTGTCTAGTCCATCCGACGCGCGGCGAGCCATGGATCTCGGCGCCTATGCTGTGGTCGTGGGCACAGCAATCACCAGGCCGCGGCTTATCGTGGCCAACTACGTGACCGCATTGCGATGATCCCGACAGCCACAGAAGCTTTGACTCGTCTTGAGCGAGGCACGCTTCGTTCCGAAGCGCTGGTTGCCGAGTGCCTCGACCGGATCGAAAAGTTGGACAAGCGATTCAACGCCTTCATCACCGTGCGTCACGACGAGGCGTTGCGGGAAGCCCGCGAATTGGACCGGGAACGCTGCGACGGCCGGGTCCGCGGGCCGCTACACGGAATTCCCATAGCGCTAAAAGACAACATCGATACATGTGGCATTCGGACCACGGCCGGAAGCGCCGTCTTTGCGAACCGTGTACCGGCAGCAGATGCCGAAGTCGTCCGCCGGCTGAAGCAAGCCGGAGCGATCCTCCTGGGCAAAACCAACATGCAGGAGTTTGGCCTGGGAAGCACCTCCGTCGACAGCCACTTCGGACCGGTGCGCAACGTCTGGGACGACACGCGCTATGCAGGAGGCTCGTCGGGAGGCTCTGCGTGCGCAGTCGCCGCGGGAATGGTCTGCGCCGCGGTGGGTACCGATACCGGAGGATCGATTCGCACGCCCGCAGCCTACTGCGGAGTCGTCGGCTTAAAACCTACTTACGGACTTGTTCCGCTGGACGGTATCATCCCGGCGAAACTCTCGCTCGACCACTGCGGACCCCTCGCGCGGACGGTTGCGGATGCGGTCTTGCTGTTCGATGTTCTGGCCGGCGGGAAAACGACGCTCCAACCGGTCGGCTCCCTCCGTGTCGGAGTTCCCCGGGATCCGTTTTTCTCCGACCTTGATCCTCCGGTAGCAAAACAGGTCGAACAGGCGATTGGCGCGGTCTCCACGCTAACCGCGTCGACCGGGGACGTGACATTGCCTCCCGTCGATTCCATCTCCATGGCCGGGGAAACTTTCGCCTACCACCAGCAGTTCTGGGAACAATCAGCGGACGCCTATACGATGCATGCGGCTCGAGCTATCCGCAAGGACTCGCAGGCCTCTCTGACGGGATACATCCAATCGCGCTGGCGGTTGGAAGCGCTTCGCAATACCATCGACGCGGCCTTCGTCGATTTCGACGTCGTTGTGCTCCCCACACGCCGCAAGATGCCGGAACCGATTGCCTGGTACCTCGAACACGATCTCCTGGATATTACGGTCGAAGAGAATACAGGGGCATTCAATATTTACGGGATTCCGGCCATCAGCGTTCCCTGCGGATTCAGTCCGGAAGGTTTGCCGGTTGGGCTTACGATCGCCGGCCCGAAATATGCAGAAGCGCGAGTATTGTCGCTTGCCCATGCATATGAACAGCTCACAGGATTCCATCAAGTGGTGCCGCCTACCGCCAACTTGCGATAAACCTCCAACGCCCGCCGCAGAAGCGCGAACGCTTCGTCCCGCTGCGCGTCACTCGCAAAACGGCCGGTCGCAGATACCTGCTCCAGCAACTGCTCCATCCATCGGACAAAATATTCGGCGTCTGTTTTCTTTTGAATCGACCGCCCACCCAGAGAAACGTATACGGGAGTCGTATGAGCGAACGCTTGAGCATCGTTCACAATTCGTCTCTCCCAAGGGCCTGTTACTCGCAGAGCGATCCAGGATGGCTCCTCCATCGTCAATACTTCATCGATCTCCACCGGAGCGCGCAAGCGAGTCAGCACCGGGTGTCCGTTCACGATGACCTGAATGCTCTCCACGGGAACACGCGTATCGACGCGCGCCCGGATGCGAACCTTGCCCGGAGATGGCAGCGCCAACAGTTCGCCGGGACCCTTTCCATTCACGGTAATTTGGATCATCGGCCCGTTGGTGACAAAAGACCTTCCCGCCTTGTACGCTGCAATCCACGCTGCGTACCGCAGTGGATTTCCCGCCTGGACGTAGACTCGGCCGCCGCCGGGAATGTAGTGGTCACGAACATTCAGGAACGTATCGGTTCCGGCCGACACGCCCAATCGAAATCCGCAGTTCAGCAGGCGGTAATAGATTGGGACCGAAGCGGATTCGTAGGCGTTGCTCAGTACGTCCATCGCATCGATCACCCCCAACGCAACATCCGCCGGCAGCTCCTTCGGCTGTCCGCCTGCGGCCGAAAGGCCATCGAAGCTTGGTAAATAGCCGGGATGCATATAAGTGACTGCGCCTCCCTGCTCCTGAGCGAGCTTTGCCTGGTGGTAATTCAACGGGTAGTCATATGCGCTCCCGCTTCCCGCAAGCCCGGTGAAGAACGGACGGATCAGCGATCGCAGTCCCCAAAACCCCAAATGGCCGTACAGGTCGCTGCCGCGAAACTCCTCGCTCCAATAAAGAATGTGGCGAGGGGAACTCAACGCGTGCGGACCGCCGGTGAAGAACTTCTCATCGTGAATGAAATCGTCATAGGAATTCGCCGCAGTCAGATTCAGCACATGTAAATCCTCCGCTTCGGCGATCAGCAGGACATCCTTGGCCGTGATGTTCTGATGGCTGCGGGCAGCGTAGTTGGCGTGAATGTGCGAATCGCCGCTGTGCCATCCGTCTTTCCCGAGATCGGACCATCGAGACAATCGCAGGACAATATCGGCATCGGCTGCCGGCGACAGCTCAACTTCCTGAGTTGCCCACTCATACTCGGGACCGCGGATCGCCTCGATCCGCGTCAGTCCGCTCGGAACCGTCACGGTAAACGAGCCGGCCGCGTGAAAGTACACCTCCGCCGCCTCCGCTGCGATTCTTTGGATGGCTTCTTCGGGCGCGTAGGCCAAACCGTCCGCGCCGGTGAGATACACGCGCGCCGGCTCCTCCAGCCTGACGCGAAACGTTGCGCGAGCCCGCACATCGTGGCGAACGGTCGCCGAGGCGGAATAGCCTGCCAGGCGGATTTCGAGCAGCGTCGCATGACCGCCCGCGGTCGCCGGGACGGGCAGGTGAAGCAGATAGCCCGCCGCTCCGTAACGCGCCAAACGACTGGTGGAAAATGCGACGCGGCCGTCAATCAGGATTTCAGGCGCTGCTGAGACGGGCATCTCCGACTCAATCAGCAGCGGGACTTGCTTCGCCGCCCCGGCCATGGATACCAGCGGAAGAGGCGGCTGTTGCACCCATTCCAAGCCGGTAGCCGTCAACCGGGCCACGAAGGCGTCCGCAGTTCGGTAATCACGAAAAGAGCGAACACGGGAAAAATACCTGTCCCGCAGCTTGCGCAGCACCGGCGCGTTGGACCGCCGGAACGCCAGGGTTCGCGCATAATCGCCCAGCGCCACTTCCCCTTCCACCCGCCGTACGTCGCGGCCTTCGGGCCGTGCCCAAAACGTCAAGTCACCTTGCCCGGGTTGGGTCAGCGCATAGTCCGGCTCCTGTGCGCACGCCGCGGCGATGGTCGCGAAGATGAGAATCCACTTCATCCCGCGCTCTCGATCGGAAACGGCCCAAACATCGGCAGTGCCATCCCCGCGGAATCGCGCACGTTGCAGTATGGATCCTTGCCGTAGCCGTACCAGAGATATGGGGGAGGCGTCGGACCGCCGTCCAACAGCAACACGAGATCCGTTCCCTCGGCAATCACCCGATAAACTCGCGGCGTGATCTGGCCTCCACGGTCGGCCACGATGAATCCGGACAAGCGGCCGTCTCCTTCGATGCGGCCATTGACATCGCTTAGAAAGAGACGGATTGCGCGTTCCTGCCAGACCGCGCGGGCGGGCCGGGGTCCTCGCTTTGCGCTTCCCGTCGCCAGCAGCGCGAGCCGTCGCCCGAGCTCCTTCAAGCCATCTGTCCCGATATGGATTCCGTCGTCCAATTCGAGATCGACCGACGCCACCATTGTCGAGTTGGGCACTTCCGATTCAATCAGCCGCTGCGACTCCTGCACCTGGTTCCACGCGCTAGCGTTTCGCGCGGACTGCGGATCGTGAACATGCCGGCCAATCTGAACGTAATAGAACGGCAGAGTTTCGTCTCGCAGGTCTTGCCGCAATGCAGCAATGAGTTCGCGCAGCGCTTGCTTGTACCGTGGAGCAAGTTCCGGTTTTCCGTCAGCCTCGCCCTGATACCACAGAACGCCCGCGAGTCGTCCGCCTGCCTTTCGTGCTCGTCGCAGCAAAGCGCCGTATAGCGATGCTCCACTCTCATCCCGGCGTGCCGGACTCCACTCCGCAATGGAAGTGCCGCTCAATGCGCAAGGAATCAGGCCGATCGGAACACCGGTCTTCTCCAGCACCGACAGAGCGAATGGCAGACTCAACCCGGCGCCAACCGTCTTGGCAGCCTTCCGCCGCCGTTCCACCTCTGCGGGCGTCGGTTTACCGCCGGGCCAATACGCACCATCTCGCGCCTCCCATAGCGTATGAACCGGTTCTTCAGCCTTTACCCATTCGTCCGCTAGCGTAAAGTTTCGAATCCGCTCGTCGCCGGTGACAGCGCCCCGCAACAGTCCGGCGCCTTGCATATTGGATTGTCCCGCCAGCAGCCACAGATCCCCCACAAAAAACGGGCCCATCATACGAACGCCGGCCGGAGTGCGGAACCAGATCCGATAGGGCCCGCCCGCGGCCAGCCGCGCGCTATCTCCGGATTGCCATGCATCCTCTTCGGACGAACGCCACGCTGTGGCGTCCGGCATCGACACTGTGGAGAATCCGTGTCGATCGCGTGGCAGTACAGGCACCTGCTCGCTCGCAGCGGCTGCAAACAGAGCTCCGCCGGTAAGCGCGCCCAGCGCAGAACGCCTACCGATCCAGGTATTGCAGTTGCCTCGGTCCATAGCGCTCGCCAGCGACGGAAATCGGAATGCTCAGTTGCTCCTCTTCGCTTTCTGTCAATGTCAGGTCGACGGCCGCAATGTTTTCTTCGAGATAAGCGCGCCGCTTTGTTCCAGGAATCGGAATGACATCCTCTCCCCGCTGAAGAAGCCAGGCGACGGCGATTTGAGAGGGCGGTACACCGCGTTCCCCGGCAATCCGGAACAACGGCGCGGCAGCTGCCCGATTCTTCGCAAAGTTCTCGCCCGACAAACGAGGATCACCGCGCCGCCAGTCATTGTCCGCCAGATCCGTTGCCGGCTTGGCGAGTCCCGTCAGAAAACCCCGGCCCAACGGAGCGAAGGCCACCAGGCTGATGCCCAGTTCCCGGAGGCAGGGCAGCACCTCGGTTTCCAACCCCCGCTCCCACAGTGAATACTCACTTTGGATTGCGGCTATTGGATGCACCGCGTGCGCGCGCCGGATTGTCCGCGTCCCCACTTCGCAGAGGCCCAGGTGACGTACCTTTCCTTCCCTCACCAGGTCGCCCATCACCCCTACAACTTCCTCAATGGGGATCGTCCGATCCAGCCGGTGCTGATACAGCAGGTCCAGACAATCTGTCCCCAGCCGGCGCAGTGAGCCGTCCACGCTATTGCGAATCCCTTCCGGCCGGCTATCCAGTCCCTCTATCTTGCCATCCACGATCCGCCATCCAAATTTTGTGGCGATGGTGATGCGCCCACGATACTCCGCCAGAACTCGCCCGAGAAACGCTTCATTTGCGTAAGGCCCATAGACTTCCGCGGTGTCGAAGTGGGTGATCCCCCGGTCCATGGCGCGGTGGAGGGTTGCTATTGCCTCCTTCTCATCGGCGTCGCCGTAGAAGCCGGTCATGCTCATGCATCCGAGGCCGATGGCCGACACTTCCAATCCATTTCGTCCAAGCCGTCTCGATCGCATGATCTTTCAATCTAAAGCGCACTGTTGAGTGCAAACGCCTTGCCGGCTGAAATGTTCCGCTGCATGGAATATCGCTCCGCCATTTCCGCGTCCCGTGGCCCATGCTTCGTATCGTGTTCGTTTGAGAAAGCCTTCGCCGCTCGTCTTGCTGTGCGCTGCGCACTGCGTTGTCGATGTCTACTCCAGCGCGTTGGGAGCGCTTCAACCCCTTGTTGTCGAGCACTTCCGTCTCACCCTCTCGCAAGCCGGGCTGCTGGGTGGAGTTCTCATCCTCGCGTCTTACTTGACACAACCGGCGTTCGGAATCCTCACCGACCGGTGGCCCTGGCGCTACTATGTCGTCGCCGGGCCGCTCATTGCCGGGTCCTGCATCACCTGCTTGGGACTGGCATCCAGCTTTCCGGTGCTGGTCGTGCTGGTTGCCGCGGCTGGCCTGGGGATGGCTATGTTTCACCCACAGGCGACGGCATCCGTCGCGGAATCCGGCAGCGGAACCGCGGGACAAGCGATGGGTCTGTTCATCGCCGCGGGTGCGCTGGGTTTCTCGATTGGACCTACCAGCATCGTCGCGCTCGCCGAGGCGGTCACCCTTTCCGGCCTTTGGATCGCCGCGGCGCCCGGCGCTGTCATTGCCGCGCTACTGCTTTGGTTCTATCGTCCCCGCCGGAAAGGACATTCCGGAATTCGCACCGCGGCCGCACCTCTCCCCGCCGCCGTTCGCCGGCCCATGATTCTGCTGTTCTTTCTGGTCTGCATACGGTCCGTCATCCAAGTGACCTATGGTCACCTCCTTCCGCTCTACTTCACGCGGGAAAGAGCCTACACGCCCGTTTACGCCAACATCGTCGTGTCGCTCTATTTCGCGGCGGGTGCCATCGGCGGAATGTTCGGCGGGCGCATGGCCGATCGTTTCGGGGGCCGCCGCGTCATTCAGTGCTCCATGCTCTTGTCGGCGCCGCTCTTGCTTCTTAGCTTCCTCACCGCCGGGCTGGTTTCAATCGTCAGCCTGGTCGCCGGAGGCTTCAGCCTGTTGTTGACCATCCCGGTGAACGTGATGATGGCGCAAGATCTCGCGCCGGATCGGCCGAGCACCGTATCAGCCATCATGATGGGGTTCGCCTGGGGTATCACGGGCATCCTTTTCGTACCCGGCACCGCCTGGGTCGCCGATCGCGTTTCCCTGCATACTGCGCTGATGGGCCTCACAGCATTTCCCTTACTGGGTTTGGTGCTCGCCCGGCAACTTCCCGCAAGGGTTTCGCGAGGATCGTACATCGAACTCTGAATTCACGAGGATTCCGGCATTCTGGATCATCGCTAGTGGCGGGCTGTCTCTGTTTCCAGAGTTACTTTCACGGCATTCAAGGAATCTTTTAGAGAGGACGCGGTTCGGCTGACGGCCACTCGCCGGAGAATGGAGCCGGTGAACCCGGTGAGACCGGCTTGTTCGGAGCCCACCGCCCTGATCAGGTAAAACCCTCCACTGCTGCGGACGCAGAACGTCAGGTCGAGCGCGGCGTTGAAGTAGTGACTGGCATAGAGCTGCTTTTCGACGATTGCATAGGCGGGCTGGCTGGCATCGCGGCCCGCCAGCGTAATCCTTTGGACGATTCGCAGCGTCGGCTTAAGGCCAAACTTCACTTTCGCCCAATAGAACTTCTCTTTCGCGTTTGGCGGCCGCGCGGCAGGGTAAGCCAGCAGGTAGCGATACAGTTCCGGCAGATACCGGGGGAGATGCTCCGAATAGCTGAGGAGGTTTTCAAAGTGTTGAGCCACATCGGTCGGGCGCTCCTCGTCGTTATAGATGCCCAGAGCCCGGTTGCCGTCCCGGCGGTAGGCTAGCAGCCGATTGAAGGTCCAACCCTGCAGCCGGCGATTCACCTGATCCGCGACATCGGGGGCGGACCAGTTCACTGAGCTTTGTATCGCGGTCATCGCTTCGGCCTGCAACTGAAGGTCGCAGCGTTGCGGCCGGCAGGCCTTCAATGCGGAGATGTCTGTCGCATCAAGATCGAACCCCGTGAAATCCCTGATTTTGGGAGGATCGCCGATTTCTCCAATTGCAAGAAACTCCGGAAGCCTTCGCAGGCGATCGAAATCATTCGCAAATTGGATGTAGGCTTCGGGGGAAGCGTTGATGCGGACTGCTCCGAAGACGAGAATTTCGGCGGGAGTCCTGGGTTTGGGCACTTTGCTGACGGCATGGCCGGCCTGGATCTTCGCGATTTCGTCGGGGGTGAGCCGCGTGGATTGTTGGAAGAACGCCTCCAGATCCGGGAAGGTTTGCGCGACGCCGGAAAGAGCAAACGCCACTGTCAAACCAATGGGAGAAAGAATCGGGGGCAGCTTCATCAAGGAACCGGCGGACTCCAAGATTATAAGGGGGTTGCTATCCTGGCTGAGAACGTGCGCCAGAGTACCGGGATGTTGAAGGAAATCATCCACTGCCAGCTTTCTCCCTTGGCTCGGTGTGCGGAGGTTGCGGGCGCGATGCCTTCTCGACAAGTGCGAGGAACGTAGGGCGGTGCTGGAATTCACCGGGGAGCGCGTGATTCCGGGCCAGGTGGACGCCGACCTGTGGAACGAACATTTTTGCCGGTATCTGTTCGCGGCCCGGTTGGCCCGGGGGAAACGCGTGGCGGACCTGGGCTGCGGGGCGGGCTATGGGGCGGCGGAACTGGCGAAAACGGCCAGCTCCGTTGCCGGCTTCGATATCGCGCCCGAAGCGGTGGAATTTGCCGCGTCGGAGTATCGGATTCCCACCCTGAGCTTTCACGTAGCCAGTGCCGAAAGCATTCCGGAGCCCGATGGCGCATTCGACCTGGTGGTGTCCTTCGAGGTAATCGAACATCTAGAGGACAGCGAAGCGCTGGTGCGCGAGGCGAGGCGGCTGGTCTCAAACAACGGCCAGTTTGTCGTTTCGACTCCGAACCGCGACTACTATGCCGAATCGCGAAGCGAATCAGGGCCAAACCCGTTTCACGTACGGGAGTTTACTCTCGAAGAGTTCCGGGAACTGCTGAGCCGGCATTTCCCCTATGTGAAGCTGTTTACCCAGAATCATGCGGCCGTGCTGGCCATCCGCCCGCTGGATGAACCCGCGGGGCAGCCCGTCGTTCGGACCAATGGCGAGCCGCAGGCAGGGGTGGCTCATTTCTTCCTGGCCGTGTGCGCGCTTTCGCCGCAGGTGGGCTCGCCAACATTTTTGTACGCGCCCACGACAGCCAACGTTCTACGGGAGCGTGAGCGTCACATTCAAAAGCTGCAAGGGTTTCTGGACCAGTCGCTGCGCGAGCACGCGGGGTTGATGGAACAGCACCACAATCTGGAGGAAGAGCTGAAGGGCGTGCAAAGCTGGCTCGCCAAGCGCGAAGAGGAACTTGCCGATAAGGTTCGCCACGTGGAGATCCTGCAGAAGGAGGTTGCCGGCAAGTCAGAAGATTTATCGAAGGCTCTGGCCCAGCTTCATTCGACGGAGCAGGAGCTGGCATCGCGGACGGAGTGGGCGCGCCAGTTGAGCCAGCAGAAGGACGAACTGGATTCCACGCTTTCCGCCGTTCGTGAGTCGCGATGGCTGAAATTGGGAAGGAAACTCGGCCTGGGCCCTGACCTCCGTCCGTGAACGCTCTCCTTCGTTTCCTTGGTGCGCTGCTTCTATTTGCAGTGCTGCCCATCGTTGTCATTCTTCCGGCGCTGGTGCTGCTGGCCTCCGATTTGGCGTGGCTGCTGTTTGGCCGGAAGAAGGTTCCCTTGGACGAATCGGAAGCCGCACCACGCCGGAGGGGCGCGAGCGTCGTCATTCCGAACTGGAATGGGCGCGACTTGCTGGAGAAGTATCTGCCCAGTGTGATTGCTGCGATGGCGGAGAATCCGCGCAACGAAGTAATCGTGGTGGACAACGGCTCCAGCGATGGAAGCGCGGAGTTTGTGCGGGAGCGTTTTCCGGAAGTGCGGCTGCTGGCTCTTCCGGAGAATCTTGGATTCGGCGGCGGATCCAACGCGGGGTTTCGCGCCGCCGCCAACGACATTGTCGTGCTGTTGAATAGCGACATGCGGGTGGCGGAGGATTTTCTTGCACCGCTGGTGGCTCCCTTCGCGGACCCGGACGTGTTCGCGGTCTCCTGCCAGATTTTCTTTTCCGATCCCAACAAACTTCGCGAAGAGACGGGCCTGACGCAGGCGTGGTGGAAAGACGGTATGTTGCGCGTGCGGCATCGGGACGACGAGGCGATCCGCGATGCGTATCCGTGCTTCTATCCCGGCGGCGGTTCGTCCGCATTCGACCGGAATAAGTTTCTGGAGCTGGGCGGATTCGACGAGCTGTTGAAGCCGTTCTACCTGGAAGACACCGATCTGGGATACCAGGCGTGGAGGCGCGGATGGCACGTTCTGTATCAGCCGAAGAGCCGCGTGTGGCACGAGCATCGCGGAACCATCGGCAAGAAATTTTCGCAGTCCTTCATCGACTCGATTCTGAAGAAGAACTTTCTGCTGTGGACGTGGAAGAACATTCACGAGCCGCGGCGATTGCTGGAGCATTTCTTCTTTGCCTGGGGCAGCGCGGCAGTGAGCCTGTTTGCCGGCGATTCGCCGGAGCGCCCGAGCCTGCGCGGGTTTTTGAAAGCCATCGCCCAATTACCGGACGCGCTGCGGTCGCGCTGGCGCGCGCGGTCGCTGGCGGTGGTAAGCGATACGGAAGCGTTCCGGCGTCCGATGGGCGGCTACTATCGTGACCGCTTTTTGATGCCGGGAGCGGCTTCCGGACGCGGCGGCGAGCCACTACGCGTGCTGATGATCTCGCCATATGCGATTGAGCCTCCGGTGCATGGCGGCGCGGTGTTCATGAGCCAGACGGCGCGGGAACTGACCAGGCATTGCGAGCTTCACATGATTGTGCTGGTGGACACTCCGCGGCAGGTGGCCGAGCATGCGGAACTGGCCAGCCTGTGCGCCTCCTTCGAAACGATCGTGCACATGCGAAGCGACGATGTGACGACAGGATCGATTCGGCCGCACGCGGTGCGGGAGTATTCCAATCGCGATCTGGAATGGCTGATCCACCGGCAGATTCTCCATCACCAGATTGATGTCGTCCAGATCGAGTACGCCAACATGGGGCAGTATGCGGGAGCCTTCGACCGGATTCTGACGTGCGTGTTCGAGCACGACGTTTACTTCCAGTCGGTCGGCCGGCAACTTGCCCAGCCGGGTCCCCTGATGCGAAAAGCCAGCGCGTTCGTCGAGTATCTTCGCGCGCTGCACTGGGAGCTCCAGATGCTGCGCGGCGTGCACCGGGTGCAGGTTTGCACGCGGGAGAACGCGGACTACCTGGTGTCCTGCGATCGGGCGCTGGCTCCGAAAATCGACACCGGGCTTCGGGCCGGCATCACGGCGGACCGTTACCAGTTTGTCCCCCAGGGACGCGAGACCGATACGCTGCTGTTTTTGGGGAGTTTCCGGCACCGGCCGAATCTGGAAGCGCTGCAGTGGTTCGCCGCGGAGGTGATGCCGTTGATCTTGCGGGAGCGGCCGGATGTGCGACTGGTCGCCGTCGGCTCCGACCCTCCCACTGCCCATCAATTGCCCACTTTGCAGGGAGCGATCGAGCTGCGCGGATTTGTGGAAGACATCCGCGAACCTCTTTCCCGGTGTGGCGTTTTTGTTTGTCCCATCCTCAGCGGCTCTGGCGTGCGCGTGAAACTGCTGGAGGCTTTTGCGTGCGGCATTCCGGTGGTGTCGACGAAGATCGGCGCCGAAGGACTGGCGCGAGTGGACGGCGAATTCTGCCGGCTGGCGGATGAGCCGGAACAGTTCGCGCGGGCTGTCCTGGAGTTGCTGCACGGGGGAGATCCGGCGATGGTGGAGCGGGCACGCTCCGAAGTGGCTCGGAATTGGGATATGCCGGGGATGACGGTGCGATTGGTGGAGAGCTACTGGAGAGGGTTGGCGGGGAATCGCGATGGCCGGGGCTCAACGACGAATGAATGAGAAAATAGACATTCCTTGACTTCATGAAGAAACTGATTGTTGTCGCCGGGGCGCGACCGAATTTTATGAAGGTTGCGCCGGTGCTGGCGGAGCTGCGGCGTCGCGAGGGGCTATTCCGTCCGGTATTGGTGCACACGGGGCAGCACTACGACGAGCAGATGTCCGGGGTTTTCTTCGAGCAATTGGGGATTCCGGCGCCGGATGCTCACCTGGGCGCGGGGACGGGGACTCATGGCGCGCAGACCGCTCGAATTCTGGAATCGTTTGAAAAGTTCCTGATGGAACAGCCGGAGAAACCGGCGGGCGTGATGGTGGCGGGGGATGTGAACTCGACGATTGCGTGCGCGCTGGCGGCGGTGAAGCTGCAGATCCGGGTAGCGCACCTGGAATCGGGCCTGCGCTCGTTCGATCGCGCGATGCCGGAGGAAATTAACCGCATTGTCACCGATTCGATTTCCGATCTGCTGCTGGTGAGCGAGCCGGCGGGGGAAGTCAACCTGCGGAACGAAGGCATTCCGGCGGAACGCATCGTCTTTGCCGGCAATGTGATGATCGACACTCTGGTGAAGCAGCTGGAGAACGCTCGCGCGCTTTCGGCGCGAACGAAGTATGGAGCCGAGGCGGGCAAGTACGCGCTGGTGACTCTGCACCGTCCTTCGAACGTGGATGTTCCGGAGCGGCTGCGCGGACTGGTCCAGGTATTCCAGGATGTCGCCCAGCGCATGCCGGTGATCTTTCCGGTGCATCCGCGAACGCGGCAGCGTCTGGAGAGCCTGGCTCTGTCGGCCACGCCCGGCCTGCATCTCACCGATCCGATGCCGTATCGCGAGATGCTGAGCTTGCAGAGTGAAGCGGCGGTCGTCGTGACGGACTCCGGCGGGATGCAGGAGGAGACGTCTTATCTGGGAGTGCCTTGCCTGACGCTGCGGGCGAATACGGAGCGGCCGGTTACGTTAACGCTGGGAACCAACACGCTGGTGCCCGGCGATCCTCAGGAGGTGGCGGGCTATCTCAACGCCATTGCAGAGGGTCAGTACAAAAAGGGCCAAGCCATTCCGGGATGGGATGGTCATGCCGCGGAGCGCGTGGTGGATGCCCTGGCGGCGTGGCAGTGACGGCTATTCTTCGGGGGTAAAGCGCAAACCCGCGCGGAACTCCGCTTCGGGGAAGAGCGTGTAGGTGACGAACGAAAGCCGGCGGGTCAGCCCGACAGCGACGCGGAAGCCGGTTTTCCATTCGCTCTCCGCCCGGACGGAGATGTGCTCCCAACTGAAGCCGGTCTGGAGACGTTTCCATCGATAGCTGACGTGATCACCATCGGAGAGGCGGGAGTAGCGAATCAGGTCTTCGCCGGCGGGAACTTCTTCCAACTGGTCTTCCCGCTGGGCGGCCCGGAGGCTGGCGATCAGGTTGTACTCGGCAAACAGCCAGTCCTTCTCGAAACCCACGCGCAGCATCAGGGCGGGAGATGTCCGGAATGGCGAGCCGAACGCCACGCCGATGCCCGGCGCGATTTTCAGGTGTTCCTTGATGCGAAATTCAAAGCTGGGGCCGGCGATGCCGAGGTCGGCGCGGCTGACTCCGTAGTAATGCGCTTCCAGACTGAGCTGTTTCCAGACTGGCTGGATGTAGGAAACGGCGCGAAACTCAGTGGAACCGGCGAATTCCGCCTCGGGCAGATACTCTTGGGCCTGGGCACTCCCGGCAAGGGCAACGAGGATCAGTAGCGAAAGCCACAGGAATTGAGATTGCCGCGTGGGACAAAGCGTGTCATTACATTCGATCGAACGTCATCTGGAAGCCTTCGCCTAGGTAGACCCGGCGGACTTCGGGGTCGCTGTGCAGCGATTCCGGGGAGCCGGTGCGGAAGATCCGGCCGTTGTTGATGATATAGGCGCGATCGGTAACGGCGAGAGTCTCGCGAACGTTGTGGTCGGTGATGAGGATGCCGATGCCGTCGCGTTTCAGGTCGGAAATAATCCGCTGGAGCTCAAGAACCTGGATCGGGTCGATGCCGGAAAAGGGCTCGTCGAGAAGCAGGAAGCTTGGTTCGATGACGAGGGAGCGGGCGATTTCGGTGCGGCGGCGCTCTCCACCGGAGAGCATGTAGCCCTTGCTTTGCCGGACTTTCTCCAGGCCCAGCTGCTCGATCAGGCGATACATCCGCTCGCGGCGCTGGTGGGCGTTGAGGGGCAGGGTTTCGAGAATGGCCATCAGGTTTTCTTCCACGCTCAGCTTGCGGAAGACCGAGGGTTCCTGGGGAAGGTAGCTGATGCCGCGACGCGCCCTCTGGTACATCGGCAGGGATGTCAGGTCTTCGTCGTCGAGGAGGACTTTCCCGGAGTCCGGGCCGATCAGGCCGACGATCATGTAGAACGACGTTGTTTTGCCGGCACCGTTGGGACCGAGCAGACCGACGACTTCTCCCTGCTCCACGGAGACGGAAACGTCATCGACGACGCGGCGGCCTCCGTAGGCTTTGGAGATTTCGACGGTTCTCAGAACTTTCATTCCGGCGATCATTTCTTCTTGCTTCGGCGAAGGTTGCTTTCCGACTGCTTGTCTCCGGCACCGTCCACCAGCAGTTTGTCGTTGTTCGAGTACCACGTCAACCTGCGGCCCTGCGTCACGGACGGCTTTTGTCCTTTCAAGGTTTCGGTCAGCTTCGGCGAGCCGCCTTCGAGGACGACCATTCCATCGGCAACAAGATACTCCGCCTGCTCCCCGACGCCAAAGCGTGTCTTGGCTGGATCGGACTGCAGAATCTCGACGGCCCCTTCCGCATATGCCTTCTCCAACCCGGAATCGGGAACTGTGGCATCGACCTCTTCTTGATCTTCGCTCAGATAGGCGCGGAGTTTGCGGGATTTTACATTCAGGCCGGGCCGGTCGAGGACGACTTTCCCTTCGTAGAAGGCGACCTTGTCGACATCGGAGTAGTCCATCGATTCCGAGGAGATGACGGTCATGACGGTCTGGTTTCGATCCTTGAGAAAGTTGACCACATTGCCCTTCGCCTTCAGGCGGCGGGCGGCGCGGTCGATGTCGATGCAGTCGGCATTGATGCGATTGTCGCCCTGCCAGAGCACCGCCTGCCCTTCGTAGAGAATCTTGGAGTTGTTGGAACGGGTGGTCATCTTCGCGGCGGTCGCGCGGATTTTCTCGCCGCGGTTGTTGGGGCCGGAGGAGGGTCCTTTGGCCGGTTCGGTTTCCGGCTCGCGGACGGAGCGGACGTTGCCGGTGGCGATGGTCACTTCGTTTTTGTTGTCGATCTGGATGGTATCGGCGTCGGTGGAGCCGGTCGGATCCCAGATCCGGGCTGCGCCCTTGAGCGTGACCAGGTTTGTGTCTTGATCCAGCGTGGCCCGTTCGGCGCGGGCTTCGCGAGCGCCCTCCTGGAACCGGAAGTGATTCCACTGCTCGAGCGTGGTCATATCGCCGGTTTTGGGATCGAACTCCGCTTGAAGGTCGTCACTCCAGGTCAGTTGAGGCGGAAGGGATCTCTTTCCGGGCTGGGAAAGCGGCTCGGTGCGGGTGGCGGCCTTCGTCGTCCGGAACGAGCGAATCTGGTTACCGGAGCCATAGGCGATATTCATCCGGTCGCCTTCCAGACGCCGCTTGCGTGTGTTGGGGCGATTGGGCAGAAAGTCGACAGTGCCGGGAGAATGGGTTACCAGCTCCTCAATCTCCTCGCCGCCTTTCCGCATTTTCATTTCGATCACTTCGGATTTCAACACGCGCGTATCCGGAGCGTCGGGAACGTCCTTCCGCACCGGAGCACTCTCCAGGACACTGCTGCCGGTGGCATAAGCTCGGGCCAGTTCGGCGCCGGAGCCGCCTTCGTCAAAGCTCAGATCCAGCCGCTCGGCGTGAACCGTTGTGTGGGTGGTGGCGGTGTTGCTTTCCAGGCTGGCATTCTTTTCGCCCGTGATCTTTTCCATCAATCCCTTGTCACGAAAGATCATGTCCAGCTTTTCCGCGCCGAAATTGACCAGGCGCGCATCCGATTTCTGCGAACCTGTCGCGTGCTCGGTTTGGACCAGGCGAATGTTGCCGTTTTCGATGGTCAGGACGGTGGGGCCGCCGGTCATCGAAAGCGTGCCGCGGGAGAATTTTGCCGTCGGGCTGAGGAAGACCTTTTGCTCATGCTCTTTGTAGAGCAGCTCCGGAGCCTCGATAAACATGGGCGCCGATGTTGGCTCATGACCGCGCCAGGTCAGTTTCGCGTTCCTCTTCAGGCGCAGTTCATGAGTCTGAGGATCGTAGACCGCTCCGTCGGATTCTCCTTCGCCAATATCGAGACTGAAGACGGCATGACGATCGGTATCCGCCTTACCGGTCTTATTGTCGAACGACACTCCGGAGGAACGGATGGTCAGCAGGCGCCCGTTGGGCGAGCCCCCGGCGGGCATTGCCAGCTCCATCGTTACGTCCCCGTCGGAATACATTTTTCCATCCACGGTGGAAAAGCGGGACTTGCCGCTGGTGACGCGGTCGAAGGTCGTGTTGTCGTCGTGAAAGATCTTCAGCTCCACGCCGGTGAGGTCGAAGACCGAAGGATCCTTCACCTGTTCCAGCTGCTTGGCGCGAACCTCCACCATTGTTTTTCCATGCTGGGAATAGGCCCACTGCCATCCTGACGCGGTGCCGGAGAGCCCGGTGGGAAGCGGTTTGGGAGGTGGAGTGGCCTGTCGTTGCTGCCGCTCGATGAGTTGCCGGTAGGTGACGGCCACTCCAGCCACGATCAGAACGATAGCGAGCGCCAGCCAGCGACCCAAACTTCTCATTCTTTGTTCAGTTTAGCAGCCTGCCTGAAAACCGCGTTTTGCCGTTCACGAAGAATTCAAAAATTTATTTCGTTGAAAACAAAGGAGATACCGGACACCCTCCTGCAAACGGTTGTATCCGCCGATTTAGCTTCTGTACGCGAGAGAAAACACGGCCAAACGAGCCGCTCCCGCGAAGGAGAAAAAACAATGCCGATCGATATGATCCCGATCATCGTCTTCATGCTGGGCTTCTAGTCCTCTGGAAATAAGCCGCTTGCTGACGCAGTAGTGTAGTCGGTGTTCAGTCTCTTCCGCTCGGAGCCCGACAGTGGGGCGATGAGGAGCGATGCTCTCGTTTTTCGAAGAAAAACGTGCAATTTTTAATCACTACCCCCAGGGTAATGCGACTATCAGTCGTGTTATACTTGCGGTACTAATAGATCTATTAGTACCGCTGAGGCGCGCTGGCGCTGCGCACTTGTTACACCCAGGAATACCTCCCAATTTGTTCAAAATTCTTGCGGCTGGAGTGTCGATGGCTTTACTGCTGGCCCAAGGCGGCAGTCGCGCCCCTCTGTTCTCGAAGCAAGAAGGAAAACTTGCAGAAGCCCAAGCTTCTCCCGCATTCAGGGAGGCGGTTGGGAAAACACAAGACTTAGTCAAAGCCTCGCGGTATCGGGAAGCCGCTGAGATCTACGAAAAGCTTTACAGTCAGGCGCTGGCAGAAGGCAATCCGGCCGGTGCCATTCAAATGCTCAATAACCTGGCTGGGATGCGACAGTCTCTTTTTGCCTACCAGGAAGCGCTTCGGGCTTACTTACAAGCAAAAGCGCTTAGTATCGAGACAGGCCGCAAGCAACTCCTGCCTGTTCTCGACGCCAATATTTCCACCGTGTACGGCACGATGGGCAACTTCTCCGAAGCTATTCCTCTGGGAGAAGCTGCGTTGCCCCAACTGACGGGCAGGCTCCAAATTTACCGCAGTGCCCTGCTCAGCAACCTTGCCGTCGCTTACTGGCGAACCAAGAATCCGGGCAAGGCGACCGGATACCTGCAGGAAGCCGCCCAGGATGCCGAATCCACCGGTAACAGCCGCATGCAGGCGATGGCGTATGACCGTTTAGGCGACATTGCCCTCGACAGCGGCAAAACTACCCAGGCCGAAGAATATTATTTCGAAGCATTCCGGATTCGCCGTCTCTTTATTCCCAGCGATTTACCGTTAAGTTATCCTCGTTTGGGGAAAGTCAAAGCGGCCAGCGGACAGGATGCCGGCGCCCGCCGTTTCTTCGATCTTGCCGTCTCTTCTCACCGATCCGATCCCAAATCCTTCCCCCTTTATTCAACCCTGACATCACGAGGAAATCTCAAAGAAAAGACAGGAGACTTCGACGGCGCACTGGAAGACTACCGGACGGCACTGGCGGCAGTTCGCAGCCAGCGGATCGACATCGTTCCGGTGGGCGCCATGCAAGCGACCTGGGAAGGCAGTCTCCAGGATCTCCGGTCGTCCTTCATCCGCCTTTCCGCCGAACGCGCGATCCTGACGCTCGATAGCGGGTTGGCGCTGGAAAGCCTGGTGGCGGCCGAGGAAGCTCGTCTGGCCAGTCTTCGTTCGATCGACGGCCTGCCGAAATGGCAGACACGCCTGTCCGCCGGTTACCTGCCGAAGTTGGCGGCCCTGCAGCGAGCCGAAGCCGCTTCGCATCCCGATCCGGCCGTCTTAGCGAAAATGCGGCTGGAACTGGTGGAAATGGAAAGCCGCGCGGGCCTTTCCGCCGGCTGGGTAGCCTTACCCGCGCAGCCAATGGCTTTAGCGCGCCAAGTGCGCGACAATCTTGCGCCGGATTCCGCCATCATCAGCTTTCATCTGGGGGAGCCCTCCTCCTATGTCTGGTTTCTGACGCGGGGACGCGTGGACCTGGTGCGATTGCCCGCCGGTGCGTCGATCGCTGCCGCCGTTACCCGCTTCCGGGACGCGCTGGACCGGGATACCGACAACGTCGCCGCCGCAGGAAAAGAGGTATACGCCCAGATTTTTAGAGAAATACCTCCGGTTGTAGCCACCAAGAGTTTTTGGACGATTGTTTCCGACGACCGCCTGTTTGACCTTCCGTTTGCCGCGTTGCCCGCCGGAAGTTCATCGGGAGGACCGTACCTGGTAGAAAAGCATGCCATTCGCGAGGCGCCCAGCGCGCTACTTCAAGCATCGAAACAACTCCGCCAACCCGGCTTGTTCGTGGGGGTCGGAGACGCGGTGTATAACAGCGCGGATGAGCGGGTTCGACACAAACCCGTTCGGCAGAGTGTCGAGCTTCCCCGCCTTTTTTCCAGCGGCATGGAAATCGATCGCTGCGCCCGCGCCTGGCCGGGCCATACGCAGATCCTCAAGGGTCCGGACATCAGTTTCGCATCCGCTGTCGGCCAATCGCCGGCGGTCCTTCACTTTGCCGCCCACTTCGTCCGCTCCGCAGAACATAAGGAGCGCGCGGTGATGTCCCTGGGCCTGACGGCTCCCACTTACGAGCAGCAGCTGATAGGCGCGGACCAGATTGCCGCACTGACACTGACCGGCGGGGTTGTCACTATGAGCGGCTGCCACTCCGGAGCGGGCGAGACGATTCGTGGCGCGGGCCTGATGGGTCTGACGCGGTCCTGGTTGATTGCCGGCGCGCAGGCTGTTGCGGGTACGTATTGGCCGACACCCGACGATTCGGGCGAATTATTTGTTCACTTTTATCAAGCGTACTCCCAGCAGCGCGGCACCGAGGCCGAAGCTGCCGCGATTGCGCTCCAGCAGGCTCAGGTGGCGATGATTCGCTCCGGGGGCTGGCGGCAATCGCCACGCTACTGGGGAGCCTATTTCCTGATGACGAAAGGATAGACATGGTAGCAGTGAGTCCATCCACAGAGACAGAGGCTGCGCATCCAGTGGAGGAACAAGGGCAGCAGTGGGCTCAGTTGGTGAGCCGCATTCAAGAGGGCGACAATTCCGCCATGGAAGAGCTATATGCCGTGTTCTCGAAGGGAATTCGGTTTTATTTATGCCGCCAGTTGGGCACCCAGGAGCTGGATGACAAGGTTCACGACACCTTCCTAATCGTCGTGCAGGCCATCAAACGCGGCGATCTGCGGGAACCGGAACGCCTGATGGGCTTTGTGCGGACCATCGTCCGGCGGCAGGTGGCCGCCTACATTGGCGATGCGGTGCAGTCCCGGCGCGACTACGTGGACCTGGAAGCAGGCTCGGGGATTCCCGACAGCGGCGCCAACCCGGAACGCCATGCGATCAACCGGCAAACTGCTGATTTAATTAAGGATGTCCTGTACAGCATCTCGGAGCGCGACAGGGAAATCCTGACCCGTTTCTATTTGCGGGAGCAGTCGCAGGAGCAGATCTGCGAGGATATGAATTTGACCGAGACCCAATTCCGGTTGCTGAAGTCGCGGGCGAAGGCCCGATTCGGGGAGCTGGGCCGCCGAAAGGTCACCGGCGGCGGGCTGTCGAATTTATTAATGAGAGTAAAGGGAGCAGGCAACCACTAGTTTGTCGTAGGTCGCGCTGCTCACGCCCCCGCCCAGCGCGAAAAACGGACAACGGAGAGCAAGATGACCAAAGAATTTGTATTCGCCTCCCACCCGGAAGACGACACGCTAGAGCAATACTGCATGGGGCGTCTGGATGAGGAGACGATTGTCCCTATCGAGGAACACCTCCTGGCTTGTGTTCGCTGCCAGGAGTGGGTAGCCGGGCATGAGGAATTTCTCGTAGCTGCGCGCGTAGCGGCGCGGGAGGTACGGGCAGAAGAGAAATACCGACGGGAGGAGACGGCCCGGAGGAAGGAGTCCAGATTCCGCTGGTTCCTTTCCCCGGCTTGGATGACCGGGGCTGTTGCGGCCGCTGCTCTTGTGATCGCGGTGCCGCTGTTGCGGACGCCGCCGGAAACGCAGACAGTCCAGCTGTCCTCGTTCCGTGGAGAGAACAACTCGGGAGTTGCGGAAGCGGGGCATCCGCTGCAGCTGAAGCTGGACTTGCGGGGTATTGCCGCCGGTAGCAGCTGCTGCCTGATCGAGGTCGCCGATTCGTCCGGCAAGATCGTGGCTCGCGGAGAGGCGGAAGCTCAGGGCGACACTGCGGACTTTTCGGCGCCGAAGTTGAGCGCCGGGCAGTATTGGGTTCGCATCAAGAGCAAATCCGGTGAAGCGCTGCGAGAGAGCGGTTTGCTCGTTCGCTAGGGTTCCCAAAATTTTTGCCGGTGGGAATATGACGGCATGGCCAACCAGCTATGCCGTTTTCATTTTTTCGATAGTGGGAAACTGTCCCCAGTCTCACGGCTGGGGCTAAAATACTGAAAATACTGCGCTTGTGAAGCTCCGTGCGTAAGCGTGGGGGTCGGTTCAGGTGGAACGACTCGCTTGCTTCGCTCACGGCCGGGGCCGATCTACGGTGTCTGCAAGAGCCCGACGATTTCTTCACTACATTGCGTGTAGTGCCGGCCGTTCCAGGTAAAGATTGCCTCTGCCCGGGCCTTGACTGTGTGCTCCGCAGCAACCAGTGGTTTTGTCGAACTTAATGAACAAATCCAAAACTGGCTTTGTGATAAGCATGGTCCCCGTAGAACACCAGCACCAATACCGAGGTATCGAAGAACCCTTCATTCGTCCACGCCGAGGTTGGCCAAGTCGCGTTCTTCGCGGATCTGTTCCAACACTTGGTCGGCCGCGGATGCAGATAGGGACTGACCACTATAGAACACCCAGACGCCATACTCCTTCGTAAGGGGAGCGGTCCCGCGAACCGGCCGAAGCGTAATCTGCTGGCCGGTGCTTTCCATCTCGAGGGAGTCGCCGGGCTCCAAATACAGCTTTTCCCGCAGGGGTTTTGGAATCACCACACACGGCCGACTTTATCAATGAAGGCGCGTGTTCATTTTGGTACGATGCTGCGGGTTCAACCAGCAGCTAATGCCATTTGAACATAATTGTCGCTAAAACCAATCGAGGAGAACTCGGTCGAAACTCCAGCCTTCGCCGCGAAGGGTCA
Source organism: uncultured Solibacteraceae bacterium (assembly GCA_964515165.1). Classification (GTDB taxonomy): domain Bacteria; phylum Acidobacteriota; class Terriglobia; order Bryobacterales; family Bryobacteraceae; genus JAPKYZ01. Next base: position 34,644 of record CAZETQ010000008.1, on the reverse strand, counting down.
GTCGCACGGTAGGTGGAATGCTGCCCACCAGCGCTTTCGCTTCCTTTTCGAGAAGCGGCGTCCCATCGGGGCGAGTGGGTGAAACCACGGTGACCTTTCGAGGAGCGATCAGCTGCATCACATCCGGCAAGTCCAGGTGCTGAAGAATTCCGGGAACTACCGTCCGTTCCAATTCCTGATGGACCGCGGCATCTACTACCGATTGATAGCTGAGGATCGAGCGCTCCAGCACGACTTCTTGAAACGACGGTGAGAGAGCCGCGGCCATTAAGCCCGCCGGTCCCGCGGACCCTTTTGCCATCAAGGCGACGGGTTTTCCCGCAACTTCAGGGCGAGAGCCCAGGTACCGCCCAGACGCGAGAAGGTCGGCCACCTGCATCTCCACAAGATTGCGGCCCAGCAGCATCACCCGGGCCGCGAGCTGATAGGCCTGGCTATAGCCCGTCCGTGTGGGCGGCTGGTAGCTTTCTCCGATTCCTCGCGGGTCCACGGCGAGAACAACGGCTCCGGCGCGGGTGAGATCGGCGATATCCGGGTCGTTGGATTTCCCGAAAGAGGAAACGAAAAGGACTGCCCGGCGGGGAGTACCGGCCGGCAGATGGAGCAGCGCGGGAATCTTCACGCCGCCTTCTACCGTAAGTTCGAGCTTCTCGAGCGAGCCCTGGCGTTCGACGACGTTCACCGGGGGGATCTTTTCGTCATCTCTGAGGCCGATGGCCTGGCGAATGAGATCGGTAGTGAGGCGGGATCGCTTGGCCACGAGCGTTTGCGCGTGCTTCCGGTTGAGCGATTGGACTGTTTCCGACCCGCCGGACGTTGCCAGTTGTCCCGTCGAGGTGGCGTAGAGAACGCTTTCCTCTTCCGTCCGCAATGCCGGTTCTTTGCCGTCGGTTTCGCTTCTCTTCAACCAGTGTTCCAGCCAGCGATTAGCAGCTTCCCGGCGGGGCTGGGACCATCCATGAGTATCGTCGAACTCGAAATAGCCGGCCTTTTCGCCGCCCGCGAGGAGGTCGAAAACCCGCTGGGTTTGCTTGAACGTTGCGCGCGCGCCGTCGATGGGAAAGAAGTCGCGGATCGCGGTGGTCATCAAATAAGGACGCGGCGCATGGGCGAGCATGAAGTCGCCGAAATCGAGGCCTTTTTCAAGGAAACGAGGAAAAATCTGTTCCGCATCCTGCGGACCTGGGCCGGACCACAGCTCGCGCCATCGGGTCATGTAGCAGGAGGAGACGACCGCGGCTAGACGAGGCTCGAACGAGGCCAGATAGGCGGCCTGAGTTCCACCGCCCGAGTTACCGGCCACCGCAATCCTTTTGGGATCGATCTCGGGGCGAGTGAGGAGATAGTCGAAAGCCCGGATCCCGTCCCAAGTCTCGTAACGGGCGAAGGTGTGACCGGTGAGCAGGCATTGCAGTCCGGCCATGTTGTGTTCCGGCACTCCGACGCCCACCAGCGAGCGATTCACAGTGGGTTCGAAGTATTCCAGGCGCTCGCCTTGTCCCGGCGGATCGTAGGCGAGGACAGCGAATCCGCGTTTCGCAAAGCCGATGAAGGCGTGCTGATATGTTGCGGAGGCCTTGCCGTTGGTCGAGTGCCCGGCGACTCCGAGGACTGCGGGGAACGGGCCGTTTCCATTCGGTAGATACAGGTTGGCCGTCACTCGAAAGCCGGGAAGACTTTCGAAGATGACATTCTCGACACGGTAACCTTCGCGCTGGAAGCTGCCGGTGACTTTCGCATTTAGCGGCGTTTTCGCAGCCGGAAAACCTCCGACAAGCTCCAGCATGGTCTTGCGAACATACTGCTGCCGTGCTTCGAGTCCCGCGCGATCCAGAGAGGCAATCTCCCGATCGCGGCGGTCCCAGTGTTTTTCCGCTTCCTTTGTCAGCCAGGTTTGAAACTCCCTGGCGTAGTCGCCGCCGGCTTTCAGCGCAGGGGTTTGGGCGAAGATGGCTGCCGAAGCAGCCGCCTTTGCGAGAAGTGATCGTCGGGTCAGCATTGCGGCTTAAAAGTTAAATTTCAGTGCTAGCTGAATGATACGCGGATCGGCCGCACTCTCGATTCGTCCGAATCGCGCGCTCGACGGTGAGGTTGTGCTGTGTTGAAGCTGGGGCGGAAATCTGGTGCGCTCCGAGCATCCAGTCGGCGCGGCCGGTGTACTCCGGCTCGCCGGGCATCGGGGTCGGGAAGTCTTGCAGCAGGTTCTGGGTGACTGTGAGACGGCGGGCCGGTGGCGGGGTCAATCAGCTGCCTCTGAACTTTCGAGAAGTGGAATTCGTTAGTGCCCGCTCTGGTGACCACAATCACCACTGCTCCGGAAGCGTTGGCATACCCGGCGGAGTAGTTGTTCTTCTGCATAAGAGAGCAGATTCAAAAACAGGGATTTAGCTATCGTATCATTCAGGTTAAAAAGCACTAAATCCGTCGCGCCAAAACTCAGAGCGATTCTTCGAGCTGGCGGCGCAGTTTGGCGGCCGCTGCCGGATTGCGGCCCTCTGTCGAAATGGCGATGTGGAACCCGTTCTTCCGGACGCGGGCCGGCACGAGAAAGTCGCACTCTTCCGGAGCGTCCGCGACGTTCACCGGAATTCCCAGGGCGTTAGCCTCGTTCCGGACTCGGGCGTTGACGGTGCGATCGTTGGTCGCCGCGAAGGCGAGCGCGGCACCCTTCAGGTCGCCGGTCCGGTAGCGGCGCTTTCGCCACTCGGCCGGGAGTTCCGCGGACAGATCGGGCGCGATGACGATCACACGCGCTCCGGCGTCGAGCAGTCCTTTTGCCTTTCGCACCGCCACCGGCCCGCCGCCGACCACCACGGCTCGCTTCCCGGAGACGTTGAGGAAAATGGGGTAAAACGCCATGCTTGCTACCATCATGACGAATGCAGCAGTCTCGCCGCCTTCCGAGCGTGGTCATCGTCGGAAGGCCCAATGTCGGTAAGTCCACGCTGTTTAACGCGATCCTGGGGCAGCGCAAATCGATTGTCGGCGACGAGCCGGGGATCACGCGGGATCGTATTTACGGCGAGACGGAGTACCAGCATCGCCGCTTTGAGCTGATCGATACCGGCGGAATCATTTCCGACGATCGCGAAATGATTCCGGCGAAGATTCTCCGGCAAGCGAAGGCCGCGCTCGACGATGCGGATCAAATCGTGTTTGTGGTGGACGGTCGAAGCGAGCTAACAGCCAATGATCGCGACCTGGCGGCGATGCTGCGCAAGCTGGGCAAGCCCATTACGCTTGCCGTGAACAAGATCGATGTTCCGAAGCGGGTGAACCTGGCGGATGAGTTCTTCGAACTGGGATTTTCGGATGTCCAGCCAGTCTCCGCCGAGCATCAGCTGGGAGTTTCGGAGCTGCTGGATCACATTACGCGCGATTTCCCGGAAGAGGAAACTTCCGAAGAAACGGAGGAACTGGAACCCGAAGGACCGCGGCCGATTCGAGTCGCCATCATCGGCAGGCCCAACGTCGGGAAGTCGACGCTGTTGAACGCTCTTGCCGGCGAGGAGCGGGTGATCGTGACGCCGATTGCGGGGACCACTCGCGATGCGGTGGACGAAACGATTATCCACGAGGGCCAGGAATACGTCATCGTCGACACGGCCGGGATCCGGCGCAAGGGCAAGACGCATCTGATGGCGGAAAAGCTGTCGATCGTGATGGCTCGCCGGGCGATTCGGATGGCGCACGTTGTCGTGGTGGTTGTGGAAGCGATCGAAGGAGTGACCGCGCAGGATGCGACGGTCGCCGGCTACGCGCATGAGGCCGGGCGACCGTTGATTTTGTTGGTCAACAAGATCGATGCAGTCCCGAACTTCTCGCGCAAGGAGTTTACGGAAAAGGTTCGGGATGCCATGAAGTTTTTGGAGTACGCTCCGATCCTGTTTACCTCCGCGAAAAGCGGCCGGGGCGTGAAGCAGCTCTTTTCGCTGATGAAGAAGGGCTATGACGCGGCATCGTACCGGGTGACCACTGGCGAGCTAAACCGGTTTGTGGACATGCTCCACAGCGAAACCGACGTGAAGATCAAGTACATCACGCAGGCGAGCATCCGGCCGCCCACGTTTGTTCTTTTCACCGGCGACGGTCGACCGCTTCATTTTTCGACAGAGCGATTTCTGATCAACCAGCTTCGGAAGCGGTTCGGGTTTGAGGGCGTGCCTTTGACCTTGAAGGTCAAGCAGCGGCAACAGAAGGGTTGAAGACCGCTTACCTGGAACAACATCATCCAAGAAGCCTAGCGAGCTGCGACATGTTGACGAAGCCATCGATCCAACTCTTCCAACCGCATCCGGCCGGTCTCATAGAGGCCCAGTAAAAACGAGAACGCGGCGCCGTCAGTGAATTCCAGGCTGTATCCGTTGACGCGCAGAAAGGGCGGCCGCCATGGTCACGGCCGCCCGTTTATTACCATCCAGGAATGGGTGGTTCTGTGAAAGACTCTCCCACAAAGCTACTGCTTCCTGAATCACATCAGAGTAGTACCCGCTGCGAGGCCGGGCAAGTGCCGATTCTAACGCCGCGCGATCCCGGATGCCTCCCGATCCTCCAAACCGTGCGATCAGCTTGGCATGCACGGCAACCGTTTCTTCAATAGAGGATATCGGGTCACCGAGCAAGGCGCTGCAGTAACTCCGGGTGTTGGGCAATGAACTCATCGGCGGCCTGCAGGAACAGAGATGGAGCACTACCGGTCTCGTCTCGCTGTTTCTTCAAGTACTCGATGAATTGCCTTACGGCCTCCTGCTCTTGCGGTTTCAAGGATCTAACGATTTCAGCAAGGCTTTCGGTCGCCATCGTGAGTCTCCAGCCGAAGTATACCGCGCACCTGGATGAGATGAGGATGGATCGCAAATTCTTGTCGATTTGAGCGTCGACATGCGGCTATCGGCGATCTGACTCTTGCGGAGGTCCTTCATGGTTTTGACAGCGAGCGTGACTTCAAGGCGGCTCAGCGCCTGCTGATCTCGTTGCAGGTCGTTAAGATGGGCGGACAGGGAATCGCGATTCAGGCGGCAAAAAACTGCCGCGTGCTGCGGCAGCATGGCGTCACGATTCGCAAGACTATCGATACGATCATCGCCACCCGCTGCATCGAGAGCGGGTACGATCTCCTCCACAGCGATCGGGATTTCGATCCCTTCGCGGCGTACCTGGGGCTTGGCGTTATCGCCTGACTGTCAGAACTTGGCTGGACGATAGCCGGCTTTCGTCCCATGATTCCAGCGTCAAGTCCAGTTACTGCTGGTTTACCTGCTCAGCCGAATGGTGGTCGAGACTTATCTTGCAGATTCAGAATGGTAGGATGAGGGCTATGGAGTTGGCTATCCGAATCCAGGTGGAAGAGCTTCCGGAAGGCCTGTTCCTTGCGACTTCGGACGAATTGCCTGGACTGGTGGCGCAGGGGCGCACAGTCGCCGAGGCTCTGGAGATCGCGCGTGATGTGGCACGCAAACTGATTGAAGCTCGCCGCGAGCGCGGCGGCATACCTTCGCTTCCCACTACGACGGACCGCCGCGACTATACCATTGTCGTTGCGGCTTGATGGGGCGGCTTTCGGGGTTCAGATATCGGGACGTCGCCCGAAGCTCCGGGCTTGTGTTTGCATTCGACCACGCTTCCAAACCATCGTGGCGATGTGCCCGAGGGAACCCTGCGCGCCATCCTCAGACAGGCAGACATCGATCCGGAAGTTTTTCTGAAGGCCTGAGTTCCGACGCCGAATGGTATCTTTTCGGAAAAGGAATCTGCAGCTAATCGCTATCGGAGCTGAGACTCCTCAGCATAGGCCGTTGTACGGCAAGGTGGATCACTTTCGGATGGTGCGGTCAAATTGCACAAGGTTATTGCACGAGACTTAGAAAAGCGTTGAGTTCTTTTAGCACATCATCTTCCTTCGACAGAAATACATAATGATCGGCACCTCTGAGATGAACTATCCGTCTCTCTGGCGAACTGTCCTGGAATTCTCGGCCCGTTTCCTTGATAGTCTGAATGCCAATTGCATATGCTCGCTCCACCGCTTGCTGTACTTTAGGATCATCGAGCTTGTACCATCGTTGCGCAACGTCCTTCGCTGTTCTGGGAACTGCGAAGACGGCCATTGCGGGTACTCGAATCCGGTGATAGTCGGGCTTCCGTACACCACTGACTATCGCGCGCCACACGTCGTCGGGGCCATCATATTCGCCAACGCTGCCGTCCGATAACACACGATAGGTTTCGTGAAGCTCTCCTTCTGGAGGGCTATACCCCCGAGTACGGCTGTGGTATTCCATAAGTGCGGAGAAGCTCCTTTTGTCCGAATCGGTTGGCCCAGGAGGTGGAGGCAAGACTCGCATGATCTCCTGGATTTCACGGTCTGTGCTTGGTTTGGTTCTGTCTCCCGCGGCGTCGAGGTACACAAGTCCGCCGAGCCGTCCTGAGTACCGCGAACCGAGAGAAGTCAACTCCTCTCCTGCAATGGAGTGCCCAACCAATACGGGGTGATCCAATTGAAGGCTGTTTAGCACAGCGAGGACATCATCAGCTAAGCGTTCCGCTGAATAGCCGAATGGCGGCCGGGACGAACGGCCATGGCCGCGTCTGGTGATTCCGTAGACGTGGCAATTGCGTGCGAGCCTCGGTGCGATTTGATCAAACACGTGAGCAGTGTTTCCGAGGCCGGCAAGTAAGACAACAGCTCTACCATTTCCGCCCCAATCCAGGACTTCCAACTCCACTCCGATGTCGACCGGAACCATTCGTATATTGTGTGGCGAAGGATCAACCCATCCTCTCCTAGGTAATGATGAGCAACCTGTCAGAAAAACGGACATCGAACATAGGCAGACATTCCGGCCAATGACCATTTCAGGCTGATTGTAATGGAGTTCTGTCAAATTGTCCGCTAGCCGGAACAATCCGTTTGTCCGTGTAGTCGGCTTCACGCCGATGCACGGGCCTCGATCTGCTTAAACGGTTACCTATCGTTGGACCGTATGTGCCCAGTAACATGCTTCCGCCGCCCGTCAAACAGGGCTCGGGAGGGCCACGACTTTCGGCTGGAGCCCCGCTTTTGCCAGCGCGACGTAAACCACAAATCCGGCCAGGAAGCTATAAACGACAGCCGGTTGGACATTGGGATAACCGATGAACGGCAGAATGCCGACGAGGAATCCCACGGCCCAGGCTCCATAGCCGGCCCAATTGATTCCTTCGCGCGGACCGGCCCAGCGTTGGTCGGAGAGATACCAATCGGCGGCCATGGCTCCGCAGATGGGGCCGAACGAAGCTCCGACGATGGAGAAGAAGCCGATCAGATTCTCCGCCACTCCGGTGATGGCCAGGCCGATCGCGATAGTCACGCCGACCATCGTGGAAAGCATCCGGGGCACGCTGGGGATCATGGTGGAGAAGCTGTTGCCCGCGATGAACGCGCAGAAGCACGCCGGAACAATCGAAGCGAGGGTAAACAACACGAACATCGCCAGGGCCAGGAATCCGCCGATGGAAGAAATGACCGAATCGTACTGGGAGCTGGCGAGCCCTGGATTCAATCCTTTGGCTCCGATCACGGAAAGAAGGGGCAGCCCGCCGGCGTAGACGATGGCCAGCGCAATTCCGGTGAGCCCTCCCATGCGCACGTCACTCTCGTTGCGCATGCTCATGCCGAAGTCGGCTCCGGCTGCTCCCGCGGTGGCGAAGAATCCGATCACCATCTGGATCAGCAAAAGGCTGGCGCCCAGCGGGTCCGTCGAGGGAGTTCCGTATGCTTCGATACCGCCGCTGGTGCGGAAGAACACCACCAGCAGCATCAGGAACGGAATGGCATTGAGGAAGAGCGACGCCTTGGCGACGTATTGGATGCCGAGCACTCCGATCAGCCCCATCACGTAGCCCCAGGTGACGGCGATCCCGGCGAACGTCATCGAGCCGGGAGCCGCGTCGGAACCCATTGCCGCCAGAATGTACTTGGTGGAAAAGAAGGTGCCGACGGCGAACCATCCCACCTGCAACAGGCCCATCAAGAGGCCGGGCATCAGGTAGCCGCCGGTGGTGCCGAACGTCGAGCTGCCGACGACATACAGGGGATACCCGGTCTTCATTCCCAGCATCGCCGGCACGTAGTAATAGAGCGCATAGCTGAGCAGTCCCGCCACGGCGAGCGCGAGAAGAAGAATCGTCCAAGGAGCACGATCGATGGTGCCGACTGCCATCGATTGATAAAAGGCAATCCACAGGAAGACTCCCGCATAGCTGGGAGCGGTGTTCAGATACCAGGGCTTGCGCGCGGTGCAGAGATTCGGTTTGGCTTTGGCCAGATACTCAGGAAGCATTCTGGCGCGAACTATATCAGAACGTGAATCCGACTTCGGCCATGTAGGAGCGCGGAGTGACGAAATGCGTTCCGGAGAACGTCGACATGAAGTTGTAAAGCGCGTCTTTGTTGGTCAAATTCACGACGGTGAACTTCAGCGTCGTGCGAAAACGTTCCTTGTTCAGCAGGTTGTCGGTGCCCAAGCTGACGTTGAAGAGATGACGCGGGGCAATGCGGGCAGGATTGTGGTCCGGGTCGAAGGTTCCGGGCTCTGGAATCTTCACGCGAGTCGCTTGCAGCGGCTGCCCGCATTCGGTGATCGGCATGAGAGGCGTGGCGAAGACGCCGCCGCAGTACAGGCCCATTGCAGCCTGCCTGGCTCCGGTCAGCTCGAAAACATCTTCTTCGGCTCCCACCGCGCCCGCGACCAAACCGTTGTCGTAACGCCAGGTGAATGCCGCCCACGGGCCCTTCTTGTACTGATAGCGAACGAAAGTGGTCTGCTGAAAGCGCTGGTCGTGATCGATGCGGAAGACTCCGGGCTCCAGAAGCTCGTCGTCGAGAACCAGTCCGCCGTTGGCGGGGCCGAAGAAGCGAGACCGGCTGGATCCCATGAGCGTGTAAGCCTGCAGGCCGCGCCAGTTGGATGTTGCCACGCGGATTGCGAAACCGTCGATTTTCGATTTCTGCCAGGAAATGGGGAAGACGATGGGCGTGTCGAAAAGGGCTCCGAAATCGAAGGCATTGTCGGTCTGCTTCCAGAAATAATCCGCGTCAATCTGGACCCAGCGTCCCAGCGCCTGCTGGAATCCCGCGTTGAATTGATTCCGGCGGCCGGGGAGAATCGGAAGCTCTCCTGAGCTGGCGAGCACGAGATTCTCGTTGTACGGAGTCTCCATGGTGCGGGAGTAGGCAAATCGGAGGATGGTACCGGTTTTGGAGAACAGATAGGATGCGCCGGCGCGAGGCTGCACTCCCGAGGTGTCAGTGAGGCCGCGGTATTTGTCGATGCGCAATCCGCCATTCAACGTGAGATTGCCCAGGTTCACGGTGTCCTGGATGTACGCGGAGATCTGGTTGACGTTCGCCCGGCCGCGGAAGTCCACGGGATCCAGATCCTCGCCGCGCAGAGTGAACGCTTCGTTCAACCGCGTCTGCATGGTCTGAAACCCGGCCTTTACTTCGTGACGGCTGTACTGATGGGCGACGTCTGTGCGCATTCCCCAATTGGTAAGGGTACGGCGCTGCGCAATCGTGGCGGGAATATCGGCTTCCGGATCGCGGCTGGGGTAATAGTTGACGTGATCCTGGCGGCCGAAGGCATTGATGCTCCAAACCGTGCGAGGGCCGGCGATGTAGGTATAAGCAGGAGCGACGGACCAGGTTTCCGTCTTCTGCCGCTGGTCCTGCTGGAGATTGTCGAGAGAGTTCGGAATCTGGAACCAGTTGCGCGCGGCGAGTGCGTTGAGATGAAACGCGTGGCGATCGCTGGGCCGGAAATCGAAGCGGTCAAACAAGACTCCGCTGTTGCCGATGGCATGGTAGGGCCGAAACTCCGGCGTGTCGAGGAAGCGGCCGGAGCGCTCCGAATTAAACACCAGGAAGTTGCCGGCCTTTGCATTTCCGAATGCGAGATTTCCTTCCTCGCCCAGAGTGCCGAAAGAACCGTAATGGGCTGCAAGTGCCCCATGCACCGCGTTGGAGTCGAGCCCCGACCGGGTTTGCGCGTTGACAACCAGGCTGGTTTTATCGCCGTATTCGGCATTGACTCCGCCGGTGATCAGCTCCATCGATTGGATGGCATTGGGCGGCAGCTGCGTCGAAAACTGCTTCGACTGCTGGTCATTCACCGGCTGGCCATCGACGACAAACGACACCTGGGCGTGATCGCCGAGGGGATGAAAGAAACCGTTGGAATCTGCTACTACGCCCGGAGTCGCCATCGTAATGGCATCGCTGAGACCGGAGGCGGGTGTCGTCATGGGAAGCTTGGAAAACGACGCCCGGTCGGCGTCGTAGTTCGCATAGGGAACGTTCTCGAGAACATCGGAGCCGAATGCTTCGACGTGAACGGCGCTGGTTCCGCCGGTGACATCCAGCTTGATATCCAAGGTCACGGGGACCGAAGTTCGCGTAGTGACATCCTGCTGGTGGGTGGCGAAGCCGTTCTTTTCGACAGAAAGATGATAGGAATTCGGCGGGAGATCCAGGATGCGGAACTCTCCCTTCGCATCGGTGACGGCATCGCGTTCATGCGAACTGATCGGATTGACCACTCGAACGGTGGCGCCGGGGATTCTGGCTCCCGTCGCATCGGAAATCGACCCCTGAATGCTTCCGGAAGCCAAAGGCGAGCCCGCTACCGCCGCTGCGGCCACGATCCAGGCAACAAGCCATCGCATGAATTTACGATAACTGAGAATCAATTATCAAATCAAGTACCGGAACTTGGCTTTATTGAGATTTCGCGTATCATACGGAAACATTCGTAACGGGGATGTTTCTGTTGAGCCACCGCCAGCTCATCTGGGTGATCGGTTTGACCGCGTGCGCTTGCGCCTGCTTTGCCGCCGCGCGTGTTACTGGCACCGTCACCAGCGATACGGGCGCCCCGATTGCGGGAGCGGCCGTTATCCTGCGCAACCCCGATTCGTCAGCCCTCCGCGCCGTCACGGACTCCACCGGGGCTTTCACTTTCACCGTTGTCGCCGCAGGCGAATTTTCGATCGATGTCGAAAATCCCGGATTCTTCCGGCTGGTGAAGGAACAGGTCCGGATCGGCGACGGCGAGAACGACCTGAAGCTGGTTCTGGCTCCGATTCGAGAGTTTTCGGAATCGGTGGATGTACCCGCGGCTTCCGCCTCGGTCGGCCTGGAAGAGACGACCACCAGCCGCTATCTGACGGGGAAGGAGCTGGTGGACATTCCGCAGCCTGTCACTCACAACCTGAAGAACGCGATGAGGGCCGTGCCGGGGATCGTGCAGGACTCGCGAGGCGGCGTTCACCTGGACGGCGGGGCCGAATACCAGACGACGTATTTGCTGGATGGCTTCAATATCGGCGACCCGCTGACGGGGACCTTCGATACTCGGCTGAGCGTGGAGTCCGTCCAAACGATGAAAGTTCTTTCGACGCAGATTCCGGCGCAATACGGGAAATCTTCGGCGGGTGTGGTTCAGATTGAGACCCGGTCCGGAGACGACAAGTTCCGGTACTCCGGGACGAATTTCGTCCCCGGCGTCTCCTATCAGGACGGCTTCCGGATGGGGAGCTGGACTCCGCGGGGAAATCTTTCGGGACCGATCCTGCGCGGGCGTGCCTGGTTTTCGGAGTCTCTGCTGCTGCAGTACGACAACAACTACGTGCCTGACATCCGGACAAAACCAAACACCGCGGAGAGTTGGCGCTACACGAACCTCCTGCGAGGTCAGGTGAATCTCACTTCCTCGAACATCCTCACGGCGGAGTATCTGGCCAGCGCGTGGACGGCCCGGCGTGTTGGATTGAGCGTTTTGGATCCCGACTCGACAACAACGGACCGGCGCTCCCGGCAGACGTTCTACAGCATCAAAGATCAGGTGCATTTTCGCCGGGCGGGTTTGGTGGAAATCGGATACGGCACCAATCGCACGTTCTACCGGCAGATTCCCAAGGGCCAGGACACGTACGTGATGACTCCCAATGGGCGGTTGGGGAACTTCTACATCGACAGCCGGTTGACTTCCTCGCGGGACCAGGTTCTCGCGAATGCGTTTCTGCCCACGTTTCAGCTTTTCGGGGCGCATCAGACGAAAGCCGGTACGGATTTGAACTGGTTGATCTATGACCAGGACATTCGCCGTGGAGAATTCCAGGTTCTGAACAGCCAGATGGCCATGGTTCGCCGGGTGAGTTTTGGAGGCAGCGGGGTGGCGCACCGGTCCAACACAGAAGCGTCGATCTATCTGCAGGACAGTTGGCGCATGCGTCCCAGTGTTCTAGTGGAGTTCGGGCTGCGTTCCGATTGGGACCGGCTGCTTGGGTCGCGAGGATTAGCTCCCCGGGCGAGTATCGCGTGGTCGCCTTCGGAGACGAGCGATACTCGCATCACTGGCGGATACGCCGTCTATCACGATGCGACTCGTATGGAAATCTTCACCCGCGCGCTGGATCAGTATTCCGTCACGACGTGGTTTCCGCCTTACGGCACTCCGGACATTTCGTCGCGTTCTTTCTATCTGCCGCCGCAAGGGCGCTTCGCGTTACCGCGGTTTCGAGTATGGAGCGGAACCTTCGACCGGCGGATTGCTCCGCGGACGTTTATCAGTGTGCAGGGCATGCGCCGTCGCGGCTCCGGCGGTCTGCTCTACACGGGCGTCGGTGCAACACCGGGAACCTACGACGGCTTGTATGAGCTGATGAACACTCGCACGGACTCCTACGATGCTGTTACCACGACAGTCCGAGGAAATTTCGGTACGGAGTATGGCTGGATGGCCAGCTATACCCGCTCACAAGCACTGACGACGGCCGTTTTCGATTTGACATCGGACCTTACGTCCATCGTCGGTTTGAACCAGGGGCCGACACCCTGGGATTCTCCCAACCGGTTTCTCAGCTGGGGCTACCTGCCGGCCTATTTCAAAGATTGGGCGATCGCCTACATGCTGGACTGGCGCGACGGTTTTCCATTCTCCGTCAATGACGATCGCGGCGTGATTATCGGCGCTCCCAACTCCGTCCGCTATCCAAGATTCTTCGAGCTGAATTTCCATGTGGAGAAGAAGTTCCGGTTCCGACGGCAGCTTTGGGCAGCTCGTGTCGGTTTCAACAACATTACGAACCATAAGAATCCGAACACGGTCATTAGCAATATCGATTCGGAGCGATTCGGACAGTATTTCGGAGGACAAGGGCGAGCGTTGGTATTCCGGCTGCGCTGGCTCGGAAAAACGCTCTAGGTCGTTTCATGCGATCCTAGAAGTTCCCCCCTAATGTCTGTAAATTCCATCCGAAATATAGCCATCATTGCGCACGTAGACCATGGCAAAACCACGCTGGTGGACGCCATGCTGCGCCAGTCCGGAATCTTCCGGGCCAATGAGGAGCTGCAGGACCGCGTCATGGACTCCAACGAGTTGGAGCGCGAGCGCGGCATCACGATTCTCGCCAAAATCACCGGCGTGCACTACGAAGGCACGAAGATCAACATCGTGGATACTCCCGGGCACGCGGACTTCGGCGGCGAGGTAGAGCGCGCGTTAAAGATTGTCGACGGCGTCATGCTGCTGGTAGATGCCAGCGAGGGTCCGCTGCCCCAGACCCGGTATGTACTGACGAAAGCGCTGGAAGCAGGGCTTTCGCCGATCGTCGTCATCAACAAGATCGACCGGCCGGACGCCCGGGCGCAAGAAGTGCTGAACGAGGTCTATGATCTTTTTATCGACCTCGATGCCCGCGAGGAACAGTTAGATTTTCCGGTGATTTATGCGATCGCAAAGACTGGAGTCGCGAAGACATCTCTGGATGGCGACTCTCAGGATCTGCGGCCGTTGTTTGAGGCGATCATTCAGCACATTCCGCCGCCGAAGGGCGATCCGGACAAGAAGCTGCAATTGCTGGTCGCCAATCTGGACTACTCGGACTATCTGGGCCGGCTGGCCATCGGGCGCGTCTTCAACGGAACGCTGCGGCACGGCGATGAAGTGGGCATTGCGAAGCTGGACGGATCGATTCAACGCACCAAGATCACGAAGCTGTACTCCTTTGAGGGGCTGAAGCGGGTGGACGAGACGCTGGCGCGGCCCGGCGACATTTACGCGATTGCCGGCGTGGAAGGGATCACCATCGGTGAGACGGTCACTCATGCCGATGAGCCGGATCCGCTGCCGAAGATTCAGATCGACGAGCCGACCATCGCGATGACGTTCTCGGTGAACAATTCGCCCTTTGCCGGCCGCGAGGGACAGTACGTCACGTCCCGGAACTTGCGCGACCGGCTGGAGAAGGAGCTGCTGACGAACGTTTCGATCCGGGTGGAAGAGGCGGGCGGTCCGGACGCGTTCAAGGTGATGGGACGCGGCGAGCTGCAGCTTGCGATTCTGATCGAGATAATGCGGCGCGAAGGCTACGAATTGCAGGTGGGTAAGCCGGAGATTCTCACCAAGACGATTGACGGCAAAATGCATGAGCCTTTAGAGCTGCTGGTGATCGACGTTCCGGAGCAGTTCGTTGGCGTAGTCATCGAAAAGATGGGCACTCGCAAGGGCAAGATGACGAAGATGATCAATCACGGCTCCGGGCGCGTGCGGCTGGAGTTTCAGATTCCGTCTCGTGGATTGATCGGCCTGCGCAGTGAGATCCTGACCGACACGCGCGGCACGGCGATTACGAATTCGCTGTTCCATGGCTACATCGAGTGGCAGGGCGAGATACCGCTGCGTCCCACGGGCGCCCTCGTTTCGGACCGTTCCGGCATTGCGACCAGCTACGCGCTCTACAACCTGCAGGAGCGCGGCGAAATGTTCATCACCTCGGGAACCGATGTTTACGAAGGGATGATCGTTGGCGAAAATGCGAAGGACGCCGATCTTGCGGTGAATATCGTTCGCGAGAAGAAGCTGACCAACATGCGCGCTTCGTCTTCGGATGAGGCAATTCGGCTGGTGCCGCCAAAGATGCTGAATCTCGAGCTGGCGATTGAGTTCATCAATGAGGATGAGCTGGTCGAAGTGACTCCGAAATCGATCCGGCTGCGGAAGAAGGTTCTCCGCGCGGCTCTGCGATAACAGATCTAGTCCGGCAGCGCGAAGGCTACCACTTCATCGCCGAGAGGACCGAATTTTTCATCGTGTCCTCCCGCCGCGATAACCACATATTGCTTTCCTTTGTGGACGTAAGTCATCGGGGTCGCCCGAGCGCTGGCGGATAGCTTGGTGGCCCAGAGCTCCTCTCCGGTCTTCGTATCGAAAGCACGGAAGAAGCCGTCCAGGGTCGCGCCAATAAACGTCAATCCGGACGCGGTGGTAATCAACCCGCCGAGATTCGGGAAACCGGTGCCTTTGGCAGATCCAGGTGACGTGCCGAGCGGAACTTTCCACCGAATCTCGCCGGTCGCGGTATCGATGGCGCTCAGGATTCCCCACGGCGGCATGCTGCAGGGAGCACCATCCGGCCCAATCAGGAAGCGGCGCGCCATGCCGTAGGGTGTTCCGCTTTGGTTGGCAAACTCCATCCCAAACTTGTCGCCCTTACGTTCCCCCGCAAGGTCGTCCCGCTTGATTAGGCGAACCAGTGCTGCAAAGTTGTTGGTCGGTACAACAATCAGGCCGAGCTTCGGATCGTAAGCCACGCCGCCCCAATGAAGACCACCGATGTTGCCGGGAACGACAAGGGTTCCGCCGGGGCTGGGAGGAGTGAATGGGCCTTCGTTGCGAAGGCCGGCCACCATGTCCTGGCAAGCCGGACGAATCTCGGCGGTGTGCGGCGAAAGAGATGGGGGCTTCACCGGAAACGGCTGCGTCGCAGAGGCTTCCTCACCCTGAGCGTCGCTCTTCGGAACCGGCCGTTCCTCGACTCCGAAGATGGGCTTGCCGGAATCGCGATCCAGGATGAACAGATGGCCCGTCTTAGAGCCCACCGCCACAGCATCCTTGCCAGCGGCCTTCACCAAGGCCGGCGGCGAAGCTACGTCGTAATCCCAAAGGTCGTGGTGGACCGTCTGGAATTTCCATTTCACCTTTCCCGTTTTGGCATGCAAGGCGACGACCGAGTTCGCATCATTCGGCTCTTTGCGCGCACCGCCGTAATAGTCGGGAGAAGCGCTGCCGGTAGGAACGAAGACGAGACTGCGAGATTCGTCGGCGGTGATCACGCTCCAGGCATTGGCCCCTCCGGCGCGGCTGCCCGGCGCGGGGTCCCACGTCCACAGCAGCTTGCCGGTTTTGACATCGAAGCCGCGCACTTCGCCGCTGGGCATATCGATGCGCCCGTTGTCCGCAACTGCCGAGCCGACGACGATCACATTGCCAATCACGCAGGGCGGCGAAGTTTCTTCATACTCAGACAGCTCTCGCGGCGCGATGCGCAGACCCTTCCGCAGATCGACTTCCCATTGTTTCGCTCCCGACTTCGCATCCAGCGCGAACAGACGGGCGTCCAGGGAAGCAAGGATGATGAGACCGCTGCGGTGGTAAGAGACTCCGCGATTGGTGAAGTCTCCCCAGCCGGCATTGGTGTCGATCTTTGGATCGAAGCTCCAGCGCTCGTTCCCGGTGGCGGGATCGGCCGCGATCACCCTGCCGATGGCGGATGTCAGGTAGAGAGTTCCATTGACGTAGAGAGGCGTCGTCTCCAGCGCCGACGGCCGTTGATTCTTGGGGCGAACGAGGCCGTTGGTCTTGAGGGTCCAGGCGACTTGCAGCCTCGAGACATTCGCGGGATCAATTTGAAAAGCTTTGGAATGCCGGGTGCCTCCCGCATCGCCTCCGTTCGCGGTCCATTCCACGGTTTGGGCGATGAGGGCGACCAGTGCCAAGGCGGTCATGCCTTTAGGATGCAGCGAAAGATACTCTTCTGGAAAGAGGTGCTGAGGCGATCAGGCCGTCTTGCCACAACATTCCCGCCACTCGTGGCATAATATGAAAATTATGATGACCATCCGACTCGTCGACGTCCTGCCGATGGTGGGTGGAATCGTCCCTTCGGCGCACAAGCGCTAAGCGGTTTTTCGGCCGCGAGCGCCCGCCGCGGACGATCCCTCCCAGCCACGGCAATTCCACAGTTCATTTGCTGGGGACGCGATTGATTTTCGCCGTCTCGCCTGCGGTTTGAGGATTAAACACCATGGCCTCTCCGGCTACAGCGGAAGCTCAACAGGGTCTCTGGCAGGCCATCCGCGAATCCTTGCGCGGAACTCATCGCGACTATACAACCGGTTCTCTCGACCGGGCGATCCTGCTCCTGGCCATTCCGATGGTGCTGGAAATGGCGATGGAATCGCTATTCGGCATCGTCAATGTTTTCTGGGTATCGCGGCTTGGGGAGAATGCCGTCGCCGCGGTGGGCGTGACGGAATCCGTGCTGACGATTGTGTTCTCCATCGCGATCGGTCTTTCGATGGCGCTGACGGCAACCGTTGCGCGGCGTGTCGGCGAAAAAGACGTCGAGGGTGCCCGCACGGCCGCGGGGCAGGGGATCTTACTGGGCGGTGGGCTGGCGCTTGTCATGGGGATTGCCGGCGGCATTTTCGGCCCGGAGATTCTGGCGGCGATGGCCGGCGATGCCAAAGTTGTCGAAACCGGAGGGATCTATGCCCGGGTGATCTATGCAAGTTCGCCCGCGGTGATGATGCTCTTCCTGATCAACGCAATCTTCCGCGGCGCCGGCGATGCGACGGTGGCCATGCGGTCGTTGTGGATCGGAAACGCGGTGAACATGATCATGGATCCGCTTCTGATCTTCGGCATCGGGCCGTTTCCGGAGATGGGAGTGATGGGCGCCGCCATCGCATCGACGATGGGACGATCAACCGGCGTCGCTTATCAGCTTTGGCAGCTATATGGCGGCAACGGGAAGATCGTGCTGCAGCTCCGGCACTTGAAACCGCATCCGGAGATGTTCCGGTCGCTGTTGGCGATCGGGACTCCGGGAATGTTTCAGTTCATCGTGGGTCACGCTGGGTGGATTGCGATCATCAAGATCGTTTCGCTGTTTGGAGCGGCCGCGCTGGCCGGCACAACCATTGCCATTCGGATCATCGTTGTCACCATTCTTCCCAGCTGGGGACTCTCGAATGCCGCTGCCACCCTGGTGGGCCAAAATCTCGGAGCCGGCCAGCCGGAACGGGCGGAGAAGAGTGTATGGCGGTGCGGCATCTACAACGCGGTCTTTCTCGGAGTGATTACGATCTTATTTGTGGCGTTTGCGGAGCCGATGGTCGGATTCTTCTCCAATCAACCGGACGTCGTAGCCACGGGCGTGGATTGTTTGCGGTTCATTGCCTATGGCTACGTCTTCTATGCGTTTGGAATGGTCGTGGTGCAGGCGTTTAACGGCGCCGGCGACACCTGGACTCCCACCTGGATCAATATCGGCTGCCAGTGGGTGTTTCAGCTGCCGCTGGCGTATTCTCTGGCGCGGGCGATGGGATTGGGACCCCGAGGAGTTTTCATCGCCATCACGATTGCCGAATCGATGCTGGCGGTCGTGGGTTCCCTGATCTTCCGGCGCGGGAAGTGGAAGGAGCGGAAAGTCTGACGGGACTTCCATCCAACGCGGACTCGAAGGCGGGGGCCGCTCGACAGTTTTTCTCAAAACGGGGAATTCTGTCGCAATGGCATCCCTCCTTCGAGTTCCGGCCGGGTCAGTTGGAAATGGCAGAGGCCATCGAAGCCGCGCTGGCAGAACGCCGTCATTTGATCGTGGAGGCAGGGACCGGAACGGGCAAGACGCTCGCCTACCTGGTCCCCGCCATTCAATCCGGACGTCGAATCGTAGTCTCCACCGGAACCAAGAATCTTCAGGAGCAATTGTTCTTCAAGGACATTCCGTTCCTGCAGAAGCATTTCTCCCAACCGCTGCGGGTGTGCCTGATGAAGGGCCGCGCGAACTACTTGTGCCGGCAGAAAGTCTATGACGCCGAGAAAGAGCCGGTCCTCGAAGGGTTGGAAGAAGTTACGGACTTCAAGCTAATCCGCGACTGGGAAACAACCACCAGCACCGGCGATCGGGCGGAACTGAAAACGCTCCCGGAGAACTCCTCGGCGTGGCAAAAGCTGGATGCGCGCCGTGAGCGATGCTCCGGCCAGAAGTGTCCGCAGTTCGACCGCTGCTTTCTGACGGAAATGCAGCGCCGGGCACATGAAAGCGACATTATTGTCGTCAATCATCACCTGTTCTTTGCGGATCTTGCGGTGAAGCAGGACGACTTCGGTGGAATCATCCCGCAGTACGGAGCCGTGATTTTCGATGAGGCTCACGAAATCGAGGACGTCGCCGGGCAGTATTTCGGAGTCTCGATTTCGAACTATCAGATCGAGGACTATTCGCGCGACGTGGCGATCGTCGCCCGGCAGAAGAAGTTCAACTCGCCGGAGCTGGATCGGGCTCTGCTGACACTGGAAGATCGGGCGGCGGCGTTTTTTCTGCTTTTTGGTGAGGGTGACGGACGCCAGGGGTTCAGCCATCAGAAAGCGTTTCTCTCGATGAATCAACTGGCGTATGAGGATGTGCTGCTCGCGCTGGAGATTGTCGCGACACACCTGCAATTGGTTCACGAGGCGCCGGAGGAGCTGATCCCCTTATTCCGCCGGGCAAAGGAGCTTGCCGACAAACTGCGATTCTGGATGGAATCCGGCGATACCAAATACGTCTTTTGGGTGGAGCGCCGGAATCGCGGCCGGTTCCTGCAAGCCACTCCGATCGACATTTCCGGCTTGCTGGACCAGCGCCTGTTCGAGCAGATCGACACCGTCGTCCTGACATCCGCAACGCTCGCAGTCGGCGGGGAGTTTGGATTCGTGAAAGAGCGCCTGGGACTGCGAAGCGCTCGAACGCTCCAGGTGGAAGGCGGGTTCGACTACGAAAAGCAGGCGCTGCTGTACGTCCCGCAATCGCTGCCGGAAGTTCGCAGTCCCGCATTTCCATCTGCGGCGGCGAAAGAAGTGCTCGCGATTCTCGAGCACAGCCGCGGCCGCGCCTTCGTCCTGTTCACCAGCTACCAACAGATGAGAATCGTGCATGAGGCTGTAATGGGACATCTGCCCTATACGGTACTCGTCCAGGGGACCCGGCCTCGCACTGCGCTGCTCGAAGAGTTCCGCGCGACGCCCAACTGCGTCCTTTTTGCGACCAGCGCGTTTTGGCAAGGCGTGGACGTACAAGGCGATCAGCTTTCCTGCGTCATCATCGACAAGCTGCCGTTTGCGGTGCCCAGCGACCCGGTAGTGGATGCCCGAATCCGGACGATTCGGGAAGCCGGCGGAAATCCGTTCTACGATTACCAGATTCCACAAGCCGCGATCGCCTTGAAACAAGGGTTTGGCCGCCTGATCCGCAGCAAAACCGATCGCGGAGTCTTGGTGCTGCTGGACAACCGGATCACTCGCCAGCGCTACGGGCAAGTGTTTTTCGACAGCCTGCCGCCTTACTCGTTCACGACGAAGCTATCGGACGTAGAACAATTCTTCGACGCGCGGTAGCGATGCAACCGCCTCGCCAGCGCGCGGTGCCCGGCGCCCAGCCATCCCGCCACCGGAGTGGCGCCGGCCGCGCCCATCCAGGTAAAGCGGCTGGACCAATCGTGCGAGCCGCGATACTGCCGGAATAGCTGCCGTGCCTCCTGCCAGCGCCCCCAGTAGCCGAGCGTCGTGGCAGCTTTCGCCGCGCGAATGGCGAGAAAAGACTTGGCAAGCGGAAGCAGTTGCAGCGGCGTGCTGGCCAGCACCACATCCGGATCCAGCAAAAACGGCTCCAGCGGCCGGGCGTCTTTGAGATTGCCGCTCAACGCGGAGCCGCCGCGGTCGAAATTCACCAGCGGGCGAAACGAGAACAACACTCGCTCGTTGAGAAGAAACTTTACCCAGAGCGCGGCATCTTCTCCATAGAGGCACCGGTACTTGTCGTAGAAACCAT
Organism: uncultured Solibacteraceae bacterium; assembly: GCA_964515165.1. Taxonomy (GTDB): domain Bacteria; phylum Acidobacteriota; class Terriglobia; order Bryobacterales; family Bryobacteraceae; genus JAPKYZ01. The sequence goes on along the minus strand of CAZETQ010000008.1, from coordinate 13,728 downwards.
CCCACCGGATGACGGCATCCGTTCGCGCGATGGTGGACCAGGAAGACATGTACGCCACTTGATAGTGAAGGTGCATGCCGGTGGTTTCGGGCGAAACCTGCTGCAAGCCCTCCTGTAGACCTCGCGCTCGCCACATGCTTTCGCGCGACACCTTGGCGGGCATTTCATAGTAGCCGGAGGTAACCGCTGCCAGAGGAGCGCGGGCGCCGGCGTGAAGGGCCATGCCATGCTCCAGGTACTCCGGCAGCCAGCAATCGTCTCCATCCAGAAACGCCACGAATTCCGTGTTTGTCTCTTTCAGGCCGCGGTTGCGGGCCGCGCCGGGACCGGCATTCTCTTGTTGAATAATGCGAAATTTTTTGCCCGTATATTTCGCCGCAATCTCAGCGCTTCCGTCGGTGGACCCGTCATCGACAACAATGGCTTCCCAATCCGTATACGTCTGATTCGCAATGGAATCCAGCGCCCGGCGAATAAGGCCAGCCTTGTTGTAGAGCGGCAGGATGACGGTGACTTGCATTACTGACGAAAGAGGCTGGTTTTTCAATGTTACTACCCGGCCTATAGGACAAAAGGACTAAAGTAGACAAGGCATGCAAGCGAATCAGAGCGGCATCAACCGGTGGTGGCGCGTAGTGGGCGGACTTTCCATGAATCTCGCCCTCGGAACACTCTATGGCTGGAGCGTGTTTGTCGCGCCTCTGGAAGAGCGATTCGGCTGGACACGCGCGGAGACATCCAACGTCTTCACCATCGCGGCGATTGTGTTCGCCCTCAGCTTTATCGTCGCCGGCAGAATCCAGGACAAGTACGGGCCCCTTGGATGCTCGGTGGCCGGAGGCCTCCTGGTCAGCCTTGGCTTCTTCCTTTGCGCCTACACTACCAGCCTGACCTACCTGTACATCTGCTTCGGTGTGATCGGCGGCCTGGGAAATGGTTTCGGTTACGCCACTCCGATTCCGGTAATGGCAAAGTGGTTCCCCGACAAGCGGGGCCTGGCCATCGGACTGGCTGTCGGAGGATACGGAGCTGGTTCAGCGATCTTCGGTCCCCTGGCTCAGCTGAAGCTGATCCCCACTTATGGCTTGGAGACGACATTCCAGATTCTCGGTGGGCTTTTCCTGGTGATGACCATGGTGGGAGCCTTTCTGCTGAGAAATCCGCCGCCAGGATACCGCCCGGAAGGATGGACGCCAGCGGCTGCTGCCCGGGCCGCGGACCAGCAGGAGTTCACCCCGGGCGAGATGCTCAGGACGCGAACCTTCTACCTGATGTGGGTGGGATACGCGTTGGGATGCTCGGCGGGCTTAATGGTGATCAGCCAGCTTGTTCCGTTTGCGAAGAGCGTCGGGATCGCCACAGCCGCCCTGTCGACGATGACGCTGGTCATCGGCGCAGTCGGAAATGCGTCGGGAAGAATTCTTTCCGGCTGGATGTCCGATCGCCTGGGCCGCATCAACGTCCTGCGAGTGATGATTGGAATCAGCATGATTGCGATGCCGGCCCTCTATGCGGCGGGCCGGAATGTCGCGCTCCTCTATGTGGCGGTCTTTGTCGTGTATTGGTGCTACGGGACGCAGCTTTCCGTCAATGGCGTAGCGGCCGCCGATTTTTGGGGAACCCGGAACGCGGGCATCAATTACGGCATTCTCTTTACGGCGTGGGGGGTGGCGGGTATCATCGGACCTCGCATCGGAGGAGTCCTGTTCGACCGGTATCACAACTACGAAGCTGCGTTCTATTCAGCGGCAGGATTGGCCGGCATCGCCTTGCTGTGCGAGTTGGGAGCCCGGCGGCCGAGCCACCGGCCCGCACCGGCGCTCGCGTTGCGGTAAAGGCCGGAGATTCCTTGCCCCCGTGGGGCAGGCGATCGCTTTTTCAGTCGCCTGCCTTCCCCCCACCCGCTTGCCCGTCAAAAAAGCCGCACACGAAGCCATTTTTGGCGCAATAAGCCGGTCGAGTTGGACGTAACGGTGGCTCGTAGCCCGGTCGTGCAGGCCCCGGAATCCATACGGAATGTCCATTCACGTACACTCGTAAACCGCGGCCCGGGAATCGGAAGAAACATTTCCCTCGTTTCCGGGCATCATATCTGAGGAGGATATTTATAGTTTATGGAGCTTGAGCAAGCGAAACAAAAGTATCAATCGGTCATCGACATGATCAAGGCGAAGGGCGGGAGTCTTAAGAATGTCCACGTCGAAAATAATAAGCTGCTGATTCGGGCGGCGATGCCCAACGAGGCGCTGAAGAACGACATTTGGAATGAGATCAAACGCATCGATGCCGGCTACAGCGACCTGTCGGGGGACCTCACGGTGGACTCGACCCTTCCCCAGCCGAAACGGACCTATACCGTCGTGAAGGGAGACACTCTCGGAAAGATTGCCCAGCAGTTCTATGGAAAGGCCGGAGACTACACAAAGATCGTAGCCGCCAATCCAAGCATCAAGAATCCGGACTTGATTCATCCCGGCGACGTTTTCGTCATTCCCGACTGATCGGCCGCTACAGCTTGAAACAAATTCGAAACGGAGAAGCAGCAAGATTTTTCGCCGCTTCTCCGCTAGAGTTAGACGTCCAGATTGCGGACTTCCAGCGCGTTCTCTTCGATGAATTTTCGCCGGCTCTCGACGTCCTCGCCCATCAAGGTGGAGAAGATCTCGTCGCTTTCGACGATGTCTTTCAAGTCCACGCGTAAGAGCGTCCGGCGCTCCGCATCCATCGTGGTTTCCCACAACTGATCGGCGTTCATCTCGCCCAGTCCCTTATACCGCTGAACGTTGGCGTCGCGCATCCCTTCTTCTTTCACAAAGGTGAGAAGATCGAGCCAGTTCTCTTTGGTGTCGATCACCTTCGTATCCTTCATCACTTTGAAGGGGCCGAGATGGACTGCTCCCATCTGTTTGGCGAGCGTGCGCAGCCGGCGGTACTCCGGTAGAGAGGCCAGCTCCACGTTGATCAGCCGCTCGGCCTTCGTGTGGTCGAGAAATCCGATCATTCCCGCCGAGTGCTCTTCATCGTCCTTCAGTTCGGCATCGATTTTCAGAGCTTGGATCGCCTCCAGCAGCGGCTTCAAGTTGGCCTTGTCCTGAAAGTCCGTCTTGGTGTCGAGCTTCAGATCGGGATTCAGCAGAAGGTCCACCACACGAGGATCGCGCAGACGCCGCTGGCAGCGGCGGAACGTTTGCTGCAGCTCGTCCAGACCGGTGAGGAACTTACGAGCTTCCGCGCCTTCCAGCTTCTGCTTGGCTGTCTCGATGGAAATGTTATCGGTGGCCCGGCGAAGCACTTCCTTCGTAAACTCGGCGTCGTTCTTGATGTACTCGATCTTCTTGCCCTTCTTGATGCCGTAGAGCGGCGGTTGGGCGACGAAGACGTGGCCGCGCTCGATGAGAGGCTGCATGTGACGGAAGAAAAATGTCAACAGAAGGGTGCGGATATGGCTGCCGTCCACATCGGCGTCCGTCATGATGATGACCTTGCCGTAACGGAGCTTGCCCAGATCGAAATCGTCTTTGCCGATCCCCGTTCCGATTGCCGTGATCATCGCCCGAATCTCTTCGTGCGAGAGCATGCGGTCGTAGCGGGCCTTTTCTACATTGAGAATCTTGCCCTTCAACGGAAGAATGGCCTGGTATTTACGATCGCGCCCGGTCTTGGCGGTGCCGCCGGCCGATTCACCCTCCACCAGGAACAACTCGCAACGGTCCGGATCTTTCTCCTGGCAGTCGGCAAGCTTCCCTGGCAGCCCTCCCCCGTCCAAGGCGCCTTTCCGGCGGGTGAGGTCACGAGCCTTGCGAGCGGCTTCTCGAGCTCGCGCGGCATCGATCGCCTTACCGACGATCTTCTTCATGATCGGCGGGTTCTTGTCGAAAAACTCAGCCAGCTTGGAATAGACCAGAGAGGCCACGTCGCCCTGAATATCGGAGTTCAGTTTGCCCTTGGTCTGACCTTCGAACTGCGGCTGGGGAATCTTGACGCTGACGACCGCAGTCAGGCCTTCGCGAACGTCGTCGCCGGATAGACTCTCTTTCACGTCCTTGAAAAGGCCGGCCTGTTGGCCAACCTGATTGATGGCCCGAGTCAGAGCGCTGCGGAATCCGGAAAGGTGCGTACCGCCGTCGACCGTGTTGATGTTGTTCGCAAAACTGAAAACCTGATCGGAGTAGGCGTCGTTGTATTGCAGCGCGATTTCCATCTGCAGGGTGCCGCCGTTCGGAAGATCTTTGGAACCCTCGAAATTGATCGGCTTGTCGTGCAGCACAGTCTTGCCGCGATTCAGGTGACGAATAAATTCGGCAATCCCGCCTTCGAACAGAAACTCGTGGGATTTGACCTTTCCTTCGCCCTCGTCGACTCGTTCGTCGGTGAGAGTGATCTTCAATCCCTTATTCAGGAATGCCAACTCCCGAAGACGCTGAGAAAGCGTATCGTAATTGAACTCCGTCGCCTCCATGACGGTCGGATCCGGCTTGAAGGTGATTTTCGTGCCGGTTTTCTTGCCGGCCTTGCCAACGGGGGCCAACTTCGCCTTTGGTACGCCTCGCTCGTAGTCCTGCTCCCAGGTTTTCTCGTTTCTCCAGATTTCCAGATGCAGCCATTCGGACAGCGCGTTCACGCAGCTGACACCAACCCCGTGTAACCCGCCGGAAACTTTGTAGCTGGACGAATCGAACTTGCCGCCGGCGTGCAGTTTCGTCAGCACAACCTGGGCGGCGGAAACGCCTTCTTCCTTGTGAATATCCACAGGAATGCCGCGGCCGTTGTCGACAACCGTTAAGGAATTGTCCACATGGATCGTGACGTTGATCTCGGTACAGTGGCCAGCCAGCGCTTCATCGACAGAGTTGTCTACGACTTCGTAGACCAGATGATGCAATCCCGTTTCTCGGGTGGAACCGATATACATCGCGGGCCGCAACCGGACCGCTTCCAGACCCTCGAGGACTTTAATGCTAGTCGAATCGTAATTTGCTGTGTTGGTAGCCATGAATACTTCTTGAAAATTGCCTGTTCTCTGAAAAGACGCAAAGGCGCGTCGGTAGCCGCCTTTTGTTCGAGGCGGTGGTTTCGAAAATCGGTTCTCAGATGCGCATAGGCATCACGACGTACCGATAGCTGTAGTCGACGTTTTCGCCACCGGGCCGCATCTCTCCGGCGCTATTTGCGTCTTTGAAGTGAAAAGCCGCCTGGCCTTCCGAAATCGCTCGCAGAAAGTCCGTCAAGTACGTGGCGTTAAAGCCGATCTCAACACCTGGACCTCCGTAGTCCACCAGAAGCGACTCCTCGCTCTCGCCGGTATCGGAGAGGGAGGAGAATATCTTTACTTCTCCATTGTCGACCCGGACACGAATTGCATGCGAACGATCGTCTGAAAACTGTGCCACGCGCTCGATGGCGCCCTTCAGCTCGTCCCGGTTCAACTCCACAGAATGCGGCTGCTCTTTCGGAAGAACCCGGTCATAATCCGGGAAATTCCCCGTTAGCTTGCGCGACAGCAGCAAACGCTCGCCGAACTCGAAAAAGAGATGGTTTTCGTCGCCGGTAAACTTCACCTTGTCGTCAGCACCGGCTTCGGCGGCCAGCTTCTGGATCTCCTGCATTGCTTTGCGGGGAACCAGCGCGCGATAACTGCCCTTCAAGCCTTCAATCTCAAGCTGCTTTTCAACGATGGCCAGCCGATGGCCGTCGGTCGAAACCATGACCAGCCCATCCGGCTTCAGGATGAATAACGCGCCGTTCAGCGTGAAGCGCGTCTCTTCGGCGGAGATCGCAAAAATCGTCTTGGCGATCATCGTTGAGAGGATCTTCGCCGGAATTTCGGCCAGAACCTCCGGCATCTCCGGAAGTTCCGGGAAACTCTCCCGCGACATGCCGGCGATTCGCGTCTTGGCCCGGCCGCAAACAATAGAGGCCCACTGATTCTCAGCTACTTTGATGTCGATCTCGGAGTCGGGCAGCAGCCGTACATAGTCCAGCAGGCGTCGCGCCGGGATCGTCGTAGATCCCTGCTTTTTTACTCGCGCGGGACAGCTCGTGCGAATTCCCAATTCCAGATCGGTGGCGGTCAGCGTAATCCGGTCGCCGGACGCTTCAATTAAGACATTCGAGAGGATTGGAATGGTGGTTTTCTTCTCCACCACGCCCTGGGAGAAGCTCAGTTCCCGAACCAGGTTCGCCTTGCTGACATTAAATTCCATGTTAGTGGATCTCCCTGACGATTCTTCTCAGACTTTAATCTAAAAGTCTAAATAAGAACCGTATCCGTATGTCCTGTGGAAATGTGAATTACTCTCTAAATTATACTAAAATAAACAAGTTTCTGCCATCGCAGACTGTTGAAATCGGGCTTCGATCTGGTGAGCTTTCCCCGGGTGGGCGAATCTCACACCTTTTCCTGCGCTGCCGTGGCCGGGTTGCTGTGGAAAATCGAATATCACGAGGTTAATCCATCAGATAGGCTGTGAATCAACTTGTTAAGATTCGGATCTTTTAAGCGATGAGACTCAATCTTCTGCACCGAGTGGAGGACGGTGGTGTGGTGCTTGCCCCCAAACGCCCGCCCAATTTCGGGAAGTGAAGCGTTCGTCAGGTCCTTCGCCAGGTACATCGCGATCTGCCGGGGGTAGGCGAACTTTCGCTCGTTTGATTTCATCTTGAGTTGGGACGGCTGAAGAGAAAATCGATCTCCCACCGCCCGGATGATCGCTTCTATCGAGATCCGCTTGTCATGTCCTTGCGAAAGGTAACGAAGAACCTGTTGAGCCAGCGATAGGCTGATTGGCTCCGATGTGACGCTGGAGAATGCGATCAGCTTGATGAGAGCACCTTCCAGTTCCCGGACATTCGATTTGGTCTTGGTTGCGATGAAGATACTAACGTCTTCCGGAAGGTCCACTCCCTCCGCCTCCGCCTTCTTGTCCAGAATGGCCATCTTGGTCTCCAGATCGGGTGGCTGGACGTCAACCATCAATCCCCATTCGAATCGGGAACGCAGACGCTCCACCAGGCCCGCTGTGCTCTTGGGAGGGGAGTCGCTGGATATGATGATCTGCTTTCCGTTCTCGTGGAGCTCATTGAAAGTGTGGAAGAACTCTTCCTGCGTGCGATCTTTGCCGGCAATGTTCTGCACGTCGTCAATCAGCAGCGCATCGGCCGACCGGTAGTACTGCTGGAACTGCGCCATCCGGTCGGATTTGATGCACTGGATCATCTGATTCATGAACTTTTCACTGGTGGTGTAGACAACCCGCAGCCCGCGAAAATTCTCAGATAAAGCTCGACCCGTCGCATGCATGAGATGTGTTTTTCCCATGCCCACGCCGCCATAGATAAACAGCGGATTGTAGGACTTGGAGGGAGCTTTCGACACTGCCAACGCCGCGGCATGAGCAAACTGGTTGCAGGAACCAACGACAAACGAGGTAAAAGTCAGCTTCGGGTTCAGGTGAAGGCTTGTGAGAGCAAACGGGTCGCTCGGACCTGTACTGGCAGTAGGGGCACTGTCGTAGACAATACGCTTTATCGAATGGCCAAGGGCGGCGATGGCGGCTCGGATGTGCTCCTGATACTCACTTTCGAGCCATTCCCGCGTTGCGTCATTCGGAACGGCAATCCAGAGCTGCTCATCCTCGAAACGGAGCAACCGGGACTTGCTAACCCAGTTTTCGAAACCCTCCGCACTGATGCTCGCCGCGAGGCGCTGCTTAATTTCTTCCCATAAATCCATGCGCACTCCGACCAGCGCGACCGGCAAAGCAGAGAATTTCCACATGCTTTCCACAACTGTGGAAAACCCGGAGATTTCTCGTTGTTCGGGGGGAATTCGCTTTCAGCGATCAACCGGAATTGGCGGTAACCAATCGGCCTGTCCTGTTCGCGCCTTCGTAAGTCTAGCACAGATGATCGGAGCTTCAAGTGTGTTGTTACAAAAACTTTAACCCTTGTATTTTCTTATATTTAAATTTAGGAAAGAGCAACCAGGGCTGCTACTGAACAGAGGACGAAATTCTGCGAAAGATTCACAATTCCAGAGCCGGAAGATGCCGAGGTTTGACACTTCCCCGGCGGTTGCGGGAAAATGACAGACGGCACTCCTAAGCGGGAGTAACTCAGTTGGTAGAGTGCAACCTTGCCAAGGTTGATGTCGCGGGTTCGAATCCCGTCTCCCGCTCCATGTTTTTCGTGTCCGGACCGGACACATGGGGGCTCTAAGCAGCGAGCCTCCGACTGAAACTTAAGAACACAATACCTGAACCCGCAGTCTGTAGTTTTGAGGCTCTCGTTACCCAGCGGCTTCCACAGCCGACCCCAATCGGGCGTTCACTTCCACTCGGCAAGGCAGATGAAGATAGCCGTAAACCGGACCCTCGCCGTGACCCATTTGCAAAGTGACCGCGTTGTCGATCCAGTCGCACATCTTATAGTTGGTCAGGTTGCCGTCGGCAATCGCGGGGGAAAAGGAAAATGCTCCCGGATACAATTCCGGCAAATCCAGGTGAAAATCTACCGTCACCACCTGATTTCGCCGCAGCGGCGCCAATTGGTGCCCCTGACGGAGGATATTGGTGCCTGCAAAATCAATGCCCAGGTGGTTTCGCAGCATGAAGCCCACGTTCGGTGAGGCGATCTCTTCCTCTGCCCGAACACTGATCCTCACCACCACCCGCGACGAAGGCTCCAGGATGGGCAGCGGAGTTCCGTCTTCCCGGACAACCGCGATCCCGATAATCCTGGCCCGGCCGTCTCCGTGGCGGTGGTCGACATTGGGAATGCGCGTCACTACTTCCGGAGCCGAATCCGCAAGCGCCCCCGTAGCCTGCGCGGGATGATGCTCCACATAGGCGGAGTCCTTCTCCGCCATCGCCGCCAGGTAGCGCGGAACCACCTGCTCGGTGGAGCCCAAATCCCGAACCTGGCCTCGATCCAGCCACAGCGCCCGGTCTCCAATGGCCTTCACATCGCCGATCGCGTGCGACACAAACAGGATCGTCACCCCCTGGGAGCGCAGCTCGTGAACCTTTCGCATACAGCGCTGCCGGAAATAGATGTCTCCCACCGACAACGCCTCATCCACCAGCAGAATCTCCGGCTTCACGTGGATGGCCACCGCAAACGCCAGTCGTACGACCATGCCGCTGGAATAGGTCTTCACGGGCTGAAGGATGAAGTCGCCGATTTCCGCGAAATCGACGATGCTGTCGTAAAAACTATCGACCTCGCGCGTCGACAGGCCCAGAATGGCGCCGTTCAGATAAACATTGTCCCGGCCGGTGAACTCCGGATTGAACCCTGCGCCCAGTTCCAGCAGCGCGGAAATGCGGCCGTTGACTTCGACAGATCCGCTGGTGGGCTGCAGAATGCCCGCAACCAGCTGCAGCAGCGTACTTTTCCCCGATCCGTTTTCTCCCAGAATGCAAAATGTCTCGCCCCGCTGGATCTCGAAAGAAACATCCCGCAGCGCCCAGAAATCCCGATGCCGTTTCAGCCGGTTGCCGCTCACCAGTTCAGTCAGGCGGTCCCCGGGCGTATCGTAAATCGAGTAGCTCTTAGAAACGTTCCGAAAATTGACAACCACAGATGTGAGTCCGTACCCTGAAAATGGATCTGTTTGCCGGTGTAGCTCAGGTGGTTAGAGCGGCGGTCTCATAATCCGCAGGTCGCTGGTTCGAGTCCAGCCGCCGGCACCAAACACGTCTCAATTCTTTCCCACAATCATTTCGTAGATTCGGTCCAAATCCTGCTCGGACCAGTAGTCAATCTCAATCTTCCCGCCTTTGGAGCCGCGATGCACAATGCGTACCCGGCTGCCCAGCACCCTTTCCATCTCCGCGATGGCGGCCTTCTCGTTGGCATCCACCGGAGTTTCGGCCTTTTCCTTTTCCGCAGAGGAGGCTGCAGGCTGCAGCAGCTTTTTCACAAAGTCCTCTGCCGCTCGCACACTAAGTTCTTTATTAACAATAAGTTGTGACGCTTCAGACTGCATCGAATCCGACGGAAGTCCGGCAACAACTTTGGCATGGCTCAACGACAGCCGCCGCTCGGCGATCAATGTCCGTACATCTTCGGGTAGCTTCAGCAATCGGAGAAGATTCGTGATAGTAGACCGATCTTTTCCGGTACTTAGAGCCAGGGCATCGTGGGACATGCCACTTTCCTGCAAGCGCTCCAGCGCCTGGGCGACTTCGATGGGATTAAGGTCGGAGCGCTGGATGTTTTCAATGAGTGCCACTTCGAGAATCTGGGAATCGGCCAAGTCCAGGATCGCGACAGGCACCTCCAGAAGCCGGGCCATGCGTGCGGCTCGCCACCGCCGCTCACCGGCAATAATCTCGAAACGTTCCCCCTTCCGCCGGACCACCAGTGGCTGGATAATGCCGTGCGCCCGGATAGAGTCGGCCAACTCCTGCATCGCGATCGGCTCGAATTCTGTGCGCGGCTGAGAAGGATTCGGATCGATCCGATCCAGTGCCACCCGGGAGACGGCGTTGCCAGGAGCCGGTGCGTCCGCCTTCGGGGCCGGGGCACCGGGCTCGATCTTTTTCGGCAACAAACTGGACAACCCGCGGCCTAAAGCTTTTTTGTCCGTCACTGTTGCGCTCCCTGGGTTTTCGCTTGCCGCGCGATCACTTCCTTGGCCAGCTTGATATAACTTTCCGCCCCCCGGGAGCGCACATCGTAAGTAAGAATCGGCATGCCGTGGCTGGGCGCTTCGGCCAAGCGAACGCTCCGCGGAACGACAGTCTTAAAAACCTCATCGCCGAAGAATTCTTGAAGATCTTGTGCGACTTGGCGGGTGAGATTGGTCCGATCGTCGAACATTGTGAGCAAAATACCTTCGATCTTAAGGTTCGGCCGGAAGGAATCGCGGATCCGGTCCACGGTGTCCATTAGCTGCGAAATTCCCTCCAGGGCGAAGAACTCGCATTGGATGGGCACAAGGACGGAATCCGCCGCGACCATGGCGTTCAGCGTCAGCAAATCCAGCGCAGGCGGGCAATCGATCAGGATGTACTGATAGTCGCCACGGACGGCCTCGAGGGCCCGTTGGAGGCGATGCTCTCGATCTGGCAGCTCAACCAGTTCCAGATTGGCTGCCACCAAATTTTTGTCCGCAGGTAAGACCCATACCCCTTCAAACGCAGTCTTTTGGATAGAGTCTGCGACGGGTACATGATCCGTAAGGACGTTATAGACCGTCCGTTCGAGGCCTTCTTTTGAAATTCCAAGGCCAGTAGTGGCGTTTCCTTGAGGATCCGAATCGACCAGCAGAACTTTCAGGTCATTTGCGGCCAAGGAAGCGGCTAGGTTGATGGCAGTGGTGGTCTTTCCCACACCGCCTTTTTGGTTTGCAATCGCAATGATCTTCGCCACGAGGTCTGAAAATTAGCCTAACATGCTTGCCACTGTTCCACGTGGAACATAATTAAAACTAATGTTATACATGGAACATTACAGCAGAATCGGATTTCCAAGGTAGAGTTTCGACCTCTTGCCAGCTCTTTTGGCCGCAGGCCAATAGCATCCAGGCCCGGCTCGCAAGCCGAGGTATTAGCCGTGCGATCTCCTCCGGCTTTACTGCACGGCTAATGAGTCCGTCGAATCTCCCATCCAAATGCTCCGCCCGGGACGCCAAAACTGTGGCATTGGGCAAATCCACCACGGATTCCCGAAGAAACACGGCTTTTCGCTGGTCCGATTCAACAAGAGTGACTTGGATATCCGGTCGAACAACCGCCACAGGAACTCCCGGAAAACCCGCTCCCGACCCGATGTCCGCAAAATGACCTGGCGGAAGGTGCTTCGCTAGAAAGATCGATTCGGCATAGTGCTTCCGGATCGCCGCAGGCATCTCGGTGACGCGAGTCAGGTTGATGGTCCGGTTCCACTTCAAAAGGAGCTGGTAATGGGCTTCGAGCTTCGCAATTTGCTCGTCGGTAGTGTCGACGTAACGGCGAAGCAGTTCGCCAAACGTCATACTTCCTGCGACGAAAGGTAGATGTCGAGCACTGCAATGGCCGCCGGAGTTACCCCCGGGATGCGGCCTGCCTGTCCCAGCGTGGAAGGGCGTACGCGGGAAAGCTTATCCCGGATTTCACGCGACAGCCCCGGAATGTCGTAGTGGAAGGTCGCCGGAATGGTGCGACGCTCAGCCTCGCGCAAACGCGCCACCTGCCGGTCCTGCTGCTGCAAATATCCGGCATATTTGATTTCGGTCTCCACTGTTGTGAGTGCTCCGTGGACCCAATCCTCAAGCGGCAGCTGCAGATCGGAAATCCGCGTCTCCGGCCGGCGCAAAATGGCATCCTGGCGGGTTTTCAGGATATGTTCTCGCGCCAATGCCTTCTGAGCTTGCTTCTTCTCGAAGGCCGCCCATCGGCGGTCGTCCACCAGCCCGACCTTCCGGCCCAGCGGCGTCAACCGCTCATCCGCGTTGTCAATCCGCAAATGCAGGCGAAACTCAGCCCGCGAGGTAAACATACGGTACGGCTCGTCGGCACCTTTGCTGATCAGGTCGTCAATCAGGATTCCGGTATATCCGTCGGTCCGGCTGAGATGGAATGGACCGGCATTGGCGACTCTCGCTCCGGCATTGAGCCCGGCGATCAATCCCTGACAGGCGGCTTCTTCATAACCCGAGGTTCCGTTGATCTGGCCCGCCAGGAACAGCCCCGCAATCTTCTTCACCTCCAGGCCATGCGTCAATTCGCGTGGGTCGATCGCGTCGTACTCGATCGCATAGCCGGGCCGGATCATTTCCGCTTCTTCGAGACCCTCAATGGAAGCCAGCACGGCCGTTTGGACGTCCACCGGCATGCTGGTAGACAAGCCGTTTACATAAATCTCGTAGGTATCGACGCCCTCCGGTTCCAAAAACAACTGATGCCGCGACTTATCCGGAAATTTGACGATCTTATCCTCGATGGAAGGGCAGTACCGGGGGCCGATTCCTTCAATCTGGCCGGAATACAAGGGTGAGCGGGAAATGCTGTCCCGGATGATATCTCTTGTATTTTCAGTAGTATACGCGATCCAACAATGGATTTGCTCGCGGTCGATCTTCTCTGTCAGAAACGAAAACGGAGTGGGAATGGCATCTCCCGGCTGCTTTTCGAAACGATCGAAATCAATGGTTCTGCCGTCAAGCCGTGGCGGCGTGCCGGTCTTCAGCCGCGTCCATTGCAATCCCAGAGTGCGGAGATGATGACCCAGCAGGTTCGCCGGAGCTTCGCCGTTTCGTCCACATTGGTACTTCGTCTCTCCCACATGAGCCAATCCATTCAAGAAGGTTCCCGTGGTGACGACGATCGCCCCCGCCGATACCTGGCGGCCATCCGCCAGACGAACTCCGCGGGCCTCGCCGTTCTCAATGATCAACTCCGCCACTTCGGCTTGCAGGATCCGAAGATTGGGTTCGTTTTCCAGGACATCCTTCATCCGCAGCCGGTACTGCTTCTTGTCGCATTGCGCCCGTGGAGACCAAACCGCCGGTCCGCGGCTGGTGTTGAGAAGCCGGAACTGGATGCCCACGGCGTCCGCTACTTCGGCCATCACGCCACCCAGCGCATCCACTTCGCGAACCAGATGGCCCTTGGCAATGCCGCCAATCGCCGGATTGCAGGACATCTGCGCGATCAGGTCCGCGTTCATGGTGATCATGGCGGTTTTCAAGCCCATGCGCGCGCAAGCTCGCGCCGCCTCGCAGCCGGCATGACCGGCTCCGAC
>CAZETQ010000007.1:0-108086 GCA_964515165.1 uncultured Solibacteraceae bacterium | reverse complement strand
CCGAAAACTCCGGAAGGAAAAGCCGCCGCAAGCCGGAACGCCATCCGCCACGGACTCACGGCGAAAAACGGCATGCTCGCCGGCGACGATCCGGAAGAGTACCGGCAGCACTGCCAGGAATTCTTCGACCGCTTTGCCCACCGCGACCCAATCGAGCGCGCCCTCATCCAGGATCTCGCCGACATCGGTTGGAAGCTCAAACGCATCCCCGCCATCGAATCGGCCATTCTCGGTTCCGGCGACCTCCGCGGACTGGCGACCATTTCCATGTATGCCCGCCGCCTCCGCCGCGACTTCGAAGTCCAGCTCGGCAGTCTGCGCAAGCTGCAAGCCGTTCCGGCAAAAGAAGAAATCAAAAATGGGTTCGTTTCTTCACCCGTCCGGCCCAAGCCCAAACTCATCTGCGGAGCCTGCCGCACCTGGAACGAAAAAGGCCCGGCTTGCGACCACTGCCGCAGCCGCCACCTGATGACCGAAGAAGAATTCGACTACCTCTATCCTGTCCCGCGGGAAAATGAACAAGCCACGGCTGCCTCGGATCTCCTGCCGCTGGCCGAACCGCTGCCGTTCTTCCACAACACAGACTGGAAAACGGCGGAGACTCCATCAGACCAGCCTCTTCCGGATCAAATCGCCGTGAACATCGGTCAGGACGATCATTGTTAAAAATCCCCACGCTTAACGCATGGTGCCTCACAAGTGTAGCATTTTCAGTTATTTAGCTACGGCCGTCAGGCTGAGGATTCATCCTGAATGCCAGTTTTTCACACAGACTCTTAACGCACGGGGCTGTTCAGACCCGGTGGCCGATAAAGTTTGCGGGCTCAAGCTGCCGCGCGCGGAGCGGGTTTCAATCCTTCTATAGCGGAAAAATCACCGGCGCCAGCAGCATGGAGATCACATACGTGAGCAGGAGCAGCGGCAAGCCGGTTTTGACGAAATCCACAAACCGATACCCTCCCGGTTGCACCACCAGCGTCACAACCGGCGAAGAGAAGGGCGTCACAAAAGCGGCAGAGGCAGACAACAGGACCATGATGGCGAACGGATACGGAGAAACATTCATCGCCTGCGCCGAAAGAATCGCCACCGGCGCCATCAAGACAGCCGTGGTTGTGTTCGACAGAAAAAGATTCAGACCCGCGGTGATGAAGAAGAGCGCCGTCATCATGGCGTACGGGTGGGAAGCGGCCGCGCCCGATGCCAGCCAGTCCACCACCAGTTGGATCCCTCCCGTCTTTCGCAGCGCGGTCGCAAACGGAAGCATCCCCGCCAGCAGTACGATGCTGCTCCAGTGAATCGAGCGATAGGCATCCTCGATGGTGAGGATGCGCAGCAGTACGGCAACGAGTCCGGTCAGCAACACCGCCACAACGATCGGAACGACGTTCAGGATGCTCAGGACGATCATTCCCGCCAGCAGGGCCAAGGCCAGAGGAGCTTGTTCCCGGGCGGGCTTATACTCCTGCAGCTCCGCCGGAAGCTCCAGCAGAATAAAGTCGTCCCGGTCGTCGCGAAGCTGTAGAATCCGGTGCCACAATCCGATCACCAGCAATTGGTCGCCGGGCGCGATCGGCCGGTCGCGATAGTCCAGCAGGAGATCCCGCTTGCGTCGAATCGCGACCACATGGACCCCCAACCTTGAGCGGAGCGCTGCCTTTCTCACGGTCTTTCCGCTATAGCGGCACTCCGGATGGACCAGAAGCACCGCCGCGCCGATATCCTGCAAGTCGTGTTCCTGTTCCTGCAGCGGCAGAGTCTCGCGCACCAGCTCAAACTTCTGGGCAAAGTCCAGAATCGCCCGGTCTTTGCCGAATAACCATAAAACATCGCCCGCCTGCATCGTGATATCGCCCAGGCCGCTGCTGACCGATCGCCACCTTCCCAAGCGGTCCGGACGCCGGATCCCTAGAACCCGGACACCAAACTGCGAAGACACCTTGGCCTCACGAAGCGTCGCGTGCAGTAGCGCGGAACCTGATCCGATGCGAAAGGACGCCACATGGTCTTGCAATTCAAACATCTCCCACAGTTCGCCGATGGTCCGTTCTCCGGACGCTGCCCCCGAGGCATCGTCGCGGCCGGTCAACCCGCGCCGGCCAATCCAATTCATGTAGACGATGGCGGCCACCAGAATCACCAGGCCGATTGGAGCAAAGCTGAAGAATCCCAGCGGCCGATGCCCCGCGGCCAGCAGGCTCTCGCTGATGACAAGATTCGGCGGGGTCGCGATCAACGTCAGCATTCCGCTGATCAGGGTGGCATAGGACATCGGCATCAGCAGCCGGGATGGGCGAATCCTCGCCTTCCCCGCCGCGCTCATCACGATGGGAATGAAGATCGCAACAACCGCGGTGGAACTCATCACGCTGCCCAGCACGGCAGCGAGTGTCATCACCCAAATCATCAGCCGTGTTTCGCTGGCGCCGCCCGCGCTCAGCACCAGCCGGGCAATCCATTTCGAAATGCCTGTTCGCTCCAGCATTCCGCCCACCACCAGCAGTCCCGCCACCAGGATCACTACCGGATCGCCGAATCCGGCAAGCGCTTCTTCCGGGGACAACACGCCGGTGAGAATCAATGCGACCACTGCCATCAACGCCACGATGTCGAACCGCACGCGATTCGTCGCCAGAAGAATGGTGACCACCGCCAGCAACAGGAAGACAAGATCACGATCCGGCATTTTGTTTTCCCATGATCCCCTTAATGGGATCGAACTTGTGGGCCGCCGCCCTGGCGTTGTACTCTAATCCCAATTTGCCCGGCGCCGGGGTGGCGCGAGATCCGAGGGATTGGGGATGAATTCCGCAACTGTCCGTCCGCGCCTGTGGTTGTGGTGCCTTCTCACTGTCTGTGCCGCGCTTGCTGCTTACGGAGCCGTCCTGCCGTTGCCCCTGATTTCCGACGACTACACCGTTCTCCAGATCGCCCGCGGTTATGGCGAACCGGGTGGTTGGCAGCGGCTTGCCGGCGATGCGCTCTACCGCTGCCGCGCGACGTTCATGATTCTCACCCACTTCATGGACCGCTGGTTCGGCCTCAACCCGCTGCCCTACAACCTCGCCGGGCTGCTCACCCACTGCGCCAATTGCCTGCTTGTCCTGGCTCTTGGGAACTGGAAGCGCATCGGGTTTCGTCTGGCAATTCCCGCCGCCATCTTCTTCGCCGCCGACCAGTCTCACCAGGAAGCCGTGGTCTGGTTTTCCGCCCTGCCGGACGGGATCGTCTTCTTCTTTGTGCTGTCCACGCTCCTCGTCTGGATCCGCTGGATGCAGCAGCCCTCGGCCGCGCTTTATGCGCTGGCCCTGCTGCTGTATCTGCTGGCGCTCGCTTCCAAGGAGTCCGGAGTCACCACGGCCGGGATCCTCATCCTCGCCATGCTCTTCGAAGGCCGCGGCGTGAAGCGAACCATGCTGGCGACCTGGCCGTTCGCGATCCTGGCGCTGGTGTACTTTTACGCAGGATTCGCCTCCCGGGGCGACCATCTGCACTACAACGACGGGACCTTCCGGTTCGGCCCGCACGTCATTTCCGTTATCGGCCTGAGCATCGTCCGGCTGCTCTGGCCCCTCGGCGTCGCCGCGCTGGCGGCCGCCGCCGCCTGGTCCTGGAGGCGCGAGCGCCAGACCATAGCGTTTGCCACCGCCTGGATGGCCGTCGCGATGATCCCCTATGGCTTTCTCACCTATATGCCCTTCATCCCCAGCCGGCACACCTACATCGCCGGAGCCGGCGCCGCCCTCATCGCCGCCGCCGGATTCCGCGCCCTGGTCGAACGCTTGCCGCGCCCCCAACTGGCCGCCGCGGCCTGTGCCCTGCTCTTCGTCTTTGGCGAAGCTCTGTATCTCGGCGTCAAGAAGCGTGGCCAGTATCTGAAACGCGCCGCCCCGACGGAAATGCTCATAGAAGCCACGCGCACCTTCCACGGCGGCGTCATCATCCGTTGTTTCCCGTTTCCGCACGTCGTCGCGCGGGCCGCGCTCCAGCTCAACTACGGCGGCCGCGTTCGCCTGGTGAGTTCCGTTGACGATCCGGGCAGTCCGTCCTGCGAAGGACGAGCCGATTTCGAGTTGGTCGCCGACTGAGGGCCATGCTAGTCTGGACCTTCGGTCCATGAGCAAAACCCGCGAGAAGGCACAACTCATGTCGGCCTCCGAGATCGATCGCACGCTGGTCCGGTTGGCCCATGAGGTTCTGGAAAAAGCCGACGATCTGAATTCCCTGGCTTTCATCGGCATCCGGCGTAGAGGAGTACCGATCGCCCAGCGCCTTTCGGCAAAAATCGAGGCGATTGAAGGCCATAAGATTCCCGTCGGAATTCTGGACATCAATCTGTACCGCGACGACCTCTCCACCGTCGGCGCCACTCCCATCGTCAACAAAACCGAGATACAGTTCGACGTCGCCGGCAAAGATATCATCCTGGTGGACGACGTCCTCTACACCGGCCGCACCATCCGCGCAGCCCTCGACGCTCTGTTCGACCACGGCCGTCCGGCGCGCGTCCAGCTGCTGTGCCTCATCGATCGCGGCCACCGGGAGCTGCCTATCGCGGCCCAGTTCGTCGGCCGGATGGTCCAAACCACCCAGCGCGAGATCATCGAAGTGAAGTTCTCCGAGATCGACCAGACCGAGAAAGTGCTTCTCGTCGAAAAGGTGGATTGAGCATGCCTGGACTTCTGGGCATCGAGGGCCTGTCGCGCCCGGAGATCGAAGCGATCCTGGAACGAGCGCGGTTCTTCCAGCCCCTGCAGCGGCAGCAGCAGAAGCGCATGGATCTGCTGAACGGCCGCATGATCGTCAATCTCTTCTTCGAGGCGTCCACGCGCACTCGCGTGAGCTTCGAGATTGCGGCCAAACGTCTGGGCGCGGACACCGTTTCGATCACCGCGTCCGGATCCAGCGTCTCCAAGGGCGAATCGCTGGTCGACACCCTGAACACGCTCGCCGCCATGCGGCCCGATGCCATCGTCATGCGCCACGCCGCCTCCGGAGCTCCCCACTTTCTGGCGCGATACCTCGACATCCCCATCATCAACGCCGGCGACGGCGCGCACGAGCATCCGACACAAGCTCTGCTGGATGCCCGCACGATTCTCGATCAGCGTCCCACGCTGGAGAAGCTTCGCGTGGCCATCATCGGCGATCTGGCCCATTCCCGAGTCGCCCGGTCCAATATTCATTTGCTCTCAAAATTCGGCGCATCCATCGTGCTGTGCGGACCCGCAACGCTGCTTCCCCGCGGCATGGCTCAAATTGCTTCCGGAGTCGATCTCACTTATGACATTCGCGAAGCCGTCAAGAACGCGGACGTCGTCATGATGCTCCGCGTTCAGCTGGAGCGTCAGCATGAGCCTTCGGCTCCGGCCGGCGAATATTTCAGCCAGTACGGCCTGAAGCTGGAACATCTGGCGCTGACAAAGCCGGACGCGATTGTCATGCACCCGGGCCCCATGAATCGCGGTCAGGAGATTGCTTCCGATGTTGCCGATTCCCAGCGCTCCGTGATTTTGAATCAAGTCGAAAATGGGATCGCCGTGCGCATGGCGGTTCTGGAGAAGGTGTTGCGCTAGCATGGCGAAGCTTCTGATTAAGAATGGACGCGTGGTCGATCCGGCCTCCGGTATCGATCGCGTCACCGATGTCCTGCTCGCCAACGCGATCGTTCGCAAGGTCGAAGACAATATCATTGCGCCGGAAGCCGAGGTATTCGATGCTACCGGACTGGTCGTCACTCCCGGATTCATCGACATGCACGTTCACCTGCGGGAGCCGGGCTTCGTCCATGCCGAGACGATCGAAACCGGAGCGCGCGCCGCAGCCGCCGGGGGATTCACCACCATCTGCTGCATGCCGAATACTTCTCCCGTCAACGATTCGGCCCACGTCACCAGCTATATCGTCGAGCGCGCCCGCCGCGCCGCCGCGGTCAACGTATTTCCCATCGGAGCCATCACCAAGGGCAGCAATGGCGAGGATCTGGCCGCCATCGGAGCGATGAAACGCGCCGGAATTGTCGCCATTTCCGATGACGGCCGGCCCGTTATGAACGCGCGAGTCATGCGGCGGGCGATGGAAACCGCGCGCAGCCACGACATCCCGGTTATCGACCATTGTGAAGACCTGAATCTCAGCGCCGGCGGAGACATGCACGAAGGCCTGGTCTCGACCAGGTTGGGGCTGCGCGGTATTCCCTCCTGCTCGGAGGATGTCATCGTCGCGCGGGACATTTTGCTGGCCGAGGTCACGGGAGCGCGATTCCACGTCGCTCACCTCTCCACCCGCCATTCCGTAGCGATGGTGGCGGAGGCGAAGCGCCGCGGCTTGCCGGTGACCTGCGAGGTTACGCCGCATCACTTTGCCGTCCATGACGGCGAACTCCTGCCCTACGACAGCAATTACAAGATGAAGCCGCCGATCCGGTGCAGCCACGATGTCGAAGCTTGCATCGCGGGCATCGCCTCCGGAGTGGTGGATGCTCTGGCGACCGATCATGCTCCGCATGCCGGCAGCGAAAAGATGCAGGAGTTTGAGAAGTGCCCGTTCGGCATTCTCGGCCTCGAGACGGCAATTGGACTCACTTTGCAGCGCCTGGTTGTCCCCGGAATCATCTCTCTCGGGCGCATGATTGAGCTTTACACCACCGGCCCCGCCGGAATCCTCAAGCTCAATCGCGGAACTCTGAAACCCGGATCTCCCGGCGACGTCACCGTGCTCGACTTGCAGCGCAAGTGGACCTACGACGTGAACAAGTCGTTCTCGAAGAGCCGGAATTCTCCCTTCGACGGTTATGAATTCCCAGGCGGTCCGGCCGCCACCATCGTGGGCGGGAAGATCGTCTGGCAAGCGGAATAACTCCCACTGGCATAGTCTAGAGTCATGCGTCCCGTCATAGTGCGCGACGATGACGATCTTCCACCGCCGCGCCAGGAGTTTGGCTCCGGCGGCGGAGGCTTTCGTTTCGTCACCGCCATCGCCGTTCTACTCTTCGTGCTGATCTTCGCGCGAAGCATTGCCGCCTTCTTCATCGAGCTGGCGTGGTGGAACGAAATCGGCCAGGTCGAAACCTGGTACTCGTTGCTGTCCTACCGCATCACGCCTTTTGCCGTGGTGGCGCTGCTGGTCTTCGTCGTCCTGTGGGCCGCCCACGCGCGGGGAGTCCGTTCCAGCGGCGCGCGGCTGCGCGACCACGCCGGATACGCCAGACTGGCCACGCTGTTCCTCGGCGGTGTTTCTCTGTTTCTGGCGCTGGCTTTTACCAACTCCTGGACGATGGTGCGTTACTTCGGCGGCAAAGGCGAAACGGCCGCGCAATGGATCGATCCCGTATTCAACAACCCGCTGGGGTTCTATCTTTTCGACCTGCCGTTCTACAGCATGATGCTGCGGCTGCTGGTGGTCCTCAGCATTGCGACGATCGTGGTCTATTGGCTGGCCGCGCGCGGCTGGCGTCTTCGCGAGAAATTCCGCAACCTGGGCCGCGGCGGCGATATCGAGATCCAGGAGCTTGGGTTGCAGGAGTTGCTGGAGTCCAAACTGGTGCGCGTCATGGTGTGTATCGCGCTTCTCGGGTTCGCGCTGCAAACGTTCCTCGGCCGCTATGACCTGCTCACCGAAGATCACACGTTCATGGTGGGAGTGGACTACGTCAGCCAAAACGTTACTCTGCCCCTGATCTGGCTGGCCATCGCCAGCTTTATCGCGGCGGCAGCTTTCCTGCTTTTCCGCCGTTTGACGCTGGCTGGGTTGGCCGTCATTGTCGCCATCGCGGCTCCCTCTATCTTTTCGCGCATCGTGAATTGGGCGCATGTCCGGCCCAACGAAATCTCTATTCAACGCCCCTACATCGAAAGGCACATTGCCGGAACACGCGCCGCCTACGGACTCGATCACCGCACCCGCGAAGTGGAGTTTGCCGCCAAGATGGACGCGCCGTTCAACGCCGCCAAACATCGGGCCACGCTCGACAACGTTCGCCTGTGGGATTGGAAAGCCTTCCATGATACGGTGACGCAAATTCAAGCGCTGCGGCCTTACTACGTCTTTGCGGATTCGGATGTCGACCGGTACCAGATTTCCGATGGCAACGGCCCTCCACAGATGCGGCAGGTGCTGGTCAGTCCGCGCGAGCTCGATGTCCAGCAGCTTCCCGACGTGCGGACGCGCTGGATCAATCCGCACTTCATCTACACCCACGGCTATGGAGTCGTGCTGGCCGAGGCCAACCGCATCACCGCCGACGGCTTGCCGCTGCTGTTCATCCAAAATGCTCCGCCCGAGATCCGCAGCAAGAGTTTAACCTTGAAGCGGCCGGAGATCTATTACGGCGAGGCCGTGCATGAGCCGGTGTTCGTGCGGACCGCGCAGGAGGAATTCGATTATCCCTCCGGGTCCGACAACAAACATAACCGCTATGAAGGCAAGGGCGGCTTTCCCATCGCTTCCCTGCCGATGCGGACTGCGGCGGCATTGCGGGAGGGCGACTGGAACATTCTCCTGACCAACTACCTCACCGGCGAAAGCCGGATGATGATCCACCGGAAGATCAACGACCGGTTGAACGAAGTCGCCGGATTTCTCGAATGGGACGAAGATCCGTATCTGGTCGTGACCCAGGAAGGCCGGCTGGTCTGGATGGCGGATGGCTACACAACATCCGACGCCCATCCCTATTCGCGCTCCGTGCGGACAGGCCACTTCGGGCGAATTAACTACATCCGAAACTCCGTCAAGGCGACGATCGACGCCTACGATGGGTCGATCGCCATCTACGTGTTCGACGAGGCCGACCCGATCATTCGGGCATACCGCCGGCTGTTTCCGGGACTGTTTCAGCCGGCTTCGGCGATGTCCGCCGACCTCCGGGCCCACGCCCGATATCCGGAGGCAATCTTCCGCGTCCAGGCGGAGCTGTATCGTACCTTCCACATGCGCGATCCGGAGGCGTTCTACAACAAGGAAGACCTTTGGGATATCTCCCGCAACAGTTCCGCGGGTGGAGAGGCCGGCCCGGCGGTTCCCACCTATGTTGTCGCTTCCCTGCCCGACAGTTCCCAGCCGGAATTCCTGTTGATGATTCCGTTCACTCCGAGAAATAAGGACAACCTGATTGGCCTGATGGTGGCCCGCTGCGATGGCGAGCATCTCGGCGAAATCGTCTTCCTCCAGCTCTCGAAACAGGAGCTGATCTTTGGCCCCATGCAGGTCCGCGCCCGGATCAACCAGGATCAGACTATCGCCAAAGACCTTTCGTTATGGAACCAGCAGGGCTCTAAGGTCATTCGCGGTCAAACCCTCGTTCTTCCCATCGACAACACGTTCCTCTATGTGGAACCGATCTATCTCCAGGCGTCCCAGGCGCCTATGCCCCAATTGAAGAAGGTCGCTCTGGCGTCCGGATCTCAGCTCGCCTACGCGGACACTTACGCGGAAGCGCTAGCCCAACTCGAATCGCTGCGCGGCATCGCCCCCAGTCCCCCCGCTGAATCGTCCGGCGCTTCGCCACCATCTAAACAGGAAGGGCGGACGGCGAATCTCCAGGATGCCCGCGTCGACGAGGCCCGATCCCGTCTGAGGCGGTATCGGGATCTGATGTCGCAAGGAAAGTTCGCCGACGCCGGCAAGGAACTCGAGGCAATCGAGCAACTGTTGAAGTGAAAACCGAACTGGCGATCACCGGAATCACCTGCGCCGGTTGCGTGAATACCGTAACCGGCGCCCTGAAGAAGACTCCCGGCGTCAACGACGCGTCGGTGAATTTCGCCACCCGCAAAGCCACCGTCGAATTCGATCCCGCCGTAGCGGACCGCAAGAAGCTGGCGGCCGCTGTTGTGGAAGCCGGCTACGGAGTTGCCGAAGAAGCCGAGGACGAAGGCCCCGCGCTCCGGAAAAGGCTGATCGCCGCCGCGGTCTTAACCACCCCGCTGGTGATCGTCGCGATGGGCCCGTGGATGCACAATCTTCCTTTGCGCTGGCTGCAGTTGGCCTTGACCGCTCCCGTCGTCTTGTGGGCCGGCGGCTCCTTCTTTCGATCCGCATGGAAGGGCCTGCTGCGCAAGTCCGCCGACATGAACACGCTCATCGCGGTTGGAACCGGATCGGCGTTTCTTTACTCCACCGCCGTGGTCCTCTCCGGATCCCACCGGGACGTGTATTTCGAATCGGCGGCCGTCATCATCACTTTCATCCTCGCCGGCCGTCTCCTGGAATACCGTGCCCGCACCCGGGCCTCCGACGCCATTCGCAAGTTGGCGGAACTCACACCCAAGAATGCCACGGTCATTCGCGGCGGCTTCGAAATGAGCGTTCCTCTGGAACAGGTGAAGCCCGGTGACGTGCTCGCCGTTCGCCCCGGCAGCCGTATCCCCGTCGATGGAGTTGTCATCGCGGGGACGCCCTCCATTGATGAAGCCCCGCTCACCGGCGAAAGCATGCCTGTCGATAAAGCCGTCGGCGATTCGGTCTATGCGGGAACCTTGAACGGCTCGCGAGCTTTCCGTTTTGAAGCGAAAGCTGTCGGGCGGGAAACTATGCTTTCGAGCATTGTCGCCATGGTGGAACAGGCCCAGGGCAGCCGCGCTCCCATCGCTCGCCTGGCCGATCAGGTTAGCGGCTGGTTCGCGCCCGCGGTCATCCTCGTTGCTCTGGTCACTCTCGGAATCTGGCTGGTCCTGGGGACTCCCGAAGAAGCCTTGCTGCATTTTGTCGCGGTCCTGATCGTCGCCTGCCCCTGCGCCTTGGGGCTGGCCACTCCCGCGGCTATCCTGGTCGCCAGCGGCCGCGCCGCCCAGCTTGGAATTCTCTTCAAGGGCGGCGAGGCTATCGAATCGGCCGCGCGCGTCAACAAAGTAGTCTTCGACAAAACCGGGACTCTCACCACCGGCGAGACCCGTATCCTGTCCGTCGAGGGACCGCGGGAAGCCCTTCAACTGGCGGCAGCCGTCGAGCGGGAAAGCGAACATCCCCTGGCGAAAGCTATCGTCTCGCACGCCGAATCCGGTGGCGGCACGGCGACGGAAGTGGAAGCGCTGCCGGGCGTCGGCATCCGGGGAGTCGTCAACGGCCGGCAAGTCGAAGTCGTCACAGACGCGGGCCGCGACACGGGTACATGGTTGGTAGTCCGGCGCGACGGCCAAGCCGTCGGCCACATTCAGGTGGGCGATTCCGTTCGAGCGGAAGCCCGCGAAACGGTCGAGCAACTCAGCCGCATGGGGATAGAAAGCTACCTGCTGTCCGGCGACCGCCAATCCGTCGCGCAGAATGTCGCCGCCCAGCTGGGAATTCAGCACGTCATGGCGCCGGTGCTGCCCCACCAGAAGGCGGACCGCATCCGGCGCCTCCAGGCCGAAGGAGCCAAGGTGGCCATGGTAGGCGACGGTATCAACGACGCGCCCGCGCTGGCGACGGCGGACGTGGGAATCGCACTCGGCTCCGGCACCGACGTTGCGCTGGAGGCCGCTCACGTTACCCTGGTCTCCACCGGCGGCGTCGACCTCCGCAAAGTTGCCCGCGCTTTGCAGTTGGCGCGCAGGACGCTGCGCACCATCCGTCAGAATCTATTCTGGGCGTTCGTTTACAACGTCGTGGGCATTCCACTCGCCGCAGGGCTGTTTAAGCCGTGGACCCACTGGGAGCTGACGCCAATGTTCGCCGCCGCCGCCATGGCCCTGTCCAGCGTCAGCGTGGTGACCAATTCGCTGCGGCTCCGGCGCGGCTGAGCGAGTTCCCGGCACTCAGAAGTTCTCTCCGCCGCTTGGTACCGATACCGGCGGTATTGGCGCGAAGCTACCGAGGGGATTGAATCGCAGCCCGAGACATTGTATTTGAAACCCTCCAGTGTTTCGAATCAAAACGATTCCGCGCCGGCCGGCGCTCTGCGCAAAACGTTCCGCGACCGAAAACGCAGTATGCCCCATCGGAGGGACCGCAATGACTTCAAAACCGATCTGTGTGCCATTTTCATCGCGTAACGTGACGAAGATCGTTCCCAGATAGTTGGAATAGTTAACGAGTGCAATTCCGGTAGTAAATCCCGATGCATTGTCGAACGATAGTGCGCGACTGAGTGCTGTATTGGTTTCGGGCACGGATACGGGGTCTAAGCGAACGGTCGCTTCCGAATCCCCTCCATTCTGTCCCCTTCTGCTGAACATGCCAAACCCCGCCAGTGCACGCCTGCTTCGCACTTCCGCCCACCCTACGCGCGTCCCAACGCCCCCCTCCGATTCAATCAACAAGGTTGCGTGGCTTGGAATGACTCGACTGACCTGCGATCCGTCCAGTTCCTGTTTCACTCCACCCTGTGTCGTGATGACGGGTAGTACCAGAGGAAGCCCATCGCTTCCGAAGAACGAGACCACCACCGAATTCTCCCGCGCAGAGAGGTTGACGAGAGTCAGTGTGGTCTTCCACGATTCGCCCGAGGCAATCTGGGCGATAGAGTAGACCGCGTCAGAGTCGATTGGCGGATCCTGACTCCAACAGACCGGTGTTAAGAGGAGAGCAACGACGGTAAGCGCCGCTGGGGTATCTATCCGCATAAGGACCTCCTTGGCCGCCTCGTATCGACGGGCTAACGGATAGTGCATTACCAGCTCGAGGCGTTTCCAGAAGTTCCCTTCCCAGCGGCCGGGACCGGGAGAAGAGTCGGGGAGAGCGTAGCTAGTTCTTCACACCGACCGGCAGCGGCTTCCAGCCTGGCCGCTCGCTTTGCTTGGCCGGAGCGTCGGGCGTGGGGGAACGCCGCGGGGGAGCTGGGGAGTTTCGGAAGTCGAGATCCTGCTCTGAATAGGTCAGATTCCGGTCCAGCACCATTTCCACGGTTGTTCCTTTGGCCAGCACCGCGTCCGGCCCGCGTGAGGCGAGAATGCCGATCATCGCAGCGGTCGCTCCGGCCGCGGCTCCAATGCCGGAGCCCAACCCTGTATGTCCCGCGGCGGACCCGGCAATTGCGCCGATGACCGTACCCGTCACCGCGGCTTCTCCGACCGTCTTCGCATCGCCGCCCTTATTGCCGTCGCCTTCGATTTTCCCTTCTTCCCGGTCCAGCTTTCCCGGATTCGTCCCGTCGACGTTGGAAACCCGGGCCCGGAAATCCCGGACGACGCCGTTTGGCAGAATCAGCGAGTCGAACCGGACAAACAGCTCCGCCCGGCCCTTGATGCGCCCGGCCCGCTTCACGCTGGTTACCGTTCCGGCCACCGACGACCCGACGGGAACGACGATCCTGCCGTTGACGATGATCGGAAAAATCGTCTCCAGGTAGATCCGGTCACCTTCGATGGCGCTCTTGGTACTTACCGTATTCCAAAGACTTAGCGGGATTTTTGTTCCCGTTTCCAGACGGTAGGCCGAGGCCTCCGGGGTTTGCGCGAGAAGTGCGATAACTACAGCAAACTGCAACATGCGGTGGTCTTTCTATACTCCTAGGCTGACACAAACGCCGTGACGTCGCGTGATAGGTTTAGGTTGCATGTCGAATGCCCATCTCCAGATGACCGACGCCCTCTCGGAATACCTGCGCGCTGCGTCGCCGGAAGAACCGGACTTCCTGGCTAAACTGCGCCGGGAAACCGCCTCCCATCCCCGGGCCGTCATGCAGATCACTCCGGAGCAGGGACTGTTTATGGGGCTGTTGGCGCGAATGATCGGAGCTCGCAAGGCCCTGGAAATCGGAGTCTTTACCGGCTACAGCTCCATTTCAGTCGCCCTAGCGCTTCCCCCGGACGGCAAGCTGATCGCCTGCGACGTTTCCGAGGAATTCACCTCGGTCGCGCGGCGTTACTGGAAAGAAGCCGGCCTGGAATCGAAGATCGACCTGCGCCTGGCGCCGGCCATGGACACCCTGAACGAGTTGTTGCAAGCGGGCGAAGCCGGTTCCTTCGACATGTCCTTCATCGATGCCGATAAGGGGAACTACCGGAATTACTACGAGACCAGCTTGAAACTGGTCCGCTCTGGCGGAATCATCGTGCTGGACAACATGCTTTGGCACGGCCAGGTGGCCAACCCGGACGACGTCGAGCCCGACACGGTCGCGATCCGAGAGCTGAATGCGTTCGTCCGCTCCGACGCGCGCGTCTGGAGCTGCCTGCTGCCCATCGGCGACGGTGTGACTCTCGCTTTGAAGAAGTGATAACGATGCGCTTTACTTTCTAGTAAAATGTAAAGTGATGAGCGAAGCCACAATCTCCTCAAAACATCAGATTGTGATCCCTCGAGAAGCCCGGGAAGCACTGGGACTGAAGGCTGGCGATAAGGTCAATATCGTTGTGCGCGGAGAGAACGTGCTCATTGTCCAGAAGCCTAAGTCGCATCAGGAAGCGTTACTTGGTTTGGCGCGTAAAAAGTTTCCAAAAGATTACTTGTCCAAGGAACGCCAAAGCTGGAAATGACGAGTTTCGCCGGATTCCTCCGCCGGCATCGCCGCATCGCAATCGACACCAACGTTTTCATCTACCATCTCGAAGCCCACCCCAAATATTCTCCCCTCACCAGCGAGATCTTCGCCTGGCTGGAGCGTGGCGGACATTCCGCCGTAGCTTCGACAATCACCATGACGGAGCTGCTGGGGGCGCCGTATCGTCAAATGGATCGCGCTCAAGTGAATTCCTTCTACGGTTTACTGACCACCTTTCCCAACCTGGACTGGATTCCGCTCAGCCTGGCCATAGCCGAAAAAGGCGCGCAAATCCGTGCCGAGCATCGGCTGAGAACTCCCGATGCCCTGGCGGCCGCGACGGCAATCGCACAAAAAGCGACGGGATTCGTTACAAACGATCCCGTATTTGGCAGAATTTCCGGCTTTCAAACTCTGCTGCTGGACGCCGCGATAAGCTAGACGTTCGTACCTCGTCGATTCCTCATGGCAAAGAAAAAACTCAACATCGGCCTTGTCGGCTACGGTTTCATGGGCCGGGCTCATTCGAATGCTTTCCGGAAAGTGGCGCATTTCTTTCCGTTGGACTACGAACCCGTTCTGAAGGCGGCCAGCGCGCGCAATAAAGAAAAGATCGAAGCGTTTGCGTCGCAGTGGGGCTATGAATCCACCGAAACCGACTGGCACAAGCTGATAGAGCGTCCGGATATCGATCTGATCGACATCGCCTCGCCGAACGACACGCACGCCGAGATTGCGATTGCCGCCGCCGAAGCCGGGAAGATGGTGCTCTGCGAGAAGCCCTTGGGCCGGACCCCCGCCGAGAGCGAGAAGATGACGGCGGCGGTGGAGAAAGCCGGCGTGCCGAACATGGTCTGGTACAACTACCGGCGCATTCCGGCGGTGACGCTGGCCAAGCAGCTGGTGGACGAAGGGAAATTGGGCAAGATCTTCCACTACCGTGCGAAGTTTCTCCAGGATTGGACCATTTCGGCGGAGCTCCCCCAAGGCGGCGCGGGATTATGGCGGCTGGACGCCAGTGTGGCGGGCAGCGGCGTCACGGGCGACCTTCTGGCCCACTGCATCGATTCCGCAATCTGGCTGAACGGACCGCTGACGGAAGTTTCGGCGATGACCGAGACTTTCATCAAGGAGCGGACTCATTCCCTGACAGGCGAAGTGCAACCCGTCGGGATCGACGATGCCAGCGCGTTCCTGGCGCGCTTTGCCAATGGTTCCATCGGAACGTTTGAAGCCACACGATATGCCCGAGGCCATAAGGCCCTGTACACGCTCGAGATCAATGGCGAGAACGCGTCGTGCGCCTGGGACCTGCACGATCTCCACCGGCTGCAATATTTCGATCACCGGGATTCGGGACGGGTGCGCGGCTGGCGTTCGATCCATGTCACCGACGGCGACCAGCCGTACATGAAGAACTGGTGGGTGCCGGGACTGCAGATCGGCTACGAGCATTCGTTCGTTCACCAAGCCGCCGACTTCCTCAGCGGGCTGGCCGAAGGCAAAGTCCCGGGCCCGAACTTCCGGGAGGCCCTGGCGACGGACTACGTCTGCGACGCCGTCCTGCGTTCCGCCAAAAACCGCAAATGGGAGACCATCGCGAGTTAGGCTGCCATACCCGCCGGGCAGAAGTGCTTGGAGCGAACTGAGAGCGGACGACCCAAACGATCGTCCGCTCCCCGGGAATGCCTAAAAGATGAATTTCAGGCTCAATTGATTGATGCGGGCATCGCGAGCGGTGGTGATGGTGCCGAAGGTCGCGCTCGCATTTTTACCGTCCGGACCGGCGCTGAACGTATCGTTCGCCAGGCCGAGATTGACGTGGTTGGCAATGTTGAACGACTCCGCACGGAACTGCAGCCGGAATCGCTCCGTCAACCGGGTGTCCTTAATCAACGAGAAGTCGAAGTTGATGACGCCGGGATGGCGGGCATCGGGGATGGTTCTGCCGATGTTGCCGAAGGTGAAGTCCGGCGGATTGACGAACTGCGAGGTGTCGAACCAGCGATATTGCGACCGCTGGTCACCCGGCAGCGCCGCGCTGATGCCGGTGGAGTTGGGCCGGTTAGCCTGTTGGTTGCTGGCGCCGGTGACGGTCAGCGGAATTCCCTTCTGCATGACGCTGATCATGTTGGCCTGCCAGCCGCTGACAAATCCGGACACGATGCGGTTGGACGGGGCGAAGCGTTTGCCCTGGCCGAACGGAAGTTCGTATAGCAGGCTGGTCACCAGGCGCTGGGAGACGTCGGCGGGATCGAGAGATTTGCTGATCTGGCGGTTGTACAGCCCGTCCTGGTAGGCGTTCTCGTTCACCTGCTCTGGCTGGGCGGCGCCTCCGAAGTCAACGGGAACAAGATTCGAATCGCTCATGCGCTTGCCGGCGGTATAGGCGAAGTTCACCAGGAATCCGCGCGACATGCGGCGTGTCACCGTCATCTGGAGCTGGTGGGAAGTGTAGTTGCCGTAGCGCGGATTGCGGATATTGACGCTGCTGTAGTAGGGATAGGCCATCAGCGTCCGCTCATAGGGAATGGTGGCGGCGCCCAGACTGCCGGGAATCTGACCGGCGTAGGGATTGGCGACCGGCGTGTTGAGCTGCTGCTTCAACTGGAATCGCAGATCGGGATCTACCTGATTCAGGTTGTAGCCCGATGCGGCATAGTGGTTGCCTTTATTCGCCGAATACGTGGCATCGATCATCCAGGCTCCCAGCTGGTGCTGCAGCGAGACATTCCATTGCTGCGATAGGGGAGTGGCTCCATAGCTTTCGGTGACGTTGACGGCCTGTCCTAAGAGGGCATAGGAACCGGCGGCGGCGCCGGGAGATTCGATATACGGAAACGGAAACCCGTTGCTGAACTGGAAGGCGGGCTGGCCGGCACCTGCCGCTCCGTAGGTGGTCCGGTTCGTCGAGAAGAGGTTCGTGTCTCCCATCCACGTGCGGAAGAATACGGATGGGTAGAAGATCCCGTAGCCGCCGCGAACGACGGTCTTGCCGTTCCCGAAGAGGTCATAGGCAAATCCCACGCGCGGCCCGAAATCGTTGTAATCCTCGTTGATGAACGAGCGCGGCTGGCCGTTGAGGCCGGCATAGACCGTAGTGCCCACAAACGGGCTGTTGCCCGCGCGGCCGTTCAGATCGAAGTTGATATGGCCGTTGTTGCGCTCATACGGCCTCTGCTGCCAGTCCCAGCGCAGACCGAGATTCACAGTCAGGCGGCGGGAAACCTTCCAATCGTCCTGAATAAAGGTGCTGATCGCCTGCCCCTGCCAGGAATTGCCGAGGATCCGGTCGATGTAGGAACTGGATACGGCTCCCAACAGGAACTGGGCCATGTTGTACCCGGTGCCGGCCGTAAGCTGCGGGTTGGCCGTGAGACCTGCGAAGGCATAGTTTCCGGAAAGCGCGGCACCTTGCCGGTTTCCTCCATAGAGGATGCGGTGGTTATAGCCCATCTTCAGGGTGTGATTTCCCACGATCTTGGTGACCATGTCC
Source organism: uncultured Solibacteraceae bacterium (assembly GCA_964515165.1). Taxonomy (GTDB): domain Bacteria; phylum Acidobacteriota; class Terriglobia; order Bryobacterales; family Bryobacteraceae; genus JAPKYZ01. The sequence goes on along the minus strand of CAZETQ010000007.1, from coordinate 90,189 downwards.
TGCAGATCCCAGTTCAGCGAAGTACGCGTTCCGTAGGCCTGGCCGCCGATGGTGCCGAACCCGAAGTCGATCTGAGGAAACTGGTCGGAAGGCACAGTGGCAGGCAGACCGAGCTTTCTGGGCCAGTCCTTGCCCGCGTTGATCGCCGCAAAGTCGAACGCCTGGCGCATGATACCGATCCGCAGGTTGTTGAACATCGTGGGGCTGAAGGTGTGCGTATCGGAGAACATGATGTTGCGATTGACCTGGTTGTCTTCGCGGTTCTGACCGACGGTCTGATCCGTAAAGATGCTGTTGCCGCCAATCTGATGCTGCGCCGAGGTATAGCGGAAGAACATCGTGTTGGAATTCGTCAGGTGATGGTCGACCCGGAAATTCCACTGTGTCCAGTCGGTGCGGTTGAGGGACGCATCCTGAAAGTTCTGGGCCTGGGTAAAGACATTCGTGGGGGTACGATTCGGCGCAGGCCAGAAGTCGAGGATCTTGCGAGTGATGGGATCGAAGCGCGAAGTGGGGACAATGTTGCCCGGGAAAAGGTCCCGGACCTGGCCGGCGCCGTTGGGATTGGGCCGCGTGGTGGCCGGGTCGTAGATCGGAATCGGCGTCCCCGAAGCATTGCGCAGATTACTGAAATTGCCTTCGCGCCACTCGGCGATCGGCGTGCTGGCAATGCGAGGCGTGCTGGACCGCAGACGGTACTCTTCCCAATTGAAGAATCCGAATGTCTTGTTCCGGACGATCGGCCCGCCGATCGAGGCTCCGAACTGGTTGTAGCGCAGCGGCAGACGCGCGGTGGCAAAAGTATTGCGGGCGTCCAGCTTCTCATTGCGCAGAAACTCGTAAGCAGTTCCGTGGAAATCGTTGGTCCCGGACTTGGTAATCAGGTTGATGGTGCCCCCGGCCGTAAACCCAAACTCGGCCGACATTGATCCGCTCTGTACCTTGAACTCCTCCACCGAGTCCACGGCCGGCGGAATGCCGACTTCGCCGACGTAGCTGAGAATGTTGTTGTTTCCGTCCAGCGTCTGGTTGTTCATCGAGCTGGGGGAGCCGTTGATCGAGATCGTGGAAAGCTGGGTGCCGCGGTCGCCAAATCCGGAATTGAGCGGTCCGGCATTGGAAATCACGCCCGGGTTGAGCATCGTCAGCGCCAAGGCGTTGCGCCCGTTGATGGGCAAATCGCGTACCCGGCGGTTCTCGATGACGGCGCCGACGGTGGAGCCTCCGGTGTCGACAAGCGGTGTTTCTCCGGTAATTTCGATCGATTCGGCCAGCTGTCCGACTTCGAGCTGGAAATTGACCTGCGCATTCTGGTTGACCTGCAAGGTAACGCCGGAGCGGACGCTCCGCTTGAAACCCTGCAGCTGCGCGATCACTTCATACTCTCCGATCGCCAGGCCCGGAGCCGTGTAGAAGCCGTTGTCGTTGGTCTTGGTCTGAAAGGCCGTATTGGTGCCGACGTGCCTGACATCAATCTGGGCGCCGGCAATCACCGCATTCTGCGGGTCTGAAACCGTACCGGAAATCGTTCCGGTTTGTACCTGGGCGCAAAGAGAGCCGGCCGTACACACAACGGCCGCATACAAAAGTTGTGTCCGATTCATTTTGAAACCTCTTGTAATTTATGCGTAACAGCGGAGCTCAAACAGCCGAGCCAGCTCGTCGCCGTTTGTAGCGTCCACGTGCAGGCGTAAGCTTTGCACCCGCACCGTTCCGAAATGATGGCGAACCATCCGCTGGTAGTTGCCTTTGCGTTCCAAAAGCAGTTTCCATTCGCCATTCTGCGATTCGCGATACAGAATTCTGTAGTCCTTAACCGTCTCCGGCTGCGGCGCCCGAACGATTGTCCGGTTCGCCGAGTCGAGAGAGGTGAGCGTCAGCTCGCGCTGAAAACCGGAATCGAACGTCAGCTGAAGCCTGCTGACCGGTTGCGGCCGGTCCCAGGAATAATCCACCCAGACTCCGCCGGGCTGCATCCTGGCGGCCCACTGGTGACGAGCCCCATTGGGGATATCGCGCACATGGCCATCTAACAGGTTCGCCGCCGGAGCTTCATCCAGCTGCTGCGATGCCTGCACCTTGGCCTGTCTGGCAAAGTCCGCCGAATCCTGGTTGGTGATGCCGGTGATGGTCTGGTCGTCGCGCAACAACACCTGCTGAAGCTGCCGCAGGCCGGCCGCGTCGTTCGCCAATTGCCGGGGAGAAATCCCCTTCTGAAGGCAGAATGCCGCGGCGGTACCGACCGCCTGCCCTTCGACGGCGCAAGTGGCCATGACGCGCGTGGAGGTGAAGGCAACGTGCGAGGCACTGATGTTCCGGCCGGCCATCATCAGGTTGCCGAGGCTCTTGGAATAAAGCGACCGCAGAGGAATGTGGAATACTTCCTTCGTCTTGATCGAGATGTTCGGCGGCATCTTCGTGCGATCGAAGCCGCCGGGCGGATGATCGTCGAGCGGCCAGCCTCCAATACAAACGGCATCGGCAAACGAAACCGATTTTTCCAGGTCCTGCTGGCGCAGCATGTAGTCGCCGACCAGCCTGCGGCTGCCGCGCTTGCCCGGCATCATGCCGACCCAGTCCAGACCGTAGTAGTCGCTGTCGGGATGGTCGCCGGAATTCTTGATGTAATCCCAAATGCCCATCACGATCGAAAGCAGCTCAAACCGGATCAGCTCATTGCTGCGAATGGTGTCCTTATCGCCGCCCCATTCGATCCACCAGTAGCCGTATTCCCAGGAATTGGTGGGCCGCTTATAGAGGTGCTCCTTCGTCACTTTGCGCGCCCACTTGGGGGGCGTGAAGGGCACTTTGTGCCGGTATAGCCGCGACGTAAAGAGAACACTCGAACCTAGCGTTTCGCGATCGGTCTTTTCGGGAGCCAGCGATTCGCCGAATTCCGAACGCGCTTCGCGGCCGAAACGGAACTCCGCGCCCGACTCCAGCGCCAGCCGTGAATCCCCTGTGCAGTCGCAGAAGATCTTCGCTTTGATGCGATAGATGTGCTCGCTTTTGTCGCACCGGACCAGCGCTTCCTGAATGTTTCCGTCTTTGACGGTGGAACGGTAGAGGACGCTTTCCAGCAGCAGGGTGATATTCGGCTCGCTGATCACCTTGTCGTAGAGGAGAAGGTCCCACATTTCCCAGCAGCGGTGGGGGTTGTTGACCGCATCGTCCAGACGGAACTCCTCCAGCAGTCCGCCCTCGCGCCACCCTGGCCGCGACTTGTGACTGTTGGCGCCCACAACGTGCATTTTCACTTCGCTGGAACTGTTGCCGCCCAGCCGGGAGCGGTCCTGAATCAGAACAACTTTTGCTCCATGGCGCGCCGCCGAAACCGCGGCCAGAACTCCGGCGAGGCCCCCGCCGGCGACGAGAATGTCCGTTTCCAGGTCCACCAGCGTCATGTGAGGCTCCGCCGCTAGCGTGTGCTCCAAAGGAACGGACGGCGCGATGCGTTCGAAATCGGGCCGCTGGAACACTCCTCCCATTTCCGCCTGCGACGGAGTGTAGGCAGGTGGGGGAAGTTGACTGGCGTCAAGCAGGAGCGAATAAGAACCAAAACCAGCGGCGGCAAAAAAATCTCTGCGCTTCATGGCGAGAATCTAACCCTGGCGGCAATTCTTTCACAGGCCGGGCCGCCCGCGCAATAAAAATATTTCAGATTTCAGTTTCCCGGTACTGGATCACAATCCATCAAGCCGTCAGCGGGACAACAAGCGGTTAAACCAGAACGCGAATTTCTAGTCGTATGTTGTTTCAGCGCCACCGGTTGCTCCGAATAGAAGCGGGCTAGATTCTGCTACGGTGTGGTATCGGCAGTGGGATTTTCTCGAGCCCACTGCAGATACTCCGGCACGGTGTAGAACGTTCGATGGCGGTAGAGACGGCCATTGTCTTCGACCGGGGCCGTCCAGTTGTAGTCCCAACGGTCGCCTGTTTCTTCCATCCAGTGGAGCAGCTTCTTCTCCATGGCGGCTTGGATCTTTCGAGCACTCGGATCATCCGCCAGATTCCGCATCTGGTACGGATCCTTTCGCAGATCGTAAAGAACCCAGGGCTTGTCCGCGAATCGGGCGTACATATATTCCTCGGTGCGAACACCTCTCCAGCCGGACGGAGTTCCGTCGCCTGCGAACGGACCGAAGATCTGCAAGAATGCCGAGTCGGCTCCACGCTTGCCCTTCAGAAATGCCTGGGAGTGATTCTTGCCCTGCATTTCTTTGGGCGGTGTCAGGCCGGCGAGCCCGAGCAGCGTGGGTGCGAAGTCGACATGGGTAAAGAAGGTGTCGTTTCGGGAACCGGCCTTCACGCGGCCCGGCCAGCGGAGAATGCCGGGCACTCGGATCGATTCTTCCCACGGCTTTCGCTTCAGCCGCTGGCCTTGCGAGCCGAGCATGTCGCCGTGGTCCGAAGCATAGAGGACGATCGTGTTCTCACGCAGCCCCAATTCATCGACGGAGCGAAGAATTCTCCCCACCGCGTCATCGACCGCCGTGACCATCGAATAGTATTGGGCAATCGCCTGCGGTCCCGGAACGTTACTCTCCGCCCGCCAATTGGGGCGCATTTTCAACTTGGCGGAGTCGTAGCGTCTTGCGTACTCCTCCGGAGCCTTGTAGGGATCGTGAGGCGGTCCCCATTGCACGGTCAGATAGAAGGGACGGCGATCGGCGCCGGCTTGCTTCAGGAAATCGATGGCGTAGTCCGCGTAGCCGTCCGTCTCAAACTTATCGAGCACGATCGGATCCGGCGTATCGCGGAAGATCGTGTTCCGGAAGTGCATATGGCTGCACTGGTTCGCCGCCCAATATTCGAATCCCTGACGCCGTTCTCCCGGGGGCACATAGCCGGGAAGACGCTTTCCTCCGTCGAGATGCCACTTGCCGACGAATCCGGTGCGATAGCCGCCCGCGCCCAGGACTTTGGCGAAGGAGACGGAAGACTCTCGCAGGCGCAGGTCGTTCGCGACCATTCCGTTGCGATGGCAATACTGGCCGGTGAGCAGAATTGACCGAGCGGGACAACAGACCGGCGTATTGGCGAACGTGTTTTCCAGAATCATGCCATCGGAGGCCAGGCGGTCGATATTCGGCGTGTGTGCCTGCTCATCGCCCAGGCACCCGACGGTGTGGTAGCGATGCTGGTCCGGCATCAGAAAGATGATGTTGGGGCGGCCTGCCGCCGCCTGCGCCACTTGCGCGGCCGTCGACGCCACGAACGTTCTGCGGGAAAGCATTCTGGAATGGATTTTATCGATTCGCCGAGTCTAAGAGCCGCAGCGGGCCAGGATCGTGATCGTCTGGAACGGCTGGAAGTCCAGCTTCTGGAGATTCGCCGCAGCGCCAGTTGGGGTTTCCACGAGATTCGTCATCCTGGCATTTGTGAGCGACAGGGTTGTGGAAAGCTGCGCGCCCGGCGTCGCGCGTCCGGCGATCTCCTGCAAGCGAAGCACACAGGAGCCGGGTTCGAATTCACTTCTCTTGAATGCGGTGATCTGGATGTTCGCCGGCTCCGCTGCGAGGAAGCTGCGCTCGGCGGGCAGGTTTCGGTCGGGGATCACGACGGCCTGCAAAGGAAGATTCAACTCTTCGCCCAGTCTCTTCCATTCCACCGGATCGTCGCCCTGCAGCGAGGCGCGAAACCGGAACGTCAAGACTTCGGAGCCTCGCGGCTCCGTGCGAAAGAGCCGCTGCTTTCCCTCTTCGCGGGTCTCGGTGGTGAGGCTTTCCGATCCCAGCAGAAACAGCCCGTCCGGACGGAATAGAAACGCATCGCGGTTCGCCAGCGTGATTCCACGACCGCCGTCCCCGGAGTAGTGGACAAAATGCAAGGGAGCGACTTGAGCGGCTCCCCCACCGGGAAGAAGATCCTGCGGAAACCGGACAATCATGCCCGGGCCATCGAAGGCGAACTCATTTTTCTTTCCGGCAAACGGGAGAGCCACGGCATAGCGGACGCTGCGATCGTTCAGCGCGGGCAGCTTCGTCGAGAAGGCAAGATCGACATAGGCCGCATTCGGGTATGTCTTGATGGATGTTTTGAGAAGCGCGCCTTCCCGGCGGGCGATGTCGAGCTGTCTGGAAACAGGGCCCGCCACAGCGCGAGTCTCCGCCGGACCGGCGGCGGTTTCGTCGTATCCTCCCTTGCTGTTCGAAGCGTAGATTCTGCCGAACTTCAGCGCGCTGTTGGTCGCGATCATCTCGGCGCCCGTTCGGCTTTCGCGTATGGACTGGAGGTGCCCTTCGGCGTTCACAGTGACAACGATCGGAGATTCGGGAGCATTCCGGGATTCCGCAGCACTCTTTCGAAGAGCGAACGCCCGGTAGCCAATAGCCGGTATGGACGGAGCAAAAAACTCGACGATACGGTTTGTGCCGGGTACCTCCTGAACGGGGGATGTCTGTCCGGTAGCCAGATCCCGGATTTCCAGCGAGCCCTCTCGCATTTCCTTCGGCAATCCAGAGACGGTGACGGGTCCGCGGCGCGCCCACGAGAGTCCGTTGTAGACCAGGACCGTGATCTCCGCGCCGGTGGAGTGGTGTGCTGGGTCCTGCAAACCGGTGGCACCCGCGAGCCGGTGCACTGCCTTGTCGAAGAGCTGGCGCGTATTGGAATAGCCGCTCATCGCGGCAGCGTAATGGGCGGCGTTGTTCCAATCCGTCTGCCAGCGGCTGAAATAACCCGGCCAGCCGGGGCCTGCTCCCGCGGTGTGCTCGTGATAGGTCAGCAGCTCCCGCCAGGCGTCCGCCAGATCGAATGTGGGATAGGCGGCTTTCGAAAGAAGCGAAACGATGGTTGCGAGACTCTCGGCCGCCGGTAGCAGCGACGCGGTTTCCCGCAGGCGGCCGGAGACTTCGGGCGCTCCCAGCTTGACCAGCTCCCAGTGGCCCGCGGCGTCTCCCTGGGCTTGGTGGAATTTCGTGCCGTGCTTTGCGATGAGGTCTTCAAAGAACTCCTCGGCGATGCAAGGCTTCATCGGAAGCTCCGGATGGCGGCGATTCCAGTTTCGGATTCGCTGCAAGGTCCGGTATGCCGTCGATGGGTCGCCATTGTCGCCCACCGCGTCCATCACCAGCAGCGAGTCGTAAGGATAGCCTTGACGCTCCAGCCAGGCAAGCCGGCGGAACACCGTCTGCTCCATTTCCTCAAACGGAGCGTTGCTGCCGATCTTCCACCGGTATCCCTCGACATAGGAGTCGTAGGTGAACCACGTGAGCACCCGGCTTCCATCGGGGCCGATCCAATAGAACGGAGTGTTCGCCACTCCGAGATTGTTTCCACCTCCGATAAAGAGGTTCAGCCCCGTAATGAGGTACTTCACTCCGCTTCCCCGAAGAACACGCGGATAAGCCCACGAGAATCCGGGAACGTCGTTCTGATAGGCCACCTCGGCCTGAATTCCGAAGCGCCGGCGAAATGCTTCTCCAAGATAGACGAGGCGGTTCATTTCCTCGGTGTCCATCAGGCCGCTGTGCATGTTGCCGAAGGTTGCCCCGAGAGAAATCTTTCGCTCGCGCATCAGCTTTGCCAACTCGGCAATGGCGGCGGAGTCGCTGGTTCGGCGCAGCCATTCGCCCAACATCCAGGTGGATTCGATGGTCCAACGAAAATCGTCATGCTCTTTCGCGAGCCGGATCGCCAGGTCGATGCTGTCTTTGTAGTCACGCGCCACCTGGTCAGGCGGCAGGGTGAACCCGATATCCAGGTGGCTGTGCGGCAGTATAAAAATCCGGCGAATCGATCCCGTTCGTTGGTCCGCCGGCAGCTCGAAGCGCGATTGCTGCGCGTCGATGATGGTGCTTCCCAGAAGCAGCAGCGTGACGGCGTTAGAAGATATAGCGGAGCGCAAATTGAATCTGCCGGTTTGTCGCAAAGTTGCTCGAAGTGTTGATGGTCGAGAGGCTCTGTCCGAAGTTTCCGGCCGCCGTGATGTTCCCCTGCGGATTGGCAAACTGGGGCGTATTGAAGATGTTGAACATCTCCGCCCGGAACTCGATGTAATGGCGCTCGGTGATCGGGAATCTTTTCAGGACCGAGAAGTCGAAGTTGATCGCGTGCGGTCCGTGCAGGACATTCCGGCCGAGATTTCCAACGCGTCCGATGGGCGGTGCGGCGAAGGCGGCGAGATTCAACTGGCGCGTGGGAAGCAGCACTTCCGGCGGACGCGCATCCGCTCCGGAAAGCAGGTCGGGCCGGGACGTTGCCGCCCCCACCCGTAGGGGATCGCAGGCACAGCTCATCCCCGTTATGGGGAAACCTGTCCGGATGACGGTGATGCCGTTGACCTGCCATCCGCTGCCGATTATCTTCGGAACTCCCCGAAGGGCCGGAATCTCCCAGAGATAATCGAACTGCAACGAATGCCGGACATCGCCGTCGGAGTTGCCATAGTCGAGCTGAGCGTTGGCATCGTCAGAGAACGATCCGAACAATGTGGGCGCGTTGTCCAGCGAATGAGCCCAGGTATAGTTCAGATTGAATGTTAAGCCGGCGCGCAGACGGTGTTTGAAGCTGGTCTGCAGAGCGTTGTAGTAGGAATTCAGGTAGTCCGTCAGCAGGTTTATATTTCCGTACGCGGGATAGGGCCGCACCGACGTTCCCGGCAGCAGCCGGTTCATGTTCCGCGAGGGGCCGTCCAGGTGGAGTCCTCGATTGCCGATATAGGCCACCTGCACCATCGACGAAGTTCCGATGCCTTGCTGGATATTGAAGTTCCACTGCTGGGTATACGCCGTATTGAACTCGCGCGGAAGAGCCGTGAAGTTGCTGACTCCGCTGAAGGACGGAATATCGGGAAAGGGAAACCCCTTCAGATTGGGATCCTGCTGGCGCGTGAGGGAAAAACTCTGCTGCGAGATGTTGTTGGGAACGTTCTGCGCGAAGGCAGAGTTCAGATTGGAATAGAAAATTCCATAACCGGCGCGGATGACGGTGTTCTTGGACGGAAAGGGCGTCCAGGCGAATCCGAACCGGGGAGCGAGGTTATACTTCGGAGCCCAAATGAGGGTCGTTCCGATCGGATCGAGCGCTCCCGTGGCGAAGTTGAAGTTCGCAACGCGGCCGTGCGATTCCGTGGGCGAGGTGTCGTATTGATAGCGCAGCCCGATATTCAGCGTGAAGTTCCGCGTTACCTGAATATCGTCCTGGATGAAATAGTGCCAGTAGGTGCCGCGCATTCCGGCGCGCGGCTGTCCCAGCGTGCCAATCGAAAATGCGCTGTTTCGGGCGAAATCTTCCAGCAGTTGGTAGGTGACGGTGCGCTGGAAAGCCAGTTCCTTATTATTCTGATTGCGGATGATCTGGGCGCCGAAGCGCAACTGGTGGCGTCCGGTGACGTAGGACATCGTCTCCAGGAACGAGAACGAATTGTTGGCCACGCGCAGATCGAACAGCGCCGGTCCAACTCCGGCGGATCCACTGCCTAGTGCCGTGATCGGAAAGTTGCGGATCTCTTCGCTGTCGGCCGATCGCGGATCGATGTGCATCCGGTTGAAGGCGAACCCGGTCTCATTCATCAAGCGGGGCGACCAGACGTGAGTGTAGGTCAACTTAGCCAGTTGCATGAATCCTGGAGCCGTTTGCACCTGGCCACGTCCGACACCGAAGTAAGTTTGGGTCAGGTTTTTATTGATGTTGTACCGGCCGGACAACCGGTCATTCGGAGTGATGATGTAGTCTCCCTTGATCGCGCCGGTGTTCTCCGTCAGCGGATCGGACACATTGCGGACATAGCTGCCCAAGCGCGGGTCGGAAGTGGAAATCGGCCCGTTCGGAAGCGGCAGCATATCGACGGCCGGTTTCACCTCCGGCACGACGGTTTCGCGGAATGCCTGGGTCGGGACCAGGACGTTCTGAGTCTTTCCGGATCTCTGGCGAACTCCTTCGTAGTTGCCGAAGAAGAACAGCTTGTCGCGCACGATGGGTCCACCCAGATTTCCGCCGAACTGATTCAGGCGATAGGGCGGCTTTGACGCGGGCGGAACATTGAAGTAGTTGCGCGAATCCAGCTTTTCATTGCGGAAGTATTCAAACACCCCGCCGTGAAACTCGTTCGTTCCGGACTTGGTGATCAGGTTGACGACGCCGCCGAGCGCCTGGCCATACTCAGCCGAGAACGAGTTGGTGTATACCCGGAACTCCTGAACGGCATCGATGCTGGTGCGCGACAGACGTCCCCGGCTGGATCCATAGGTGTTATTCAGATCTTCGAAGTCGACGCGGCTGGCATCGGCGCCATCCATTAGGAATCGAACACCGCCCGATCCTCGAAACAGAGACGCTCCGCCGACGGATTGGGTATTGGCGCCGCCGCGCAGCATCGCTCCCGGTACAAGCTGCAGCAGGTCCATGATGTTTCTGCCGTTTACCGGAAGGTCCTTCACCTGCTGCGAGGTGACCACAGTGCCCAGCGTAGAAGACGCGGTGTCGACAATAGGAGCGTCTGTATTGACGACAACTTTCTCAGTGATCTGGCCGGTTTCGAGCGCAGCCTCCAGCCGCACACGATCGGACACTTGAAGGCGGACATTCTCGAAGACGCGAGTCTTGAATCCCGATGCGCTGACGGTGACTTGATAGCCTCCGACCGGCAGCCCCGATGCGATGAAGTTACCGGTTTCGTCGGTCGTCAGACTGACGGATGCACGGGTACCCAGATTCTGCACGACGACCGTGGCGTTGGGGACAACGGCGCCGGACGGGTCGAGCACAGTTCCCAGAATGGAACCCGTATCGAGCTGCGCCAGGCACGGTGAGCCCATCGCGAGCAAAGCGAGCAGGAATGCCTTAGACGGCATGGTCTACCTCCGACATTTTCCTGAATGCGAACTGTCAGCATCATACAGAAAAATCCCGCCGTAAGAAATGCAATTTCCGCGGAAATGGCCAGATTGAGTGAGCGATTTTCGCGCCTAAATGAGCGCTTTACGCACGACTTCGCCTCTTACGCCGGTCAGCCGGGTATTCATGCCGGAGTAGAAGTACGTCAACTTGGTGTGATCCAGACCCATGAGATGAAGAATCGTCGCGTGCAGATCGGAGACGTGGCAACGATCTTCCACCGCGGCAAAACCCAGCTCGTCCGTGGCGCCGATCACCTGCCCGCCCTTCACGCCCGCTCCAGCCAGCCACATCGTGAATCCGTGCCAGTTGTGATCGCGGCCGGGTTTGCCCACTCCCTCGCTGGTGGGAGTCCGGCCGAATTCCCCGCCCCAGATGATGAGCGTCTCGTCCCACAAGCCGGTTCGCTTCAGATCGGACATAAGAGCCGCGATGGGCTGATCGGTTTCGCCCGCATGGAGGATGTGATTGCCAATACAGTCGTTGTGGCCATCCCAGGTGTCTTCGATGTGGCCGCCCCCCGAGTAAAGCTGGATAAAGCGAACACCTTTTTCCAGGAGCCGGCGCGTAATCAGGCATTTGCGTCCGAAGTCCGCCGTCCGCTTATCGTTCAAACCGTACATCTCGCGCGTCTGCTCGCTTTCTTTGCCGAAGTCGACGGCATCCGCGGCGGTGGTCTGCATTCGATAAGCGAGTTCGTAAGACTCGATCCGGGCGGCAAGGTCCGATTCGTTCGGCCGGGTCTCCAGATGACGCTCGTTTAGCTGCTTCAGCAGATCCAGCGACCGGCGCTGCGTCTGCTCGCTGGTTCCCGCCGGGGTGGTGAGATCGAGCAATGGAGCTCCTACGCTGCGAAACAGCGTTCCCTGGTAAGCCGCCGGCATATAACCGGCGGTCCAGTTGGAAGGACCGCTGATGGGACCGCCGCGAGGGTCCGTCATGACCACAAAGCTCGGAAGACTCTCGTTCTCCGATCCCAAGCCATAGCTGAGCCACGATCCAAGAGACGGCTTCCCGATTGTGACGTTTCCGGTGTTCATCTGCAGGCAGCCGGAGGCATGCGCGGCCGTATCGGTATACATCGACCGGATGACGCAAAGGTCGTCGGCGAACTTCGAGGTATGAGGGAAGAGGCTGCTGATTTCGAGGCCGCTTTGGCCGTACCGCCGAAACTCAAACGGCGACTGCATCAGGTTTCCGACGGGCCGATTGTTTGAGCCGACCACGAGCTTGCCCTTGTACGGCATGCCGTTGAACTTCGTCAGCACCGGCTTCGGGTCGAAGGTGTCGATATGGCTGGGCGCTCCGTTCATGAACAGGAACACCACGTGTTTAGCCTTAGTAGCGAAGTGCGGGGCCTTCGGCGCCAGTGGATTCGAAGTCGCCGCCTGAGCATCCCGGCTGAGCAGATCGATCAGGGCAAGAACCGAGAATCCTCCGCCCCAAAGCAGATCCCGGCGCGTTCTCTGGAGCGGTTTCCGCGAAGTGTCAGTCGACATAGGCAAACTCATTCAGATTGAAAATCACGCGGCAAAGCTGTTCCAGCGGCTCCTGATGGAGAAAGGCCGTCATCTCGCGAACTTCGGAAGGAGAAGGCGGCCGGGCCAGCGCCAGTCGATAGGCCAGCTCGATCTGCTTCTCGCGATCATCTCCCGCTTCACGGCGGAGACGACTCGCGAAGTGCTGCGCCTGGCGATTGACGAAATCGCCGTTAAACAGTGTCAGCGCCTGGGTGGCAACGCTGGTGGTCTGGCGCTTCGCCGTGGTGTGGCTGGTGTCGCAAAGATCCAGCACTTCGAGCATCGGGACAATCATCGAGCGCTTGAGAAAGACGTAGACCGTGCGGCGGGAAGCAGCGTGTTCCTCGGACTCCTTCCAGATCTTGTCCGGATCGCTGCTGCCTTCCAGAGCCGCCGGGGGAATGTGCGGATACACGCTAGGCCCGAACATTTCGGGGTTCAGCCGTCCACTGGCCAAAAGAGCGGAGTCCCGAATCGCCTCCACTTCCAGCCGCCGATACGGCATACGCCAAAGCAGACGATTTTCGGGATCCTGCCGGGCATACTCGCTGTTCCATTCCTTGCTCATCCGGTAAGTGGAACTGTCCATGATCAAGCGGTGGAGCCGCTTGATGGACCATCCGTTGTCCATAAACCAGGTGGCGAGCCAATCCAGCAGCTCCGGATGGGTTGGTTTGTCGCCCATAACTCCGAAATCGCTGGAGGTTCGCACCAGGCCCTCCCCGAAATGCTGCTGCCAGACGCGGTTGACAATCACACGCGCGGTGAGCGGATTCTCGGGGCTGATCAGCCAGTTGGCAAGCGCCAGGCGGCGAAGGCTGGTGCGGCCTGGCTGTGGAACGCTCAGGCGTCCGGGGAGAACTTCGGGAACAGCGGCAGATACTTCGGGTCCCGGCTGTTCGGCTTTGCCGCGAATCAGCAGAAACGTGGGAGCAGGTTTCGCCTCCGTCTCCTGCAGATAGTACGCTCGCTGAATGTCGGGAGTTTCCGTTCTCAGATCTTCGATCTGCTTCCGCAGAGCATCGATTTCCAGGCGAGGCTCGACCGGCATCAGCCGGGTCACGATTTCCTCAAGCTGCTTCTGATTCTTCGCCACCAGGGATTTCTGCGCGTCGCTTCGCTTCGACGGATCCTCTCGGAAGGCTGTCGCCACATCTTCCGCAAGTCCGGATGTTCCGGCTTCGAGAATCTGCCGCCGGACTGCAATTCGAACCGCCTCGATCTTCTTTTCGCGCTCGCGGATGCCGGCATCTCTCTGATCGATGGCATCGATCTCACCCCATGTCCCCGCCGGACGGTCCAGCTCCGTACGCCCGTTGCGGGGACGCTGGAGACCGTTGAAAACCGCCACCATACTGTAGTAGTCGCGGGCCGTGAGAGGCTCGAACTTATGGTTATGGCAGCGAGCGCAGCCCAGTGTCATTCCCAGGAATACTTGCGAGGTGGTGCTGACAATGTCGTCCAACTGGTCGAAACGATCGGTAGCGGGATCCGCGGGTTCGTCGTCCCACGGGCCGAGCCGGTAATAGCCGAGCGCAATAAAAGTTTCGGCAGAAGCGTCGGGCAGCTCGTCTCCCGCCAGCTGCTCCAGCACGAAGCGGTCGAAAGGCTTGTCCTGATTGAACGCGTTGATGACGTAGTCCCGGTATCTCCAGGCATTCGGCTTTGTCGCATCCCGTTCATAGCCGTTTGTCTCGGCAAAGCGCACCAGGTCGAGCCAATGACGTCCCCACCGCTCGCCATAAGTCGGGCGGGCCAAAAGGTCGCCGATTAAATCGGTTGCCGCATCCGGCCGCGCCAGGAATCGCTCCTGCTCCTCAAGCGTCGGCGGCAAGCCGGTCAGGTCGAGGTAAATCCTGCGCATCAGGGCTCGCGGAGCTGCCGGGGCCGCCGGCTTCCATCCACGGCTTTGGAGCTTCGCCAGCACGAACGCGTCGATGGGATTTCGAACCCAGCTATTGCGGACTTCGGGAATCTTTGGACGAGAAATCGGCTGAAACGACCAGTGCTTCGACCGGACAGCCGCGGACACCTCTTCGCCTTCTTCACCAGGGGCCCACTTTGCGCCGGCGTCGATCCAAGTCTTCAGCAGCGCGACTTGTTCCGCCGTCAGCCGAGGACCGGCAGGCGGCATCACCACCGAAGGGTCTCCTCCCGCTACGTAACGCACCAAAAGGCTTTGCGCGCTGTTCCCGGGAATAATGGCCGGCACACCGGACTCTCCGCCGCGCAGCGCGTCGCTCCGCCGATCCAGCCGGAACTTGCGCATCTGGACCTTCTCGCCGTGACACGAATAACATCGTGCGCGGAACACCGGTTCAATATCTTTGGAGAAATCCGGCACGGTCTGCGCCATCGGTACAACACCCGCCACCACGATTCCGGACAGCAGGCGCGCCGGAAAGCCAGCCCTCATGGCTGCTCATCTTATCGCTTCCGCTTGCCGCTTTGGTGAAGAGTACCGGCGCCCCGCTAGGCGCCCATCGTGTCGCGAAGCCTGGCGCGAAGCTCGGCACGCGCCCGCATGACGCGGGACTTCGCCGCCGGCCGGCTGATGTTCAGGTCCGCGGCCACCTGGCTCAGCGAGCTTCCGCGAACATATCTTGATGCAATAACGTGCCGGTAGACCGCGGGCAGACGGCCGATCTCCTGATGCAATCGCTTCCGCGTCTGGCTTCTCTCATAGTCGATTCCCGCGCGCTCGGGGCAGGTCACCGCTCGAAGAATCTCCGGATGACCGGAGCTCAGCGCCAGGTCCAGCGACACGTTGAGCCGTTTTCCCGACTGCTTGTAAAGACGGCGGCATTCGTTCAGCACGATCGTGAACAGCCAGGTTGAAAACTTTCCGGTCCCGCGAAATTGATCGATGGAGCGAATGGCGCGCGACCAGGCCTCCTGGACTGCGTCTTCCGCCTCGTCCCGGTTTCTCAACCGCAGGTAAGCGAACCCCACTGCGGAATCGTGGAACCGATGGAAGAGCGCCGCCAATGCAGCGGGCTCCCGCCGGCATGCGCGAGCGATCAGCTCTTGCTCATCCGTTACCGCCGATTGCGAATGGTGGGCGGAATCCGTTTCGAATGCGTTCATGGCGAACCTCCCAATGGCTGGGCGGAACTCGATGATACGGGTGAAATTCTAGAATTCTCATCCGAAAATCTACGATATTTTTAGCCAGAAACGAACGGACTTCAGCGGGAATTACTTAAGTGTCAAATATTGGATGAAATATACTTCCGGCCATGCAGGACCTCGGTTATGGCGAAAGACAGTTCCGCGCCGGCCCGAATTTTCGCTACGTAGCCCTGGATCCCGGCTGAAAGCGCCTCCTTCACAATGAAGGCGTTGGCCTCCAGCGATAGCAGAACGATATGAACGTTCGGCAAACCGGCGAGAATCCTTCGGCTGGCCTCAAGGCCGTCCATTCGCGGCATGATCAGATCCGTGATCACCAGGTCCGGAGTCAAACGCAAAGCGGCTTCGACCAGCTCCTCACCGTTCCGGGCTTCTCCTACAACGTACACCGGCGGTTTCAACAGGGATCGCAGGTGCCGCAACACCCCCTCGTGATCGTCGGCGACAAGCGTCCTCACCACGGAATCCAGCAAATCGATCGCACCCTTCAACCACAGGACCATTCTTCGGCACTTCAGGGGTGCAGATTATTTCAAGAACTCCGCGAGGTCACTCCTCCAGAAGGCCGTTTTTGACCGCAAACTGTATCAGCTCTGCGGTGCTGTCCAGTCTCAGGGTCCTCATCAACAAATACTTGTGCGCTTCGGCGGTGCGAGGGGAGATGTTGAGCACGCCGGCAACTTCCTTCATCCGGAGTCCTTTGCCAATCAGCCGGAGCAATTCGCGCTGGCGCGGCGTGATGCCCGGTGATTTCTTTTTCGGCGAAACACCTCCGCTCTGCTGCTCATCGCCGTGATCGAGCAGCGCCGACAGAACATCCCCGGCGATCAGTGGAGTGAGATAAACCCCTCCGCCCAGAACGGCATGGATCGCCTGGATCAGTTCCGCTCCGGCGGCGTGCTTCACCAGGTATCCGGAGGCCCCGACGCGAAACGCCTGTTTTGCGATCGCCGGCTCGGCATGCATTGTCATGAAGATGACTCGCGCGGGAAGTCCTTCCTGTCTGATCTGGCCCACCGCCTCCAGCCCGCCGATCCGTGGCATTGTAATGTCGGTCACAACCACGTCCGGTTGCAGCCGCCTGGTGGCTTCCAGCAGCGCGATGCCGTCATGAACGGTCCCCACGTGCTGAAATTCTTTTTCTATAAGCCTCTGCAATCCCTCCGCAAAGATCGGGTGGTCGTCCGCCAGAAGTACCTTCGCTCGCGCCATGAGGGAAACTCTCTAAGATTATCCGTTCCTGGATTTCCGTGCCGGTCACGCCCGCCCGGCGGCAGCCCCTTTGGCCGAACGCTGCTCGCCGTTCGAGTGCGGCACTCGCACGACAATCGTCGTCCCCCGTCCCCTCTTCGTGGAAATGTTCAAACTGCCCTGCAGAGCGCGGAGCCGCTCCTCCATGCTGATGAGTCCCAGCCCCCCGTTGCGATAGACTTCCATCCGGTCGAACCCGCGGCCGTAGTCTCGAACCGTCAGAACGCAGACGCCATTTTCCGGAACTACGGAAACTTCCACCACGTCGGTACCCGCGTGCTTGGCCACGTTCCGCAGTGCTTCCTGCGTGATGCGGAAAAGACAGAGGGCAGCTTGAGGCGCGATGGAATCGACGGCCTTGGGACAATCCAGCCCCACAGCGATTCCCTGCAATCGCTCAAACTCGGCGCAGTGTTCGCGCAGCGCTTGTTCCAGTCCGCATGTTCTGAGAATCGACGGATGCAGATTGTGGGATAGGTCCCGAATCGCTCTTGCCAGCTCGCCGAATTGCTCCTGCTGCCGGGAAAGCTGGGCCAGCGCCGGTTTGTTGCTGGGCGGAATTTCTTCCGCCAGCAGATGGGACGCCAGGCTAAGCGTGGCAACCTGCTGGCCGACGCCGTCGTGGAGTTCCCGCGCGATACGAGAACGTTCCTGTTCCTGCGCGGTGATGAGATGGCTGCTGAGCGTTTGAAGCGCGGACTCCGATTGCTTGCGCCGCCGGATCTCGCGCATCAGCCACGCAATCAGGATCAGCAATCCGACGAATACGGCGGCGCTCCCGGCGATCGCCCGCTTGTATCGCCGCCACACACCAGGCTCGGTATTCACGATTCTGGTGCCTTTCGGAACGCGAGACCGGTCGATCTTCCAACGCTCCAGTTGCCGCTCATCCACAGTCCATTGGGAGGCACCCGCGACGGGTGAAATCGCGCTGGGCTTTTCGCCGCGCAGAATTCTCGTGGCCATGGACGCAGCCGTCAATGACATTTCTTCCACATCGAACATGCTTCCTCCCGCGATTCCGGAACCCAGGTAGGTACCGGAGATTCCGTAAACCGGAGAGTTGGAGGCCGCGGCAATGGGAGCGGCAACCGGGGCGGCGACATAGGCGACCCCGGCGCGATCGACAAAGAAGGCTGAATAAACCACGATGCTCCGCGGAGGAAGCTGGCCGAGATGCGTCAGCAGTTCTCCCAGAGAAAAGCTATCGAGGTAGCCGATCGTTTGATTTGGGAACAAAGGAGCTATCTCTTTCTTAAAGAGTTCCTCATAGGCGCGCTCGCCTCCCGACATCCCGGTGACATAGAAAACGTTCTTTGTTTCGGGATTTAAATGGAGTGCCAGACGAATTGTTCCAGCAAAATCGAACTCATAAGTCACTCCGGTCATGGTGGGCGGAAGGTCCGTTATCGGAAAAAAATAATCATCGACCATGAGGAACACAACCGGCACGCCGGGGAAATGGGATGTTCCGTAGATGGAAAACAGGTTTGCGGTGGACGTTCCCACCGCAATCACCAGATCCGGGCGGTGGCTGGGATAGTATTTTCCTCGAATCGAGTCCGCCAGCCGGCGCTGGTCCACTTCCATCCGGAGATCGTCCAGATACTCCTGGAAAATCCGCACCTGGAGACCGCTGGCGGATGTCAGCTGACGCTCCATCACACGAGAGACGATCTGGTTGACGGGCATCCGCTCCCAGCCGAAATGAACGATCAGAACGTTCTTCGATACCGGCTGCCCGAATGACACAGATTGCCCTGCGCTCAGGCCCGCCACGGTGAGCAACAGCACTTTCCAAAGATCCCAACGGCCGGCCTTGCCCATCTCCAGAGTCTACTCTGCCGCGGAAGAGATGATTGCAGCGACATTGTACTGATCCTATCGGCTTAGTACTTACTGGACCGGTCAGTTCATCTAAGTCGTATTGAACGAACCACTTATCCTTCTTACGATGTAACGTCCGCAGTTCAAACACACAAAGGTTCAAACAATCACAATGTCGTCTAAACTCCTTGTTGCCAGTGCATTGGCGCTTTCTTTGGCAACCGCAAAAGCAGACTCGATTGCGGCGAGTCTTTACACTCCGCAAGCCCCCGCCGGATCCGTCATTACGACGATCGATCTGACAGGGATTACCCCGGCCTCTCAGACCACCATCGTGGGAGCCGGCTACACTGTTCAGTTCCTTGGGGTTGGTTCCAACCAGGGCGTCGTTCAGGGTGCTCAGGCCGGCGTTCACGCCGTTCCCGTGGCCGGTGCCAGCGGGCCCGACCCGCTCTATCTCACTGGGGATTATGGGTCTTCGCTGACCGATGAGAGCAACGATTCCGGCAACTATCTTTCCACCGGCACCGGAACGATCAAGATTACGTTCGCGACACCGCAGCAGGGTTTCGCCCTCTTGTGGGGTTCCATCGATAGCGGCAACTTCCTGACGTTCAACAACTCCACAAACTACACAGTCACCGGCGCAGCCGTGCAGGCGGCAGCGGCCGGATTTGTCAGCAACGGCTTCCAAGGCCCTGGCGGAAGCGCCTGGGTTGCGATTACGCCGACCGGTTCGTTTACTGAGGTAATCGCATCCAGCAACGTTGTCTCGTTTGAGTTTGCCGGTGCCGTCGGTGGCGAGGACGCCTTCAACCTCGTGCCGGAGCCGAGCAGCATCCTGATGAGCATTTCCGGCATCGGAATGCTGGGCGCCGCGCTGGTTCGCCGCGCTCGCCGGAAGGCCTGATCGGCCACACGCCAACTCGTTCCGATGAAGACCGGGGAGCCCGCGCTCCCCGGTTTTCTTAATTCCCGCGGCCTGTCGCCGGGGGCGGATGGCGATACTCTGGTTCGCAGATGATTCTCGAGAGCAGGCATTTGGCCGTCGTGTGCGCGGTCGCCCGGGCGTGTTTGGCACAGGAAGGACCTGCCTTCACCTTGGCGGGGGAGTGGGAGGTACGCGTGGAGCTTTCCGGTCATCGCCCGCAAGTGCTGACCGTCGCTCCCGCTGAGATCCTCAGCGTCACCGCCGAGCGGTATGCCGACATCCCGATCTTCAATCCGAAAGCCGGCGGATGGATCCGCGGAGTTCAACTGAAGGGCGTCCGTGCGCAGGAAACCACCAGCCCCCATCTGCTGGATCCGGAGAGCTTCAGCCTGAAAGCCGGACCGGAGCCCGATGCTCGCGCGTTCGTGAAGGACAAGGACTACCAGGTCGACTTGGAATGGGGAACGTTCGGCCGTCTCGCCGGCGGCGGAATCGCCGCCGGGCAGGAAGTGTATGCCGCATACCGGTATGCGCAGGTCCGGCTGGATACCGTGGTTTTGACCAAAGACAACCGGATCGTTCTGCGGAAGGGTGCTGCCCGCCCGGCCGCTCCCCTGCCCGCCGAGCTTGCTCCGGGAGAACGATTTCTGGGGACGATCTATCTGCCGGGGTTCATTTCCAGGCTTTCCAGCGATCACCTGTTTCCGAGAATCGAGGACGCCTATCCCAAGGCCGCCCTTCCGCAATCGGAAACAATCCGACGCATTCGCAAGCGGCTATCTGCCGGCGAGCCGTTACGAATTCTCGCTTGGGGCGACAGTGTCACCGACGGTTCGTACCTACCGAAAGAGGAACGGTGGCAGCAACAGTTTGTGGATCGTCTTCGCACGCAGTATCCGGCGGCACGGATCGAGCTGCTGACCCAGGCGTGGGGCGGCCGCAACACCAGCAGCTACCTTGCGGAGCCGCCCGGCAGTCCCCATAACTACCAGGAGACGGTCCTCAATCTCAAGCCGGACGTGATCGTCTCGGAGTTTGTGAATGACGCCGGTCTCAAGCCGGAACAAGTCGAAGCACGCTACATCAAACTGCTGGCGGATTTCCAGGCGATCGGGGCCGAATGGATCATTCTGACTCCACACTATGTGCGGCCGGATTGGATGGGATTGACGCGGGAGCGGGACGTCGACCTGGATCCTCGCCCCTATGTCGCAGGGCTTCGGCAATTCGCCGCCACGCACGATGTGGCGCTGGCGGACGCGTCGCTTCGCTACGGCCGCCTGTGGCGCCAGGGTATCCCCTACAACACCCTGATGGTGAATGCCATCAATCACCCCGACGGCCGGGGCATGCGCATTTTTGCCGATGCGCTGATGGCCCTGTTTCAGAATTGACCGCTCTCAGACGACGATATCTTTCACAACATGACCGGCTACATCGGTCAGCCGGAATTGGCGGCCCTGGAACCGGTACGTCAGTTTCTCGTGGTCGATCCCCAGCAGATGCAGAATCGTCGCCTGCAGGTCATGAACATGCACGCCGTTCTCGGCAACGTTAAATCCGAAATCGTCGGAGCGTCCGTAGACAAACCCCGGCTTCACTCCGCCTCCTGCCATCCACATCGAAAACACGCGGCCGTGATGGTCCCGGCCATAGCTGTCGGCCTTCAATGGCCCTTGCGCGTAGGGCGTCCGGCCGAACTCTCCGCCCCAGATCACCAGGGTGTCCTGCAGCATGCCGCGGCGCTTCAAATCGAGAACAAGGCCCGCCGATGCCTGGTCGATGTCCTTTGCCAGCGAGGGAAGCTTCTCCGTCAGTCCGCCGTGATGGTCCCAACCGCGGTGATAAAGCTGGATGAATCGCACGTTGCGCTCGGCAAGGCGGCGGGCGAGAAGGCAGTTGGCGGCGAATGTTCCCGGTTTTTTCGCATCCGGTCCATACAGTTCGAACGTCTCTTCGGTTTCGCCGGAGGCGTCGGCCAGATCCGGCACGCTCGTCTGCATCCGGAACGCCATCTCGTACTGCGCGATGCGAGTCTCGATTTCGGGGTCGCCTTCCGCTTCGTAACGGTGGCGGTTCATCTCCGCCAAGCCGTCCAGCACCACGCGGCGGCTTTCGCGGGTGACGCCCGGCGGGTTGGAAAGATGCAGGACGGGATCGCCGGAAGACCGAAGCTGGACACCCTGGTGGCGGCTGGGCAAAAAGCCCGCCCCCCAAAGACGCGCCAGCAATCCCTGGTCCGGCTGTCCATTGCTGGGCAGTGAATTCAGAACTACAAACGCCGGCAGATTCTCATTCAGGCTGCCCAATCCATAATCCAGCCAGGCGCCCATGCTGGGGCGGCCCGGAAGCTGACTTCCGGTTTGCAGAAACGTGATGGCCGGATCGTGATTGATCGCTTCGGTATGCAGCGAGTTCAGCACGCAGATGTCGTCGGCAATCTTGCCGGTGTGAGGCAGCAGATCGCTCAGCCAGATGCCGCTTTTGCCGTGCTGCCGGAATCCGTACATCGTTGGAGCGATCGGAAACCGGTCCTGCTGCGCCACCATTCCGGTGATCCGCTGCGTGCCGAAGACCGAAGGAGGAATGTCCTTGTTGAACAGCGGCTTCATTTCCGGCTTGTAATCCAGCAGGTCCAGGTGCGAGGGTCCGCCCGCCTGAAAGAGAAAGATGACTCGCTTGGCCCGCGGGGCGAAGTTCGGAAACTGCGCCTCGGCGGCCTTCGCCAAACCCGGGCCGCATAGCGCATGAAGCGCCGCCGCGCCCAGACCGTAGCCGGCGCGGGCCAGCATTTGCCGGCGGCTTGTCACTCGATCCAATCGCCCGCAATCTGAACAGCTCATCCCTTTGTCACCATTTCATCCAGATTCAAGATCAGGTTCGCCACCGCCGACACAGCCGCCAGTTCCGCGGGATCGATCTTCGATTCCCGGGGAGCGGCGCCAACGTTCAAGTAGGCCTCGGCGTTTGCCGGATTGGTACGGTAGTCCGCCAATGTTTTCTCATAGACCCGCCGCAGCACTTGCATCTCTTTCTGATCCGGCGGCCGGTCGACAGCCAGGCGGAACGCATAGGAGAGGCGCTCCTCCACCGAACTTCCGCCCTCCCGGATCGCCCGCTCCGCCAGCTTGCGTCCCGCCTCCACATAAATCGGATCGTTCAAGAGAGTCAGCGATTGCAGCGGCGTGTTGGTCGTCGAACGGCGTACGATGCAGAACTCCCGATCCGGCGCGTCGAAAACGGTCATTGTCGGATGCGGAATCGTCCGCTTCCAGAAGGTGTAAAGACTTCGCCGGTGCAAATCGCCACCCTGGCTTTCGCGATACTTCGTGCCCGGATAGTCCGCCGCCACCACGATCCCCTTATACAGATCTTTGGGCTGATAGGGAAAAACACTCGGGCCGCCGACATGGTTGACCAGCAGTCCCGATACCGACAGCGCCTGGTCGCGAATGACTTCCGCCGGCAGCCGGAACCGCGGCCCGCGCGCCAGCAGCCGGTTCTCCGGATCCTTCGCATAAGCCTCCGGAGTCGCCGACGAATCCTGCCGGTAGGTTGCCGACAGCACGATCTGCCGCAGCAGCGACTTCACGTTCCAGCCGGAATCCACAAACTCCACGGCAAGCCAGTCCAGCAGCTCCGGATGGCTGGGCGACTCGCCCTGAAGCCCGAAATTGTCGCTGGTCTTCACCAGCCCGACTCCGAACAACTGTTGCCAGACGCGATTGACCACCACGCGCGACGTCAGCGGATGGTCCCGCTTGGTCAGCCATTGCGCGAGGCCCAGCCGATCCTTCGGAGCGCCTTCCGGCCATGCCCCCAAAAGCTGCTCCGGAACTCCTGGTTCTACCTTCTCCCCGGGAGCGCTATAGTTCCCTCGCAGCAAGACGTGCGTCTCCCGCAGCCCGGGAGCCTCCTGCATCACCATCACCGTCGGAGCATTCCGGCGGATGGCGAAAAGTTCGCTCCGGAGCTTGTGAAGCTCCTGCTGGTCGCTTGCTTCTTTGCTCTGGGCTGCCGCAAGAAGCGTTCGCCGGATCCAACTGGCTTCCGTTTCCGACGCCTGATTCTCCCGATGGCGCGCCACGGCATAAGGAACGGCGTCGCGCTCGAACAGGGCTTCGATTTCCGTGTCCGCCAGCGCACTGGTCCAAAACGCGACTTCGTCCAGCCGGCCCTGGAACATCGCACTCTTCGGAGCGCTGTCCCACCCCACCCGGAACTTCACCTGCGACGGCTTGTCGCTCTTGGCGTCCGGAGCGGCAACCGCCTCGTTCAGGATCCGCGTAGGCACCTCCACTCCGTCCACAAACATCCGCACCCAGGCCGCTTCCGCCCGCATCGCGTCGTCGGAAGGAGCGCCCTGGTAGATCAGCGCGACATGACGCCACTGGTCCGCCTGCAGCCGCGCTCCCTCGGAGGAAACGCGAATGGAATACGCCGGATAGCGGTCGCTATAGGTGAACTGAAGCTCCCCGTTCTTCAGCCGGAATTCGACGCCCCGCCCGTAAACCGTCGCCGCCGGACTGATGTCGTAGTCGATCGTCGACAGCAGGGCCGCATCGTGATCGGCCGCCGCCGGATTCACCCAGGCACTCCAGGTGAAGGGATGCCGCTTGGAAATCGGCACGCCTTTACCGGCAATTCGCGGTTTCGGCGAAATCGCCGAAGGTACGCACGCATTCCCCGAGATTCCCGCAATCGCGGTCACGGCATTGTCCGGCGCCTTTTCGAACTCCCCTACCGACTCGCATCTCAACCGGAACACCGGCTCGGAGGTAACCTTCCGTGCCTCTGCGGCCGCCAAAGCCTTGGCCTCGTAGGAATCCTTCCATTTCCAGGGCTTCTGCCGCTTCCGGTCGCGAGCTTCGATCTCAGCAATCCGCTTTTCCAGGGCCGCCATCTGCTCCTGCTGCGCCGCCGTGGGAGCGGATAGAAACGGAACGGCATTGTTGACGCGGCCATCTTCCCCCAGCTCCGGAATATTATTGAAGAACGCAAAGAACCGGTAGTGATCGCGCTGTGAAATCGGGTCGTACTTGTGGTCGTGGCAGCGCGCGCACTCCAGCGTCAGCCCCAGCCACGACATCCCCAAAGTCCGGACACGGTCGGCGACGTACTCCACCCGGTACTCTTCTTCGATAATTCCGCCTTCGGAATTGATCACGTGATTGCGGCCATATCCCGTCGCGATCTTCTGGTCCAGCGTCGGATGGGGAAGCAGGTCTCCCGCCAGTTGCTCTGTCAGGAAACGATCGTAAGGAAGATTGGCGTTGAAGCTGGCAATCACCCAATCCCGCCAGCGCCACATCGACCGGGAGGAATCGTTGTTGAACCCGTGCGTGTCGGCGTAGCGCGCGACATCCAGCCAGTCAATCGCCATCCGCTCGCCGTACTGCGGCGAAGCCAGCAGCCGGTCCACTTCGGCGGCATAGGCGGCGTCACCCCGGCTGGCCGCGTCCCTGTTGAAGCGATCCACTTCGTCCAGGGACGGCGGAAGCCCCGTCAGATCCAGGCTCACCCGGCGCAGCCATTTCCACGCTGGAGCTTCCTTGGCCGGCGACAGTTTCTCTTCGGCAAGTCGCGCCGACACAAACGCGTCGATCGGCTGCTTCACCCAGGAGCGGTCTGCCGCCGGAAGGGCCGCGCGCTGCGCCGGCTGAAACGCCCAGTGCTTGGAGTATTGGCCGCCTTCTTCGATCCACCGCTTCAGAACGGCAATCTGCTCCGCCGTCAACTTTCGATTCGAAGAAACCGGAGGCATCCGCCGCGACGGCTGTTCCGCCGTGATGCGCTGAACGATTCCGCTGTCCCCCGGCTGCCCCGGAACCAGCGCCGTGCGATTGCCGTGCTTCTCCGTAGCACCCTCAAACGTGTCCAGGCGCAGCCCGGCCATTCGCTTCTTACTGTCCTGGCCGTGACAATGAAAGCAATTCTCGGAAAGGATGGGCCGGACATCCCGGCCGAAATCGATAGACGGCTTGCCGGCGGAATGCAGAATTCCCGCTGACAACGTTAGCCCTAGAACAACCGAACGAACAACCATCATCCCTGTTCGAATGGTATCAACCATGGGCGCGCGAGACCGTGTCCGGTCCCGGGTCTTCAGCGATTTCCGGAAACACTCCGCAAAGACGTCGAGTCAGTCACGATCGAGATGTCGATACCTGCCGGGCTAGCTCTCGGCGATCTCTTTCAGCTTCGCCAAAGCCTTCGGCCACGTCTCTTCGAAATAACTTTTGTATTCGTCGGTGGAGTCCATCTCGACCGACACCGTCGTGACGCCGTCCGCTTCCTTGACGGAGTAGTTCTCGTGAGCGCCAGCCCAAGCTTTCACGGCGTCGCTGGTGGTGTCTTCGACGCCGCCTTTTACTACACCCAGGTAAAGGATCGATAGATAGTCATTCGGACGATGAGTTTCAATCCGGCTGACCATGCCCTCGCCATTCGAGCCTAGAAAAAGCGCCTTGCTGCCCTCTTTCCGGCCGGTTTCAGCGTAGGAGCCCTCGGCGAACGCGCTGGCCCACTTCCGGTAGGTTTCGTCGTCCAGCAGCGTCTTCCATACTTTTTCTTTCGACGCCCGGACCGGTACCGAGAATGTCATTTTCCGCGTAGATGCCTCAACTTCCGGTTAGAGGCAGTGGCGCGGCTTAGCGTTTCCTTTGCCCGGAGAATTCCGCTACATGCTGTAGAAAAATTCCTCGCGCACGATTTTTCCGTTTGAAACCGTATATAGCCCAATCTCTTCCATCTGGAAACGCTTCGATTCCGGTTTGAAGGTTATATCCAACCGGAAAGTCACGGCGAAGTGATCGCCGGCAACCAGGGGCCCTTCCACCTTCGCCGAATGGACTTCGTGATTGGCTACCCACCACTCATTCTTCGCCTTTACCGCGTCCAACCCCTGGGTCTCGCGAGACTGCCCCGGAGGAGCCATCGCCTCGACGCTGACGATTTCAGGCGAATACAGCGTTTGAACGGCATCCTGGAAACTTCCGGCCGAGCAAAAGCCCACCAGCTTGTTGGCAATCTCTTGAGTTGTCATAAAGTCACGCTTAGGAACTGTAGGCTATCAGACGATAGTTACAGCTGCACCACGGCGCTCAAATTTGATTGGGGCCAACCGGAATGCCCTTTGGCATCACTCATCGAGGCGAACCGTCCGAGGTAACGAAGATGTTCGAGACTCTGACGGGCCGCCCGCCTCGCGCGCTTCGTCCTCGCGCGCTTCGTAAGGATGAGCGGGACCGCGCGAAAGAGCGGCAGTAGGCCGGAGAGCGCCACCTTCGCCTTCCCATCGCTCGACCGCCCGCTCCAGAGCTAGGTCTTTTGCCATTGCGGGGCTCATGGAATTCTCCACCTTATCTGAGTTCCGCGTCCAAAAAAAGGATTCAGAAAGATCCAGGTTTGATCCTGCGGTTCCACCCCGATGCTCCGGCGGCACTAAACTAAAAAGGAGATGTTCTTCCGCGTATTCTGCCTTTCTGTTCTACTTGCGTCACTTGCCTCCGCACAGGTGAAGCTGACAGCGGCGCAGCTAAGTAGTTTCGTGAAGTCTTCGATTCAGCTTCGCCACGACGATGGCAAGGTCGCTGCCTATCTCAAGAAAGTGCAGCTGACGGAGAAGCTCGACGACAAGGTCGTGGAAGATCTGATCGGAGAGGGAGCCGGCGCGCGAACGATCAACGCGCTTCGCGAACTGCGTGACGCAACAAAGAATCTTACGGAGGCAGCTCCGGCCGCTGCTCCCAAGCCCATCGTGGGAACTACGATTGCGCCGCCCAGCCAGCAGGAACAGGATGAGGTTCTCAAGAAAGTCACGGAATATGCGATGGCCTACGATCAGCGGCTTCCGGACTTCATCTGCGCCCAGGTGACGCGGCGCTATTACGACCCCAGCGGGTTGGAATTCTGGCGGCAAGCCGATACGGTGAAGGCTCGCCTGACCTACTTCCAGAACAAGGAAGAGAAGAAGGTCATTTCCGTCGACAACAAGTTCGTGGACCTCGACTACGACCGGTTGGGCGGAGCGACATCGACCGGTGAATTCGGGAGTCTGCTGAAACAGGTGTTCGACCCTTCCTCGCACGCGGACTTTTCCTGGGCCCGCTGGGCGACGCTTCGCGGAAAGCGCATGTACGTTTTCGCTTACCGGGTGCCGCGGGCGTATGCCAAATGGCAG
Organism: uncultured Solibacteraceae bacterium; assembly: GCA_964515165.1. Lineage (GTDB taxonomy): Bacteria > Acidobacteriota > Terriglobia > Bryobacterales > Bryobacteraceae > JAPKYZ01. Next base: position 62,507 of record CAZETQ010000007.1, on the reverse strand, counting down.
CTTCTCTACGAGAAGATCCAGACGGACACTCCGGGATACCAGGGCCTTGTATTTGTGGAAAAGAGCACGCTCCAGGTGATGCGGGTCAGCCTGGAGGCAGTCGACATTCGCGCGGCTTTTCCGATTCAACAGGCCTCCACTCAGCTGGACTACGATTACGAGGAAATCAGCGGCCAGGCATTCCTCTTGCCCCTTCGAGCGGAGATGCGGATGCGGAGCGGCAGGGACCTGATCAAGAACGAAGTGGAGTTCCGGTCCTACCGGAAGTTCGGTGCGGATACCTCAATTACCTTCTCTGACATGGATGAGCCGTTGCCGGCGGAGAAGCTGGAAGAGACACCGGCGACCAAACCCTAGGAGCGTCTTGATGAAAACGATTTGTCTGATGGCCGTCGCCGTCACAGCGGTGGCCGATCTGAGCTATGAGTCCACGTCTCAGATTACGGGCGGAATGATGGTCCAGATGGCCAATATGCCGATGGCCGGCGGCAGGTTCAAGGAGGCTCTCCAGCCGATTCAGACAAAGGTCGCGCTGAAGGGCGATCAGTTGATCCACCGCTCCGACCGTTCGGCCACGATCATCGACATCGCAAAAGAGACCTTTACCACGATCGATTTCGAGAAGAAGACATATAGCGTCGTTGGCTTCGCCGAAATGAAGGCCGCTTATGAGAAAGCCATGGCCCGCATGAGCTCCGAGATGAAGCAGAAGCAGGACGTCAGGATGAACATGCAGTTCGACCTGAAGGACACGCAGAAGACCAGTACTGTTGGCGGGCTTTCCTGCAAAGAGGTACTTTTGCAGGCCAAGACCGTCGCGACCGACCCGCAGACCGGCAAAGCGGGAGAATTCGTGCTGAACAACGTCATGTGCATCGCCAAGGATGTTCCGGGGGCAGACGAGTACCGGAAGTTCCACGCCAGGATGGCGGAGAAGATGAACTTCGACCCGTCCGCCTTGCAGTCGGCGCAAGCCGGCTTCTTCGGCCAGAGCCTCAGCCAGATGCAGAAACAGGCCTCGCTGATGGAGGGAATGCCGATTCTGCAATACATGACGGCGGGCGCCACCGCCGAGACGCTGCCCACCAGCATTGAGGCCGCCGAAGCGCAGGCAAAGGCGTCTGCCGATGCTCAAGCGCAGGCGCCCAAGGGACCCTCGGGCAAGGATGTCATGGGCGCGGCCGCAGGCTCGGTTCTCGGCGGATTCGGCGGATTTGGGAAAAAGAAAAGTTCTCCGCCGCCATCGGACGCTCCGGCGGCAGGGCAAGGCCAGACTCCGGCCGTCATGCAAATGCGCGTGACCACGGCGGGTTTTTCTACCGCCACAGTGGACGCTTCGGTCTTTCAGGTGCCGGCCGGCTTCCAGCAAGTCGAGAACGACTTCGTAAAGCGCTCAAAATAAGGCTAGAATAGAGAATTGAGCAGTTGCTCGCAGTGAGGGGGTGAATTTTACTTGGCAGAAGTATCTCTGCAAGACGGTGAAACGCTGGAATCGGCGTTACGCCGCTTTAAGCGCAAAGTCCAGCAGGAAGACATCATTAAGGAGATCAAGAAGCACTCCTTTTATCTGAAGCCGGGCGAAAAGAAGCGCGTAAAGCAGGCGCTGGCGCGTAAGCGGAACCGGAAAAAGCGTCCCCGCGATATCGAGTAGGTCTCGCTTTCAACACAAAACGAAAGGGCTCCGGGTTAACCGGAGCCCTTCGTGTTGATAGCGGACTTCCCTGCTACTTCTCGATCCGCATGCCGTAGAAGCTGCGGTAAATGAAATAGAGAGCCACGGCCAGGAATCCGACGGCAAATGTGGTAGAAAACATCGCCCCCTGCTCCGCCGTGATCGAAACCGCCAGCTCCACAGCCAGCAAGCCAAACAGAGTCGTGAACTTGATGATCGGGTTGAGCGCCACGCTGGAGGTGTCCTTGAAAGGATCGCCGACCGTATCGCCCACAACCGTCGCATCATGCAGCGGAGTGCCCTTCTGTTTCAGTTCCGTCTCCACGATCTTCTTTGCGTTATCCCAGGCGCCGCCCGCGTTCGCCATGAAGATCGCCTGGTAGAGGCCGAACAACGCGATCGACAAGAGGTAGCCGATGAAGTAGTAGGGCTCCATAAAGGCGAAAGCCAGGGTGGCAAAAAAGACGGTGAGGAAGATATTGAACATGCCCTTTTGGGCGTACTGCGTACAAATCTCCACCACCTTCTTGGAATCGGTAACGCTTGCCCTGGTCACGCCTTCCAGCTTGATGTTGGCCTTGATGAACTCCACCGCCCGGTAAGCGCCGGTGGTGACGGCTTGGGTGGAAGCGCCGGTAAACCAGTAAATGATCGCACCGCCGGTGATCAGCCCCAGCAGGAACGGCGGATGGAGAATCGACAGATTCGACAACAGCTCAGGCTTCAGGCCCTGAGTGAGCGCTACGATGATCGAGAATATCATGGTCGTCGCGCCAACCACCGCGGTGCCGATCAACACCGGCTTCGCGGTTGCTTTGAAGGTGTTCCCCGCCCCGTCGTTTTCTTCCAGATTCTCTTTCGCCTTCTCGAACTTCGGATCGAAACCGAAATCCTTCTTGATCTCCGCCTTGATGTTCGGAATTGCTTCGATCATCGAGAGCTCGTAGACAGACTGCGCGTTGTCGGTCACCGGCCCGTAGCTGTCGACGGCGATGGTTACGGGACCCATACCCAGGAATCCGAACGCCACCAGCCCGAAGGCAAAAACCGCCGGAGCGATCATCAGATTGACCAGGCCCAACGTCGAAACCCCGTAGGCGGCCGCCATTAATGCAAGCATCGCCATGCCCAGCCAGAAGGCGGAAAAATTGCCGGCCACAAATCCCGAAAGGATATTCAGCGAAGCGCCGCCCTCTCGCGATGAGATAACAACCTCACGCACATGTCGCGATTCAGTAGAAGTGAAGACCTTTACCAGTTCCGGGATGACCGCGCCGGCCAGCGTTCCGCACGTAATGACGGTGGAAAGCTTCCACCACAGCGAGCTGTCACCACCAAGATCCGGGATCAGCAGATAGCTGACGGCGTAGGTCAACGCAATCGAGATGATCGAAGTCAGCCAAACCAGGGTGGTCAGCGGTGTCTCGAAGTTCATCTTTTCGACATTGGCGTACTTTCCTTTCGCGACGGCTTCGTTGATGAAATAGCTCAGGCCGGAAGCGATCACCATCACCACGCGCATGACGAAGATCCAAACGAGAAGCTGCACCTGAACCGTGGGGCTCGAAACGGCCAGCAGGATAAAGCTGATCAGCGCCACGCCCGTCACGCCATAGGTTTCAAATCCGTCTGCCGAAGGTCCAACGGAATCGCCGGCGTTGTCACCGGTACAGTCGGCGATCACACCAGGATTTCGAGCGTCGTCTTCCTTAATCTTGAAGACGATTTTCATCAGGTCCGCTCCGATGTCGGCGATCTTGGTGAAAATTCCGCCCGCCACCCGCAGAGCCGCCGCACCCAGCGACTCACCGATGGCGAATCCGATGAAGCAAGGACCTGCCAAGTCTCCCGGGATGAACAGCAGAATGCAGAGCATCAGCAGCAGCTCCACCGAGATCAGCAGCATGCCGATGGACATGCCGGCCTTCAGAGGAATCTCGTAGCACGGGAACGCCAGGCCCTTCAGGCTGGCAAACGCCGTCCGGGAGTTCGCAAATGTATTGACGCGAATGCCGAACCACGCCACCGAGTAACTGCCGGCAATCCCGATCAGGGAGAACGCCAGGATCACAAATACGCGAAACGCATCGAAGTGCTGGAGGAAGCCGAAATAGAAAACGATAATCGCGCCGATGAAGATCTCCAGAATCAGCAGGAATTTCCCCTGGGTCAGCAGGTAGGTTTTGCAGGTCTCATAGATCAGCTCGGATATTTCGAGCATCGACCGGTGCACTGCCATGTTCTGCAGTTGTTTATACATGACAAGCCCGAAAACAAGGCCGAGCGTTGCCACGACAAGTCCTCCGTAAAGAAGCGTCGAACCGCTGACGCCGCCCAGAAAGGTGGCAAGGTCAAGGTCGGGCAAGATCAAATTGGCTTCGCCGCCATGACGAGGCTCCTGGCCAAATGCCGCGGCGGCCGCAAGCGCCGACAATACTGCCGTCCTGCCGCCGCGTCGGGCTATCAAGCCAACGGCAGACAAAGCCCTGGTGAATCGGTTCACTGGTAGAACACTCCTTCGGATCTTATTTATCAGCCGGAATCCCCGTTTCGGCCCAGCTTTTCTTTTGGATCGGCGAGAAAACACCCCCGATCCTCGATGGAGCATACCAGAACTGCGAGGGCCAGGCTGGAATGGCTCGCTTTTCGCCCGCAATCCCCAATCCATCGCTGTGATAGCATCAACGCCCATGCGAAAGGCCGCGCTGCCGCTGTCGCTGCTGGTTCTGGTGGCCGTCAACATCATGAACTTCTACGACCGGCACGTGCCCGGCGCGCTGGCAGAGCCGATACGCAAAGAGTTCGGACTGTCCGATTCCGAGCTGGGCCTGCTGGGAAGCGCCTTCATCTGGCTTTACGCCTTGATCGGCGTCCCCCTGGGTTATCTCGCCGATCGCTGGAGCCGGAAGAAACTCGCCGCCTGCGGGTTGGTCCTCTGGAGCACACTGACCGCCATGGCCGGGTTCGCGACGAACTTCAGCACTCTACTGATCTCGCGGCTGGGAGTGGCCGCCGGCGAAGCCGTCGCCGCTCCGACCGGCACGAGCTGGATCGGCGATCTGTTTCCGCCGGAGCGCCGCGGGAAGGCCCTGTCTCTCTTCATGCTGGGCGTGCCCGTTGGCGGCGCTCTCAGCTATTTTCTGAGCGCGCCGATCGCGCAGGAATTTGGATGGCGGGCGGCAACGGTTTTCGCCGCGATCCCCGCGCTCCTGCTGGTTCCCGCGCTGCTGGCATTGCCGGAACCGAAGCGCGGCGCGACCGAGAGTTTGCCTCACGCTGCGCCTGCCGGTTCGATTTGGGCTGTCCTGCGCATTCCGACGCTGTGGTGGATTATCGCTTCGGGCGTGTTTCTGAACTTCAACATGTACGCCCTGGGAAGCTTCCTCCCCGCGTTTCTCAGCCGTATCCACGGCGTTTCGCTTGCCAAATCCGGAATCGCGACCGGCGCAATCTACTTGATTGGTGGGGTCGCGGGCGCTTGTCTGGGAGGCATGTGGGGAGACCGGGTCATCCACAAACGGAAAGATGGCCGAATGCTTTCGGCCGCAGTCTTCACCTGTCTCGGCGCGCCAGCAGCTTATGCCGGAATCATCCTCCCCAATGGATGGCTGCTGGCCGCAACCGCGCTGCTCGCCTTCGCCTACGGCACCATGAACTGCTATTACGGCCTGGTGTACTCGTCGATTCAGGACATCGTCCCGCCCATGCGACGCGGGACGACCATGGCGATCTACTTCATGCTGATGTACCTGTGCGGAGCGTCGTTTGGGCCTTACTTGACGGGACATCTCAGCGACACGATGGCGCGGCGCGCGGCCGAAGCGGCGGGGTCATCGGTAATCACCGAGAGTCTTCGGGCTGTCGGTTTGCAGCAGGCCATGGTGATTATTCCGATCCTGAGCGTCGCACTGGCAATCGTCCTGTGGGCCGGCTCACGAACGATTGCGAAGGACATCTCCCGCCGCGAGGAACAGTCTCGCGCCGCGGCTTAGATTGCGCATAAGGCAGATCCCCACGCCTTTACGCATAGGGCTACAGAAGTACAGTATTTTCAGTATTTTAGCCCCGACCGTTGGGTGTTTTCGTTTTTGCCGCCTTGGTGGCCGCGCGCTGGGATGCTTCCTGGAAAAGAAATTTGGCGATCCCGGCGATCAGCTTGGTGGGGACTGGTTCGGATAAGGGAAATCGAATCGTTCCCCGGCTCATCGGGTACGGCGCCAGCTCTTTCCGAAAGGCCGCGACCAGCCGCTCGTTGGCGGGATAGAGCGAATAGTGCTTCGTCCAACCCGCAAAGTAGATCACGTACTGACCGTTGAATTTCAACGTTGGGATTTGGTACGAGATGGCTTCTTCGGCTTTCGGAATTGCTTTTCGAATGACGCTGCGCACTTTGTGGAGCACTTCCTGCACCTTCGGCGGATGGATCGTGATGTAGTCATCCACGGAAGTGAAGTTCGTTTTCGCCATAGCCGCTCCTAAAGACGATTGATCAATGACGCCGAATAACCGGCTCCAAAACCGTTGTCGATATTGACCACCGTGACATTGCTGGCGCAGGAGTTCAACATGCTGAGCAACGGCGCCAGTCCGTGGAAATGAGATCCATAGCCGACGCTGGTGGGGACTCCAATTACCGGCGCGGCGACGAGACCTCCAATCGCCGTCGGGAGCGTGCCCTCCATGCCTGCCACAGCGATGACCACCCGGCATTGCCGCAGACGCTCCAGATTCGCCAGCAGGCGGTGAATCCCTGCCACACCGACATCGGCAATCGCATCCACTTCGTTGCCCATCACTTCCAGGGTGAGGCGGCACTCTTCGGCGACCGGAAGATCCGCCGTGCCGGCGCACACCACTGCGATTTTCCCTTTTCCCAGAACTTTCCGGTCGCGCCATACTCGCACGACCCGGGCGAGCGGGAAATACTCGGCATCCAGAATCCGGGAGCGGACCAGGTCCGCCGCTTCCTGCGAAACGCGGGTGGCGAGCAGGTTCGGATTCCGCTCCAGCAGCTTTTCCGCGATGCCCAGAATGTGTTCGGGAGCCTTGTTCTGGCCGAAGATCACCTCGGGCATACCGTGGCGCAGAGTGCGGTGGTGATCGAGCTTGGCAAAGCCCAGATCCTCAAACGGCATGTGCCGTAAGCTGTCGATGGCCTTGTCGATCGCCACGCTGCCTCCCTTGACCTGCTCGAGCAGCGCGCGGAGTTGTTCCTGATCCATGAAATTTAGAAGTCCAGTCGGGTGCCTTCGGTGATGTTGTATCGGGCTGCCATGCCTCCGGCGAGCTCCAGCACAAACAGCGATTCCTGCTTTCCGCCGTATGCCGGACACTCGGCCGCGGGTTTTTCGTTGCACGGCGGCGTCCGCGCAGAGATCTCGACGACGTTACGGCTTTTGTCGAGCCAGATGATGTCCAGCGGAATCTTGACGTTGTGCATCCAGTAGGGATACCGGCCGGGGGAATTGTGGGCGAACAGCATGCCGCGTTCGGGTGCAAGAGAATCGCGATACATCATTCCCCGGGCCATATCTTCCGGCTGCGTGAGCAATTCCACAACGACCGTCGTTCCGTTCGGCAGCTTCACTTCCCGTTCATTCGGCCGCAGGGACGGCGAGGACGAACAGGCGAGCGACCAGAGACAGAGAACGAGCGGAAGGACTTTCTGGAATGGCATCCCTTAAAATGTTAGTTGATCCCGTGAGTACCATCGCTGCCGAAAGAGTATCCGGCTTTGAGAAGTTGAGGCGGACGCTCGACATGATTAAGTTCGAGCATTCGGTATTTGCGCTGCCCTTCGCGCTGACCGGCGCGCTGCTGGCGTGGCGCGATGCGGATTTTGCAATTGCGGGGCTTGGCGGGAGGCTTCTGTGGATCGTCGTGGCCATGGTGGCCGCGCGCTCCGCCGCGATGGCCTTTAACCGGCTGCTGGATCAACGGATCGACGCCGCCAATCCCAGAACGGCCATGCGGCATTTGCCGGCGGGGCAGCTTTCTCGTGAGTTTGCCTGCGGATTCACGATTGTCAGCGTTGCTGTCTTCTTTTTGGCCGCGTGGATGCTGAATCCTCTATGCCTGATGCTTTCGCCGATCGCCTTGGCGACCGTCCTGGGATATTCCTACACCAAACGGTTCACCAGCCTCTCGCACCTGGTGCTGGGCTTCGCGTTGGGAATCGCACCGGCTGCGGCATGGATTGCGATTCGCGGAACGATCGACGCGCGGATTCTCTGGCTGACGGCGGCGGTGACGCTGTGGACCGCCGGATTCGACATTATCTATTCGTGCCAGGATTTCGAGTTCGACCGGCGAACCGGCTTGAACAGTATCCCGGCCAGGCTGGGAATTGCCAACGCCCTAATGGTGTCGCGCGTTCTGCATCTAGCCATGTTGTTCTGCTTGACGGATCTGGCCTTGAGTTTTCGTCTGGGAGGCATTGCGATGGCGGGGGTCGCCACGGTGGCCGCTCTGCTGCTGTACGAGCACAGCCTGGTGCATGCCGACGATCTGTCGCGCGTAAATGCAGCCTTTTTCACCGTCAACGGGTTTGTCAGTGTAGCGTTTTTCCTATTTTGGACAGCGGACGTGTTTTGGAGGAAGTTTGCTTAAGGTTGAATTCGAGGACCAACGGCTGGAGCCTCTGCTGGACAAGGTTCGCGCCGGCGAGCGTTTGAACTTTGACGAAGGCGTGCTCCTCTACAAGACCAGGGATCTGCTGGGCGTGGGCTACCTGGCCGACATTATCCGGGAGCGGTTGAACGGCAATGTCACATGGTTTAACGTCAACCGTCATTTGAATCCCACTGATGTCTGCGTCGCTTCGTGCCGTTTGTGCGCTTTCGGAAAAGGCGTGCGCGATTCGGAAGCCTACACGATGTCGCATGAGCAGGTCTGGCATCGCGCCGGCGAAGGCTGGGACGAGTCGATCACCGAGTTTCATATCGTCGGCGGGCTTCATCCGACGCTCGATTTGAGCTGGTATTGCACGATGCTGCGCGGCTTGAAAGAGCGCTTCCCGCAGGTGCATCTGAAAGCGTTCACGATGGTCGAGATCGGATATTTCGCCAAGCGGTCGAAGCTTTCGATTCGGGAAGTGTTGGAGCGATTGAAGGATGCCGGGATGGACTCCCAGCCCGGCGGCGGCGCGGAGATTTTCCATGAGCGGGTTCGGCGGATTATCTGCGATCACAAGCTGACCGGCGAGGAGTGGATCGAGACCGCGCGGACGGCGCACTCTCTGGGAATGCACTCCAACTGCACGATGCTCTACGGGCATATCGAGACCGAAGAGGATCGGGTGGATCATTTGGTCAAGCTGCGCGAGTTGCAGGACGAAACTCGCGGGTTCCAGACGTTCATCCCGCTGGCGTTTCATCCGGACAATACCGCCATGGCGCACCTGCCCAAGACGACCGGATTCACCGACATTCGGAATATTGCGGTTTCGCGGCTGATGCTCGACAACATTCCGCACATCAAGGCCTACTGGGTGATGATGACGCCGAAGGTAGCTCAAATTGCCCAGCGATTCGGGGCCGACGACATCGACGGAACCGTGGTGGAAGAGAAGATCTATCACGATGCCGGCGCGACGACGTCTCAGTCGCTGCGGCGGTCGGACCTGCTGCGGCTGATTCGTGAAGCCGGCCGCGAGCCCAAAGAACGAGACACCTTGTACAACCCGGTGCAGCGAGTGGAAAACGCGTTCACGATTCTGGTTTGAAAATGATCCGGCGGTTCACGACAATTCTCCTTTGCTTCTCCCTGGTGGCAGCGGGCCAGTCCAAGAAGAGGACCGTGACCGCTCCCCCGCCCTCCCCACCGGCACAACCGCAGGTTCCGGAAATTCGCGAGTTTCCGATTGCTACCTTCCAGGTGGAGGGGAATCTGATGTACCCCACCGCAGCCATCATCGCCGTGGCGGGGTTGAAAGCGACCGATCCTGCCAACAAGGAGCGGTTTGAGGCGGCTCGCGAAAAACTGCTGGAGACCGGCGCCTTCGATAGCGTTGGCTATCGTTACTTCACCGCATCCGACGGCTCCAGCTATGAGGCGGTCTGGCAGATCGAAGAAGCCAATCCGGTGTATCCGATCAAAATCGAGGACCTGCCCGCGCCGCAGGCGGAGTTTGAGGCGATGCTGAAGGCGAAGGATCCGCTGTACGTCGGCAAGCTTCCTCCCACCAAGGCGCGGCTGGACCTCTATCGCAGCCTGATTCAGGACCTTGCGGCACAGAAGGGATTCAAAGGCGACATAACGGCAAAGGTGGAGGCGGAAGGACCGGAAAACCTGGTGGTCCTGTTCCGGCCGGCGGGCGCTACTCCGGTGATCGCCGATGTGAAGTTTCTGGGCGCGGAAGTGGTCCCGCAAGGTTTGCTGCGCAACGCCATCAACGGCGTGGCGGTGGGAAGCCGCTATAACGAAGCTCGATTCCGGCAGTTGCTGGACAGCTCGGTTCGGCCTCTTTATGAAGCGCGGGGCCGGCTGAAAACTTCGTTCCCGAAAATTGCCATCGTCCCGGCGATGGACGTCAACGGGCTGGTCGCCACGGTGACCGTCGAAGAGGGACCTGTTTACCAGTTGGGCGAGGTGAACATTCAGGGCGCCGGGCCCGAGGGGTCGGAGCTGGGGAGGATCGCCAAGTTTGCCCCCGGGGAAATCGCCAATATGAAGACCATTGGCGAGAGCGTGGAGAAGATGCAGTTGTACCTGAAACAGCAGGGCTACATGCAAGCGAAAGCTACCGTGGACCGCGAGGTGGATGACGCCAAGAAGACCGTCAATCTGACCATCAACGTGGCGCCGGGACGGCAATATACGTTCGGAAAACTGGAGATCATCGGGCTGGACATCGAAAGCGAGCCCGTCATTCGGAAAATGTGGGGTTTACAGCCGGGCAAGCCGTTCAATCAGGATTATCCGGAACGGTTTATGACGCGGGTTCGCGAGGACGGGATCTTTGAGAATCTGGGGGCGACCAAAACCCGGGAGAAGGTCAACGATGCGGCCGGAACCGTCGACGTCGCTCTGATCTTCGGGGCCGCTGCCAAGGAAAAGTCGATCCTCCGCCCGGATCCTCAATAAGTCGCTGATTTATAAAGAGATCTCTTCTCGACGGCCCTATTTGGACCTCTGCGCGCCGGGTGTGCTAACTTGGCCTCTAGTGTCGTCTTCGCCGTTAAACGTGCACCTCGAGCTGTATGAGGGCCCGCTGGATCTTTTGCTGGATCTGATTCGCAAACAACAGCTGAGCATCCACGATATTCCGATCGCCCAGATCACCGCCCAATACTTTGAGTACATGGAGCGGGCGACGGCACTCGACATCGAACTTTCGGCGGAGTTTGTCTACATGGCGGCAACCTTGATTCACATCAAGTCGAAAATGCTGCTTCCGCGCGATCCGGAATTGGAGAAGATCGATCCGCAGGAGGATCCCCGGCAAGAACTGGTGGACCGGCTGCTTCAGCACGAGCGGTTTAAGGACGCGGCCGAGATGCTGCAGCAGAAGCGGATGATCGAGGAAGTTTCCTGGTCCAATCCACAGATCCAAAAGTTCCTGGAGGAAAGCGAAGAGCCCGGGTTGGACGTTTCCCTGTTCGACCTGGTGCAGACGTTTCAAACCGTCCTGGAGCGTATCAAGGCCCGCCCGACATACTCCATCGACAAAGAGGACGTGACGGTTCCGGAGATGATCGACCATCTTCGCGGGTTATTCGCCCGGGCGCCGAAGTCGGAACGCATCTCCGCCACGCGATTATTTGAGAGCCAGCGGTCGCACCGGGCGATGATCTGCATGTTCCTGGCGATTCTGGAGCTGGTGAAGCGTCAGGCGCTGCTCCTGGCGCAGAGCGAGGCTTTCGGAGACATCGATCTGAAGCGCGGCGACGGATTCGAAGAGACGTTCGACACATCGAAAGTCGAAGAGGAATATCGTTAGAAGCTCACATGGAAGAACGAGAAATACCGTCCTCGAGCGAGGAGCCGGCGGCCGGCGAGGCTATCACGGAAGAAACCACGTCCCCCGAGGCACTCGTCGAGAAGGCAGAGCATGCCACCGACGCCGTTGTGGAACAGATTCATGAGTTGGATGCTGTCGCAGAGGCTGTCGTCGCTCCCGAGCCTTCTTTTGACGATGGCCTGAAGGCGCTGATCGAAGCCGTCGTCTATATCACCGACGAGCCCTTGACCGCCGACCAGATTGCCCGAGGGCTGGATGCTCCGCTGGAGAAAGTCGAGCAGGGCTTGGCGCTGCTGGTGGAGGAGTACGCCCGCGTCGATCGAGGTCTTTCGATTCGAGAGATTGCCGGCGGCTACAAGGTTGGCACCAAGCCGGAGCACCACGAAGCAATTCGCTCGTTCGTCAAGAATCTGAAGCCCGCTTTCAAACTGTCTCTGGCCGCGCTGGAGACTCTGGCGGTGATCGCTTATAAGCAGCCCATCACAGCTCCCGAAATCATGGAGATTCGCGGGGTGCAGGGTGCGGGCGTTCTGAAGACGCTGCTGGACCGGAAGCTGGTCACCACCGCCGGCCGCAAGGCGGTCATCGGCAAACCGATTCTCTACAAAACGACGAAGGAATTTCTGTTGCAGTTCGGGCTGAACAGTGTTTCGGAGCTGCCTTCCTTGAAAGAATTCGAGGAACTGAAGCGTCTGGCGTTTTCCGACGACAATATTGACGAGCAGCCTCCTGCCGGGGTCACTACAGAAACCGTTTCGGAAGCGGCGATAGAGGAACCGGAAACGGATGTTGCGGTTTCGGAAGAATTCGCGGCTGAAGAAGCCGCCGCTTCCGAGGAAACCGCGACCGGCGATTCGGCAGAGCCGGTTCGTAAGAATGGCTGAAGAACGGCTTCAAAAAATCCTTTCCCACGCGGGCGTCGCCAGCCGCCGGGCCGCGGAGAAGATGCTGCTGGACGGGCGTGTCTCGGTCAATGGGGAAATTGTTTCGGAACTCGGTTCCAAGGCGGATTTGTCGCGCGACCGCATCAAAGTGGATGGGAAGCTGATTCGCGCGCCGAAACGTTTGGTGTATCTGGCTCTGAATAAGCCCGACGGCGTCGTCACGACGCTTTCCGATCCGCAGGGCCGCCATACTGTCGTCAAATTTCTGAAGCGCGTTCCGGAGCGCGTTTATCCGGTGGGACGCCTGGACTTCCACAGCGAAGGTCTGCTGCTTCTCACCAATGATGGCGACTTCGCCAACGCCATCATGCAGAAGCGCACGAAAGTCGTCAAGACTTACGTGGTGAAGGTGACCGGAACCCTCGCGCCGGAGCAGGAGGAGCGGTTCCGGCACGGAGTAGCGCTTAGCGGGAGGCGCACGGCTCCGGCGGAGCTGAAGCTGATCAAGCCGGGAGCGAATCCGTGGTACGAGGTGAAGCTGACCGAGGGGCGGCAGAACCAGATTCGCATGATGTTCAAGCACTTCGGCTTTTTGGTAGAAAAATTGCGGCGCGTGAAGATCGGATTTCTCTCACTGGACGTACCGCCGGGTGAGTTTCGACACCTGACGGACGCCGAGGTGGAGAAATTCAGGAGGGTGTTGAAACTTGACCATCCCTGAGCTGCTGCGGAACTCCAAGACGATCGCCGTGGTTGGACTTTCCAGCGATCCGTCGCGGCCATCCTATGGAGTCGCAAAGTATCTGCAGCGCGCCGGATTCCGGATCATTCCGGTCAATCCGAAAGAGACGGAAGTCTTGGGGGAAAAGGCGGTCGCGCGTGTAGCCGATATTCAGGAACCGATCGATATCGTCAACATCTTCCGCCGTCCGCTGCAGGCGGGAACTCATGTCGACGAGGCCATTGCAAAAGGCGCGAAGGCCGTCTGGATGCAGTTGGATATCGTAAACGAGGAAGCCGCCACGCGCGCCCGCGCCGCCGGATTATTCGTCGTCATGGACAAGTGCATTGCCGTTGAGCACGCGCTGCTGCCTCGTCAGTAAATTGATCACATTCACCCCAAAAAGCTTACCGGATATTCAGCAAACGGTCGCATATTTGTAATCGATTCGCGACAATACGTTGCTAGGGTGATCTCAATGCAACGTTTGCTTCGAGGTGTCACGGCATGTGTATTCACGCTGCCCCTGGTCTTTGCACAGTTCGATTCGGCGGCAATTCTGGGAACAGTTCGCGATCAGAACGGAGGAGCCATTTCCGGCGCATCCATCACCGTCAAGAATAAGCTAACCGGAATTACGGCGACGACGAAGACCGACGAGAAGGGTGACTACATTTTTCCTACCGTCAAGATTGGCGTCTATCAGCGACTTGAGCTCCGCGAACTTCGGCCGCGTCGGCAGCACTTTCGATCCTAGGATCGTGCAGGTGGCGCTGAAGCTATCGTTTTAGATCGCTTGCTGAGCCCGGACTCGAAGGACGTCTGCGGCACGGCAATCTTCTTCCGCAGTTCGGCAGATTGCGCTTCCCGCCTTGCCGCCGTGGGAAGCGCTTCCACAATTTTCAGGAACTGCGACGGATCGGCGGCGGACATTCCGGCCAGCGCTCGATAGTATCCCTGCTGGCCGGGAATCTTGCGGCACCCATCCACCAGCGCCTCCACCACATCGCGCCGATCCGCAAATTGCAGCAGCGGATGACGAGCCATCCGCATTCCCCACTCGTCCAGAAACGGCGGCTGGGGAAGCAGCAGGTCCGGCGACTGACGCAGCGCTTTCACGCTACGCAGCGGATAGTTCCGGTGACCCTCCGGCGATAGCAACTCACGATAGATCCGCATGGGAGCGGCGAAGCGCCCAGCCGATTCGTGGCCCAGCTTATGGAATCGTTCCCGCGATGCGGTGGTCACGCCGCCGGTGCGCCAGAAGCTGATTCCCTGATTGAGATCGCCCAGATTGTGTGCCAAAGAAGCGGCCAGCTTCATTCGGGAAATCTCATCGCCGGCTTGGTGGAAGGAATCCAGCTCTCGTTGAAGTTCAACTTCCAGTGCGGCCGCTGTCTTTTCGGCATACTCCGCGTCGCCGACCTCGAGAAAGCGGCCATGAGCGCCGGCGATGACGGACATCCGCTCACCGTCGTGACCGGAAACGGGTCCGAGTCCCACATCGACGGTCCGGCGAGACACGAAGGACAGGTCCCATTCAAACGACCGGATCGCCAGATCCGCCATCTCGCGCAGCTTCTGGCGGTCGCGAGTTTCGCGCCACAGCAGTCCGCGAATCTTGGAATCCACGTCCGTCGGTACGAACGTAGCCACCGTGGCGTGATGTGCGGCCAGGCAAAGGGCGAAGTAGCCAGGCTCCGGCGCTTGCAGAATCTCGAGAAATTCGTGGCTTCCCCAGTCACGATCGGACAGAAACGGAGCGGTATTCCGAACCAGCGAAACCAGGTTCCCGGCGGAGATCAAACCAGCGATTCTCCCGGCTCGAGCATCCACGCCGAAGGATGCTGCGTCATGCCGATGCGGGCATAGTAGTCCACCGCCGCCGGAGCCGCCAGAAGAATCACCTTCGCGTCGCCGCCCTCTTCCTGCGTCCGGCGAATCAACTCGCGCCCGATCCCGGACCGCTGATATTCGGCATGCACTGCAAGATCCGAAAGGTAAGTGGCATAGGCAAAGTCGGTCAGCGACCGGGAGATTCCCACCAGTTTTTCGCCGTCCCAGGCCGTGATCACTAGATTGGCATTCGCCAGCATGGCCCTCATCCGCTTGCGGTCGTCGACGGGACGGCGCTCGTCCAGAGTCGAGGCTCGATAGAGCTCGATGACCTGATCGAGATCGAGCTGATTCCCCGTTCGGTAGGTGATCATATTTGGATCGTTACACAGACGGAGTAGAGTATTCATCAAATGCATTTTCCCGGCGTCTTTCTCTGCCTGGCCGCGACCGTACCGTTGATGGCTCAATCCGGCGACGGGTCGGTTCCCGCCTCCTCGAATGTCCTGAATGCGCAGTACCCCCGCATCCATCCGGATCTGCGGGTGACGTTTCGGGTGAATGCTCCGGCGGCGCAGAAAGTTCAGGTGACTCCGACGGGCGGCGCGAACGGTCTCGGCAAGGGGCCGTTCGACATGCAGAAGGATGAGAAAGGAATGTGGACCGTCACGATTCCTCCGGCGGAACCGGGATTTCATTACTACAACCTGATCATCGACGGCTTTGCCGCGAACGATCCGTCCAGCGAGACCTATTTCGGATGGGCGCGGCAGAACAGCGGAATTGAGATTCCCGACAAGTCCGTCGACTTCTACGACATCCAAGACGTTCCTCATGGCGACGTGCGGATGCACTGGTATCGCTCGAAGGTGACTGGCGCGTGGCGGCGCGCTTTTGTCTATGTGCCGCCGGGTTACGATCGCGATGCTCGCAAGCGGTACCCGGTCTTGTATCTCCAGCACGGCTCCGGCGAAAGCGAGCGCGGGTGGACAGCGCAGGGACGGGCGAACTTTATCCTCGACAACCTGATTGCCGCAGGACGCGCGACTCCCATGATTGTCGTAATGGACCACGGCTACGCGACAAAGGCCGGCGCTCCGGAGCCGCCAGCACCGGGAGGCGGCCCAGGCCGGGGCAATTCCGCGTTTCCGCAGATGGTCGTCGAAGACTTAGTCCCCGAAATCGACAACGCTTTCCGCACAATGGCCAATCGGGAGAATCGCGCCATCGCCGGTCTGTCCATGGGAGCGGGCCAGGCGATGCAAATCGGCTTTTCGAATCTCGAGAAGTTCGCCTACGTGGGTTCTTTCAGCGGAGGAATGCGGAACTTTGATCCCAAAACTTCGTTCGGCGGAGTCTTCAGCGATTCAACGGCGTTCAATAAGAAAGTCAAACTCTTCTGGATTGGGTCCGGAGCCGAAGATAATTTCTACGCCGGCGCTAAGAGCATCCACAAAAAGCTGGAAGAGACGGGCATTCGCAGCGTCTGGTTCGAGTGCCCGGGCGGTCACGAGTGGCAGGCGTGGCGGAAGTCGCTCCATGACTTCGCGCCTCGCCTGTTTCGCTGAACTATTCGTAACGGAGAGCTCGAATCGGATCGATGCTGGTCGCTCGCCGGGCCGGAATCAACCCCGCCAGCGCCGCTACCAATGCGAGAGCCGCCGTCGCAGCGGCAAAGACCAAGAAGTCGCGCGCCTGCACTCCGTAGAGGAGCTTTTCGATCAACTGTGCGGCGGCGAAGGCCAGCGGCAAACCGATCGCCAGACCGATTCCCGTCATCCAGGCAACTTCCTTCATCACCAGCCAGAGGACGCTCCCCTGCAGTGCTCCCAAAGCCATGCGGATGCCGATTTCCCGTGTTCTTCTGGCCACGATGTAGGCCATTACGCCGTAGAGTCCCACCGCCGCCAGTACGGTCGCCAGCAAGCCGAAGGCGGCAGACAGCATGGCCACCAGGCGCTCCGGGCGAATCGAGTTGTCGATCACCGTGTCGAGCGTGCGGATCTCGGCCACCGGCATATTCGAATCCAGGCGCGAGACTTCGCGCCGGATCAAGGTGCTGACCGCGGCCGGATCGAGTCCGGCGCGGACATAGCCGGTCAGGCCGCCCAAATTTTCCATCTGCGCGATGGGCGGGTAGACCCGGCGCGTGGGTGGTTCCTTGAGGCTGCCATGCATGGAATCCTTGACCACTCCGACAATCTCCATGAAATTGGCAGCGCAGTCTTCGGGTTTCGGACAGCGCCCGAAACGGATCCGCCGTCCTAACGGATTCTCATCTTGAAAGAAGTACTTCACGAAAGACTGATTGACCACCGCAACTTTCGGAGCACCCAATCGATCGCGCGCGGTCAGATCCCGCCCTGCCACCAGCGGGATTCCCAGGGTGCTGAAGAACGCGGGACTCACCTGCTCCACCTGGGGATTCATGTCCTCCCCTTCTTTTGACTGGTAGCCATCGACCGTAACCGTCGACCGGTTGATCGAGTTTGTGAGAACCGGTTCGACGCCCAAACCAACGCCTTTCACTCCGGGCACTCCCTGTAACTGTTCCTGCAACCGCAACGCGAAGTCGATGCCACGATCGTTGGAGTATCCGTTTAGCGCGGCGTCGACGGAGAAGGAGACCAGGCTCTCGGTCCGGAAGCCCGGATTCACCGAACGCAAATTATAGAGACTTCTAGCGAACAATCCTGCCGCAATCAACAGCAGCAGGCTGAGCGTCACCTGTCCGGCGATCAGGACCTTGCGAAACCGTACATGCTCGCCGGAAGAGGATACATTTCCGGCCTCGTCCTTCAGCGCCGGCGAGACGCTGGGCCGAGTGGATTGCAGGGCGGGAATCAGTCCAAACAGAACGCCGGTCGCAATGGACAAGGCGACATTGAAGATCATGACGCGAGCATCGATCAACGATGGCATTCGCGAAACCGTGTCTGCGTCCCCAATGACCACCGACAGAGCATCCACGGTCCACATCGCCACCAGCAGGCCCGCCAATCCCCCGAGAAGACCCAACAGCGCGCTCTCCACCAGAAGCTGCCGGATGAGGCGGTAGCGGGATGCTCCCAAGGCCAGCCGGACGGCGATCTCTTTTCGGCGTGCAGCAGACTTTGCCATTAAAAGATTCGCCAGGTTCGCGCAGGCGATTAACAGAACCAGGCCCACCATGCCCATCAGGGCGTAAAGCGGCTTGGACATCTGCGCCTGAAGATCCGGCGGTCCGTGAGAGGCGTCGATCAAAACCAGCTTCTTGTCCAGCCAGCGCTTTCGGAAACTCTCGCTGATGTTTCCGAACATATTGTCCAGTTCCATTTGATTGATTGGCGCGAATACCGAGTGAAGCTCCGCCTGCGCCTGTTCGAGGGAGACTCCCGGTTTCCGCCGGCCGATCAATTGAAGCCAGGTCGTCCGCCGGTCATCCAGCCCGTACCAGGTCGGCGTCAATGCTCTTTTCATCGTGATCGGCGCCATCACGTCGACGTAGTCGTCCAGGGCAACGCCATTGAACCCACGCTCCGTCACGCCGACGATCGTCATCGGCTGACCGTTCAGCAGAATCTTGCGATTCACCACATCGGGCTTTCCACCGAATCGCTGCATCCAGAACGGGTAGCTGATCACCACGACGGGATGCCCTCCGATGGTCTTGTCGTCATCGGGAGTCAACAGGCGCCCGGCGGCAGGCTGGATTCCCAGTACCTGAAAGTAATTGCCGGAAACGATATCGCCCTGCACGCGGTCGGTCTGGCCGCTCTCGCTGAAACTGAACCCAGTCCGGAAATGCCCCAGGAGCCCCGAGAGCGTCTGCGTCCGGTTTCGAAGGTCCAGGTACTGGAGATAGGAAAAGGACCGATTATTCCACGTCGATCCGCGATTCGGTCCCGTGTGATCGAGCTGAACCAGTTCTTCCGGCCGCTCGGCGGAAATCAGGCGAAGCATGATGTGGTTCATCAAACTGAAAATCGCCGTATTCGCTCCGATCCCCAGTGCCAGGGACGCCAGTGCGACGACGGTAAACATCGGGTTCTTCCGCAGAGTCCGCAGGGCGTAGAGAAGGTCAGCTTTCATTGCCATTTTCTAAGGCAGTCTCCATGCCATTCCCAAATGTAAGATTATGAAAGAAGAGCTCTGTCCAACCCCGGGCGAGTTTTGGGATTGAGTGTTCGGATTCGGACACTGAAAATTACGCTTAAACCGTAATTTTTGTGATCTGGCAAGATAGACGCCGTCCAAAAGCGGGTCTATACTGTGGGGTAGTTGAGGAGGCGTCAAATGAAAACGCACGCCAAGTTTGCGGTTCTCATCACGATCATTCTTGGAACGTTAGCCTGGCTAGCGGTGGGCGGCGTCAGCGACGCCAAGGCCTATTACAAGACGATTCCCGAAGTGCATGCCATGGGCGGCGAGGCGTTAACCAAGCGTCTTCGCGTCGCAGGCGACGTTCAGGCGGGTTCCATCCAGAAGGTTGGGAAGGAAGTCCGGTTCACCATCATTCAGGAAGAGACGGACGTTAAAGAGGATAAGAAGGCAAACGCCGTATATACGATGAACGTGGTGTATACGGGGACCGATCCTCTTCCGGACACCTTCCGCGACGGTGCTCAGGCTTTGGCGGACGGGCGGCTTCAACCGGACGGTACCTTCCATGCTTCAAAGATTCAAGCAAAGTGCGCGTCCAAGTACGAGTCCAAACCCGGCGGGAAGCCCAGCCAGGCTCCTGTTCACGAACCGAAACGCGCCAGCTAGGTTGCTATGGAAAATTTAGGCGCGCTCTCGCTTCTCCTCGCGTTTTGCTTCGCGGTCTATTCGCTGATCGGCTCTGTCGTTGGAGCTTGGAAGAAACGGCCCTTTCTGATTGAGAGCGCTCGGCGCTCCGTCTACGTCGTCTGGAGCCTGGTGACGGTGGCCAGCGGACTGCTGCTGTATGCGCTGATCACCAGCGATTTTCGCCTGGCCTACGTTGCCGCACACAGCAACCGCGACATGACCGGGAACTTCAAGTTCACGGCCTGGTGGGGCGGGCAGGAAGGCTCGCTTCTGTTCTGGAGCTGGATTCTCGCGACATACGCCGCGGTTGTTGTCTTTACCAACCGGAAAAAATTCCGGAACATGATGCCGTACGTCGTGGCCGTTCTGGCCTCGACCCAGGTGTTCTTTCTCCTGTTGAATGCATTTCTGGTGAGCCCGTTCCAGGTGCTGGCGGTGGGCCGGGGCGTGACCGCCATTCCGGACGGACAGGGACTGAATCCTCTGCTGCAGCATTGGGCGATGCAGATTCATCCGCCGATGCTGTACCTGGGTTACGTCGGCTTTGTGGTGCCATTCGCCTTCGCGATCGGCTCTCTGATCACCAAACAACCAGGGGATGCCTGGATCCATACCACCCGCCGCTGGACGCTGGTGACCTGGATGTTCCAGAGCTGCGGAATCATCCTGGGATCCGCGTGGGCGTATTCCGTTTTGGGTTGGGCGCTGTGGTGGGGTTGGGATCCCGTCGAGAACGCTTCCCTGCTTCCCTGGATCACCGGCACGGCATTTCTCCACTCCGTGATGATGCAGGAGAAGAAAGGGATGATGAAGGTTTGGAACATCGTCCTGATTTCGGCGACATTCTTCCTCTGCATTCTCGGAACGGCTCTGACACGGTCCGGCATTGTCTCCAGCGTGCATGCCTTCGCGCAATCGCCGATCGGGCCGTATTTCTTTACCTTCCTGGGGATCGGCGTCGCCTTGACAACGTTCCTGATCCTCAACCGGCTGGACTTCCTGAAGAGCGAGTCGCAGCTGGAAAGCGTCGTTTCCCGGGAATCGAGCTTCCTGTTCAATAACCTGATCCTGCTGGCAAGCTGTTTTGCCGTCCTGTGGGGTACGCTGTTTCCGATCATTTCCGAATGGGCAACCGGGGAAAAAGTCTCGGTGGACGCTCCGTTCTTTAATCGCGTGACCATCCCGATCGGGTTGGCTTTGCTGTTCCTGACCGGCGTCGGTCCGCTGGTGGCCTGGAGACGCAGCTCGCTCGACGGGTTGAAACGAAATTTCCGGTGGCCGGTCGTGATGATGTTCGTGACGATGATCGGATTGGTCGCTGCCGGTATGCGGCATTTTTACGCCATCGTCTGCTTTGGCCTTTCCGCTTTCGTCACGTGGACAATCGTCAGCGAGTTTCTGAAGGGTGCCTCCGCCATTCGCGCCAAGGAGGGCCTGGGTCTTTTCGGCAGCTTTGTCGAGCTGACTCACCGCAATACGCGCCGGTACGGCGGATACCTGGTCCATATGGGGATCGTGCTGATGTTCATCGGCTTTGCGGGACATGCCTTCTACATCGACTCCGCCAATGAAGTTCCGGTGGGCGATAAGTTTCGCGTCGCCAAATACGAAATCCTGGTAAAGGAAGTCACCACCGGCGACGATCCGAATTTCATCTGGCAGAAGGTGAATCTCGGAGTCTGGAAGAACGGCGAGTTTCTGGGAGAACTGCATCCCGAGAATCGCCTGTACAAAGCCAGCCAGCAACCGGCGAGCCTGGTGAGCATTCGCCGCCGTCTGGACGAAGATTTATACCTGAATCTTTCCAGTACGTCGGAAGACGGCAAGAGCGTCACGATCCAGGCGTTCGTCTATCCACTGGTCACCTGGATCTGGATCGGTTTCGTCGTCGTCCTGGCCGGCACCTGGGTATGCCTGATTCCGAACAAGCTGCGAGCGGATACACGAACCGAGGTTGTCGGGATCGCAACGAGAGAGCATGCGCCGATTTCGTAAAATCGCGGCGATCGCGCTGCTGGCTGTCGGGTGTCTGGGCCAAAGCGCGTCGCTGATGATGAACCCCAACGTCAAGCGAGTCGGCATGAAGCTGGCTTGCCTTTGCGGCGTCTGTAAAAACTCGATTGGCGATTGCGTCATGATGGGCTGCCACTACGCCGGCTCGGGCCGTCAGAAAATCGCCCAGATGCAGTCCGTCGGAGCCAATGACGAAAACATCATTGGAAAATTCATCGAAGAGCAAGGGCTGAAGGCGCTTGTCGTTCCGCCGGCTTCCGGTTTCAATCTGACCGCATGGGTCATGCCGTTCCTGATGATGGCGCTTGGTCTGTATGCCATCTACGTCTACGTCCAGAAGATCAAGCGCCCGGTGGAAGCTTCCGCAACGCGGTCGGCACGGTATGACGATCTGGCGCAAAAAGAACTGGACCGACTCGAATAGATGCTGGTAGCCGCCGCCATTCTTATCGCCGCAGCCGCGGTGTGGCTGACGCTCGCGATCCGGGAACGCGATCTGCCGCCGCCGGAGCCTGTCTCCCCTTTTCAAGCTCTGGATGAGAAAAAGTCACGAATTTACGAAAATCTAAAAGATTTGCAGTTTGAGCTTCGCCTCGGCAAGCTCTCCGATGACGACTACCAGAAGTCGAAACAGGCGTTACAGAAAGAATTGGCCGGAGTTTTGGCTGAAATCGATGCCATCAAGGCCCAACTGGGCATCGGCAAGCCGGGAGGAAAAACGAAGTGAGGACGCTCCTTCTGGCGTTCTGGGCGCTATCGATTTTTGCCCAAGACACGGTTTTCCAGCACATGATTCTCTTTGAATCCACGGGCACGGATTTGAACGTTTCGGAAACCTTCATGGTGGAGGGCGGCGGAAAGTTCCAGGTGGCCCTTCCGAAGGATGCAACGCTGGTGGGCACTCGAGGAGCCACGGCAATTAAGGACGCCAGAACGGGGATTTATAACGTCACGGCGGCAGGTCAACAGGGTGAAGAAGCCCGATGCGACATCAACTGGACTATTTCTTTTGTTGTTCCGGAAGAATTGTCCGGGAGAATTCTGCATTCCGGCCCGGTCCGGATGGTATTCCCCAAAGACGTAAAAGCCTCCGGAACGATGCTGGAGTCGAATGGCATTGAGCCGACCACTCAGGCATCGATTTACACCCTGAAAGGCAAGACTTACAAGATCATGATCGACGGCGCCGGTACGCTGCGCAGCCAGCGGCAGCCGGAAGAGGACCAGGGGCCTCGCATCGAGCAGATTCTTCCGCGAATTTACGACAGGAAGTACCTGGTGCTCGGGCTGACGGCGGCCATTCTGGTCATTGGCTTCATCCTGAACTACCGGGCTTCGATCAAGGGATAAAGCTCATGCTGCGGGCTGCGGGAGTGTGGCGATTTTTCGGCGACTTCCCCGCCCTTCGAGATGTCAGCTTGGAAGCCGGCGCGGGCGATTGCGTCGCCTTGCTTGGCCCGAACGGCGCGGGAAAGACGACGCTCCTCAAGTTGCTCGCGCGGTTGGCGACGCCGCAAAAGGGCACGCTCACGCTACCGCCGCGGGAACAAACCGGATATCTGGGCCACGGTCTCGGATTGTACGAAGAGTTCTCCGCCCGGGAAAATCTGACCTTTTGGGCGGAACTGTACGGCGCCGCTCCCGCCTTGGTGGACGCCTGGCTGGAGCGGGTAGATCTTTCTCACGTCGCCAACGCTCCGGTCCGGCAGTTTTCGCGTGGGATGCGCCAGCGGGTTGCCCTGGGCAGGGCGTTCCTGCATCAACCGGATCTGCTGCTGCTCGACGAGCCGTTTACGGGCCTGGACGAGCGCTCCGTGAGCTTGCTGCAGCAGGTTCTTCGAGAGACTCTTGAGCGGAAAGGGACGATCGTTCTTTCCAGCCACCAGATTCCCGAGGTGATGGCGCTGGCGACAAAGGTGATCCGGCTGGACCGGGGGCGCGTGCAGTGATCGCCCAGTTGTGGCGGATTGCCCGGAAGGATCTCCGTTCGGAGCTTCGCACCAAGGAAGCGCTAAATGCCGCGCTGTCGCTGACCGTCGTCCTGCTGCTGCTATTCAGCTTTGCGTTTGACCCGGTTGCCGATGAAGGCAAGCAATGGTCCGGCGGATTGCTTTGGCTGGTGTACAGCTTTGCTGGAGCTTTGATCGTCAATCGCGGCTTCGCCAGGGAGCTGACCAACGACTGCCTGGAGGCCTTGCGCGCCTCTCCTGTCTCCGCCAGCGCCCTGTTCATGGGGAAGACGCTGGCGGCGTTTCTGATTCTCCTGGGAGTAGAGCTGATTGCCCTGATCCCGTTTAGCATCTTCTACGACGCTGGATTCGGCGGGCGTTGGGGAACACTCGCGGCGGTTCTCGCGCTGACCACTTGGGGAGTCACCGTGGTGGGCACAATGTTTTCGGCCCTCACCGTGAATCTGCATTTGCGGGAACTGATGCTGCCGGTGCTGGTTTACCCGATGCTGATTCCGGCGCTGGTCGCGGCGATCGAGATCACGCGCGGATTGATCTCCGGCACGGCATTCGATCCGGTTTGGTTCCGGCTTCTGATCTCGTTTGATATCATTTTCACCGCGCTGGCATTGATGCTGGCGGAGGTCGTCCTCGTCGAATAGTCATGCGGGAAAAACTCATCTACGCTCTTGGAATTGCGGCCGCGCTATATCTTGTGCGGAATCTTTACGTGATGCTGCTGCAGCTTCCCGACGAGCTGGCGCAAGGCCCCATCTACCGGATCTTTTACTTCCACTTGCCCGGATACTTCACCGGCGCTACCTGTTTCTTCCTCGGCGGCGTGTTCAGCATCCTCTACCTGGTGACGAAGAAGTGGAAATGGGATTCGCTGGCGGTTTCCGTCACGGAAGTGGGCTTGCCATTTGCCGCGATGAATCTGATCACCGGGATGATCTGGGGCCGCATCATCTGGGGCATCTGGTGGACCTGGGACCCGCGGCTGACCGCGGCGCTGATCAGCGCGCTGATTTATGCCGGCTACCTGATGCTGCGAAAGGCCATTCCGGACCCGACCGAGCGGGCAAAAAACTCGGCGGTCATGGCGATTTTCGCTTTCATCAGCGTGATCTTCACCTACAAGTCGAACGAGTGGTTTCGCACGCAGCACCCGGCTCCGGTGCTTTCTCTCCGGACAGGCGGCGGCACCATCGAACCGGCGATGGAATGGATGCTCTTCCATAACTGGATGGCGCTGCTTCTGCTGGCCGCGCTGTTCATTGCCATCCGGTGGAATCAGGAAGAGCGCCGCCGGGAGATCGAATCGCTGCGGCGAGAAGCGCTCGCCTATTAGGAAACGCATGGACGAACGAAATTTCACTTATATGTTTTACGGGTTGGCCGCCGCCTGGACCACGATCGTGTTGTATGTTCTGACGCTGGTCAACCGCGAAAGCAAGCTCAAGACGGAAGTCGAGACCCTGAAGAATCTCATCAAGGAACGGAAAGTATGAAACGACGTGATATGTTGGCCGCCGCTGCAGGCGCAACTGCTCTGATGGCGCGCCAGGCCGCTGCCCAGGAGACGGCCGCCAAGGCTACGCGCGCGGTGCCAGCCCCGAAAATCAAGGACGTCCAGGTGATTGCCACGGCTCCGCAGGGATTGCGGCTGGTCGTCGTGAAAATTCTCACGGACCAGGACGGCCTCTACGGCTACGGCTGCGGAACGTTCACGCAAAGAGCGGACCTGGTGGTCGCCGCAGTCGAGCGCTACCTGAAGCCCTTCATCATCGGCATGGATGCCAGCCGCATCGACGACATCTGGCAGGCCTGCTACAACTCGTCGTACTGGCGAAATTCGGGAGTTCTCAACAACGCGATTTCGGGCGTCGATCAGGCTCTGTGGGACATCAAGGGCCGCCAGGCGGGTATGCCGGTTTACCAGCTGCTGGGCGGCAAATGTCGCGAGGCAGCCGACTGCTACGGTCACGCGGGCGGCAATGAGATCCCGGAAATCATCGACAGCGCCAAGAAGTTCATCGATCAGGGTTACCGCCACGTCCGCATCCAATTTGGGCTTCGCGGGCAGGCGGCCTATGGCTCCCGTTCGGGAGCGAACTACAACCAGCAGATGTCCGGTCTGAAAGGCGGGCAGGTTCCGGCGCTCCACAACAAGCCGGTCTTCAGTCCCGCCGATTACTGCCGCAAGGCTTTGAAAGTTTTCGAGGCGGCTCGCAAAGAGCTGGGCGACGAGATCGAGCTGCTCCACGACGTTCATGAGCGCATCACGCCGACGCAGGCGATACAGCTTTGCAAGGACATGGAGCAGTTCAAGCTCTTCTTCCTCGAAGATCCCCTCAGCCCGGAAGATATCGCGTACTTCCAGCACATCCGTAACCAGTGCTCCACGCCGATTGCCATGGGTGAACTGTTCAACTCGCCCCATGAATGGACTCCGCTGGTTCACGATCGCCTGATCGACTACATCCGCGTACACGTCTCGCAAATGGGCGGGCTGACACCTTGCCGCAAAATGGCGGCGATGTGTGAGATGTATAACGTCCGGACGGCCTGGCACGGACCCGGTGACGTTTCGCCCATCGGCCACGCGGCCAACATCGCTCTCGATCTGGCTTGCTACAACTTTGGAGTCCAGGAGTGGGGCGGCTTCAGCGACCGGCTGCAGGAGATTTTCAAGGGTTGCCCGACCTTCAAGGACGGCTACGCTTATGCCAACGAGGCTCCGGGCTGGGGAATCGAAATCGACGAGAAGCTGGCGGCGAAATTCCCGTTCGGCCAGAACGAACAGGGTGAGCGCGGCCGGCTGAACGGCGGCTGGGGCGAAGTTCGCAAAAAGGACGGAACGATTATCAAGCAGTAGGCCGCGACACGCTGTCTGCGGGAGTCCGGGGCGATGGATCTTCCAGAACTCGCGCCGGATTCCCGACCGCGATCACATCCGAAGGAATCGGTTTCACCACCACGGCTCCTGAACCGATGGTGGTCCTGTCTCCCACATCGTTCGCAATGATCGCTCCGGCGCCGATCCAGCAGTGCGCGCCGATCTTCAGCGCCTGAAACACCCGGCCTTCATCCGTAAGCTTCCCTGCTGCATCGCGCAAATGCTGCTTTGTGCCGCTGACAATTTGCACTCCGCCGGCAATCTGCGTCCGCTCGCCGATGTTGGCCCTTCCGATCACCGTGTAGGGACCGATGCTGACATCTTTGCCTAGCTCGACTTCGGGATGGGAGAAAAACGCTCCAAAATGCAGGTACACGTCGAGCTCGCTGCGGCGCAGCGTCATCCAATAGAACGCCGCGCGCAGATAGACGCCGAGCACTCCCGGAGTGACGGCGAAGGTATGCGCTCCGAGAAGAAATAGGGAACGGAAGCGCCCAAATCCGCTGAGAAAAGCCAGAGGAGCCGCGAAAACGATCGCAATTCCCTGGGCGCAGCGCTTAATCGCTCGCCTTAACAAGAATCTTCCGCCTCAATCGCCCGGAATGATGGCTCGCAGAATTGCGTTCACCAGGCTGAGAAGAATCGAACCGATGAACGCGGGAATCCACCCGCTGATGGTGAATCCATCCACGAATCGGGCCGCCAGCAGCAGCATGGCGGCGTTGATGAGGAGCCAGAAAAAACCGAGCGTCACAATACTGAGCGGAAACGTGACGATCTTCAGCACCAGCCCGAGCGTCGCATTGACCAGACCGATCACCACGGCCGCGACGAGGGCAGTCTTGAAGCCGCTCACGTTAAATCCCGGCAATAAGTAGGCGACAACCAGCAGGCTGATAGCGCTGACCAACCAGGTAATCAATAATCCGGTCACGAATCCTCCCAGGATTTCGATTCTACCTGCATGCGGGGGCTCCGGAAAGGGCGGTGGCGATAATGGAATTTGATAAACCCTCGTTCGGCCGCCCTCATCGTGCTGTGTGTCTTTTTTGGCTGCTCCTGCCGGGTTGGACCTCCGAAGTTTGCCGGAACCGTGGAAGAGTTTGTCTACGTGTCGCTTTCCTTCACTCCGGTCGACGCGGGCATCCTGGGCTATCACCGTCATGCCGGCGTGTCCCTGGATGAGCTGCTGGACGATATGAGTGAGGCGGCCCTGAACCGCCGCCGGGGATTTCTACAAGCGTTTCAGGAGGGTCTGAAAAAGAACGATCCGGCCAAACTGACTGCGGAGGACCGGGCAGATTTTCAGACGATCCAGGCAGCCATCCGGCGCCAGACCGTGGAGCTTTCCACTCGCCAAAGCTACAAGCATGATCCCGGCGTGTACCTCAATCTGGTGGTGCGCGGGATCGATGGCGCGTGGAATCAACCCGACGAGCCGGACGGCCTCCGAGCCTTCCAAGTCGTGCGGCGGCTGGAATCCGTACCGGCCTTGATGCAGCACGCCAAGCGGAATATGGTGGACCGCTGGAGCTCGCCCGACAGCTCCGCGATTGAGAACAAGCTGCGGGATCTGGACAGCCGGATTCCCGCGGAGATCGCGACCAAGTACGCCGCTGCGCGCGACGCGGCTCTCGCCGCCGTTCAAGACTTCCGGATGCACGCTTCGGGTCTGCCGCTGGCTCAGCGGCCGATCGATCAATCAGCGGACATACCGGCGAGCGTTCTGTCGGAGCTGGCGAGTCGAACCGGGGGTGCGGATCCTCTCTCCGATTGGAAGAAGGATGCCGCCCGCCGTCGCGAGGAAGCATACGCGAAGATTCAACCGCAGGCGCGCCGCATTCTCCGCACGCATTTTGGCGAGCCGGAAACCAGCCGCGGATGGATTCTCTATGCCGGCCATGTCCGCATCGAGCAGGGAGACTGGAAAGCGCATCCGTCCTGGATCACGGCGATGAAGCACGCGGTAGAAGAGGATCCGTCAGCGGTGGCAGGCTGGCAGAGCTGGCTTTGCCTGAAGCAGGCCTACGGACAGCCCGACTTTGAGCAGAAGGCGCTGGCGGAAGGCGCGATACCGTTTGCGGCTCTGGGGGAGTTGCTCACCGAAAAGAACTTCACGGCTGCTTGCATGGTCCACCTGCCCATGGAGCCCAGCCGGAGCCGCTAACGAACTGATCCCAATTGCGTCTATATAATTGGTCGTAGTAGCCTGCAACTGGCCGTATCGAGCATGAGCCACCGCAATTCCGTCCGTGGGGCGCTGTTTTGGCTGAGGGACCTGTCTCTCAGCGTCGTCATCGC
Source organism: uncultured Solibacteraceae bacterium (assembly GCA_964515165.1). Taxonomy (GTDB): domain Bacteria; phylum Acidobacteriota; class Terriglobia; order Bryobacterales; family Bryobacteraceae; genus JAPKYZ01. The sequence goes on along the minus strand of CAZETQ010000007.1, from coordinate 33,501 downwards.
CATTGTCGCCATTCTGTTCCTCTACCAACCGGTGAAGGTGGAAGGAACCAGCATGATGCCGACGCTCACCGATCAGGAACGGATCTTCATCAACAAGTTCATCTATCGATTCGGGCCCGGCGATATTCAACGCGGCGACATGATCGTTTTCTGGTTCAAGCACGACCTGTCGAAGTCCTATATCAAGCGGGTCATCGGCCTGCCCGGGGACACGGTGCGCATCGACCGGGGCACGGTTTACGTCAACGGCGAAATGCTGCCGGAAGACTACGTCCCCGAGGAGTTTCGAGATTCGCAATCTATTCCCGCCCGACGGATTCCAGACAGCGAGTACTTCGTCCTCGGCGACCACCGCAGTTCCTCGAATGACAGCCGCTCCTGGGGTACGGTCGAGCGCCGGCACATCTACGGCAAAGCCGTCTTTGTCTACTGGCCGATCGATAAGCTCGGCATCTTGCATTAGGGGCCGCCCATGATTCCGTCCGCGGGAAGAATTCAAACCGTGGAGGACATCTATGAGATCCTCTGGACTGCCGTTCAGACCAAGCAGCCCATCAGCGCAATCTACGAGAGCCGCCCCCGCCTGCTCTGCCCCCACCAACTGGGCCGGAATCACCGCGGCGAGCTGCGCGTGCTTTGCTATCAATTTGGAGGCGAGAGCCGAAGCGGTTTGCAGCCATCCGGATCTGCTGACAATTGGCGCTGCATCATGGTGGAGAAGCTGCGCCAGGTCCGGCTGGTGGATGGTGAGTGGCGCACGGCTCCCAACCGTTCCCGTCCCGCACCCTGCGTGTCCGATCTGGACATCGACGCCGACGATCCTAATGCCGGCTGAAGAGCCGTACGAGGAAAAAGAGCACCAGGTTCAACAGCACGAGTGTCGTGATCGGGAAATAGAACGTCGTATTCTTGCCCTGCCAGACGATGTCGCCAGGCAGCCGCCCCAGGCGGAAAGGCAGCTTGTCGCCCAGGAGCATCAGCACCCCCAGCGCGGCAAGAATCAATCCGCTTGCGATCAGCAGCCGGCCCACGCCACTCACACCGAATATTTTCTCCCTTTGTGAAGTCCGAGAAGGATCTGTACCAGGCGATGGGCGATCAGCTCGTGCAGCGTGAGGAGTTCTTTATTCGCCTCGAACACCGCCGAAGCGTCGGTTGTCGCTGTGACGGCGCCGCCAGCCTTCAGGGCCTCCGTGGCTTCTTTCATGATCGAGTCTTCCAGGACTTCCCCCGCCATCTCCCAAAGCGTGATGAACCGGTCCACCGCTGACGGGAAGCTCACCGCGAAGACTCCATGATTCGAGGTAGTTCTTGGAGGCTTGTAATCGAGATTGAACGGTCCGTTGAACCCGTGGCTTCGCAGCAGCACCAGCACGTTCAGCCAATCCAGAGGATTCACCAGCCCCACCGCAATGTCGACATCGTGCTTCAGACGGTATCCGTCGTTGATGTCAAAATGCCACAGCTTCTTCAACAGCAGAGCGCGAGCCAGCGCCGCGCGAACGCTGGCGCCCCACATCAGCTCGTGAAGATACTCCGGATTCAAGCCCACCATTTCCGGGTGAGTCAACAAGCCGGAGTGGATAAAGGCCAGCATGGCGTCCGACGTGGGCAGCAGGATTTCACCCTGCGGCTCGAACGGCTTGGCTTCCATGCAGTGCTTCAGCGTCGGGCGATTCTTCTTCTTTGCGACCTCAATGTCCCGATCGCAGGCGGCATTCAATCCGTCGGCGAACCACTTCAGGGTTTCCGTTTCTTCGACGGCTCCAGCGGTGTAATACCCCAGCGACCCCGGCCAGTAGACGGCATAGCTTGCTCCCAGCTCATGCCCCACATCCACGGTGTTGCGCAGCCGCATCTTGGAGTACTCCCGCACGGAAGGCGATTCCGACGCGGGCGAAGTGGCAAACACCGCGTGGTGAAACGTCTCCGTCGTCACCATCGAACACTTGAGGCCGTTGTCGGCCAGGGCCTTCTGAATCCGGCCGACAATCTTCCACTGCTCGTCCTTGCCGATCGCCTCGGTGGGAATCACATCGGTATCATGCGTACACCAGTAGCCGATCCCGATCTCGCCGTAGTGACGAATCACTTCCTCAAAGCCGACCGGCTGCCGGGTGGGCGCATGAAACAGCGCGTGACCTTCATACGCTCCCGCCCATTGGGGGCCGGTGATGAAATATTTGCGGCGCTGCTCCGGCGTGTAGGAGCCGCCGCATGCCTCATATAAACGGTCAACAAGGGACTGCTGCTGGTCGACAGGGATCGGTTTCATGGGTGAAGGATCATTCTAACGAACGCTCCGCTTGACGAGAAAATCAAGTGGAAAACCAACATCCCCCAGGCTCACCCGCTACACTCGTCTCTGATGCTCAGAGCCGTCAAACCACGCCTCAGCCTGATGATGTTCCTCAATTACGTCGTTTGGGGGGCGTGGTACGTCGTCATTGGAACCTACCTGACACAGACGCTCCATTTCACCGGGACCCAAACGGGAGCGGTGTTCGGAACCACGGCACTCGCGTGCATGATTTCGCCATTCTTCGTCGGCCTGATCGCCGATCGGTTCTTTGCGACGGAGCGCCTGCTTTGCGCGCTGCACATGATCGGGGCCGTGCTGCTGTATCTGGTCTCCACCGTGACGACGTTCACAGCGGTGTACCTGCTGATGCTTGCCTACTGCCTATGCTTTTTTCCTACGTTGGCTCTCATCAACTCCCTCACGCTCCGCAATGTCGCCAACCCGCCCGAAGATTTTCCTCGAATCCGAGTGTTTGCGACGGTCGGTCACATCGTCATCAATGTTGTAATCGGCACGCTGCAGATGGAAAGAGCGGCCACGCCTTTCCTCATCTCCGCCGGAGCCTCCGTTGTCATGGGCCTATACTGCCTGACCCTGCCCCATACGCCGCCCAAAGCCAAAGGCGAAGCGTTCTCCTGGCGGACAGCCATCGGACTGGATGCGCTGGTGATGATGAAGGACCGGTCGTTTGCGGTCTTCGTCATCGCGTCGGTGCTGGCGTGTATTCCTCTGGCGTTCTACTTCACCTTTACGAACGCGTATCTCAATGAGGCGGGCGTCACCAACGCGGCAGGCAAGATGACGCTGGGGCAAGTGGCGGAGATCGTCATGATGCTGATGATGCCGTTCCTCTACCGGCGCCTTCGCTTGAAGAGCATCCTGCTGCTGGGATTGGGGGCCTGGTCGCTGCGATACGTCATGCTCGCATTCGGCAACGCCAGCGACTTGATGTGGCTCTTCTATGGCGCGATTCTTCTGCACGGCATCTGCTATGACTTCTTTTTCATGACCGGCCAGTTGTACACCGATCAGGAAGCGCCGCCGCACCTGCGGGGAACGGCCCAGGGATTGATCATGTTTTTGACATACGGGCTGGGGATGTTTCTCGGTTCCCTGCTCTCGGGCTGGACTGTGGACTTCTTCACGACGCCCGAAGGCCGCGACTGGCAACGGTTCTGGCTTTCGTCGGCGGCAAGCTCCTTCGTCATCCTCCTGCTGCTGGCGGTATTCTTCCGCTCCCGCGTGGGAATCCGCACCGGGCAGCCGGAAGCTTCATCGGAGCCCGTCGCCGGTTAGCCGCTATGCTGGTCCGCTGCCCTGTCCGGCGAAGTTGTAAGCCTCGCGGCTATTGGACTGCGTGACCTCGACGGAATGTGCATCAACCGATGCACGAATCCGCGGAAGACTCTGCGGATAATTCTTCTGCAGAAAGGTAATCAGCTTTTCGCGAATCTCGCAGCGCAGATTCCACGCCGATGAGGAATCCTTTGCGCTGGCTAGCGCCCGGATCTCCAGGGTACGCTCCTTTGCATCGGTCACCTGCAGAACGTTCACCTTCTTGTCCCAGATAGAGGAAGACTGCAGGATGCGCGTCAATTCCGCCCGCATCTCGTCCAACGGCACGGTGTAATCCACATGAAGAAAAACTGTCGCCAATAGGTCTGCCGACGAGCGGGTCCAGTTCTGGAACGGCTTTTCGATGAAATAAGTAATGGGGATGATCAGCCGGCGCAAGTCCCAGATCCGCACGACGACGTAGGTCAAGGTGATCTCTTCGATTCGTCCCCATTCGTTTTCGACGATCACCACATCGTCGACCCGAATAGGCTGCGTCAGCGCGATCTGGAATCCCGCCAGCAATGTGGCGATGCTGCGCTGCGCCGCCAGACCGACGACAATGCCGGCAATTCCCGCCGACGCCAGGATGTTCGCGCCAAACTGACGGGCCGATTCGAACACCATCAGCATGGACGCGAGGGCGAAAACTCCAATCACCGCGACAACCACTTTTTTCAGCACCATCACCTGGGTGTGGATCGCTCGCGCGCGAATGTTGTCGGTGGTGTCGGTGCGATGCCGCCGTATGATCAGCTCCGCGCCCGCTTCCACCACCTGGTACAAGAGAAAAGCGATCACGCCGATAAACAACAAGCTGGTGCCCTTGTTGAGCATCCGCTCCAGGATGGGCGACATGGGCAGAGCCGGCGCGGCGATCAGGAGCGCGGCAAACGGCAGAGTCCGCCGGACCGTCTTGCCGACCAGCGGAAGGATGGCGTCGTCCCAGGCGGTCTCCCAGCGGTGAGAGATCGATGCCAGGACGCGTTCTACCAGGGAGCCGATGCGCGATAGCAGCCAGAACACCAGCGCCGGCAGGCACAGGCCGTAACACCAGCGCAGCGCCAGCGAGGCTCGATCGGCGAACGCGCGAGCCGGAGGCTGGTCCAGCAGAATGTTCAGCACCAGGTACAGACAGTGCAGCCAGACAATCGCCAGAACCGGCGGAGATATCTCCCATAAGACTGTCGGAAGCCACTGGCTGGCGGTATCCGCGCTCGCCGTAGCAGCGTCCTGCTGACTTACACGGCGGCGGACCCACCAGCGGAATAAGATATGCGTCACCCCCGCCAGCACCACCACGAGTGCGATCAATACCAGCGTGGATATCTGTAGTCCTGCAACCTGTTCTGTCATTGGGCGGAGAACCTCCTATGGGCAGTGATTCACACGCGGAACCGCGGAAGGAGCGGGCACGCTGTGTAGAGGGATCAGAAAACGGAGATCGGAACGGCGAGAGGTGTTAAAACACGCCCCGGCCGCAATTCTTGAAGGCGGCGGGAACGAGGGGATCGAGGATGGATTTCATCGCGTGGCGAAGGATCAATGCGTTTTCCAGTTTAGCATTCGTCCCAATCCGGAACTCCCGAACACTGAGATACAGACCGGTCGTTGTTACAATTCTCGTGAAGATGAGCGAGTCGAAAGTCTATTCGCCGAGCGCCGGGTTTGTCGCTCAGGCCAACGTTTCCGGCCTTGATGCCTACCGTGAACTCTATGCGCGAGCTTCCGAGAAGCCGGAAGAGTTTTGGGGTGACCTGGCCTCCACAGAATTGAGCTGGTTCAAGAAGTACGACACCGTATTCGAGTGGGCGCCGCCGTTCGTGAAGTGGTTTAACGGGGGAAAGATCAATGCCTCCTACAACTGCCTGGATCGCCACCTGGACGGCCCCCGCCGGGACAAACCCGCCATCATTTTCGAAGGCGAGCCCGGCGACACGCGGACGATTACCTATGCCGAGCTTCACCGGCTAGTCTGCCGCTTTGCCAACTCTCTGAAGTCGCTGGGTTATGTCACCGGCGACAAGGCCATCATCTATATGCCGATGGTGCCGGAGGCCGTAGTCGCCATGCTGGCCTGCGCGCGGCTGGGGATTACCCATAGCGTCGTGTTCGGCGGATTCTCGGCGGAGGCTCTGCGGGCTCGCATCCAGGATCTCGGCGCAAGCGTGGTGATCACGTCCGATGGCGGCTGGCGGCGCGGGAAAGAGGTCCGGCTGAAAGGCGCCGTGGATGAAGCACTGGCCGATAGCCCGACCGTCCGGCACACGATCGTGCTGAAGCGCACCGGCTCCGACATTCCGATGAAGCCTGGCCGGGATCATTGGTGGCACGTGCTGGACGAAAAGATGGAGGACGAATGCCCCGCTGTCGAACTGGACAGCGAGCATCCGCTGTATGTGCTCTATACTTCCGGCACCACCGGCAAGCCCAAGGGAATCCTTCACTCCACGGCCGGCTACCTGCTGCAGACGATGATGACGATGAAGTGGGTGTTCGACCTGAAGGAGAAGGACGTCTACTGGTGCAGTGCCGATATTGGATGGGTGACCGGCCACAGCTACATCGTCTACGGTCCGCTGGCCGCCGGAGCGACGAATATCATGTATGAAGGCGCTCCGGACTTCCCGGCGTTCGATCGCTGGTGGAGCATCGTCGAAAAATACAAAGTTTCGATCTTCTATACATCGCCGACCGCGATTCGAGCGTTGATTCGCCAAGGCGACCAGTGGCCGAACAAGCACGATCTGTCGAGCCTCCGCCTGTTAGGGTCGGTCGGCGAGCCGATCAATCCGGCGGCCTGGGAATGGTACTACCGGGTAATCGGCAAGGAACGCTGCCCCATCGTCGACACGTGGTGGCAGACGGAAACCGGAGCGATCATGATCGCTCCGATGCCGGGAGCCATCCCGTTGAAGCCCGGCTCCGGAACGATGCCGCTTCCGGGAATTCTGGTCGACATTGTCGATCTGGACGGTAAGCCGGTCGGAGACGAAAGGGAGGGCTACCTGATTATCCGCCGGCCTTGGCCCGCCATGATTCGGACCATCTGGGGTGATCCCGATCGCTACGCGCAGACCTATTGGAGCCGTGTCGAGGGTGCTTATTTCACCGGCGATGCCGCGCGGCGCGATACGGAAGGTTACTACTGGGTGCTGGGACGCGTGGACGACGTGATGAACGTCAGCGGCCACCGGCTCTCCACAATGGAGGTCGAATCCGCATTAGTCCGGCATCCCGCTGTCGCGGAGGCAGCGGTGGTCGGACGACCGCACGAGATCACAGGCCAGGCAGTTTGTTGTTTCGTGACTTTGAAGAAGGGCGCACACGATCATGAAGCGCTCGGCAAGGAGCTTCGCCAGTGGGTCGGCCATGAGATCGGCGCGTTTGCCCGTCCTGAAGAAATTCGTTTCACCGAAGCCTTACCCAAAACGCGAAGCGGCAAAATCATGCGCCGTCTCTTGCGCGAGATCGTAACTTCGAATACAGTAGCGGGCGACGTGACCACTCTTGAGGATGTGGGAGTGCTCACGCGGTTGGCATCGCAAAACGACGACGACTAGTCCCGGCGTCGTGGCGGGCAGGAGGTTTAGGCATGCTTCTTCGGCGAGAGTTTTTGGGAGCGATCGGCGTAGCCGCGTTCGGCTCCATCAAAGAACGGTCGGTAAAAGTGGAGACGGTCTACAAGTCTCCGGGGCCTGCTCCCAACGGACTACAAGCCACCGATGAGGGTCTTTGGGTTTTAGACCAGAAGGACAATCACGCCTACCTCATCGAGTACGAGAGCGGGAAGATTCTGCGGAATCTGAAGACTGACTCGGTGGCGGGTAGCGGCATCACGTTCGATGGTGAGGCGCTCTGGATCGCATCGACGTACAGCCGCGAGATTCTCCGCACGGACGCCAAGACCGGAGCGACGCTTGCCCGTCATCCCAGTCCCGGAGCCGGCGTGGTGCACTGGAAGCCTGAGGAAGCTAAGCGGAGCGCTTTGGCTCCACCTCCGAAACCGGCGCCGCCGCCGGATCCTTCCAAACCCGCCGCACCGCGAACTGCCACCGGTGCCCACGGTTTGGAATGGCGTGCGGGAAAACTATATATCTCCAATCCTCCATCCATGCGGATCTACCGTATGGAGCCGAAAACTTTCACTGTGGAGTTCGACTTTCCGACGGCGGGCAATCGTCCCCACGGAGTGGGCTGGGAAGGCGATTATCTCTGGGCGGCGGACTCTAATTACTACGGATTCCACAAATACGATCCTAAGAACGGCAAAATCGTCGAGGCGATTAAGTTGGCCGATTCCGACCCGCAGCCCCACGGCGCGAGCATCTGGAAGGGCTACATGTGGTACTGCGACGAGATGGGCGTCGTCTGCCGCTTCAAGCTCTAAAAGCTACTCAATCACCGATTCCGGCCCGTCGACATCCTTCAACCGGACTCGGACTATCTTCCGGTTGCTCACTGCCGCTTCCGGAGCATCGATACGCGCCGCCAGCATGTAGTCGTTGGTCTGCTTGGAGCCGAGTTTCTCGCTCGGGATCATGCTCTTGTTAAACTTCGGCCCCAAGAGGGGATACACGTCCAGGAATCTTTGCGCATCCCGGTCGGAAACCGTTTGGCCGGCCAGCGTTCTTCCGTCCGCGGTGTCGACCTCAATCGTTCCGGTTCCGAGCACGAATGTGTGGTTGGACGGGTTGGTCACACGGAAGTCGACAAGAATCGCCGTCGAGTTTTCGTCAATCGCCTGAACGCGAACCTTTTGAATCTTGCCTTCCAGAATGATCCGCGCGCCGCGGCTGAAGAACAATCCCGCCGCGACCAGTCCAATCGCAACTGCCAACCCGATCAGTGCGAAAGTCAGCGTGCGGCGGTTCATCTCAGGAGCGGGTACCTAGAATTCCCTGGAGCTTTTGCATGCAAAGATTTGATTTCTCAATCTTTGTGCCATCGAAGTAATGGGTCTCCAGGCCCGCGGCGCCTTGGAAACCGTCCTTCACCAGCGCCGCAAAGATGACCTTCCAGTCGAGTATCTTTTCCGGATCCAGCAGCGTCCGCCCATGCATATGGACATGCTTGATACGGCTTTTCGGTAACAGGGAATAACCGTCAGGATACGGCTTCTCCTTCATCGACTGGCCGTTATTGGCGTCCCAATTCAAGCCGAACGTGGACTCCGGAAGCTTCGCGATCAGCGCAGCCATCTCGGCGCAGGAACCAACATTGCACGCCGGCTCGTTCTCCAGCAGCATCAGCAGCCCTTCTTTGCGGGCGATCTCGCCGATGCCGCCCAGTTCATCGGCGACCCGCGGAAACAGCTTCTCCGGCTCCACCACTCGCCCGAACGAGAACACCCGAATGTACTTCGTATCGAAGGCATGAGCAGCGGCAATGCTGCGTTGCAAAATCTCCATCCTTTTGGCGTGCTGCGCGGCATGACTGGCCCGCTGTTTTTCCACTTCGGCGGGCGCCATCGTCGACCAGCGGACCAACTCCGTCCCGGGCAGCGCGTACTTCGTTCCGCCGGAGTTGAAGAATGCCACCCGCAGCCCCGCCTCCCTCAGTTGCTTGGCGGCCGCTTTCAGTTCGGCGTCTGTCAGATCGGTGTATGCTTTCTTCGCGCCCGGAACCTCGCGGAGCTCCACCCATTTCAGGTTGTATTTATGGGCAAAGGCGACTGCGTCTTCCGGCGATGCCGACGCTTCATCGGTGATGAAGCTGACGCGAGACATATCGAATGGCTTCGGCGCTGCGTTCGCTCCAAGGGCGGCGCTGAGGGCTAAAAATTGGCGGCGGTCTAAATTCACTCTAATCTCCCAGGAGCCTTCCATAGGGCTCCAATCCACTCACGTTATCGCAAACAGCTTTAATTCCCGCGGTAATCGGAATTGCCAGGGCCAAGCCAGCGGCCCCCCACAACAATCCCCAAAACATCAGCGCTACGGTCACAGCTAGGGGATTCAGGTGGACGCGAGCACCCACGACCTTTGGATACAGCAAATTCATCGCAATCAGGTGCAGCAAAGCCACGGCGGTTCCCAACAACAGATACTGAGGCAGGCGCGTGTAAACGGGAAGCGCCGCAAGCACGGGCGGAAGAACCGCCAACGGTAAACCTACGTACGGAACCAAGCTGAGAAATCCGCTGATTGGACCGACAAGAAGAGCATACGGCAGCCGGAAAAACAAAAACAGCCCTGTGGTGACTACCGACAGCACAATCCCCAGAACGAAATTGCCCGCGATATAGGCGCGGCTCAGCTCGGCGACTCCCCGCAGGCTGCGGCTCACTTCTCCTCGATTCTCCCCATCGAACAGCTGAAGAAACGATCTCCGGATGTGGTCTCGCCAGCTCAGCATGAAGTACACCAGGAAAGGCACAAACGACGCGGCCAGCAGCATCTCCGAAATTTGCCCCACTTGCCCGTACAGCCAGTTGACGACGCTCGGCTGTTCCGGCGTGATGCGTATCTCCTGGATGGCGGGTGGAATCGGCGTCTGAGGTTCCGGTGCGCGGCGCCGCTTAGCCGGAGCAACCGGCGGCGGAACCTGTGGTGGCGCTCCGCGCTCCTGCATGCGCTTGGGCAGAAGCTGGTTCAGCGTATTTTCGACGCTCTCGATTTTAGCCACCACCGACTGGCCGATATCGTTGATTCGCTGGACGTAGCTGGGCAGATCCTGGATCAGACCCGAAATCTGGGCATAGGCGCCAAGGCTTCCAAAATACAGCGCCAGCAAAGCCAAAGAACAGGCAACAAAACTGGCGGGTCCGCGGGGCAGCCGCAGCCGCATAAAGAACTGCACAAACGGTTCCAGAATGAAGGAAATGATCAACGCGCTGATGATCGTGACGAAGAACAGTTTGCCGTAGTGCAGCAAACCGATCAGAACCACCAGCCCGACCAGTCCTGGAGCACCGCGGCGGGGCATGGGGCTGGGTAGAATTTCCGAGAGTACCGCCATGTTGCTTAATGCCCCTGGGTATTTGTGAGTCTATCATTGCGGCCCCTACAATTGAGGGAGTGCCGCGGATTCTTGCGTTGGACTATGGGAAGAAAAGAATCGGTTTAGCCATCAGCGATCCCCTGGGTTTCACCGCGCAGGGGCTGGAAACGCTGCAACGAAGCCGGCTGCGCGAAGATCTGGCGAAACTGGCGGCGCTGGCAAAAGACCGGGAAGTGGAGATGTTCCTGCTAGGCGATCCTATTCGAATGAGCGGCGAGCCCGGGCGCGGCTCCGAAGCTGTCCGCGAGTTTGCGTCAAGACTCCAACAAGTTTCCGGCCTCCCCGTCGCGTTCTGGGATGAGCGGCTCACCAGCGTCGAGGCCAATCGCGTCCTGCGGGAGAGCGGAATCTCGCTGGATAAGCGGCGGGCGGCCGTCGATCGGATGGCAGCGGTCCTGCTGCTGCAAAGTTATCTGGAGGCTCACTCCGCTTGAAACGATTCCTCGCCCTTGTCCTTCTCGCCCTTGCAATTGGAGCATTCTGGGCTTACAGCCGTGTGACCCATCCGTACGCCCGTTTTCAACCACCCGTGCTTACCGAATTTGCGAAAGGTACTTCTACCAGGCAAATGGCGGAAATGCTGGCCAAGGCCGGCGTCATTGAGAACGCGAACTGGTTTCTTCTGGCTCGCGCTCTCCGCTCGGGCGCCACACTGCAGGCAGGCGAATACGAGTTTACGCGGCCCGCTTCGCCTCTTGAAGTCTTCGATAGGATTCGCCGGGGCGATATTCACTACTACCAGGTCACTATTCCCGAAGGGTCGAACGTCTTCGATATCGCCAAACTCGTCGAAGCGGCGGGGGTGGGCACGGCACAGGAGTTTCTGAAGGCAGCCCTGGGCCGGACTAATTTCGAGCTGGACTCTTCGGCGGAAGGCCTGGAGGGTTATCTGTTCCCGGCAACCTACCGGTTTACGAAGGGCACCACGCCACGCCAGTTGATTCAGATGATGACGGCTCGATTCAAAAGAGCCTGGTCGGAGCTCAACCCCGGCCCGGTTTCCGTCCGTCAGATTGTCACCCTGGCTTCGCTCATTGAAGAAGAGGCGGCCTCCCCCAGCGACAGACCGCTGATCGCTTCGGTGTTCCACAACCGGCTGAATCGTGGCATGACTCTGGATTGCGATCCCACGGTCGTCTACGCGGCTCTGCTGGAGAACAAATATCGCGGCACGATCTACCGGTCGGACCTCGACCGTCAGAGTCCCTACAACACTTACCGGAACCACGGACTGCCTCCCGGTCCCATCTCCAACCCCGGCATAGAATCGCTGAAGGCGGCGCTTCACCCGGCGACGACCGATTTCCTATTCTTTGTCGCCAAAGCGGATGGCTCCGGAACGCATGTGTTTTCGAGGACAATGGCGGAGCACAATAAAGCAGTCCTGGAATACCGGCGTGGCCAGCAGGAAAGAAAGCAAACTGGATCAATTGCGCCGCCTGGCGGCCGAGCAGGCGCTCGCACGGATTGACGACTCCGCCGCCGCCTTCCTTCGCGTCCGGCTGCAGCCGATTTCCGAGTCCACCTTCCGCCGGATTCTCCGGCACAGCGGGTTGCCGTTAAGTCCGCTGGTCGAGGGGGTACGGCAGGACAATCTGGACCACCTGGAGCGTACCCTGCTGCAGCTGCTGGATGAGCTGCCGAAATCCCGGCAGGCGGTGATTGCCGCAAAAGACCATGCCCGCATGGCGGAACGGCGGACGCCCACGCCGCTGCGGCAGGAAGCCATCCTGTGGATGACGGTGTGGCTGGAGAACCCGCCGCTGTTTCGGGAGTGGCTGGCGCTTCGAAAGGCTACTGCAGCTCGATCGAATCGACCTTGATGACTTCGCCGCTCATCGTACCGGTAACCTTGCCCTTCAGGTCCTTTTCCTTGGCCGATGCCTTCAACGCAGCCAGCGCCTTGGCATTCCCCTTCTCGTCGAACTTGACGAACTTCCCGTCCGCCATCACGATGCCGTATCCGCCTTTGGCGCAGGAAATGGCGCACTCGCGGGTGTGATTGGCCAAATCGTTTGCCTTGCAATGCACGTCGACGATGGTTCCGCTCCAGCTTTCGGCAAGAAGGGCGGCAGCCCCCGCCAGACCGAGAATGATTGCTCTCATGCCCCGATTATATTCCGCGTCAGCGAACGGAGCGGGGCTTCGCCAGCATTGCCTCAAACTGTCTCAGCGGCATGGTATTCAGCACATCGTCCTTCTCCAGCCAGGCGCGGCGGGCGGTCAGGATTCCGAACTTCATGTTCAACAGGTGCTTGGGGTGGTGCGCATCGGTCGAGACGACAAATTTGCACCCCTTTGCCTTCGCCGCTCGCAGCAGAACATCGCCCAGATCCAACCGTTCCGGGCTGGAATTCAGTTCCAACGCGACGTTGTGCCGAGCCGCTTCTTCCGTCACCCGCTCGAAATTGTACGAATAGCCGTCCCGATGCATCAGCATTCGGCCGGTGGGGTGTCCGATCACCCGGACATAGGGATTCGAAATCGCCGCCAGCAGCCGGTCTGTCATCTCTGAAGCTTCGAGATTCATGTTGTTGTGTACGCTCGCGACAACGAAGTCGAGCGCGGCCAAAGCCTCATTATCCAGATCCATCTGCCCGTCGCGATGAATATCGCACTCGATTCCCGAAAAAATGCGGAGTCCCAAGGACCCGCCCAGCATGCGGACTTTCTCCGCGAATGCGATCGTCCGGGCTTCATCCAAACCGTTGGCCATCGCCAGCGACTTCGAATGATCCGTCACGGCCATGTACTCGTATCCCAACTCGCGGCAATGTTGGGCCATTTCCTCAAGCGTTGCGCGGCCGTCTGTCTCGCGCGTGTGCATGTGCAAGTCACCGCGGATATCGGTCAACTCGATCAGATGGGGAAGCATTCCCCGTTCGGCGGCTTCGATCTCGCCCCGGTTCTCCCGCAGCTCCGGCGGAATCCAGGGTAAACCCAACCGTTCGTAGATGGCCTCTTCCGTCCTTGCGGGAAACGGCTTCATTCCGTCGACTGCAAACAGCCCATACTCGTTCAAGGTCAGTCCCATCCGCACCGCGCGGGTCCGGACGGCCACTCCATGTTCCTTGGAACCGGTGAAATACTGCAGAGCCGCGCCAAAGGACTCCTCCGGAAGCGTGCGCAAATCCACTTGCAGCGCCTCCACCCCCACTTCGACGCTGGCCTTGTTCTCACCCCGGGCCAGAACCTGTCCCACTCTCGGATGCTTCACAAATACATCCAGCGCGGCGGTGGGATGGGGGCCGGTCACCAGCAGATCGAGATCCCCGACCGTCTCTTTACCGCGGCGCAGGCTTCCCGCCGGAGTGACCTGGGCAACCCCGGGAACCTGCTTCAAATCGGCGGCCAGGCTATCGGCGATTTCCGAAGCGAAGCTCAATAGGAACCGCCCCGTACTTTTACGGTATTGGGCGATTGACCGGAGCACCTTGTCCTCCAGCTTGGCGCCCATTCGCGGCAACCCGCGAAGTTTCTGCTCACGGGCCAACTGCTCCAGGTCGTCGATCGTCGTGACTCGAAAATGTTCAATGATCAGCGCAATGGATTTCGGTCCCAGCCCCTGAATCTTGAGCATTTCCAGCGCGGTCGGCGGATACTTCTGAAGCATCTCGTCCCGCCGGTCGAACGACCCTCGTTGCGCAATCTCCGCGATGACAGCGCCGATTCCCTTCCCGATGCCCGGAATGTCGGTAATCTTCCGCTCGGGATTCTGAAGGCTGTCCATCACCCGCTCCGGCCATCCCTCAATGGCGGCGGCAGCATTGCGGTAGCTGCGGATGCGAAAGGAGTCCTCTCCGGCAATCTCCATCAAATCCGCCGTTTCCTTCAGCATCCGGGCGAGCTGTACGTTGTCCATCGACTCGATTGTCTCAGCCGCCTGCGGCAACCTACGCGCCCGCTTCTCTACGGGCCGGTTGCTTATTCTTCGCCGCCGTTGTGATTGGCGCGGAAGTGGTCGTCAATTTCCTTGCGGCCCTGGTAGCCTTCTTCCAAACCGTGCCAGTAACGAATTCCCGACTCTCCGAGTTTCCAGCACAGTAGGACTTCTTCTCCCTGATAGAACGTCGGGAAGTCGATCAGGCCGATATCGAGATCTTTCAACTGGCATCCCGAATCGGTGAGTGATTCGATGATGCCTTCCAGACGCTTCAACGACGAATCCCGCTGATCGCGGAGAGCGTGGGCCCGGTTGAGGTTGACGAACGACCCGCCGGACATTGCTACATTGCGATGGAACCGGCGAACGATGGACTCGGCGCGTTCATATTCCTCGCGTATCGACTGCGCCTGCCGGATGTAGCGCTCGATTGCGGGAAGCAGTTCTTCGGCTTCCGCTAGCGTGAAGTAGCGCGCCATAGATCCATCTTGGCACTGGAGCCGCCTATTTCCCGGGCAAGGCAAAGGCGACGTAGCACTTCAGCATGTCAGGCCGCGCCACCTGCCCTGCGCGATCTTCTTTCGCATAGCCGCCACCCGCGTTGATGTTTGCGGAGGCGGGAACCACCAGGTACTGCCGTCCGTTGGCCTCATACATGGCGGGAATGCCCTCTGAACCTGCCGGCAGCGATGCACTCCACAATACCTTGCCGGTTTCTTCGTCGAGCGCGCGAATGCGTCCGTCGCTGGCCGCGATGAAGATCAACCCGGTGGAAGTCACAATCATCCCGTGATGCTCGGCCATGAAGGCTCCCGTATCGCGCGCGCCTTCGGCCTCCGCCACTGCGTCCTGTCCTAAAGGGACCTTCCATTTGATCGTCCCGGCGTTCAGGTCGTAGGCCACCACCGACGACCAGGGCGGACCAACGACGTAGGGCTGATTGGGGTATAGACCCCAGTCGGTGTAGTAACGAACAGACGGCGTGTCAGTGCCGGCGGGATAGGGCGGTCCGCCCAGCGGCGTGTATTTCTCCGTACCGGCTTGCCGGACCGCCAATCCGCCGGGCGCGGCTCCGGAAGCCACCACCGGTCCGCGATGGGCAGGGCTCTTTTCCGCCCGCTCCGGCGGTCCGGGCAGGGCGCTGAGATAGTCGTATAGCTGTTTCACGGTACCGCCATCGAGATCTGCAAAAGCAGGCATCTTTCCGCGTCCGTTGCGAACCGCCAATTGAAAGGCGTTCGGCGATAGGCGTTTGCCGATTGCCGCCAGGGGCGGCGGTCCCGACCCGGTGCGCAGACCATTCACACCATGACAGGCCTGGCACCTTGCCTCATAGACGGCCTTGGGAGTGTCACCCGCAACAGGTTTCGCCAGCGGGTCTTCGAGGCTTAATTTGTAGATCGTCGGCCAGTCCTGGGTATTCAGGTACATCAGGCCCTTGGTGGGGTTCACCGCGCCGCTGCCCCAGTTGGACCCTCCACGAGCGCCGGGCATCGAAATTGTCTCCGTCAATCCCGGTGGAGTGTAGAGACCTTCGTTGCGCATCTCGGCAATTCGCTTCTTCCAGGCCGCCCGATCCTCTGGCGTGAGGATGTAGGGGTTCACATCGTCGGCGGTGATCTTTTGGCGCGCAAAGGGCGGCGGCACCGTTGGGAAGGGCTGCGTCGGCCACGCCTGTTCCCCCGGCATGAAGCTTTTAGGAACGGGCCGTTCTTCGATCGGCCATAGTGGCTTGCCCGTCACCCGATCGAACACATACAGGAAGCCCTGCTTGCTGGACTGCGCCACAACGTCCACCCGCTTTCCGTCGTGCGTGACGGTGAGCAACTGCGGCGCGGCCGTCGTGTCGTAGTCCCACAGATCGTGGTGCACCAGTTGAAAATGCCATAGACGCTTTCCTGTCCGGGCGTCCAGCGCCAACAGGGAATTGGCGAACAGGTTGGTGCCGATGCGGTCGGCCCCGTAGTAATCGTAGGTGGGAGAGCCGGTAGGGCAGTAAACAATTCCCCGCTTCGTGTCCAGCGTGATTTCGCCCCACATGTTCGCTCCGCCTGAGTACTTCCAGGCGTCCTTGGGCCAGGTATCGTAGCCGAACTCACCGGGATGCGGAATGGTATGAAACGTCCAAACCAGCTTGCCGGTGACGGCGTGATAGGCGCGAATATCGCCGGGAGGCGCCAGATAGGCTTCGCCCGGAGTAGAGCCTAAAATAATCAGATCCTCGAAGACACGGCCGGGGGAGTCGGTCTGAATGCGGTTGATGGTGGCTGGGTCGCGGCTGAGGCCTTGCCGTAGATCCACCAACCCGCGGTTGCCGAACGTCAGGATCGACTTGCCCGTCCGGGCATCGATCTCCTGCAGGTAATCGTTCATGGCGAAGATCAGCCTGCGGTCCTTGCGATCCTTGCTTTCCCAGTAGGCGATACCGCGGCTGGACAAGCCGGGGAGATTCTCATGGATCCAGATTTCCTTACCGGTGGCCGCCTCTAGCGCAACCAGAGAACTGTTCTTTGCCAGCACGTACATCACGTTGTCGACGACGATGGGATTGAAAAGGTACGTGTTGTCATCCCCGGTGGGATAAACCCACGCCACTTTCAGCCGGCCGACGTTGGACTTTGTGATCTGATCCAATGACACGAAATGGGATGAATCCGGTCCGCCGCCGTAGTCGGACCATTGTTTATGATTCTGCTCCGCCGCCCATGGCGGAAGGGCCGTGATCAAAGAGGCCAGCAGGAACGCGGCAGGCAGGCAGAGGAGCCTGGAGGGACGGGAGGGGTCGAGCTTGTGCATGGACGCTCTTGCATGATGCTCCATTCCAGGCAGGAAATTCAAAGTACTTCAACGGCCAACCCGTAACGGCTGTCGCGAGCTAGAATCCGAACGGCTTTAACAAGTCGCTCCGCAGAAACTCCGCTACTTTTTCGAAAACCGCTTTCCACTTTGGAGGAAATGCCCAGACGTCGTAATAGTGAATGCGAATGGGATGGATTGCGCGCTGAAGGTGTGCATAACCTGCGAGATCCCGCAGCACTTGTTCGACATTCTGTTCCTCAATCAGCACCGGCAAGCCAAAATTGTCGAACACGATCGTGGAGTACATCTTTTCCGAAAGCGTTCGGAACAGGCCGGGCCAGGGATTGGCAACGCCGGGCATGACCACAGTGGTATCGCATTCAAAGAATACGGGCACATTCAGCTTTTCGATCACGTCTCGTACGATAAAGCCGTCCATGCCATCCGTATCCGACTTGACCAGGCAGATATCTCCAACCGTCTTTTTCGCCAACGCGATCAGCTGCTCGAGAGTGATAAACCGATCGTCCGGAATTCCGGAGTCTCCCGCCGGCCGCAACATCCCCGTGCCTTCCCCGCCCTGATAGTCCAACCGAAGCGACGCCGTGGAGTTAGGCCGGATAAATTTATCAACCAGGGTCACCTGATTGCCCAGATGCCGAAGATTGCTCCTGAAGTATGGGATATATACCGGACTGCCCTCCACAGAGATAATCCGATTGCCGACATTTGACGCTATATACGCGGCGGTATCACCGACATTTCCGCCGATGTCGATGATCGCCGCTTTCGGGGAAGCCGTCCCGATCGCCTCTATAATCGACCCGAAGCCACGGTCGTAAAGAACCGCATTGCGGTGAATCTCAAAGATTTTATGGTCATCTGGGACATCAAGAATAAATTTTCCAAAAGGATAACGTTTCATCGGAAATCGAGCAGCATTTTATTGTATTCCCGATTGGCACGACTATCCTTTTACGCACAGACCATAAAGGCGATGGTTCTCAACATTCTTACTGAACCCGCTTGCGCAGGCTCGCTACTCCTCCGGAAGAGCCTCGTGCGTGCGTTCGCGAAATTTTTCCTTCAATCCCCGGGCCAGGGAGACGCTGTCGGCGCCGAAGCGGCGGCGGATATTGTCCACGACGGTGGTGGTCCGAGTCCATTTGCCGTCGTCGAACAGGCCCAACTGGCCTTGCGAGTGTTCCAGGCCGGACACGCCGACTCCGAGTAACCGGACAAGCTCGCCTTTGCGCCATGTGCGCTGGAACAGCTCCCGCGCCGTGTCGGCGATGACACGGTCGAGCGCTGTGGGTGACCGCAAGGTCTTCGCGCGCGTGAACGTGCTGAAGTCTTCGTAGCGCAATTTCAAGTGCACGATTCGGCCGTAGTAGGAGTGGGCCCGCATTCGATCGGCCACCATCTCGGAAAGGCGATCGATGATTCCGATCAGCTTCACCGTGTCGGCGATGTCGTCGTTAAAGGTGTGCTCGTGACTGATCGACTTGGCGTCCTCGTCGGAGGCGACTTCGGTGTCGAACCAGCCGCCGGCATCCTCGCCGCGTGATTTGCCCGCCAGAGCCAATCCCCACTTGCCGAAACGTTCTCGCAGGAAACTTTCTTCCAGCCGCGCCAGGTCGCCGACTTTGCGGATACCGATTTCCCGCAGCCGGCGTTCGGTGACTTTGCCGACTCCGGGAATCTTTCGGATATCCAGGGGAGCGAGAACATCGGCTTCCTGTTCCGGCAGAATCATGATCACGCCATTTGGCTTTGCGAGATCGGAGCCGACCTTCGACACCATCCGCGTGCGGGAAACGCCGATCGAGCAGTTCAAGCCAGTTTGGGACTTGATCGCTTCGTGCAGTTTGTGCGCCGCCAGCAATGGAGGTCCGTGCAGACGCGCGGTGCCTGTCATGTCCAGATACGCTTCGTCGATCGAAGCCATTTCCACGCGAGGCGTGAACGATTGGAGAACTTTTTTCACCTTTCGCGAGTACTCGCGGTAGCGGTCGGGATGGCCGTCGATGAATAAAGCCTGTGGGCACAGCTGGGCGGCGGTTCGGAGCGGCATCGCCGAGTGGACTCCGAATTTGCGAGCGGCGTAAGAGGCGGCGGATACGACTCCGCGCTGGTCACGCTGTCCGCCCACGACAACGGGTTTTCCCTTCAGCGACGGATCGTACACCTCTTCCACGCTGACGAAGAATGCATCCATGTCGACGTGAAAGATGGTTTTCATTTTCGATGCGCGACGACCACGCGGGCGCGGCCCGCCAAGTCCGGCCTGATTTCCTGATGCTCCCACGATGAGCCGAACAAGGAAAGCATATCCGCTCGAGAATCGATTTCACCCACCAGCCACGATCCCCCAGGCGTTTGCTCGATGATTCGCCGCCAGGCATCCAAGCCGTCGGATCCGGCGAAAAGTGCGCGGTGAGGCTCCCAGGCTGCGACCTCGCGGGACAGCGTATCGCCGCTGGGAATGTACGGCGGGTTAGTGACGACAAGAGAGGCTGTCCGGACAGCCATGAGCAAATCCCCATAAAAGAAGTGGACACCGGCTTCCAGCCGTTTTGCGTTGCGGCGAGCGATGTCCATGGGTGCGATGTCGCAGGCGATGGTCGAGCGGCGCAGCTCCAGCGAAAGCGTGATCGCGATACAGCCGCTTCCGGTTCCGACATCCACGATCGGTCCGGCGATTTTCGGGAGGCTCAGGACCGCTTCGATGACGTGCTCGGTTTCGGGACGAGGAATCAGAACGCCGGGGCCGACCTCGAAATCGCGGCCATAGAATTCCTGACGCCGGGTGATGTATTGGGTCGGCTTGCCTTGGAGCCGCTCATGGAGCCAGCGGCCGAAATGAATCCAGGCCAGCTCGGGAAGGCGGTCGGTGGAATGAGCGTAGAGGTAACTGCGCTCGCGACCGAGAGCGTGAGCGAGCAGAACCTCGGCCGTCAGCCGGGGAGCGTCGATGCCGCCGTCTTCCAGAAGGCGAGCGCCCTGGCGCACGGCCTCGCCGAGCGAAAGCTCGGGTTGCACATCAACCCTGCGCGAGCTTCTCTGCGTTGAAGTGTTGAGTGATGGCGTCGAGCAGCGGATCCAGCCGGCCTTCCATGATCTGATCGAGCTGGTACAACGTCAGGCCGATGCGGTGATCGGTGACGCGATTCTCTTTGAAGTTATAGGTGCGGATCTTTTCGCTGCGATCGCCAGTGCCGACCATGCTCTTGCGCTGGGCCCCAAGCTCCGCCATCTGCTTCTGCATCTCGATCTCATAGAGGCGGCTGCGGAGAACGCGCATCGCTTTTTCGCGATTCTTGATCTGCGATTTCTCGTCCTGGCAGCTGACGACGACTCCGCTGGGAAGGTGCGTGATGCGAACGGCGGAATAGGTAGTATTGACGCTCTGTCCGCCAGGGCCGGAGGAACAGAACGTGTCGATGCGAATGTCCTTGGGCTCCACCTTGACTTCGACTTCGTCGGCTTCTGGAAGGACGGCGACGGTGATGGTGGAGGTATGGATGCGGCCCTGGGTTTCCGTTTGGGGAACTCGCTGGACTCGCTGAACGCCGGATTCGTACTTCAGCTTCGAGTAGACGCGCTTGCCGGAGATGAGCGCCTGGATTTCCTTGTTCCCGCCCGCGCCGGAGTCGCTGGTGGAAGTGACTTCGACGCGCCATTTCTGGGATTCGGCGTAGCGCAGATACATCCGGAAGATTTCGGCGGCGAACAAGCTGGCTTCGTCGCCGCCCGCACCGGCGCGAATTTCCAGCACGACGTCTTTGGCGTCATTAGGATCTTTCGGAAGCAGATGAAGCTTGAGGCGTTCTTCGAACTCCGTGAGCTGTGGCTTCAGGCGGTCGACTTCTTCTGTTGCCATGGCCCGAAGCTCGGGATCGGACTCCTGCAGCATGCCTTCGGCGCCGGAGAGCGCCGCGGCGGCATTCTTATAGGCGCGGTAGTCCTGCACAACCTCCTCCAATTCGGAGTGGCTCTTGGTCGTGCGGCGATAAACGTCCGGATTGTTAATCACCTCCGGATCGGCCATCTGCTTCGTCAGATCTTCAAACTTCCGCTCGAGTTCGTCGAGCTTCTGGTTCAGTTGCATTCGATCCTATCGGGAACGGGTTATGCGATAACCAGCTCGCCGCCCTGCTTCTTTTCCAAATTCATCGCGTCATCGAGAGCTCGAATGGCGATCTCCGTTTGCTGGTCATCCGGAGATTCGGTGGTAATGCGCTGCAGCCACAAGCCGGGAGCGGTGAGCAGCGTCATCAGGCTGCCGGGGCGCTTAGCCGCGAACCGGATGATTTCATAGCTGAGCCCGGCGATGACAGGCAGCAGCACGATGCGAGAGGCGAACTTTGCCGCAAAGGTCTCGAAGGGCAACAGCATGTAGACGCACATGGAGATCAACATCACGACGATCAGGAAGCTGGTTCCGCAGCGGGGATGCCATGTGACGAACTTCTGGGCATTGTCGACGGTCACCGGCTTGCCCGATTCGAAGTTGAAGACCACCTTGTGTTCCGCTCCGTGATATTCGAAGACTCGGCGGATGTCGCGGAATCGCGAGATGCCGTAAAGGAACGTCAGGAAGATGGCGATGCGGATCATGCCGTCGATAAAGTTCGAGGTGAACTGCCCGGACCATTCCGGACGGGCGGCCACAATCCACTGCGTCAGCTTCAGGGGAACGAACTTATAGAGGAAGATGAAGAACGCGAAACTGAACAGCAGGTTGAGCGTCATCGCCCAATCGGAGATTTTTTCCTTCTTGTCGCCCTTGCCTTCGGCCTCCAGCAAAACGTTTGTGGAGAACTTCAAGGACTTGACACCCAGCCACATCGCCTGGCCCAGCGTGCCGATTCCCCGCAGCATGGGGTACTTGAAAATCGGATACTTTTCGGACACTTTCTGCAGCGGCCCTGTCTCGGAAACAATCTCCCCATCCGGTTTCCGCACGGCGATGGAATAGCTGTGGGGAGCGCGCATCATAACGCCCTCCATGACCGCCTGGCCGCCGACGAGAGTTTCCTCTCCGCTCTCCAGAACGGGCAACAGTTGAACGTGGGCCGAAAAGCGCAAGAAATTGCGCAGCGACAACATGAAAATGCCTCTTTTCTTGGACGTTCCGACGCGCCCCAAAGTCGCAAACGGAGCCTGAACCGTCTCTTTTCAGTATAGCGGCACCTGCCCGGTGCGAACCCCGTTTCGCCCTACATTCCCCCATGTGCGCCCCAAACGCGATGCGTTCGCCACAAGGCGGACCCATGATGAGCCATCATGTTCGCCGCCACCTTGATTCTTCTCGTGCAGTTCTATCAAATCGACCGGCTGGTGGGGGCCGGAAACCGGGAACAGGAAAAGCTCCGGTATGTCGAGGCGGGCGCACGATATCGCGACGCTCTTACGCTGGCGGCAGGATTCGGCGACATTCCGGCAAAGGCCCTGGCGGTTCACAACCTGGCGACATCCGAGTACCGGCTGGGACGGTATGAGGATTCCGAAGAGCACTACCGGGAGTCTATTCGAATTTGGGAAAGTCAGGGCCGGAGCGCGGATTTAGCTTTTGCGTTGAGCAATTTTGCGGAGCTTCGGCAGGCGCGGGGCAACAACGCAGATGCTTTGGCGCTGTCTATGCGAGCAGTCGAACTGGCCGAGCCGGCCGGCCGCCTGTCCGGAAGCATGCTGACGATTCGCGGGAATATCCTGCGCACGGCGGGCCGGGTGGCGGAGGCCCGCAGCGTGCTGAATCGCGCGGTGCGACTGTACGCGGCGGAACCGCCGTCGATCAAAAAGGCCTTCGCTTTGACTTCCCTGGCCCAGGCGGAGCTGACGGCGGGCGATTTCTTCAACGCGCGGACCGCGGCTCAGGATGCGAGCGACCTGTTGGCGGCGCTGACGGGCAGAGATCATGTGCAGTATGGCCACTCCGTGGCGCTGCTGGGCCGGATTGCCCGGGCGGAGGGCGACCTTCGCAAGGCCGAGATGCAGACTCGCGAAGCGCTGCTCCTGTTTGAAAGGATCCTGGGGCCGGAACATCCCCGGCTGATTCCCGGGCTGGTGGACCTGGCCGAAATTCTGGCGCGGCGCCAGCGGTACCCCGATGCCGAGACTCTGCTGAAACGCGCCGAGCGGTTGGCCGCTTCCGCTCTGGGAGAGCGGCATCCGGACTTTGCGGCAATTCTCTTGAGCCAGGGCGATATCTATCGTTCGGCACGGCGGCTGGAAGAGGCGGAGCGAGTTTATTCCCTGGCGTTGTCGATTGCCGAGAGTGCGTACCAGGGCAGCTGGCAGACCGCATCGTATCTGAATAACTATGCGACGCTGCTGTTTGACTTAAACAGAAAGGATGAGGCGGAAAGACTGTTTCGCCGGGCGCTTGCGTTGCGGGAGGCTCGCTATGGGCCGATGCACCTGGAGAACGCCGATACGCTGCTGAACCTGGCCGTGATTTGCACCGAATCGGGCAGGCTGACGGAGGCGCAGCCCCTGGTAGAGCGCTCCCTGGCGATCCGGCAGCACTATTACGGCGATCAGCACAGCTCGCTTCTGCCGGCCTTGAATGCCTACAGCTTTATCCTGAAGAAGAGCGGGAACAAGAAGCGAGCCAAAGAAGTGGGGCTGATGGCTAGCCTGATTGAGTCCTCCGAGCCGGAACTGCGCAACAAGGTGGACCTGAAAACGCTCCACCAAAGCTTTCGATAGCATCCTACCCCGAAAATGTAGCGTCCTACCCCAACTTTCACCCCAGCTTGTTTCTTCCGGGGTATGAAAAAGAAGGGTGCGTCTCCTCGGGCTTCTAATTTTCGCGGTGAGCGCTTGTCTGGCGGATACCGTCGAGACTTTGATGAATCGCGACCGGGAGTTTGCCAGGAGTTCCTCGGTACGGGGAATCGAAGCCTGGAAAGAGTTTCTGGCCGAGCGGGTGGTGAAGTTCGACGCCAAGCACGTGACGACCACTCGCGAAGCGGCCGTTCGGGAATTGACGCCGGGATTCCAAGCGCCGGGATTCGATTTCCGGTGGGAGCCGCTGGCCGGCGAGATCTCCCGTAGCGGTGACCTGGGATTTACCTATGGAACCTACACCATCAAGTTCCAGGCTCCGGACGGGGAGTGGAAAACTCGGCAGGGACATTACCTGACGGTGTGGCGGAAGCAGAGCGACGGCATCTGGAAAGTCGCCGCGGACGTGGGAAACTAACGCCGCATGAACGGGGGGACTCCACGCTGGGTAAAGATCTGGTCTCTGTGGACCCTCTTTGGAATTCTCAACGCGATCCAGACGCATTACCGCTACGAGATGGCGGAGCGTCCTCTTTCCTGGGGACAGGCGCTGCTGGTGGAGGTCAGCTTCCACTGGATCTGGGCGCTGCTGACTCCGCTGGTGCTGTGGATGGCGGAGCGGTTTCCGATCGCCAAGGCCCACTGGTGGCGCAATTCGCTGATTCACCTGGCGTCGGCTGTCGTTCTGGGAATCATCAGCAAGTCGGCTTGGGACTCCACGATTTTGCCGTACGTCATGCCGGGAAAGGGCCCGAACAGCCTGACGGAAGCGTTCCGGATGGCGCTGCTGACGCTGGACTACGGCGTGCTGCACTACGGAATCGTGCTGCTGGCGCAGCATGCCTACAGTTACTTCCGGCGCGCGGAGAAGGACCGCATTCGCGCAACGCAGCTGGAGATGGAGCTGGCTCGCGCGCAGCTACAGGCGTTGAAGATGCAGCTTCATCCGCATTTCCTGTTCAACACGCTCAATACGATCAGCGAATTGATTCATAGCGATCCGGGCACGGCGGAAAAGATGGTGATCCGGCTGAGCGATTTTTTGCGGCTGACGCTGGACCACATGGGGATTCCCGAAGTTCCGCTGATGGTGGAGCTGGATTTTCTGAAGAGATACCTGGAAATCGAGCAGATGCGGTTCGAGGAGCGGTTGAAGGTGGACTTCGAAGTCGACGGGGCATCGGTGCATGGGCGGGTTCCGAATCTCCTGCTGCAGCCGATTGTCGAGAATGCGCTGAAGCACGGTTTATCGAGAATCAGCGGCACCGGGCGAATCTGCATTCGCTCGTGGGCTGTGGCCGGACGGCTGATGTTGAAGGTGACCGACAACGGACCGGGAGTGCCCGGCAACGGCACCGTGAATGTTCGAGAAGGCGTGGGAATCGCCAATACGCGCCGGCGTCTGCGGCAGGTATATGGCGAGGACCATCTTTTCTCGCTGTCGAACGTTAAAGGAGGCGGCTTCGAGGTGACGATCGACGTGCCTTTACGTCTAAGTCCCTAATTCGAGTTCCGAATCATTTTCATGCCTATCGAAACTCTCATCGTCGATGACGAGCGGCTGGCCCGGCAGCGCCTGCGGCGCATGCTGGAAACCCAGCCCGACATTGCACTGGTTGGAGAATGCGGCAGCGGGCGGGAGGCGGCGGAATTTCTCGATCGCCAGCCCGTGGACCTGATGTTTCTGGATATCCAAATGCCAGAAATGGACGGGTTTGCGCTGCTGGAATCGAGAATCACGGCGAAGTCGCCGATGGTTGTCTTTGTGACCGCTCATGATGAACACGCGGTTCGGGCGTTTGAGGTGAATGCGCTGGACTATCTTCTGAAGCCGTTCGATGAGGATCGGATCGAGAAGTGCCTGCAACGTGTTCGGGCGCACCACGATAAGAAACCCTCACACCAGAAGGCTCGCCCCAACCGGCTCGCCGTGCGATCGTCGGGCAAGGTTTTCTTCGTCAAGATGGAGGATATCGATTGGGTGGAGGCGGCGGATAACTACATCGTGCTGCACCTGGGCCATGAGACGCATATCCTTCGCGAGACGATGAATTCGATCTCGGCGCGCCTGGACCCGGAGAAATTCATCCGCGTTCACCGGTCGCGAATCGTGAATGTGGAGCGCATCAAGGAACTGCAGCCATGGTTCCACGGTGAGTATCTGATTGTGCTGAATGACGGGACTCAGATCACGCTGAGCCGCAGTTATCGCGAAAAGCTGATGGAGTTCATGGCTTCTTAGCCGCCGGGCGGCTTTGGAACTCGGCGAGCCGCTTATTGACCTCTTTCGTCATCTTCTTCTTTTCGTTCTCGTCCGGAGGAAGCTGGCTGAAGGCCTTATTGAGACTCTTCCCGATGTCTCTGTAGGTTTCCGGCGTGCGCTCGAACTTCTGGCTGAGAAACGTTCGCCAGACCAGCTTCTTCGTTCCGGGATGGAGCAGATCGATGACAAGAACGACAACTCGATAGCGCTCCGTCAGCTCGTAGTAAGGCATATACCAATAGCTGGACCAGTACGGATCGTAGCCGCCCCAGGTGGACCACATCGGGTCGGGAACCAGATGGGTTTCTTCCTTCACCTCGCCGCCGACCCAGTAACGGACGGCGAGATCATACTTCTCGTCTTTCGGGACTTCGTGGAGTCCGCGCGGCTCCAGAATGCCGGCAATCAGATTCTTGATTCTGTCGCGGGTTTCCGGATTCTGGAGAATGCCGAGCTTCTCGAGCTCGTAACCGCTGATGAAAGAGAAAGTTTTCGACTCCGAAAAATCGAAGCGGGGATCGAAAAGAGTGCGGGTTTGCCCTGCCCAGAGAATGCCGCCGGCCAGGGCCGCGGCCAACAATTTCAGGAATGGTGCGGATGAGAGGACTTGAACCTCCACCCCCTTTCGGGGACCAGATCCTAAGTCTGGCGCGTCTGCCAATTTCGCCACATCCGCGAAGGTAACACTAAATTCGAGTGTACGCCGGATCCCGCAACCCCCGCTACTTTGACCGCAGCGGAAACAGCGAGTCAAGATTCTCCGCGAAGATCTTCTGCTGGTCGGACGCCGGCACGTTGAGGCTTTCCAACGCTGCGCGCTGAGCTTCGAATACGGGACGATTCCATCCGCGCGGAAAAAACGACGAATCGGTTCCGAACAGCAGGCGGCTGGGGCCTGCGGCGTCCAGAGCTCGCCGGAAGACCTCGGGCAGCGTGAGGTTCTCGTACTTCATCCAGGAGTTGGAGGAAGACGTATCAAGGTAAACATTCGGGCAAAGGTCGGCCAGCATCAACGCCTCACGGAGCAGCCCGGCCCCGAAATGCGGAACGATGAACCGCTTCTCCGGATACTTCAGCGCCACCGAATGCAAATCCAGGGGATTGGAAAACCGCATATCGAACGGCGACGGAAGCCCGAGTTTCTTCCGGACACCGACAGTCAACACGCCGCAGTGAACGAAGATCGTGGAAGCGCTCTCGATTGCCCGGGCGGCTTCTTCGCCTGCGATCGGGAACCGATGCATTGCGGGAAACAGGCAGATGGCATCGACATCGGGCGATGGAGACGGTCCGTCCGTTGGATTCACTATCGCGAATGCAAGAAAGCGATCCGGATGTGCGGCGCGAGCGGTCAAAACCGAAGAAGCATCTCCCGGAAGGCTGGCAATCAAGGCAGCCCGGTCGATGCCGTTTCCATTGAGTTCCTCGACCCATCGATCGGCAAGATCTTTGGCCTCGGCCGGGGGGCGCTCCCAATTCAGCGTTCCGCAGGCTGCGGCCGAGTCGCCGGCGAGCAGTTGAAAGAAGCGATCGGAAAGGAAATGGATGTGGGCGTCGGAGATGCGCATGCGGCTATTAACCTATCGGAAAAGAAGCCGGCGGCGGAATCCCGTCTCTCTCCGTCGAAAACGATGACCGCTAGTTTGCCAGGTTCACGGGCTGGCCGAAACGGGTGAGCCCCGCCGAAAGCGCCAGTTGCGTCAAGCCGGCAACATTATTCACGCTGAGTTTTTTCATCATCGTCTTGCGATAGCTTCGGACGGTCTGCAATCCGATATCCAGCAGCGTGGCAATTTCCTTGCTGGTTTTTCCTTCCGCCACCAGGCGCAGTACCTGCAGCTCGCGCGGGCTGAGCTGAGATAACTGAGTACCGGGGCGAATTTCCAGATCGCCGCGCTGGATGCGATTCATCAGGCGGTCGGAAACCTGCGGGCTGAGATAAAAGCCGCCCGCCGCGACGGTTCGCAAAGCCACCAGAAGATCGTTATCAGACGCCTTCTTCAAAACAAATGCGCGAGCACCGGAGCGCACGGCGCTCAGCACCGTGTTTTCATCGTCGTACATCGAAAGGATCACCACACGGGTGGACGGCGTCGAACGAAGAATGTCCAGGGTCGCTTCAATTCCATTCAAGCCCTGGATGAACACATCCATGATGACGATGTCCGGCTTGAACTTCCGGACCAGGGAAATCGCCTCTGTACCGCTGTCAGATTCGCCAACCACTTCGAACTCATCGCCGAAGCGCAGAATTGCCTTCAATCCATCGCGCAGTATCTTGTGATCGTCCACGATCACAACGGTGGCTGCCATGGGGAGTCCAGTTTCTCCTGTCGTGGGGTCTTGGAACGCTCTTAGCTCGTCAGACGGGGTCGAGGATCCTAACGATTGTACCCGCTCCCACGGCGGTGGTGATACCGAACTGCAGGCCGGCGCGAGAGGCGGCGTGTTCCATCAGCAGCAGACCCAATCCAGCCGGCTCGGCGCATGCCGGCTCCAATTCGAAACCCTTCCCGTCATCTCGAATTTCCAGTTCTATGCCGCGGGTTGTCGGGCGGAACAAAACCTCGATGAGAGAGGCGCCGGCGTGACGGACTGCATTGTCGAGAGCGCACTCGGCGATGCGGTACATGGCCCGCTGGGCCTCCGCCCGGGGATGGATGTGCGAATCGACCATTAAGCGAATGGTGCACGGAGACTGTTGGCGAAAGCGTCCCACCAGGCGGTCCAAACTGGCGGCCAAGCCGGTCCGGTCGACATTGTGATGCGGAAGGATACGGGAGACGTCGCGAAGAACGCTGATCGCTTCGTCAAAGATTCGTTGAATTTCGTCGATGCGACCGCTGACGTCCGTGCTGGGCGGAATCTCCCGGCGGAGGGCATCCAGGTGCAGACCCGCCGCCGTGAGCAGCTGTCCCGCTTCGTCATGCAGGGCGCGTCCGATGCGGGATGCTTCTTCCTCCCGCTGCTCGAGGATCTGGATAACGATCTCGGGCAGCCGGCGCAGAGCTACCGGGCCTTTCGGGAAAGCGCTTTCCGGGCGGCTTCGACGATGTTGACGGCCCGCAAGCCGTACTTGTCGAGCAGTTCGTCCGGCGTGCCCGATTCGGCATAGGTTTCGACGCCGACAAACTCCATGACGCAAGGCCGGGTTTCGGATACCACCTGAGCAACGCGAACGCCGAGGCCGCCATCCCGCAGATGTTCTTCGGCAACAACGATGGCGCCGGTCTCGGCGGCTTTGGCGATCGCTTCGCGATCCAGCGGCTGAATGGTGTGGAAGTCCAGAACTCGAGCCGAAACTCCTTCGGCCTCGAGCGTCTCGGATGCACGGATTGCCTCGGCCACCATCAGTCCGGTGGCGATCAAAGTGATGTCGGAGCCCTCGACGACTTCGACGGCCTTGCCGATTTCAAACTTCTGATCGGAGCCGTAAATGACGGGAGCCTTGGCGCGGCCGGCCCGCACGAAAAACGGAGCCGGATAAGACGCGCACGCCTTGATCGCCCAAGCCATGCAGACTTCGTCGGCGGGAGACAAAACCACAAACCCTGGCAGCGAGCACGCCAGCGACAGATCTTCGATCGACATCTGCGAGGGGCCGTCCTCGCCGATGGAAATTCCAGAGTGTGTTCCGACGACCTTGAGAGGCACCTTGGGATAAGCGGCGGTGACGCGCAGCTGCTCAAACCCCTTGTTCATCACAAATACGGAGAAGCTGGAAACGAAGGCGACCTTGCCGGCATGGGCCAGGCCCGCTCCGAGAGCCACCATGTTAGCTTCGGCGATTCCGCATTCGAAGAAGCGGTCCGGAAACTCCTTGGCAAACAGGTGGGTATAGGTGGACTTGGAGAGGTCCGCATCGCACACGACGACGTCCTTGTTTTCGCGCCCCAATTCGACAAGAGCCTTGCCGAATGCCTCGCGCGTAGCCGCGCCCATCTTTAGTTCGTACCTGGTCTTTGCCGGCATTATGCAAGCTCCTTCAAAGCTTTTTCGAGTTCTTCCGGCGTCGGCGCAACTCCGTGAAATTTGGGATTGTCCTCCATGAAAGACACGCCCTTCCCTTTGATCGTATTGGCGATGACCGCCGTGGGCTTTCCCTTCATGTTGGCCGCTTCGGCAAAAGCCTGCTGCAGCGCGGGGATAGAGTGACCGTCAATTTCGAGCGTATGCCACCCGAACGACCGCCATTTATCGGCAAACGGCTCCAGTTCCATGATGTCCTTTACAAAACCATCCAGCTGGATCTTGTTGTAGTCGACAATGCAGACGCAGTTATCCACTTTGTGGAAGGCTCCGAACATCGCGGCTTCCCAGATCTGTCCCTCCTGGCATTCTCCGTCACCCAGCACGACATAGCTTCGAGACGGGCTGCCGTTCAGACGAGCCGCGCAAGCCATGCCAAGGCCCAGGGAAAGTCCCAGCCCCAAGGAGCCGGTAGAACCCTCCAGCGAAGGGATGAACCGGACATCCGGATGCCCCTGGTAAATCGATCCCATCTTGCGAAGGGTGTTGAGCTGATCGACCGGTGTATAGCCGCATTCGGCCATAACGGAATAGAGAACCGGACACGCGTGTCCCTTACTCATCAAAAAATGGTCGCGATCCGTCCATTTCGGATTGGCCGGGTCATGCTTCATGACATCGAAAAACAGCGTGACGAGGATCTCGGTGGCCGACAGCGAGCCACCGGGATGGCCCGACTTTGCCGCGGTGATCATCGAAACAATGTCACGCCGGACTCGCTTGCAAATATCGGCGAGTTCGGTGGGATTACTGGTCTTTTGCATGGAAATTTTAGGGTAGCAAACGGAAGGGCCGATTCCCGAAAGAACCGGCCCCGTGAATGAACCGCCGCCGTTAGAAGGAGAGCCTCAAACCCAACTGCAGGTTGCGTTCTCCGCCTTTTGTCGTTACCTGGCCGAAGTCGGATGCAGTGGGATTCATGCCGATGCCGGCGGTGGTGGAACTGCCAGTGGACCCGCCCCAGTTCGGATGGTTGACAAAGTTAAATCCGTCCGCACGGAATTGCAGGTTTACACGATCGTTGAAACGGAAGTTCTTGAACGCCGAGATATTCCAGTTCTGGAAGCCCGGACCGTTGAACTTGTTGCGCACCGCACCCGTGAAGAATGTGCCCGGATCGGGTTGTGTGAACAATGCTCCGCCGTTGGAGTCCCGGACAGTGAGCCACTGCGTGCCGCCGCCGAATTCCCTCGGATACGACGCGTCGGCTGTGTACTTCCAAAACTGCGCCACGCCTTCGCCGGAGTTACCGCTTCCGGACCCTACACCGGCGTAATCGGTATCACCGTTGCGAACGCTGAATGGAATACCGCTTTGGAACTGCGCAACACCGCTGACCTGCCAGCCGCCCAGAACGGTTTTCACGAATCCATTGCTGCTGTTTTTCAGGAACGGCAGCTCATAGATAAAGTTGGCGACAGCCACGTGGCGGGTGTCGAAATTGGAAGGCCCCCACAGGTAGTGGGCATCGTAGGCGTTGGGCAGGATGGTTCGCTGCGTCGATCCATCGTCTTCGGACTTCGAAAGCGTGTAGGCGAAGCCGTAGCTGAAGCCGCTGGCAAACCGCCGGTTCACGCCGATCTGGAAGCCGTGATACATGGAGTTGGCTTCATTGTTGGTTAAGCGAATAGGCCCGAATCCTTTATAAGGCCGAAGCGCATTTTCGTTGACACCCGGGTTTGCCTGGATCGTGCCGGGCTGTAGCTGGTTGATGTTGCGCTCACGCTGCAGGCGAAGACCACGGCGGCCGACGTAGGAGATCTCGAGGTTGGTGCGGTTGCCGATCTCGGTTTCAAATGTCGTGTTCCAGTTCCAGGCCTCCGGGTTGCGGAAGATCGGATCCTGCGTGTTGACCGACAGCGGGAAGCTCGAAGCCGAGCCGCCGCCAGGTGTGTCGACTTTTCCATTGGGAATGGACGCCAGCGGCTGGAGCGGGGGGTTGCCGCCCAGGAAGATGGAGTCCGAAACGCCGATGCGGGTAGAGAATCGTCCAATACCGGCGCGGATGACCCTCTTGCCGGAACTGCCGATCTGGTAGGCGATCCCAACACGTGGCTGAAAGAGGTTCTTCTGCATTTGGGAGTAGGATTTGTCGACACCGCGGAACAGGTAGTCGAATTCGCCGGTTGTCGCATAGGGAATACGGCCCAGTGCGGAAATCGGCCAGCCCCCGCCGGGAATGACGACACCGTTGTACAGATCAGATCCGGCGACGGCAATCGGATTTCCATTGCTGCGGTTGACCTGGACGGCCTTGGCTTGATCGTAGAAGGTGGGATCGAACACAGCCATGTTCCTCCACAGCGAATAGAACGGCTGAATCAGCGAGTAGCGAACGCCGAGCTCGATCTTGAGGCGGTCCGTGGCCTTCCAGGAATCGTTGATGAACGCCTCAAACATGTGGCCGCGGTAGGGCGTATAGGATCGCTGGCCAATTTCGGCGTAAGTCGAAAATAGCCCGCGCGCGGCATTGGCAATGGCTAGGCCGGTTCCGTCGGGCGTAGTGTCTGTGAAGACGAAGCGGCCGTTCTGGTTGTCGGTGCCGCCGGGAACGCCCTGGACGTTGATCTGGTCGTAATCGTTCTGGCCTGCCCGCTCCAGCAGGAAACCGAACTTAATCGTGTGGGTATTGACGATCTTGGTGGTGTTGTTCGAGAACACGTAGATCGGTCCGGAGGAGTTTGAAGGGTAGGGACTGCCGGTATAGGTGGAGAATCCCGTGGCGTCAAAAGCCGGCAGCTTGGTCGGCAAATCCTTGGCCGCATACAGATACTCGTAGTTGATTCCATAGGTGGCGCGGTTGTAGGCCGGCGTATCCTGCATCCGGATATTCACGCGGTCGCGGCTGGCCGTGATCAACGTTTCGTTCACGGTGGTGGGGTTGAAGGTATGCGTCCAGTTGACCGATGCCGTCTGATTGGGACGGGTGAAAGTGCGCGCCGAAATCAGGAAGTTCGTCTGGAAAGGATTTTCGTCATAGTAAATTCACAAAGAATTCATGTAAAGAGAACTTAAGAAAACTTAGTGACTATTGAAGAAACCGAGCCGCATCCTTGGCGAAGTAAGTCAGTACGAAATCCGCACCGGCCCGCCGAA
>CAZETQ010000006.1:0-113772 GCA_964515165.1 uncultured Solibacteraceae bacterium | reverse complement strand
GGAGTTTACGGCTGGCGCTGGAGACGGAGCACATCCTGTCCTTCTGCGCCCAACAGCGTCAGACGTCCGGAGGAAATCCGAAACTCGGTCACTTGGCCAAGCGCCTGGAGGATCTGACGCTCCAGGGTCATCGCCGGCTCCGGGCAGGCCATCATGGTCGCGGCGACGCCCGAAAATCGCAGCTCCGCGCCGTTGCGGGTGTAGGTGCCGTTGAAACGGTTGCAGCCGGAGAAGCCGGTCACGCGGTTGGCGTCCTGCAACTCCAGCAGCGGTGGACGGCCGGCATTCACGGGCTGCTCCCCGACGTTTGTCACAGTCCATTTACCGGTGAGGGTTCCGCCGCCATCGCATTGCTTTCCCGGCTGAGCGGAGAGAAAGCGGCTGACCACCAGGTGCGGCACTTCCTTCCGGCCCTCGGCGTCCGGCCGGTTTTCGATGCGGCCCTCCAGCATTACGAACAACGGCGCTCCCGGATTTGTCTTGTGGCGGGAGTAGGCCTTCTCCAATTCGAGATAGCCGCCTTCCTGAGCCACCGGCAGCCGGGATTGTGTGGCGCAATCGGTGAATCCGGCAGCGCCGGCCATGTAAACGAACATTCCCCGCATTAACGCGGCGGAGGCGGTGACCACGGTTCCGGAACAGCCCTTGGCGTTGACCGACCCGGACTCGATCATGGCTTCGGGGCCCTTGGTCCACAACGTGGTGTAGCCGTCGGAATATTTCGCTCCAGATGCGGAGACAACCCGCGGAAGCATCAGCGGCGGCTTGTCCGCCATCAAAATCAGCGCATGGCCGGGGGCCTTTGCCGGCATTGGCAGGAAATGCACATCAAACTGGATGTTGTCCGGACAAGTGTAGTGATAGCGGGTTTGTCCCCAAGCCGCTGCCGCCAAAACTGAGAAGAAAATCAGCCGCATGGGCGAGTCCTCCCGCCCTTATTTTACGAATCCGGTGTAGCGATGCTGCGGACGCTTTTGGCGATGGATTCTTCGTCAAAAACCTTGGTCCAGTCCGGCTGGAAGATCACCGGTTTGGCCTGCGCTATGGCCTTGAGAGCTCCATCGGAGAATACCGCGCCTTCCTTTTCCTGGAAGACGATGGCCAGCTCGACGCGCATGTGGCCCAACATGAAATCGCGCGCGGCAGCCGCGGGCACGCCCCGGCGAACCGCTTCATCGGTCGCTTCACGAAGTACCGTCAGACAAGTGCCGAGGATCGTTTCGGAGAGCACCGGCTCAAGGATCGCCATCTGCTCCACGTTGCAGCGATGAGAGTTCATCACCGGCTTATAGATGGTGCGCGCGATTTTTTCTCCTTCGGCGTACATTTCCTCGGGGCCTTGTACAAGACAGCAAACGATGTGCTGCTTGGCATGCTCTCCGCCGAAGAAATCGCGCTGCGCCTGCGGGTCCACTTCGTCGCTGAAAATCGGCGGATGGCAGGGATGCGTCACAAAGTAGGTGATGTCGTCCCTCTTCGGGAGAACGCCGGCGTAGGCCGCGGCGATATCCAGCAGAATCACCATTGTGTTCGGCGAAAGCTGTTGGACAATCTCGCTCATGACAGACCCGATGCGGTTGTCGGGCAATGCCAGAATCACCGCCTCCGCGCCATTCAGAGCATCGGCCAGAGGCACGACATCGATATTTCTAGCCTGAAGCACCTCCTTCCCACGCTGTCCGATTTCGACGTGGCGGACTTCATAGGGACTGCCCGCGAGATTTGCGGACAAGCGGAGGCCCATCTTGCCTCCGGCGCCAAGCAATGCAATCTTCTTCATTTTGTTTCCTGCTCCAACTTAGTTTCGTGCGTCAGCGGGCCGTTTGGAAAGACCGGCCTGGTTGTATCAATGCGAGAAAAGAGAAAAGCACTCAGCAGAAGCATCACCGCGATCACCAACAGCGGAGCGTTGTAATTCCCAGAACTCGCGACGATGTATCCGAAAAGCACTGTACACAAAAATCCGCCCAACTGGCCGGCACTGTTCATTGTTCCCGTTACCGACCCGCCGTGCGCGCCGCCAATATCCAGGCAGATTGCCCATGCGGAGGGGAGCATCAGGTCCATGACTCCGAATCCGAGGGTGATCAGCACCAGTGCCCCCATTTTGCTTTCGATCGACGCCGTTGCGATCAGCAGCAAGGCCGCCACCGATAAGCAGACCACTCCGACGATTTTCCGGCCCCATTGCGCGCCGAGGCGGCGAACCGCGGCATCGCTGATGTAGCCTCCGGCAACATTGGCCGCTGCCCCGACGATAAACGGAAGCGCGGAAAAGATTCCCATCTCCGCTTCGGTAAATCCGCGGCCCTTCACCAGCCAGGTATGCAGCCAGGAAAAATAGAACCACGAGCCCCAGGCGTAGCAACCATACATGGCGACGATGGTCCAGACTTGCGAGCTGCTCCATAGAAATCGCCACGGGATGTGATGGCTGCGCGGCGCAGCGTGTCCAATCTCCCGGAGCTCGGTTTCCGAAATGCCGCGCTTTTCTTCCGGACGATCACGAAACCACCATAGCCACGCAACGCACCAGACGATGCCGACGGCTCCGAAGATCCAGAACGAGGCGCGCCATCCCAGGTGCTCCTGGATGGGAACGACGAGGAGGGGAGCGATCGCACCTCCAGCGCGGCTGGCACCCCAGATATAGCCCTGAGCTCGGGCTCTTTCATTTACGGGAAACCAGCGGGAAACTACTCCGGCCATGTTGGGATAGGCGCCGGCTTCGCCCGCTCCAAACAGGAATCGCGTGATCACCAAGGGGAGGAAACTGGTGGCGGTTCCGGTCAGCATGGTGAACACGGACCACCAGACTACGACGCGAGCCAGAACCCGGCGCTGCCCGAGACGGTCGCCCATCGCGCCGGTGGGAATCTCGAACAGGCCGTAAGCGAGGACGAAGGCACCGAGGACCCATCCCCATTGCTGCTCTGAAATTCCCAGTTCGCGCTGGATGCGGGGTCCGGCAACCGCAATCGCGAGCCGGTCCATGAACGTGATGACGGATAAGACAACGAGGAATGCTAAGACGATGCTGCGATAGCGAATGGCACTGCGTTCCGGCGCCGGCATGCGGGAAATCTAGGCTGGATCCAGAAGAACGCCTTGGGCGTGACGGACCGCCAGCTCCGGGCTGGTCAAGATCGGAGCTCCACCGGGCGGGAGCGACGGAAGAACTCGTGCCATCGAGGCCTGGGCCAGGACGACAACGTCCACTTCGTCCTTCAGACTGGTCAGCATTTCGACCACGAGCCGGTCATGAAGATCGGTGTTGCCGGCCAGGACGGCCTGGAATGCTCCTTCGGCGATCCGCGGAATCAGCTCGACGGCGCAGCCTTTGGCGGTTGCTGTGGCATTCAACAGAGCGAGCGTCGGCTCCAGAGTGGTTTGCAGAGTAGCGGCTACGCCGATTCGCTTTCCCATCGCCACAGCCTTTTCCGCCATCGCTTCGTCCACTCGAAAGATGGGGAAGTCCAGAAGATTCCGCGCGGCTTCGACGCCCGGCCCGATGGAGGAGCAAGTCACCATCACGGCATCGGCGCCGCCCATGTGGGCGGATTCGATCATTCCAAACAGGCGGCGGCTGGTCGCCTTGGTGAGGCGGCCTTCCTGAATCGTGTTCTTGATCAGGGACTCGTCGGTTAAATGAACCACCTCGATTCCAGTGAGGAAACGTTTGGCGAGGTCTGCAAAGACGGGAATCAAGACATGGCTGGTATGGACGAAAGCAAACTTCCGGATCATCGGGGTCTGCAGGTACTGTATCGCATGGCTTCCTGACGCCCGACTATGATCGTGTTCGGGATGATTCGCACCGCTGCCGTCTTGCTGAGCGCCGCAGGGATGCTCGCGGCTGTGCATCCCTGCCAAAGCTGTCATCCAGTTCAGACGAAGAAGTTCCTGGAGTCGCCCATGGGCCGCGCTCTCTCGAAGCCGAGCGGTGGAGAATCCGGCGAGTTCGTTCACGCGCCTTCCGGCTCGCGCTTCACGATCCAGCCAAACGGAGCGACGGCGCTTCACAAGTTGGAACGAAACGGCATTGCTGCTGCGCACTCCATCGCGTATCGAATCGGCTCCGGGAATCACGCAACCGGCTATCTTGTCCGGACCGGCGATGTGTTGTTCCAGTCTCCGGTTGCCTTCTACAACCGCCGCGGCGTGTGGGATGTTGCGCCGGGTTACGAGGCGAATCCTCGTCCGGACTTTAATCGGCGAATCACGGATGACTGCCTGAGTTGTCATTCTAATGGGCGGCTGGACGCTCCCGAGGCGATCTCCTGCGAGCGCTGTCATGGCCCCAGCGTGGAACATCTTCGTCAGCCGGTGAGATCGACCATTCTGAATCCCGCCCGACTTGCCATTGCGCAGAGAGACAGTGTGTGCGAGCAGTGTCATTTGAGCGGCGAGACGCGGGTCGCGAGTCCTGGAAAGAGTCTCACGAGCTTTCAGGTAGGTCAGACGCTGGAAGAGAATTTTGCGGTTTTTGTCTATGACCGGCCGCGCAATGATCTTCGAGTGGTCAGTCATGCCGAACAACTGGCCTTGAGCCGCTGCGCGCGAGAGAGCGAGGGAAAACTCTGGTGTGGAAGCTGCCACGTTCCTCATGGAGAGAAAGTCAACGTTACAGCGAAATGCCGATCCTGCCATAGCAGCGGACTTCCGGCCTCTCATGCATCAAAGATGGAGTGTGTTTCCTGTCATATGCCGAAGCGGCAAGCGGTGGATGGCGGGCATACCGCTTTCACGGATCATCGCATCGGGCTGGGTTTAGAGACTCTTGCGGAGGCGCGCGGGGAGCGAAAGCTGCGTCCCTGGCGTGCGGGCAGCGAGGCCGCAGTTGACACCAGGAACTTCGGATTGGCGGAGATCATCGTCGGAGAGAAAGACGGATCGGCTTCGCTAATCAACGACGGCTATCGGAAGCTGCAAAGCGTGTTTCCCCGATTCGAGCGCGATGCGGATGTCCTCGCGAGTTTGGGGATGGTCCTGTTCCTGAAGGATCAGACGAGCGATGCGCTGAAACTGATGGCGGCAGCCGTTTCCGCCCGGCCGAACGATGCGGCTCTTCAGGAGAAGCTAGCGGTTGTCCAGCGCGGGGCGGGAGATCTCACCGGCGCAAGAGCGAGTTTGGAGCGTGCGATTGCTCTGGATCCGCTTGCCGAGACGGCCTATCATCTTCTTGCCGATCTTCAGCCCAGCGCGGAGATGCGGCGCTCTGTTCTGGAACGGTACTTGAAGGTGAATCCGCAGAGCGTGCTAGCTCGGGAAGCCATTCGAGATTCAACGAGGCGCTGAGACTTGCTTGAGCAAGCCCCGGACAAAATCGTCCTCCGGGAACAAGGCGACATAGCTTTCCAGCGTTTGTTGCGCTTCGGCAAATCTCTCCAGCTTGATCAGGCGAAGGGCGAGCGACTTGTAGAGCACCGGAGTATACGGCGACAGCGCGATTCCGCGGCGCAACACCGTTACGGCTTCGTCCAATTTACCGGCGCGCGCCAACGCCTCTCCCAGGTCTTCGTAGGTTGTGGACGCTTTGTAGCCCTGGTCGATCGCTGCCTGCAAACGCGCAATCGCTTCGTCCAGGGAATTGGCGCGGAGCGCGCGGCGTCCGAGGGATGCCAACACGAGGGGATGATTGGGCTGCTCTTTCCATGCCTGGTCAAGCAGGGTCTGAAATCGCTCCAGATGCATGGGATCCCGATCCGACAACTGGCCGTAGGCTTGCATGAGAGTCAGAACGGGAAGAGGTTTGTCGTCGACTTTGTTGAAGTGAATGAGATCCGTGCCCTGGAAAGCCTCTTCCGGAAGGGGATCGTTCGGCCTGCGGACAATTCGGTGATTGGTCAATGCGGAGTGAGCGATCACGCCCACTTCCCGCTTCGGCATGTGGCATCCCATGCAGTCACTGGAACGCGCCGGATGCGAAGCGGCGAACGGGCGAGTGTGACACTTCAGGCACGATGCCCGGTAGTCGATGGATGCGGCGTGCGGATTGTGACAGGTGAGGCACGAGAGCTTGCCGCTTTCGCGAAAGCACCGGCTGAGGCGCATCGACTCGTGATGCTCCAGCAGATCGGTATCGGATGAGTCCTTGTTGCGCGGGACCCGGAAGATTGCGACGACGTCATTCAGCCGCATGCCGGGCCGGAAGTCCTGTTCCACCTTGCCGGGCTGCAGAATCCTGGTGTCGCCGCCCTGGTGACAGTTCATGCAGATTTCGTCCGCCACGGGAGAAGGAAGCTTGGCGGGGTTGACGATCGCCGTCTTTGCGCCTTGT
The DNA here is from genome assembly GCA_964515165.1 of uncultured Solibacteraceae bacterium. Lineage (GTDB taxonomy): Bacteria > Acidobacteriota > Terriglobia > Bryobacterales > Bryobacteraceae > JAPKYZ01. The sequence goes on along the minus strand of CAZETQ010000006.1, from coordinate 107,492 downwards.
TTGGCGATGTGATTTCGACCGGGTCCGTGGCAATTTTCGCATCCAATCGCCAGTTCCAGGAACGGCGGCGATCGATACTCTCCGTTGGTCTGTGGGACTGCTTGCGGACGGCCGCTGTGACAGTTGATGCAGGCTGCGGGGACCGGACGGTTGAAGCCGTAATCTGCGAATTCATAGCCCGGTGAGAGATCCCAGGCTCCAGGTCGAGTGTAAAAGGACAAGGGCGCCTGGAAGAGATAATTTCCGCGCTGGACAAGAAAGCTGAATCCGTTGGATCCCGAGCCAATGGCCCAGGTTAAAGGATGCGCATTCCGGAACTGTTCGCCGGATTCACTGACCATCAGCCGGCCATTTTCTATATAGGCTTCGAAAATCCGGTGAAGCTTGTCGCTGCGAACTGTTACGGTCGAACTTGCTTTCGACAGGTGCTCCGACGCCGGGCTCATCGACCGGCCCATGGGCTGGCGGAGCCAGTGATCGTAGATCTTGCGATGGCATCCCGCGCATGCTTTGGAGCCGGCGTATTCCTGGGCGCTGAGGGCTCCGCAGATGGTCAGCAGCGCGAGGGCTCGCATATCTACTTCACCGGTCGAAAGGCGTCCGTCTTGACGATGCCCGATCCTTCCCGGACGACGATCAACTGATTTGCGGAGACTTTGCGCAAAGTTTCAGTTCCGCCGTTGGGCCAGCGAATCTCCAGGTCTGCCTCGGTCGCCGCGCCGAGGCCGAAGTGCAGCCGGAAGTCGTTCACGGAATAGAAACTGGCCTGGCTGAGCACTTCCTGAACCTGTTTCTTCCCTCCGTAGGTTGCGATCACGCGGCCGCCGATCGCGCTGCGGTTGGATTTGACGCCGATCAGCTTGACCTTTAACCAATGAGGAGATCCGCTCACGTCATTGCGCAAGAGCGACGGGGGCTCATGCATATTCAGAATCAGGATGTCGATATCGCCATCGTTGTCGAAATCGCCGAAGGCGCAGCCCCGGCTGGAGTGCGATTCTCCGATTGCCGCACCCGCGCCGTCGAGCAGCTCTTCCAGCTTTCCGCCGCCGAGATTCCGAAACAGAACGCGAGGGGACTTGAACGGGTAGGTGGGCAGCTTCGCCTCAACTTCCGGGTACACATGGCCGGTGACGTAGAACAGATCGGGGTTGCCGTCATTGTCCAGGTCGACGATTCCGGCTCCCCAGCCTAGAAAGCGGGTTTCTACGGATAGACCGCTACGGACGGTGACGTCTTCGAAATTGCCTGTGCCGTCGTTCCGATAAAGGACATTGGAATCGTCGGCGAAATGCGTTTTCAGAATGTCGAGGTTTCCATCGAGATCGAAATCCCCGATGCCGAGCCCCATGCCCGCTTGCTCCATTCCGTCTTCGTTGACGGCGACGCCGCGCTCCAAACCAATCTCGGCGAATGTTCCATCGTGATTGTTGCGAAACAGAAAGCTCGGTGTGGAGTCGCACGCGACATAGATGTCCTGCCATCCGTCGTTGTCGAAGTCGGCGGCCACCGCGGTCATTCCGTAGCTGCCGGTTGCGCCGGCGATCCCGGATTTCTCACTGACGTCAGTGAACGTACCATCGCCGTTATTCCGATAGAGCGAGTGAACCCCCGGCGGCAAGCCGCGAGGGCCGCAGTTGACGGGGATTCCCTTCCAATTGCAATAGGAACTATCGCCGGGGCGCGGAACTTTCTCCGGATCGAAATCGACGTAGTTGGAGACGAAGAGGTCCAGATGACCGTCGCGGTTGTAGTCGACGAAAGTGCAACCCGCGCCCCAGCGGCGACGAGGTTCGATCAGGCCGGCTTCCTTCGTCACGTCCGTGAAGGTGAAATCTCCCTTATCGTTCGGACCGTTGTTCCGGTAGAGAACGTTTTGCCCCCAATAGGTGACGAACAGGTCATCGAAGCCATCGTTGTTGTAGTCGCCAACACAGACTCCGGACGCCCATCCGGTCCGGCGAAGGCCGGCTTTCACCGTGACATCGGTAAAGGTGCCGTCGCGGTTGTTCTTGTAGAGACGGTTTGTGGCCGAGGATCCTTCGAGCGTCGTTCCGTTCAGGAGGAAGATATCCAACCACCCATCGTTGTCGAAGTCGAAGAATGCCACGCCGCATCCGATCGTTTCCAGAAGATATTGCTTTGCCGCGGCACTGCCGTAGGTGGTCGGCTCCAGCAGGCCGGCTTGTTTGGCGACATCGACGAAGCGAGACCCGAATGGAATTCCGGACGGTTTTCCGCGAGGAGTGGGGCGAGCCACGCGAGATGCCACGCCTTGCGAGGATGCCAGCCGGGAAGCGGCCAGTAAGGAAAACAGGGATCGGCGGGTCAGCTTAGGCACGCGTCAGCCGGGCTGCGAGATCGTTCTCGCCACCAACGTCGGTCAGTCGAAATTCGCGGCCCTGGAAAAAGTAAGTCAGCTTCTTGTGATCGACGCCCATCAGGCCCAGCAGGGTGGCGTGCAGGTCGTGCATCGTGACTTTGTCTTTCTCGGCCTTGAGTCCAATCTCATCGGTTGCGCCGATGGTCTTTCCTCCGCGAATCCCGCCGCCCGCCATCCACACCGAGAATCCGTAAGGATTGTGATCGCGTCCCGTCCGTTTGCCGCCCCCGCCTTCACCGCCATCGGTGAACGGCGTCCGGCCGAAGTCGCCACCCCAAAGAACCACGGTGCTCTCCAGGAGTCCGCGAGATTTCAGGTCTGCGAGAAGTCCGGCGATGGGCTTGTCGACCTTTCGAGACATGAACTCGTGATTGTTATTGCATTCCTGATGGCCGTCCCAACCGACTTCCGCGCCCTTCTTTCCGCCGGAGTACAACTGGACGAAGCGCACTCCGTTTTCCACCAGTCGCCGGGCCATCAGGCATTGGGTGCCGAACTCCTGCGTATCCGGCTGGTCCAGACCATAAAGTTTCCGGGTTGCGCCGGTTTCTCGCGAGATGTCGGTTACTTCCGGCACCGACATTTGCATCTTGAACGCGAGCTCGTAGGAAGCCATGCGCGCCGCGAGCTCTGAGTCTTCACTTCTTGCACTTCGGTGCTCTTCGTTGTAGCCGCGCAGAAGCTCAAACATCTGCTCCTGTTGCTGTTGGGAGATTTCTTCCGGCCGTTTCACGTTTAGGATCGGCGGACCTTCGCTGCGAAGAACTGTCCCTTGGTAGGCGGCGGGCAGGAATCCGGCGCCGTAGGCCGGGGCTCCGGCTTTGATTCCGCCGTCCAGCATCACGACATACGCGGGAAGGTTGCGGCTTTCGCTTCCCAATCCGTAGACCAGCCAGGAGCCGACACTCGGGCGGCCGACACGCGCCCACCCGGTGTTCATCCAGTTTTGTCCGGTGACGTGGGTGAACCCATCGTGATAGCAGGAGCGGATGACGGCCAGATCATCCGCATGGGCTGCGAGGTTCTGGAAGAGATCCGAGATTTCCAAGCCGGATTGCCCGTATTTCTTGAATACCCGGGGAGAGCCCATCAAGGGCGTCTTCTCCATGTTGGAGAACTGGAAATCGACTTTTCCGAAGCTCGGCGGAATGGGCTGGCCATCCAGCCGGTTCAGCAACGGTTTCGGGTCAAAGGTGTCGATGTGGCTGGGGCCGCCGTGCATGAAGAGAAAGATGACGCTCTTTCCTTTTGCTGGAAAGTGCGGAGCCTTTACGGCGAAGGGATCGTTGACGGCTGCGGTGGCGGCATCGGAACCGAGCAGAAAGGAAGCAGCAAGCCCTCCGAATCCCAGGCCAGCCTTCTCCAGAAACTGACGGCGGGATGCGGCATGTTGGGTCTTTTCGCAAAAGTAACTCATTGCTACTCCTAATCCACGTATAGAAACTCGTTGGTGTTCAGGATGACCAGGCAAAGCCGGGCCAAGCTGGCTTGATCGGTGATTGCTGCCAACGCCTTTTCGCGCTCAGCGCCGGAAGGCGCGCGGCCGAAGCTGATCTGCCACAGGCGATCGATGCGGCCTTTGGGATCGGGCGATTCCTTGGAGATGCGATCCGCGAGCTGCGCGGCCCTGCTCACCATGAACTCGCCGTTCATCAATGTCAGAGCCTGGGGAGCGACCGTCGTATTGTCGCGGCGCGAACAGCTCATCGAAGTGTCCGGGGTGTCGAATGCGCTCAACATCGGCAACGGGAAGGTTCGCTTGACGTATAAATAAACGCTGCGCCGGTTGTGCTCGGCCGGGTCCATGGATTCCGGCCACTGATTCCGGGACCACATGACGGTGTACTCTTCCTTACTGAGCTTGGGGATGACGGGCTTTCCCCCCATCTTCGTCTTCAATTCTCCGCTGGCGGAAAGAACGGAGTCGCGAAGCGTTTCCGCATCCAGCCGCAGGCGGTTCATGCGCCAGAGATATCGATTATTGGCGTCGACCCTGGCATTCGCTTCGTCGCCATGGCTGGAGCGTTGATACGCCTCGGAGAGCATGATCGTGCGGTGCAGCTTCTTGAGGCTCCAGCCCTGCGCCACGAAGTCGCCGGCCAACCAATCCAGCAACTCGGGATGGGTGGGCTCCTCGCCCTGACGCCCGAAATCATTGGGAGTCGCCACGATTCCCCGTCCGAAGTGCCAGTGCCAGACTCGGTTGACGATCACCCGGGCGGTAAGCGGATGGTCCGGCTTTGTCAGCCAGGTTGCGAGTGCCTTGCGGCGCTGCAACTTCAGTTCCGGCCCATCGGGGATCGTCTCGTTGTTCGCGAGCACCGCCGGAAACGCCGGGTCTACCTTCTCGCCTTGAGCGCGCCAATCCCCGCGATGCGTCATGTGAATGACTGGCGTGACCGCTGCATGGCCCAGGACGGTGGCCGTCGGAAGTACGGGATTCGCTTTCAACGAAGCCTGTCCCAACTCGACAATCAATCGTTTGCGCTCTTCGTCTTCATCGGGCGTCAGCGGGATGTCGGGCTCTTTTCCCTGGGCGTTCTCCTCCAGACCGGCGGCGGACATGGCCTGCTCGACTGGAAGAGCCAAGGTTCTCTGGGCTGCGGATCGCTGGGAGAACGGGATGTCATAGGCTGCTAATGCCTCCGCCGAAAACTGATTCCGAATCCGGTCCACCACTCGCTTCCGTGCCGTCCCGTCGATCCGGTTGATGGCTGCCTTCAGGTCTTCGACCTTCAGCCAGTTCGGATATCCGGACTTGAAGCCGAAAATCGAAAACTGGCTGACTACGGGAATCTCGCGCTCCTCACTGCCGGCGAAAACCGCCATCATGGCGTGGTAGTCACGCTGTGTCAGCGGGTCAAACTTGTGGTCGTGACAGCGAGAACATCCCAAGGTTAGTCCCAAGAATGCTTCGCCTGTCGTGTCTACCACGTCGGTCAACCACTCATAGCGAACCTGGCCGCCGAACAAGGCCGCTTCGTGATAGGCGGGCCCGATCGTGTACATTCCCGTCGCAATTCTCGCGTCGAGATTCTTCAGCTTCGATGCTGGAACTTCGAAGCCGCCGTTGAGATCCAGGTCATCCGGGAACAGTTCATCGCCGGCAATTTGCTCCTGGATGAACCGGTTGTAGGGCTTGTCCTGATTGAAGGATTGAATGACGTAGTCGCGATACCTCCAGGCGTTCGGAAAGTAGACGTCCGTCTCAAAGCCGCCCGTATCGGCATAGCGCACGACATCCAGCCAGTGCCTGCCCCAACGCTCGCCGTAACGGGGAGAGGCCAGCAGACGGTCAATCAACTTGTCATAAGCGTCCGGGGATGCGTCGGCGAGAAAGGCGGAGACTTCCTCCGCCGTGGGCGGAAGGCCGAGTAGATCGAAGGTCGCGCGGCGGATCAGCGTTCGGCGATCTGCTTTTTCGACCGGGGAGAGTTTCTGTTCGACAAGCTTGGCCTGGATGAAGGCATCAATCGGGTTTTTCGCGTTGTTTGCCGGAACGGCCGGACGCCGGACTTTCTTGAAGGACCACCATGCCGGTTCCGTCGAAAGCGTACCTTCGGTCCAGTTTGCGCCGGAATCGATCCACGATTTGATGGCAGAGATGTCTCCCGCGCTGAGTCCCTTGTTGCCCGGCGGCATCTGGACTGGACCAGAGCGCAGAACTGCTTGATACAGCAGGCTTTGCGAGGCATTGCCAGGTAGAATGGCAGGGCCGCGAGTGCCGCCTTTTAGGGCGGATTCCCGCTGCCGGAGATCCAGTCCTCCCATTCGCCCCGCGCCGTGACACGCCACGCAGTTCGTTTCCAGAACTTTGCGCGCAGCAGCATCCTGGCCCAGTGCAAGGACGGGTAATAAGAGAAGGAGCGGTACCGATCTCACTTGCAGACATTGTTATCCAAAGCTGGGGGTACGGCAAGGCGCCGGCTAGCGCGACCTTTCGGTACGGGCATTGCCCGGCCAGGCCAGCAGTTGGTCTTGCGCCCAGTGAGCGTCCCGGTCCGCGTGGCATTCCAGGCAGGCATTGGGGCTCTCCGAAGTGCCGAAGCGAACTGTCATTCGGCCGTTGGGACGGTCGTCGATCTGATGGGTTCGAGCCTTAAAAAGAAGACTGTTCATGATCTTCGGCATATGGCAGGAAACGCAAAGGGTCGCATCTCCGGATGCGTGCCTGGTGTGACCGTTGCCGCGATACCTCTCCTCATGGCATTGCAGGCACATCCGGTTCGGATCGTCCCGGAACTTCAGGGATGTGGGGTTGGCCGCCGCATCGTCCGGGTGGGGGTGATGACAACTCCCGCAGTGTGCCTGGCCTTTGCGAAAGCACGCCGAACGCTCGAATGCCTCGACAATGAACGTGGTTTCGCGAAACCGGCCGTCCCGATAGAAGGCTTTGCGGGAGAACTCGGTGTATGGGCGGCGCTTGTATCGGGGCGGAAAACCCTGCGGCTCGCGGATTGCCGATTGGGCGTGGCATTGTGCGCAGACCTCGACGTACTGCGCGTTGCCGATGCCTTGGAAAGACCACTTCTGTGGCTTGCCATTCACGTGGGCAGCGCCGGGGCCGTGACACATCTCGCAGTTCACCCCGGCTTCCCGAAAGCTGGTGTTGGTCATCTGGCTGGTATGGCAGGGAGCGCAGTTCTTTTGATAGGAAGTGAACTCGCGGAAGCGATGGAAGGTGGAGATCTCCGCGCGCTCGGAACCCGGCGGGTCGATCATTTGCCAATAGTTGATCCATGACTTTTCGACGACGTTGTACTGAATCGGCAGGACGTGAAGCTCGCCATTGGCGGCCCGGGTGGCATAAGCCTGCTGCCACTTTGACCCGATGACGTATTCAACCAGGTATCTGCTCCATTCGCCCGTAGAGCGCTGAAGATCGAAGAACAGGGACCGGCCTGTCCGTCCGGGACGCGCCAGAAGGCGGCCGAATCGCGAATAGCCATCGGTTTCGAAGTCGCCGACAACGGTCTGTTCTGCCGCTGTGCGCAACATCCGGGCCATTCCGGTCTGTGTCCAGGCGGCGAACTGGGAGGGATGGCAGGAGCGGCAGGATTCGCTGCCGGCGTAGGCCGGGCCCGGATCCTTTGGCCGAATCGGAGAGACGCCGCCGGTGGTGCCCAGGACCTGGATTGCCGTCTGCTGGAGACGCTCCCGGATCGGGCTCCAGCTGCGCTCCGTCATGTTGGAGGGAGCGACGAAGCCGGCAAGATGGCGCAAGGACGCGCGGGCGTTCTCTTGCGCCAGACGACGCTCGCCGCGGTTTGAATAGACGGCGGCCAGGGTAGAGAGCAACAGGGGATTCTCGGGGTAAAGCTCGAGCGAGTGCTTCGCGTAGAAAAGACCGGTGGGGATGTCGCCCAGCTCGAAGGAAGCGCGGGCTCCCGCTTCATAGACTTGCGCCAACAGCCACGACGATGAAAATTTCTTCAGAAAGCCGCTGACTTTCGAGCGCTGCGACAGCGGATCTGCGTCGGCATACAAATCCAGAAAGGCACGGCGTTCCGCAGGGTCCTCGATTTGATCGAGAATGGTTCCGCCGCGTTTGGACAAGGGACTGAGAGCAACGTCCAGGTCCTGGGCGAAGAGCACTCCAACGAGAAAAATAACCGACAGCTTCGGCAAAATTCTTCGGCAAAACGGCGGATCAAAAGTCAAGATTATATTGACCGGCTAGTCAATTTGTACTATAGTCGCAACATTCAGTCGGGGTATTTTACCGCTAAAGCAATTGCGGCTGTCACAGGAGGCAGTCTAATTATGGGGCCACGTAGACTCGTCCTCACCATCGCCGGTTTGATCTTGTGTAGCGTATCGGGGTACTCACAAGCATCCACTGCCGCCATCAACGGAACGCTGCGCGACTCCAGCGGGAGCATCATTCCCGAAGCCAGCCTGGTGCTGCGGAATACCGCAACTTCAGTGGAAGCCCGCACGCAGAGCAACGACGCAGGATATTACGCCTTTCTGCACATTCTGCCCGGACAGTACACTCTGGAAGTCACCAAGACCGGATTCCGGACGAACCGCCTGTCTCAGTTCACTCTGGCCGTCAATCAGACGGCGACGATCGACATCGTGATGGAAGTCGGCGCGGTGGAGCAGTCCGTAACGGTGGACGCGATTGGCGCCGAGGTTCAGGCGTCGACCTCCGAAGTGGGAGCGGTCGTGTCCCGCGAGCAGGTGGTCGATCTTCCGCTGAACGGACGGAACTTCACCCAGCTGCTTTCGCTGACTCCCGGTGTCGCGCCGGTTAGTGTTTCGCAGAACAACGGCAGCGGATTCGGTCATCCGGGAATCGGAACTTTTATGTTTCCGGCGATTAACGGGCAGACGAATCGCTCGAATTTCTGGACCCTGGACGGAATCACGAACCAGGGTTTGATGCTTTCCACTCCAGCGGTGAACCCAATTGTGGACGATATCGCGGAGTTTAAGGTTCAATCACACAACGATCAGGCCGAATTCGGGGGAGCGCTGGGCGGCGTCATCAACGTGGCGACGCAGAGCGGAACCAACCAGCTTCATGGCTCGGCGTGGGAATACCTGCGGAACAGCGAGTTTGATGCTCGCAGCACGTTTCTTCCCGCGGTCACTCCCTTCCGGCAGAACCAGTTCGGTGCGGCCGGCGGCGGTCCGGTTGTCATTCCGAAAGTCTTCGATGGCCGCAACACAACGTTTTTCCACGCCTCGTACCAAGGCTGGCGATTCCGCCGGGCGAATAATACTCTGCTGCGCGTCCCCACGGCGGCGAACCTTGCCGGAAACCTCAGCGATGAGGCCCGCCAGATTTACGATCCTCTCACCACCGTTGCAAATCCGAACGGTACAGGATTCGTCCGGATGCCGTTTGCCGGGAATATCATCCCGCAAAACCGGATCAACTCCGGGGCAATCGCCTACGCGCAAACATTTCCGGCGGCCGGTCCGATCATCACCTCGGATCGAAATGCGATCGATCCTTCGCCCTTCAGCCAGGATCAGAACGAGTGGGCGGTCCGGGCGGATCGAGTGCTGGGCCCGAAGGACAATATGTTCTTCCGGATCAGCCAGTCGAAGCTGAACCAGACTTCCTCCGGCGGCCGTCCTTCGCTTGCCAGCTTCCGCGAGTTCAACGCGATTAACATCGGCACCAGCTGGGTGCACACATTTAATCCTTCGACTGTGTTGCAGGTTCAGTTTGGCCGCCTGGAGAATATCGACAATAACGGAACCCGCTTCCGCTCCCTGCCGGCGAATTTCGCCCAGGATGTCGGTTACGCCTCCAGCTTCTGCTGCAATTTCCTCGGTGGTTTGTCCCTGATGCCTGCTTTGAATATCGATCAGTGGGTTTCCGGCGGAGAAGGCATTTCATTCAACCGGCCGTCCGATATCTGGCAGTACAAGGCCTCCATGACGAAGATCGTCGGAAGCCACCAATTTAAATTCGGTGGCGAGTGGAACAACATGGACTTCCTCGGTTCCCCGCTGAATGCGAGTTCCACCTACCGTCCGCTGCAAACGTCGAATCCGCAGAATCCTGGAAATACCGGAAGCCAGCTGGCTTCGTTCCTGCTCGATGTTCCGGATGCCGCCAGTTTCCGCAACCGCGAAACCACGGTCCGGCGCGGCGGCCACATGGCGTTCTACTTCCAGGATCAGTGGAAGGTAAATACCAAGCTCACCGTGAATCTTGGTGTCCGCTATGACAAGACATTCATTCCGCCGCTGGGACAGGATGGCAACGAGAATATTTATACGGGCGCTTACGACCTGCAGCGCGGCGTGTATTTGATCCAGAGGATGCCGGGATCGTGCGAAGAGCTCGGGAAGGCCCCGTGCGTTCCGGGCGGAGTGCTGCCCGCGAACGTCGAAGTAGATCCGCGCGAAAAGATCTACTACAACACCAACGACAACTGGGCGCCCCGGGTTGGCATTGCCTATCGCCTTGGCCAGCGGACGGCCATCCGCGCCTCGTTCGGAATGTTTTTCGACAACTACGCGGCGGTTGTTCAAACGGCCCAGAATTATTCCGCGCAGTGGCCCAGCGTTGGGGAGCAGCTCCAGGAAAATCTCAACAACCCAACCGCGGCGGTACCCACCCCGAGCGTTAGTGGCAAGAGTCCATTTCCCGGCGGCGCTTTGCCGGAACCAACGCCCTTCAACCAGGTGCAATGGTATATGGACCCCCACGCCCAGAATCCTTATTCGATGCAATGGAATTTCGGAGTCCAGCATCAGATCAGCAGCGACACGGTCGTGACGGTGAACTATGTCGGTTCGGGAACCCGGAGGCTCGACATCGGCGGTTTCTACAACGTAGCGACGACGCCGGGACCGGGCAATTACCGGGACCGGACGCCATTCCCGTACATACGGCCGACTTACTACGACCGAAGCTGGGGGCGCGGCAATTACCAGAGCTTCCAGTTTTTGCTGGACAAGAAATTCAAGAATGACTTCGCCTACATGATCAACTACACGTATTCGAAGTCAATCGACATTGGATGCTCCGGCTGGTATGGAGTGGAAGGCTGCTCCATCCAGGATCCCTACAAGTTCAACAACGATCGCAGCGTATCCGGATTTGACCTGACGCATGTCCTGACGATGAATTTCGTATACGAATTGCCGTTTGGAACCGGTAAGAGATATCAATCCGGAAACAAGGTGGTGGATTACATCCTGGGCGGCTGGCAGACCAACGGCATCATTCGCCTCAGTTCCGGTCAGCCTTATAGTCTCCAGATCAATGGCGACCTGGCGAATACGGGCAACGCCGGAACCTATCTGCGATTGAACTTCCTGGATAACCCGGCGCTGGACAACCCAACACCTGGCCGATGGTTCGATACAAGCAAGGTAGCTGCGCCGGCTCCTTTCACGTTCGGCAATTCCGGCCGGAACCGGTTGCGGTCCGACGGATGGGAGAACTTCGATTTGTCGCTGTTTAAGAACTTCCCGCTGCCGTTTCTGGGAGAGGGCCGGCGAATCGAATTCCGTGTGGAAGGCTTCAACATGTTCAACCATCCGGTTTACGCCAGTCCAAACGCGAATCTATCCAATCCCTCGCTGTTCGGTTCGGTTACCGCGATCGCAAATCAGCCCCGGCAGCTACAATTGGGAGCGAGATTTGTGTTCTGATGCGATTTTGGTTCCTGTTGCTGGCTTCCCCGGCTTTCGGTCAGACGGTTTGCCGGGGACCTGAAGCACTCGAACAACGGATTCAAGCCAAACCCGCCGCTGCTCTCTATGAAGAGCTCGGCGGGTTTTTCGCGTCTCGAGGCATGCTGGACTGCGCCATTCCGGCTTTTCAAAAGGCCGTCCAGGTAGAACCGCGATCGGACCGGGCCCGCTACAACCTGGCTCTGGCCCACATGCAGAAGGGCAACCGGCAAGCGGCAATTCCGGAATTTCGAGAGGCGATCGCGTTGAATCCCCGCCTCAGCGCCGCCCGGAACGCACTCGGCGCGCTTTTGATCGACATGGACGATGCTGCCGGCGCGGAAGAACAGTATCGGGCTGTACTCGCCTTGCAGCCGCAGGACAAAATAGCGCTGCGGGGCCTCGCACGGGTACTGATTCTCCAGCGGAAATTCGTGGCGGCCACCACCTATCTGAAGCAGGCTCTTGCGCTGGAACCTCAGGAGCTGGGGCACTACCTGGCTCTGGGAGTTGCTTATGCCGAAAGCGGCCAATCGAAGGATGCCATCGAGATACTCAAGCGGGGGCTCCGAATTTCGCCGCGATCGGCGCTGCTTCACTTCAATCTGGGTAGCGCCTACGCTCATGAGCAGCTCTATGCCGAAGCGGCCGGCGAATACCGGGAAGTGTTGGCGCTGGAGCCGGCGAATGAGAACGCGCGCCTGTCCCTGGCACGGGCCCTGGTAGCGCAACGGGACTACCAGGCGGCGCTTCCGGAGCTTCAGGTGCTTCGCGGACCCTCCAGTTTCGAGCTCCACTATTTGAAGGGGCTCACCTACCGCGGCCTCGATCGATTGACGGAAGCGGAAACAGAACTGCAAGCTGCCGTAAAGCTCGATCCGAAGCATGCCGACGCTCAATATCAATTGGGCTTCGTGCTGGCTCGCGCGGGAAAACCCGCCGAAGCTCGGACGCACCTGGAAGCCGCCCGGTCTTTGGGCTTGGATTCCGCGGACGTCAGCTTTCAGCTCGCGAACGTCCTGCGCCAGTTGGGTGAAATGGACAAGGCGACCTCTGAATTCGCTTCGATGCGTACCAGCAAGCAACGCAGCACAACGGAGAAGGTCGCCGATACGACTGCGGCGTTAGCCAACGACGAGCTGCAAAAGGGAGATCCCCAGAAAGCAGTGGACGGGTATCTCCAGGCGCTGAAACTGGACCCGAGGAATGCGAAGACGCATTACAATCTCGCTCTTGCGTATGCTCGTCTGGGCGACATAGCCAAGGAGAGCGAGGCTCTGACGACGGCGGTGGCGATCGATCCCGGACTGGCGGCGGCGCAGAACCAGTTGGGTCTTTTGGAATTGCGCGGCCGGCGAACCGCCGAGGCGGAAGCCGCCTTTCGGAAGGCGATTGCCGCCGATCCGCAGTTTGCGGAGGCGCGATCGAATCTCGGAGTCGTGTTGGGTGAGCAAGGCAAGGCGGCAGAAGCCGAGCTCGAGTTTCGAACCGCCACGGAGCTGAGCCCCAATTACGCGCAAGCGCACCTGAATTTGGGCCTGATTCTTGCCAGCCAACAAAAGTTCAAAGAGGCGGACAAAGCGATTGCCGATGCGCTGCGCCTGTCGCCGGACAATCCAAGAGCCCTGACTGCTTCCGGAATGGTGGCGGCAAAACTGAACCGCTGGAAAGACGCGCTCGCGTGCTTTCGAAAGGTCACGCAGTTGGAACCGAAGTCGGCGGATGGCTTTCTCAACCTGGGGATCGCCATGGCAGACCAGTTCGATCTGCCGGCTGCTCGCGATGCGTTCCGGGAGGCGGTGCGGCTTGCGCCGGCAAGCGCCGCCGCCCACTATAATCTGGGGCGCGCCTCATTCGATCTGCGCGACTATGAAGATGCTCGAACGCAGCTATCGGAGGCACTCCGTCTGGACCCCGCTTTCGACCGTCCGCTGTACCTGTTGGCGCTCACCGAGAAAAACCTGGGGAATCCGAAAGAAGCGGTGAATTCTCTCCAGCGGCTGCTCGCCGGGAATCCGAAGGACCTGGAGGGACTTTTCCTGCTGGGGCAATCCTGGAGCCAGGCCGGCAATTCCGAAGAAGCCGTCGCCGCCTGGCAAAAGCTGACCGAGCTCTCACCGGAGCATGCGGAAGCGCTCTACAGCCTCTCCCGAGCACTCAACTCGACGAATCCGCAGTTAGCGGGCGAGTACCGGAAGCGGCTCGTCGCCGTTCAGCAGTCCAAGCAGATCCTCGATCGCGCGGAATCGGCGGGCAACTTCGGGCTCAGCGCGGCGGCGGCGCGGGACTGGCCGCGAGCGATCGCGCATCTTCGGGAAGCTCTCGAATTGTGCGGAAAGTGTAAGGCCGAGGCCGATCTGCATAAGAATCTGGGGTTGATCTATGCGCGATCGGGCGATCTGGAAAACGGCGAAAAGGAGTTGCGAGCGGCCCGCCAACTGAAGCCGGCTGATGCGGAGATCGTTCGCTCCCTGGAGATCATCCGCTCGCGCAGCAGCCCCCGGCCGTAGTCACCGCCGGCCGGGACGCTCTGCGGATCTCCCCTGAACGAAAAAAAGAATGGTCACCACAATCGCTCCCAGTGTGTCGGCCAGCATGTCTTTTTGGGCGTCCCAAATATCGCCCTGGCTGCCCAAGAATGCGGCTCCGGAGGCTCCGCCTTCGGTTGCGGCATAGACCCATTCGATCAGTTCGTAGGCCATCGCCACGAAGGCGATGGTGAAAATCGGAAAGAGAAACAGCACCACGCGGCTGCGAACAGCTTGAAACTTGACCAGCGCCTCCGCGATTGCATAGGCGTAGAATCCCACGCTGAAGTGGGCCACACGATCGTAGTGATTGCGCTGAAATCCAAACAGATCCGTTACAAAGCCAAAAGGAACCCGCTCAAAAGTGTAGTGCCCGCCGATCGTGTGCATATAAACCAGCACGGACATCAAAAGGTACGCAGTTGGTGAAAAGACGACACCCCGCCGGTACAGCACCACCAGCGCCACGACGATCAACACGATCGGAAGATTCTCGGCATACCAGGTGGCGCGATCGTATGGATGAATGCCGGTCCAGCAAAATAAAAGGATGTAGCCCGCCAGCAGAAACTTGGCAGTCCGGTTTTCCATGAACTCAGCGGCGATCCTAACACGAAGGGGCCGCTTTCCCGGCGCGAAGCGTTGCGCTACGGCTTGATTTCCAGATTGTTGATGACGCGCTGCACACCGTCGACGGTCATCGCCACTTGCTCGGCCTTGCTTTTGTCGTCAGCTCTCGGCACCGTTCCGGTGAGAGTCACAACGCCGCCGGTGGAGTCGACATTGATGCTGGTTAACGTCGATAGCCGAACGTCGGCGGCCAGCTTCGATTTCACCGCGGTGGTCGTAGCGGCATTGTCTACCTTCTGCTCCGCGGCTTGTCCGGCTTCTTTTGCCTCCGTCTCCATCTTCTGTTGCTGGCGTTCGGAGCAGCCGCCGGCCAGAATCAGAGCCAGTAGCGGAGTGGCAGTCTTTATCATCAACTTTGCAGCCATGGAAATCCCCTTCGGATCGGTTATCCGAAATATAGAGCGCCGGGCTTGGGCCGATGTTTCCAGGCCAGAAGGCTTAGGGTCCACCGGCGGGGCCTTAACACTTCATATATAGTTGATACAGTTCAGCTTGTAGCGACGGCAACGGCGCGGAATCGATGGAGTTGTAGGATCTCAGGTGCGGTGTTCAATGAAATATTGGGTAGTTGTCTCTTCCATGTGCGCGGTCGCAACCACTTCTGGGGCTGCTGTCACTTCGCCCAAAGCCCAGGCTGCGGCGAAGGTCCTGGCGGAGAACTGCTCGGCGTGCCATTCGGCGGAAGTGAAATCCAGCGGATTTTCGGTGGCCGACCTGGACAGCGTGATCGCGGGTGGCAAGAAGCATGGCCGCGCGGTGGTGGGCGGTCAGCCGGAAAAAAGCCCGCTGGTCGCGATGCTCAAGGGAGATCTTGCTCCCCGGATGCCGATGGGCAAAGATTTGTCCCCGGAGGACATCTCCACGGTCGAATCCTGGATCCGTGAGTTGCCTGCGGATTCGCAGCCGGTCAGTTCCCAGGATTGGCGGTGGCCTTATCAGAAGCCGCTCAAGACCGAGCCGCCTTCCGTGAAGAATGCCGCATGGGTCAAGAATCCGATTGACGCGTTCATTCTGGCCGGTCTGGAGAAGCAAGGCCTGTCGCCGGCGCCTCGAGCCTCAAAGCGGACTTTGGCGCGGCGAGTGTTCTTCGATCTCGTGGGAATGCCGCCTTCTGTCGAAGAGCTGAACGAATTCCTCCGCGACGAATCCGATCACGCGGCGGAGCATCTTGTCGACCGGCTGCTGGCGGATCAGCGATATGGAGAGCGCTGGGGACGTCACTGGCTGGATCTCGCCCGGTATGGGGAGACTTCCGGCCTGGAAGGCGATGGCGCGATCGGCAACGTTTGGCGCTACCGGGATTGGGTGATCCAGGCGTTCAACGCCAACATGCCGTATGACCGTTTCGTGATTCAGCAGATTGCGGGCGGAGATGAACACAGCAAGACCCGGAACAACTATGCTCCGGATGTGCAGGGTTTGATTCCCACGGCATTTCTGCGAGTGGCTCCGTGGGATCGCTCGAATCTGGTCGCCGCGGAAGTTCGCGCCAATTATCTGGCGGAGGTGACCGGTGCGACGTCGTCCGTTTTTCTGGGAATGACGGTGGGATGCGCGCGCTGCCACGACCACAAATACGACCCGATTCCCCAGAAGGATTTCTACCGGTTGCAGGCATTCTTCAATGCGGTGCAGGCAGCCGGCGGAGTGGACGTTCCCTACAAGGACGCGGAGATGGAGAAGCGGTCCACCCAGGAGATCAAGAGCCTGGAGGCTCGCCTGAAGGACGGACCGGAGAAGAAAGCCTTCAATGCGTTCAACGCGGAACTGCTGGCGAAGCTTCGCGCAGGAAAGGTCGCGCAGGCGAAAGGCAAGGAGTTGACCAAGACCGATCTTCGCCTGGAAATGAAGTTGAAGAAGCAGCGGATCTTCACCGAAGCCGAGCGGGCGCGCTACACAGGATTGCTGGAGGATGCGACTCGTACTGGAGACGCGGAGGAACAGGCGCTCTTGGAAGCCTACGAGAAGCCGATGCTCGAGAAGTTGAAGGCGGCTTACGCGAAAGGCGATATGGATCCGGAAGGCCGCTTCGAAGCCTTGGCGGACACCGACGTGGCAGCGGAAGCGCGGGCGAAGTATTCCGGCAAATCCATCTTTACCGCCGAAGAGAAGAATCGCTATGCGGAACTGTCGGGTCAGCTGGACATCTTCCGCCGCCGGTTGAACCGATGGAAATCCAACGTCCTGGCGGTGACGAATGTTGCCGGTCCTCCGTCCGGCCCGGACATTGCGCCCACCCGCATTCTGATCCGCGGCAACTACAATCAACCGGGGGAGATCGTCGAAGCGGGTTTCCCCTCGGCTATCACGTCCAAGCCGGCGACTCTCGAAACCGATCGCTACCGCCAGTTTCCGACTCGCGGACATCGCATTACTCTCGCCAAATGGATTGCCAGCCCCGAGAATCCGCTCACTGCGCGAGTGATGGTGAACCGGATCTGGCAGCATCATTTCGGCGCGGGCATCGTGCGCACCCCGAGCGATTTCGGAAAAAACGGCGAGCGGCCGACGAACCCTCAGTTGCTGGATTGGCTGGCGGTCACCTTCATGGAATCGGGTTGGGACGTGAAGGCGATGCACAAGATGATGCTGCTTTCGAATACGTATCAGCAGGCTTCGGAGAATCCGGCGCTGAAGGACAAAGATCCCGAGAACAAGTTGTTTTCCCGATTCAACCGGACGCGTCTGGAGGCGGAAGCGATTCGGGATGGAATTCTGTTCGCGAGCGGCCGTTTGAATCCCGAAATCGGCGGTCCGAGTGTATTTCCGCCGCTGCCGGCGGACCTGGCGGACTTCGCCCGCTACGGCCGTACCGGCGGGTTGATGTGGGAACCGAATGAAAAGGAAGAAGATGCCCGGCGCCGATCGGTCTATATCTTCCAGCGGCGGTCGCTGCCCCTGCCGATGATGGCGGCCTTCGACGCTCTGCCATTCAGCGAATCCTGCGACCGGCGCAGTTCGACCACAACGCCGCTGCAGGCGCTTTCTTTGATGAACGGCAGCCTGGTGCAAGAGGAATCGACGTATCTGGCGAAGCGCGTGGAGCGCGAGGCCGGTCCGGACCGGACGAATCAGATCGACCGCGTGTTCATGATCGTGTTGAGCCGCGACCCCAGCCCGGAGGAACGATCGCAGTTTGAGAAATCGGGCTTGTCTCTGGACGCGATTTCCAGGGTTTTGTTGAATTCCAATGAGTTTCTGTACGTGGAGTAGATCATGAAGACGCGGCGTGAGTTGCTTTGGGAGTCTTACCTCGGCTTGGGAGCTTTGCCTCTGCTTTCCTTGTTAGGCACGGAAGATCTTTCGGCGGCTGAGAAGCCGAAGCTGGTCAATCCGCTGGATCCGAAGCCGCAGCATCGCAAGATGAAGGCGAAGAACTGCATCTTCCTGTTTATGGAAGGTGGCGTCAGTCAGATGGATACCTTCGAGTACAAACCGGCCCTTTGGAAATATGCCGGCAAGCAGATGCCGAAGGCCGAGCGTACGGAAGGTGAGCTGGCGACGTTCTCTGCCGCGCCGAATCGAGTGATCGCTCCCTTCTGGGACTTCAAACAGTACGGACAATCCGGCCGATGGTTTTCGGAGCTGCTTCCGAGCCTCTCCGGCTGCGCCGACGATCTGGCCTTTATCCACGGGATTAAGGTCGACAATAACAACCACGGCCCGGCCGTTTACCACACCCTGACGGGCAGCCAGTTTCCGGGATCCGCCTCGATCGGCGCCTGGGTGACATACGGTCTGGGCAGCGAGAACCGCGATTTGCCCGGGTTTATCGTCATGGGCGACCGCCGGGGGGCCACCATCGGCGGAGCGGGAGTTTGGGGCAACGGCTACCTTCCCGCCGCCTATCAGGGAACGCTCTTCCGGAACGGCGCCACGCCGATTGTCGATCTCAATCGTCCTGCGCAGGTGACGGAGGCGAATCAACGTCAAGAGCTGGATCTGCTGCGCTGGATGAACGAACGGCATAGCGCCGAACGGACCAACACCAACGAGCTGGATGCTCGCATCGCCTCCTTCGAACTGGCGTTCCGTATGCAATCGCGAGCTCCCGAATTGGTCGATTTGGAAGGCGAATCCGAGGCAACCAAGAAGCTATACGGGCTGGACGATCCGGTTTCGGAGCCGTTCGGGCGCCAGTGCCTGCTGGCTCGGCGGATGGTCCAGCGCGGCGTCCGCTTTGTGAAAGTGCTGCACGGGGCGGGCGGTGACCGGTGGGACGATCACGGCGCCATTCAGGAGCGGATTCCGGTTCACTGTAAGGAAGTGGACCAGCCGGTCGCGGGTCTGCTGAAGGATCTGAAGGCTCACGGGTTGCTGGACGAGACTCTGGTCGTCTGGGCTTCGGAAATGGGACGGACGCCCTTCGACAATAACCTGACCACCGATAAGCCCGGCCGCGATCACAACCAGTACGGATTGGTTGTGTGGATGGCGGGTGGAGATATTAAGGCCGGCTCGACCTTCGGCGAAACGGACGATTTTTCGGTCCGGGCGGCCGGGGAAGAGATTCCCATGCGAGACGTTCACGCCACCTTGCTGCACCTTCTGGGCCTCGATCAGAACCGGCTGACGTTTCTGCATGCGGGGCGCTACAAGAAGCTCACCGATATCGGGGGCCGGGTGATCTCAGAAGTTCTGGCATAAATAAAGAAACATTCCCACGCAAGCGGTCCTCATAGCAGAGCAGTCCTGGTAGATGGAGGCTTGCTATGAGGCTGGTCACCGTTCTTGTTCTTGGCTCCTCCGCGATGTGGGCCCAGTATGGCGGGGGAACCCTTCTGGGAACCGTCACGGACTCCACGGGCGGCGTCGTTCCCGGCGCGAAAGTCGTCGCTGTCAATCGGGCCACCAACGAAACCCGCGAATTCACTTCCGACGGGACAGGCAGCTATCAGTTCAACGCGCTGCCTTCCGGCACTTACCGGCTGACGGTTACGGCCGCCTCATTCAAGCAGGCGGTGGTCGAAGACCTGGTGCTGCGGGTGAATTCCCAACTGCGCGCGGACGTCGCATTGCAGGTGGGCGCCGTAGCCGAATCCGTCGAAATCACCGCGGCCACGCCCCAATTGCAGACCAACACGGCGGTAGTGGGCACGGTGATCGAC
Source organism: uncultured Solibacteraceae bacterium (assembly GCA_964515165.1). GTDB lineage: Bacteria > Acidobacteriota > Terriglobia > Bryobacterales > Bryobacteraceae > JAPKYZ01. The sequence goes on along the minus strand of CAZETQ010000006.1, from coordinate 87,696 downwards.
AACCGCACGGTGAAGGAGCTGCCGTTCAACAACCGGAATTTCTACGATCTGATCGCCCTCACCCCCGGCGTCATCAAGGTGCGAGGAACGTCAAGCGTGATGGACGAGCGATCGGCGGAAATCGGAGGCGTCCGCAACACGGCGACGAACGCCATGCTCGATGGCGTGGACTTCTCAGTGGCAAATATCAACAATCCTGCCATTGCTCTTTCGCTGGACATGATCGAAGAGTTCAAGGTGCAGATGAACTTCATGGATGCATCGTACGGGCATGGAGCCGCCGGAATCGACATGGTCAGCAAACGCGGGACCAATCAATTTCACGGCGTCGTGTACGACTTCGTCCGGAACCGGGCCTTCCAGGCGGGACAGTTCTTTCGCCCTCCGGCCGGAGCTCCGCGATTCACTTTCAATCAGTTCGGCGGCAGCGCGGGCGGGCGCATTATCAAGGATAAATTGTTCGTCTTTGGAAATTATGAGGGACGAAGACGAGTGACGGGCGTGATTTTGCAGGGCCTGGTCCCGACCGAGGCAATGAAGAGCGGCGATTTCAATGGCAGCGGCAAGATCGTGCGCGACCCGGCAAACGGAAATGCGCCGTTTCCGGGAAACGTCATCCCTCGAGAACGATTTGACGGTATCTCAGCGCAGATGATCCAGTATTTCCCCCAGGCCAACTTCCTCAACCAGCGGCCGGGAGTGAACTTTCTTTTGACTCCCAGCGACACCGAGCGCCGGGATCAATACACGGGCCGGGTGGACTACCGGTTCTCGTCGAAAGGAACTCTGTTTGGCCGCTACACGCTGGCTGATAACGAGCTGGTGAACGTCGCCTACCTACCCGGCAAGGGTCTGGTGCGGCCGGATAACACTCATCATGTCTCGGTGGGAATTACCTATCTGTTTTCTCCCAACCTGATCGGTGAGACCCGGCTGGGATTTACCCGGGCGTTCCTGGCGCGGCAAAGCGACGGCGACCGGACCACGACGAATTACGCCGAGCAGCTGGGACTGAAGAATCTCGCTCCGCAGCCGGGAGACTACACTCTGCCCTCGGTGAACCTGACAGGCTACGCCCCGGGAAATCCGACCGGCACCTCGGGATTTGTCGGCTACGGTCTTCGGATTGTCCAGAACAATCTTTACTACCGGGCCGGACAGACCTTTACCTGGATCAAGAATCGCCACACGCTGAAGTTTGGCGGAGATGTCAGCCGGATGATGGTCGGCTACGACCAGGGATCGAATCAGAACGGCATCTTCAACTTCAGCGGCAACTTCACGGGAGATGCCTTCGGCGACTACCTTCTGGGGAATCCGCAATCGGCAACGGGAGGTCTGGGCAGTATCGGCAACTTCGGGGGAGTCGCGAAGTACTCCATCGGCACGCAGTATCAAATGTTCATTCAGGATGATTGGAAGCTGACCGACCGGCTGACGCTGAATATCGGATTGCGCTATGAGCTGTTCCAGCAGTGGCGCGGGCGCCTGGCGAACTTCGACCTGGCGACGAACCGCCAGCTGCTGAGCGTCAGCCCGGATTATTACGTTCCCGGAGTGGGATTGGTAAAGGGAACTGGAGATCCCCTGTTGCCGGAGCGCCCGATCGTGACCGACGCCAATGATTTCGCGCCGAGATTCGGCATCGCCTATCGAGCGGCAACGAATACGGTTCTCCGGGCGGGTTTCGGCGTCTTCTCGGCGCTGAACACTGGCGGTGCGACTTTGGGCAGCATGACCAGCACTCTGCCCTATTTCGTGAACGCGACGATCGTATCCAGCAACACAACTCCGCAGATCGTTCTGAGCAATCTCTTTCCCACACCGGAACAGGTGCCGGGCGCGGTGACCAGCAATCAGGACCTCAGCCGGAGAACCGGGTACATCTATCAATACAACGTCACGATCCAGCACCAACTAGGCCGGAATCTGCTGCTGGAAGCCGGATATCTGGGAAACACCGGGCACAAGCAAGTAGGAACAGTTTGGGTAAATCAACCGCGGCTGCCTGAGAATCCGGCCAATCCGACGCCCTTTGCCGCGCGGTCTCCGTATCCGTCGCTGAGCCCGGTCTTCTCGCAAAACACCAATTATCAGTGGTCGAACTACAACGCCGGATATGTGAAGGTGGATCAACGCGTCACCAATGGAGTCTCGTTCAGCGCGGCTTACACCTATTCCAAGGCAATCGACAGTGGAGCAGCGGGACAAAGCATGTACGATCGCCGGCCGGAGCGCGGGCTTGCCGACAACGATGTCCGGCACAATTTCATCGGAAGCTGGGTGTGGGAGTTACCGTTCGGGCGCGGGCAGAAGTGGAATATCGAGAATGGATTTCTTAACGCCGTGGCCGGCGGTTGGCAGGTGAACGGCATCGCCAACTTCCGAACGGGAATGCCGTACACGATTTTCACCGCGAACGACATCGCGAATGTCAGTACAGGCAGCCAGCGCGCAGACTCAACGGGAGTCGCGCCGAGCAAGCTGGACCCGCGTACGAATAATCTCTACGGTCTGGATGTGACCGCTTACAGCACTCCGGCGCGTGGGACATTTGGAAACCTGGCCCGAAATGCCCAGCCGGGCTTTGGTGCAAATAACTGGGATTTCTCAGCGATCAAGAATTTCGCCTTCCCGCCGCTGGGCGAGCAGGCAAGGCTCCAGTTGCGATTTGAATGGTTCAATTTCTTCAACCACACGCAATTCTTCAATCCTGCGTCGACGCAGAACGTTCCGTCTCAATTCGGAATTGTGACAAGCGCGGCCGATCCTCGAATTCTACAGATCGCGGGCAAATTCTACTGGTAGTTGCTACGGGATCGAAGGGGCGGAAAATCTAGTACATCTAGAGAGACCGCCTCTGCGTATGACTCCCCATACCGTCTCGCGACGAACGTTACTCAAGACGACTGCCGGTAGCGCTCTTTTCCGGCCCGGTTCGTTTGCTCAAAAAACGTCCCCAAATTTTCTCGTCATTCTGGTCGACGATCTGGGCTTTGGCGATTTATCGAGCTTCGGTGCGAAGGATCTGCGCACGCCGAACATCGATTCCATTGCCTCTTCCGGCGTCCGGTTTACGAACTTCTACGCCAACTCCCCGGTGTGCTCTCCTACGCGCGCCGCTATTCTATCCGGAAAATACCCGGATCTCGCCGGTGTCCCCGGGCTGGTGCGGACGAACGCGCCCGATAACTGGGCGTATCTTTCGGAGAAAGCCGTTCTGCTGCCCAAGATGTTGAAGGGCGCCGGCTATCAAACGGGGATTGTCGGCAAGTGGAACTTGGGACTGGAATCACCGAACCTTCCCACGCAGCGGGGATTCGACTTTTTCCATGGCTTCCTCGGCGACATGATGGAGGACTACTACACGCATCTCCGGCATGGCCGAAACTACATGCGGCGAAATGAGGAAACGATCGATCCCAAAGGCCATGCGACGGATCTGTTCAGCGATTGGTCGATCGACTATCTAAAGCAGCGGAAGCAGGACGGTCAGAAGTTCTTTCTCTATCTGGCTTATAACGCGCCGCATGTGCCGATCCAACCGCCGGACGAGTGGGTGCAGAAGATCCAGCAACGCCTGCCCTCTCTCGATCCGAAGCGAGCAAAGATTGCGGCGTTGATCGAGCATCTCGACGAATCGATCGGTCGAGTGCTCAGGGCGCTCAAAGACAACGGTCAGGCAGACAACACGCTGGTGATATTCACCAGTGATAACGGCGGCCAGGTCAGTGCCGGAGGAACTTGCGGCCCCTGGCGGGGAGCAAAGGAAGACATGTTCGAAGGCGGCATTCGCGTGCCGATGTGTGCTTCCTGGCCCGGCCGCATTCCCGCCGGATCGCAATCGGATCAGATCGCTTTGGCGATGGACCTGCCTCCGACGATTTGCGAGGCGGCTGGTGCCAATTCACCTTCGAAGTTGAACGGAAGTTCGATTCTTTCGTGTCTCAAGGATCCCAGCCACCATTTACCGGATCGGGATCTCGTGTGGATGCGGCGTGACGGAGGACGGCGCAGCCAAGGCCGCGACTACTATGCGTATCGCAGCGGCGACTGGAAAATTCTGCAGAATCATCCGTTCGAGCCGATGCAGCTCTACAATCTCCACGACGATCCGGGCGAAACGAACGATTTGAAAGATCGGGAACCGAAACGCTACATGGATCTGGTCTCCCGCCTGATGCTGCACATTCAGGAAGCGGGCCAGGTGCCCTGGCAGCGCACGACTCCGCAATAGTGCTTAATCCGCCGGGATGGTGAATTTGTCGCCGGTGTCATTCACCCACTGGTTCAGCCGGGCGATCAGCTTCTTCCGTTCGGAGCGATAGAGGTTATTGTGCGCGACGTTCATCTGCTCGTAAGGATCCTCGTTCAGGTTGAACATCAACCAAGAGCGGCCTTCGAAGCAGACATATTTCCAACCATCTTTCGTCACCAGCCCTCTGTAGGGAGTGTTGATACTGTTCCCATGACCCGTCGGAATCACCTGCTGCAGGTAGGCGGAATCAGGCTCCGGGCCAGCCGCAGGTTTGGTCAATCGATGATGCGACAAGTCCGTTCCCTGCATCCAATCCGGCTTCTTGATGCCGCACAGCCCCAAGGTTGTCGGAGCGATATCGACGTGGTTTAAGACAACAGGGAGACGGCCGTTCTTTCGTCCTTCGTAGCGGGGAAGCTCACCTCCGATGACGAACGGAATGCGGATCGACTCCTGATAGGGATTCGTCTTTCGGAACATTCCCTGCGATCCGTGCATATCGCCGTGATCGGAGAAGAACATCAGGTGCGTGTTGAAACCCAGCCCGGATTCACCCAGGGCTTTTCGAATACGCCCGAAATTGTGATCCAGGTTCTCGATCATGGCGTAGTATCCGGCGGCTTCCCGGCGTGCCTGCTCCTGGACACGGGGAATGCCTGGGACGTTCGGCCGCATGTGGAGCTGCGCAGGATTGTACCGGCCCATAAACTCCTCCGGAGCAACATAAGGATCGTGCGGCGGCTGAACGGAGAGTGCCGCGAAGAAAGGCTTGGCGGTAGCTTTGTTACGGCGCTGCTCTTCGCCCCGCTCCTTGATGTAGCGGATCAGCAGGTTCGTCAACTCATCGGTTTCAAAGCCGGGCAGACGGTAGTGAAATGCGTCCTTTCCTGAGCCTCCATGCACCCACGAATCCCATTGCGAATTGTTGTTCTCGTAGCCTGCCCAAGTTTCGAAGCCGCCGCGCTTCTGCGGATCGGTGATAAACATGGCCCCGCGGCCGCGGCTCTCGTGCCAGCCGCCCAAATGCCACTTGCCGAAATAGGCCGTACGATAACCCGCTTCGTTGAAGGGGTGCGCAATGGTTTTCTGACCGTCCGGCAACGGGTATTCGTGACCGGGCACCGCGTTGTGGGGATAGCGGCCGGACAGCAACGATCCCCGGAACGGGCAGCACAGGGGAAACCCTGCGACGGCGTTGGTAAACGTAACACCCAGCTCCGAGAAGCTATCGATGTTCGGTGTGCGGGCGTTCGGGTCGCCCGCGCATCCCAATGCCTGAGCGCGGTGCTGATCCCCGAACACCCAAATGATGTTCGGCTTTTCGTTCACCGCTTCCGGTGTCCGCGCACCCTGCGGTGGCGGCTGCTGTTGCGCGTAGGCACTCACGCTCAAAGCCGTGCTGGATTGCAGGAAATCTCGCCGGTTCATCGATGCTTTCTAGTAGATCAGCTTCAGCCCGAACTGAATCACGCGAGGCAGATTGTTTTGCGACGTGACCTGGCCGAACTGCGCGTTGCCGAAGCTTTGATTCGGCGGGGAAAAGCGAACCGTGTTCGTCAAGTTGAATGCCTCGGTGCGGAACTGAATGTTCAATCTCTCTTTGATTCGCGTGTTCTTGGTGACGCTGAGATCGATCTGGGTGGTGTTGTCGCTGCGGCAGCCATTCCTCGTACGGCCGGCGTTGCCGAACGCGTAAGCGGACGGATTTGAAAACGCGGAGGCATCCAGCCAGCGCGCGACGGTCGGGCTGTCGACACACGGATTCAGCCCATTCCAGTTGGGCCGCTGTCCTCCGCCCTGCGAAAAAGTGTTGTTCACATTGGAGGTGATCCCCAAAGGACCGCCGGAGAACGCCATCCAGATTCCTCCGACTTGCCAGCCATCCAGCAGTACCTTCGTTACGCCGGTTTTAGCCCGGAAAAACGGAAGCTCGTAAACACCGTTTAAGATGACGCGGTGCGTCTGATCCACGGTCGAGGAGCTCCATTCGGAAGCGAGGTTGTACCAGTTCTGAATCGAGCTGGCTCCCAGGGCTTCGCCGCCGAATGGCCCGATCCCGTAATCCAACAATTTCGACCAGGTGTACGCCAGCGACAGGTTGAGGCCGCTGGAATAGCGTTTTTCGCCTTTCACCTCCAGCGCATGGTAGCTGGACGTTGCCCAGGAGGAATTCTGCGCGGAGACGCCATCGTACTGGGGAAACGGTCGAAGCAGCTGGGCTCTCGGCACCGTGCGGTTGGCGAGTGTCCCAACAGGGATCTGGCCAAAGAAAGGATTCGCCACCTGCTGCCGCAGTGCGTCACCTTGGCTTAGGTGAACCGGATCCAGCTGATTCCACTGGCGATTTTCAAACTGGCCAATACCACGGCTGCCTGCGTAGCCTACTTCCAGCAGGACGGCGCCGGGAAGCTCCTGCTGGACTCCGGCACTCCATTGAGCGCTGTACGGCGTGTGGTTTCCATAGTCGGTGAACTGAATCGATTGGCCCAGCAGAGTCGACAATCCGGCGCTGCTGCCTGTGGGACGATTGAAGCCGTTGGGATACGGATCGCTGAGCGTCACGATCGGCGTGACTCCATCCAGGCTGTTGACGATCGAAGTGGGGGCCTGATAACCGGAAATGCCGAACGGCCCCGTCCCGCCTCCGATGCCGGTTGTTGCGGCGTAGAAAAGGCCGGCTCCTGCGCGAACGACGGTCTTGGCTGTCAGCCTCCAGGCGATTCCAGCCCGGGGGGCAAAATTGTTCCGGTCGGGCCGCGCGTTATAACGCGACCGCCCATCGACGCCCGGGAATACCAGACCTCCCCGGGGGTTATAGCCCGGCGCGGTGAGGGGCGAGGCTACCTCGTAGTCGAAGTTGGTGAGCTGGTTAAACCGGTCGGTGCGCGGAGTCTCGTAATCGTAGCGAAGCCCGAGGTTCAGAGTGATAGATGGTGTTAGTTTCCACGTGTCCTGGATGAACACAGCGCTGTACTTGTTGGTTTGTGCCAACGCCGGAACGGGATTGACGCCGCCCCCGGGAATTCCCAATAGGAAAGTGGCCAGTCCCAACCCGGTGTTCCCGGCGGGAGCGGAGGGATTCGGGCCTTGCGTAAAGTTCGGCGCGAAACTGAAGTTCGTAGCCTGGTCGCCCACCTGCAGGTTGTTGAATTGGACGACACGATACTCTGCTCCAAACTTCAGCGTGTGCTTGGCCAGATTCTTCGTGACGTTGCCCTGGATGTTCTGTTGCGTGTTTCCAAAGTTGATGTAGTCGGTGGACCCGATCAGGCCGCCAACAATGATGTTGGGAATGGAACCGGAGACGGAAAGACCATTAATGGTGATAGCAGGCATCGAGATGGGATCGACCATTCCCTCCCGCATGTAGGAAGGCAGCCCTAGCGATTCGATATTGAAGTTGTCCGAGTAGGGCCGCCGAAAATTGATCAGGCGCGTCGCCGAATATCGCAGCGTCATCAGCATCGTTGGCGAGAACGTGTGCGAATCTTCCAGAACCGTGTTCCAGCGAGTGAACACTTGCGGGCCGGCGGTGGGAGCGATAGTCAGGTAGTCCGGCCCGTAGACCGGAGCGCGATTGAACGGCGTGTCGTCGTAGGAATAGCGGAAGAACATCCGGTTCGAGTCGCCGAAGTTGTGATCGACTCGAGGGCTGAAGGAGTTCTTATTGACGATATTTCCGTCGGTGCGGGTGTAGTTGATCACTCCGTAGTTCGCGCCCAACGTGGTCGGCGACGGAAACAGATTTCCGATGTTGCGGGCAACCGGATTGATGCGATCGCCGGGAATCACATTATTCGGAAAGGGCGAACGCAAAAAGCCAGTTGGGGTTTGCGTTGTCGTGGTGGGGTCATAGATGGTCACCGGGTTGCCGTTCGCCTGCCGCACCCCGGCAAAATTGCCGGTTAGCATCTGTGGGTCCGGAAGTGCCGCGGTGAAGGTAATGCCCTGGATAAAACGGACAATCTCCGTATTGAAAAAGAAAAAGGTCTTATTTCGTCCGTCGTAAAGGCGGGGAATACGCACCGGCCCGCCGATCGAGCCGCCAAATTGGTTGAATTTGAACGGCGGGCGCGCCAACCCGTTGCGATTGGCAAACCAGTCGTTCGCGTTCAGTTTGTCATTCCGCAGAAATTCGTAGGCAGTGAAATGAAGGTCGTTCGTACCGCCGCGGGTGACTACGTTGAAGACACCGCCGGCTGCGCGTCCATACTCGGCCGAGAATGAGTTCGTCTCGACTTTGAACTCCTGCACCATATCCGGATTGGCGTTGATGACCGGCTGGTTCTGAGCAGCCGCGGCATTGGGAGCGCCGTCCAACAGGAATTCGTTGGAATTGGAGCGCTGTCCATTGATCGAATAGGCGACCGTCGAGATCTGGTCAATGACGACGTTGTTGACGCCGGAAGAAGGCCGTACACCGGGCACCAGCATTGCGAGGGCATAGCTGTTTCTGCCCAACAGCGGAAGTTCCGACACCTGCTTGCTGCCAATCACGGTACCCAAAGTGGAGCTTTCCGAATCCAGCAGCACGGCCCGGTCGCTGACCTCTACGGATTCAGCGACACTGCCGACTTCCAGCGTGTAGTTGATGCGGGCGGCCTGGCCGACCGCCAGCGAAAGATTTTTCTCCACGACCGTTTTGAACCCGGTCATATCGACCGTGATGCTGTAGGTTCCTGGCGCTAACTGAAGCAGGCTGTAGTAGCCCTGTTCGTTCGTCTGGACGCGAGTTTCCAGACTGGTCGCATCGCTTTTGGCCGTCACATTTGCACCGCTGACGACGGCGCCCGAGGAATCCGACACAAGCCCTGTGATGGATGACGTTTGGGCCATTGCAAAAGGGGAGAACAGCAGGACAGCCAGAAGAGGATAAGAGGAGCCGGACATAACGAGATACTATATCAAGTTGATCGACAAAAAGACATTAGCGAACTCCTGTGGTGTGAGCAATATACATGCAGGCGACTGAAAGATCCCCGCCGCTACTCATCTCGTAATACGATGTTCGGATCCAGGCGCGATGCGCGCCACGCCGGTAGCCAACTGGCAACCAGTGCCACTGCGAGAATGGCGGCAATCGCCAAAGCGATGGTCACCATGTCTGTCGATCGCACGCCGAACAGCAACGACGCAATCATGCGATTCAAGACGAGTGCGCCTGCCAAGCCAATGAGGACACCCATCGCCGCGATCTGAAGGCCTTGCTTCACGATCTGGGTGAGCACCTGGGAGCGAAGCGCGCCGAGCGCCATCCGAATGCCGATCTCGCGGCGACGCTGCGTCACCGCGTACGAGAGCACGCCATATGTGCCAATGGCTGCCAGAAGCAGCGCCAATCCGGCAAACGCGCCCAATAGCTGCGCCAGCAGTGCCGGCCGGCGAATCGATTCGGCGAACACCGACTCCATGTCGCGAAGCCGCACTACCGGAACCGCTGCGTCCACTTCCCGCACCACTCGTTCAATCGTCGCTGACAGCGTGGCCGGTGGCAGGGTTGTCCGCATTACGACGTTCATGCTCGGCGGAGCGACGCCGTGCTGATCCAGGGATAAATAAAGTTCCGTTCCCGCGGGGCGATCGACGCCGCGTTGACGGATATCCTTGGCCACTCCGATTACCGTATGCCAGACATCGTCGCTACCGCCAAAGGAGCTTGTGGGCGGCCGCACGCGCTGGCCGATCGGGTTCTGCCCTCTCCAAATTCGTTTCGCTAACGTCTCATTGACGATGGCCACCTTACCTTGCGAGGCGATGCCGGTTTTCTCAAAGCCTCGGCCGGCGACGATCGGGATGCCCATCGTCTGGAAATAGTCGCCCATGACGAACTGGTAGTAGTCGATGATCTCAGATGACCTTCCATCGCCGGCGGTGTAATTTTCGATCGGAGTAGCGATCCCATCGGGAGTTCGATTCGGCGGCAGACCCGACATGGCAACCGTTCCCAGCATGCCCGGTATCGAGCGAAGTTTATCGAGTACCCTTTGATATGCCTGCGCGCGCGTGTCCGGTTCGGAATTCGCCATGGGTAATGTCATCGAAAACGTCACCAGCCGCGACCGGTCAAATCCCGCGTCGATTTTCGTGAGGTTGTAAATGGTTCGCACCAGCAGTCCCGCTCCGATCACCAGCATCACCGCAAGAGCCATCTGTGTAATCACGAGCCCACGACGGGTGTGGCTCCCCGCGGCGCCGCTGGAACCTCTTACTCCCTCCTTCAGTGCAGCGGCCAAGTTGTTCGCCGGCCCCCGTCCCAGCGACACGAATCCGAAGAGCAGAGCCGTTCCAGTCGAGAGGCCGAGCGCAACCAACAAGACGGGCAAATCGATGGTGACCATATTCGTTCGCGGGACAATCGTCGGGTACGCACGGATCAATGCACTTACGCCGATACCGGCTAGCCAGAGACCGAGAATGCCGCCGGCTCCTGCCAGTACGACACCCTCGGTAACCAACTGCCGAAACAGGCGGCCGCGGCTGGCGCCAAGCGCAGTGCGCAGTACGAACTCCCGCCGGCGCGACCCGGCGCGAGCCATCACGAGGTTGGCGAGATTCGCGCAAACGATAAGCAACACCAGGCCCACAGCCGCCTGCAGAACCCAGATCGCCCGACCGGAGCTGCCAACGATCGCCTCCTGCAACATCCGCAACTGGAGAGTGTGATCCACCGATCGCACGGGACGGTTCGTTGGCACATGGTCTTTCGCTCCGTCCCGGCCGCCCCAGTTTTCCAGGAGTGTGCTCAACTCCGCCTTTGCCGCCTCTGCCGTAACGCCGTCTTTTCGCCGGACAATGACGTAGAGGATATGGATCCCGCGTTGCTGCGCCATACTCGGGTGCAGCCAGAGGGGCAGCCAAACCTGGGTGCGGTTATCCATTACGTCGGCCCCGGGCGGCATAATACCCACAACTTCGTGAGGCCGGCCGTCAATCTCTACCTTCTGTCCAATGAGCGGCCACCCTCCAAACGCTGTTTGCCACAATTCGTGGGAGAGAATAGCGATCGGCGGCGGAAGCGTGCCCGTCCAACGAGAGGTTTCTTCGGCACTGAAAAGCCGCCCGCGCTCCGGCTGAAGACGAAGCGTCTCAAGCAAATTTGCATCGACAGATATGGAGCGCATGCGTAGCGGCCGCTCTCCCGCGGTGACGTTCACTTCGCCGGTAGTGTACGCAGTGCCACCTGTCGAGTAAGCGCCCACCGCTGAGAATGACTGATTCATTTTGCGGAATTCGAGGTATTCCGGCGCAGAGAGCGCGCCTTGCGCGCTTCCGATGGCCGGGGCTTCGGCCGTCAGATACATCAGTTGCCCGGGATTTGGATAGTCGAGTGGCCGCAGCAGCACTCCCCGGACGATGGTGAAGATCGCGGTATTTGCGCCAATTCCCAGCGCTAGCGTTGCGACAACAACGATGGTGAATCCAGAATTCTTCGCTAAGGATCGAATCGTGCAGCGCACGTCCTGTACAAGATCTTCGAAGAAGTTTACGCGGCGCATATCGCGGCACTCCTCTCTGTATTGCGTGATGCTCCCCATGGTCCGTTGCGCGGCGTGCCGGGCTTGGTCCGGAGACATACCTTCAGAAATGTGCTCTTCCGTGAGCTGATCCAGGTGGAAACGAAGTTCGGCTTCCAGGGTGGAATCCACACTCGGACGGCGAAACAGCGACCGAAGGCGTAAGCGGGCTTTGTCGAACATCCGCATCGCTACCTAAGCCTCCTGAACAACGACGTTAATTGCTGTCGACAGCCGGGTCCAGTTTGCCAGTTCCTTTTCCATCTGCTTCCGTCCCGCGCGCGTCAGCGAATAGAACTTCGCCATTCGCCCGGTGTCCGTCGCGCGCCACTCGGCCTTGATCCAAGCCTGTTGCTCCAGCCGGTGCAGCGCTGGATACAAGGATCCTTGTTGAATCTGGAGAGCATCTTGTGAAACCTGTTGGATGCGCTTGGCGATGGCCCAGCCGTGCTTCGGTTCAAGCGATATGGTCTTGAGGATCAAGAGATCAAGAGTGCCCTGAACAAGATCGGTTGGTTTGGCCATATATAGATAATCTACAATTGTAGATTATCATGTACAACGCACATGTTCCTTCTGGCGCCGATTCGGCGAGAGCCACCGGTAACCGATGCGGCTTTGCCTTCCAACGGGCGATAGTTGGCCCTGCGATCGTCGAAAGCGTTTACCTGAAGTGTCTGCACAAACAACCTCCCAAAGTGATCGATGACATGGATACAAACAAACCAGCGGACCAGGGCAGACCATCCGCGCGGTGATCTGCCCTGCCGTACGAAACTCAGGCCGCCAGGGAGCTTTTGCCGCCCTTTTCCAGAAAGCGCAACAAGTCGGCATTAACTTGATCGGCGTGGGTTGAAGTGATGCCGTGCGGCGCGGCGGGGTAGTAGATCTCCTCCACGCTCTTGATTAGTTGGGCTGACTTTTTCGAGGAGTCCTTCACTGGAACGATCTGGTCGTCCTCGCCGTGAAGCAGCAGCGTCGGGACGTCGAATTTCTTGAGATCTTCGGTGAAGTCCGTTTCGGAGAAAGCCTTGATGCACTCATAGACACTCTTCAGGCTGGCTTGCATGCTCCACAGCCAAAACTGATCGAGCGTGCCTTGCGAGACCTTGGCTCCCGCACGATTGGCGCCGTAGAACAGGATTGCCAGATCCCGGAAGAACTGGGAAGGATCCTTGACGAGACTCGCGCGCAGTCCGTTGAAAACCTCCATCGGAAGTCCCTCCGGATTTGCTTCGGTTTTGAGCAGGATTGGCGGAACGGCAGCGATGAGAACCACTTTCGCCACACGCTTCGTCCCGTATCGGCCGATGTAACGAGTGACTTCACCACCTCCCGTCGAGTGGCCAACCAGAACCGCATTCTTCACGTCGAGCTGGTCCAGCAGATCTGCCAGATCATCCGCGTAGCTGTTCATATCGTGGTGAGACGAGCTCTGGCTGGACCGGCCGTGGCCGCGCCGGTCGTGCGCGATTGCTCGATAACCATGCTGTGCAAGGAAGAGCATCTGGCCCGCCCACGCCTCAGAAGACAACGGCCAGCCGTGGCTTAGGACGATAGGTTGTCCGCTGCCCCAGTCCTTGTAATAAATCTCAGCTCCATCGTTGGTAGTGATAGTGCTCATCGTGATATCTCCTTTGTTGGATGCCGTCAGTTCGGCGCCGCTATTGGCTGGCAATCAGGAGTGCATGCCATTGCCCAACCCGGCGTGCCGTTCGGCATTTGTGAAGATCAACACGAAGACAAAGACTTAGCGGAATTCATGGCAGCCGCAAGTTCACGAGTATCGACGGTATTTCGTGAATCTGCCCGGTGGGACTTCACTGGTTCGCGAAATGGCGTAATTGCAACGGCGCCACTTTCGACTGTCAACTCAATCTCTGGATCGAAACTGCAAGTAAATATTGACGCACTCTCATAAGCTGCGAAACGATCCCGCTACCGATTGGGTAGTTCCCGATTGGGCGAGCAGTTGCATAGCGACTACCGGGAGTCTCACACTATGCAATCTCGATTGGACTTTGGACAAGCGGCGCCAGGTGCCGTCCGCGCTATGAACGGCCTTGAAGCATATCTTCGAAAGTCGTCCGGCCTGGAGCCATCTCTACTGGAATTGATCAAGTTGCGCTCATCGCAGATCAACGGATGCGCATACTGCATCGACATGCACACGAAGGATGCGCGTGCCTTGGGTGAAACCGAGCAGCGCCTCTACACGGTGTCCGCATGGGACGAAACGCCGTTCTTCTCGGAACGCGAGCGGGCGGCGCTGCTATGGACCGAGCATGTCACCCGCATCAGCCAGGAGCACGTTCCCGACGGCGTATATGAGAAAGCAAGCCAGCACTTCACCGCTGAAGAGCTGGTGAATCTGACCTTGGCCGTGGTCGCCATCAATGGCTGGAACCGGCTGGCGATTTCGTTTCGTGCCGTTCCGGGCGAGTACCAGCCGGCGCGGCCAGTGGCCGTAAGATCGTAGATCCGTTGAGTGGAGAGCATCAAGCAAGAGCTCTCCCCAGCACTACTGGGGGCTGTCGGCGATGTATTCCGATGAACGAGCCGGGGATGGCCGTCGAATTCCCAGCCGGTGCATCAAACTACGCAAAGTATTCGGATGAAGATCGAGGACAGCCCCAGCGCCAGCTGGCCCGCTGATCACCCAGCCTGTTCTTTCCAGCACCCTGAGAATATGCCGGCGCTGCACGTCTTCCAGCGAATGATTGGCGGCCGCCGGAGTGGTCGCGCCCGGGTGAATGCCGGTGTCCTGCGGCGCAGCCGGCAGGAAATCGGTTCCGAGGTGCAGAATAGAGCCTCTGGAGAGAACGACACTCCGCTCGATCACATTCTGGAGCTCGCGGATATTGCCGGGCCAGGAATAGTTGACCAGCAGGTCCATGGTCTCCTGCGACACCGATTGGACCGGCTTTCCCATTCGTTTCGCCGATTGCTGAAGGAACGCCAACACAATCTCCGGAATGTCGGACTTGCGGTCTCTCAATGGCGGCACCGGTAGCGGGATGACATTCAGCCGGTAGTAGAGATCGGACCGGAACGATCCCGACTGCACGGCCTTCGCCAGGTCGCGGTTGGTGGCCGCGATGATCCGGACGTTCACTTTAATGGTGCGATTGCTGCCCACGGGCTCAAATTCCTGCTCCTGCAAAACACGCAGCAGCTTCACTTGTGTTTCCAGCGGCAGTTCGCCGACTTCGTCGAGGAACAGAGTGCCGTTGTTGGCCAGTTCGAAGCGGCCAATCCGGCGCTCCGAAGCACTGGTGAAAGCGCCTTTCACATGCCCGAAGAGTTCGCTTTCGACCAATCCGGAAGGAATGGCGCCGCAGTTCACCTTCACCAAGGGACTATTCTTGCGAGCGCTGCGGCTGTGAATCGCCCGTGCGATGAGTTCCTTTCCGCTGCCGGTTTCGCCGATGATCAGGACGTTGGCGTCCGTTGGAGCTGCGGCTTCTACGCGATCCAGCAATTTGAGCAACTCCGTGCTGTTTCCCAGAATCTCGTCGAAATTATGCTCCCTGCGGATCTCCTCCTGTAAATAGGTGTTCTCTCGTTCAAGCTTTGCCTTCAGGCACGCGATTTCTTCGTAGGCTTTCAAATTCTCCGCGGCAAGCGCCAGTTGCTTCTGTTCCGCCTGCTTGAGTTCATTGATGTCGGCGCACGTTCCGACAAATCGAACAAGGTTACCGTCCCGGTCATGAACGGGAACTGCCCGATCCAGATGCCAGTGGTACATCCCATCGGTGCGGTGAAAGAAAGGAGCTTCGAAAGACCATCCTCGACCCGAGCGAATGCCATCCCAGAAGATCTTTCGGATGCGCTCTTTGTGATCCGGATGGAGGCTGGTGAGGAAAGGCGGCAGATTGCACCCGGTGTGATTCCAAAGAGGAAGCGGGGCGAGGCACTCCTCCAGCGTCAGCCCTGTCGCATCCAAATAGAACCGGTTAATAAACTCCATCCGGCCATCTGGCGTTACGGTCCAAGCGACAGCCTGAATGTTCTGCAGGATCTCAATTTCCAGGCCGGCACAGCATTCCATCCGTTCTCCCAGATCCTGAACGACAACTTCGATAGTCGTGGCTCCCATATGTATTCGCTCGTGAGTAATCTTTGTACCTGCGGCGGCGATTGGAGGGGAATCGCCGGCTGCACGAGCAATGACCGGATGGACGGTATCTTTGTGACAAGTTTTTTAGGGGAGGCCGTCCATCCGAGTTGGCGGCCGGACGACGGTTAGCGCGACCCCTGCTGTGACAGCGAGATTGCAGCGAGCTTGCTGGGCCGCATCATCCACATGATCTGATCGATGCCGGATTCGGAAGCGCTGACAGTTGCACACGCAACGGGAGAGCCGTCCCGCGACATCAGGATGCACTCCTGTCCGTTTGCCTCTAGAAACGAAATCGTAACTCCTGTCCAGAAATGGGACGCAAAGGCCGAGATAAACTTTGCCACCCGTTCGCGGCCGGCGACGGGCTTCTGCGCCGCCCGGACCATTCCGCCACCGTCCGAATAGGAAACGACATCCGATGCAAAAAGATTCTCCAACGCGGTCAGATCCCCTTTGCGGGCGGCACCCAGGAAGCTATGAAGCAGCCGCCGTTGTTCGACGGGACTGACTGGCCTGCGCCGCCCCTCGGTGATATGTTTACGGGCCCGGGAGACCAGTTGCCGCGCGTTGTCCTCATTCACATGAAGGATCTCGGCAATCTGCTCATATGGATAGTCGAACGCTTCCCGCAGGATGTAGGCCGCACGCTCCGTCGGAGCAAGTTTCTCCAGCAGCAGAAGCACCGCGAGTTCCAACGCTTCGCTGCGCTCCGCCCCCAATCGCGGGTCCGCGCTGGTATCGACAGGCTCCGGAAGCCAGGTCCCGACGTAAGCCTCGCGGCGCGAGCGGGCCGACTGGGCGACATTGATCGCCAATCGAGTCGTGGTGGCTGCCAGATATGCCGGCGGGTCGTTGACGGCGCTGCGGTTGGTGGACTGCCACCTTAACCAGACATCCTGCACAAGATCGTCGGCTTCCGCCGCACTGCCGAGCATCCGGTAGGCAATTCCAAAGAGGCGAGGCCGCACACTGGAAAAGATAGAAAGATGTCCGTCGTGCGCAGCGGCTTCCACCTACCGATTTTAATGTAGGTTGGCCGAATTCGGATTGCGGCTCTACGCTTCGCTCAATTCCCTGATCCACTTGTCGTGAAGTTTCGGAGGCGTCATTGTCCGCAAATTGCCGATCAGGCGGGCCGGATCATCATCCACCAACAGCAGCCCGCGGTGATCCGGCAACAGGAAGCCTTCCGATACGAAATGATCGAGCAGTTCGAGCAGCCGGTCAAAATAGCCGCACGTGTTCAAAACACTCACCAATTTTCTCTGCAGACCGAGCTGGCACCAAGTCAGGACTTCGCAGAGTTCCTCGAGTGTTCCGAATCCGCCGGGCAAAGCGATGAACGCGTCGGAAAGCTCGGCCATCAACGCCTTTCTTTCATGCATCGAGCTGACAACCCGCAGATCCCGGAGAGCGCCATGCGCAACTTCCTTCGCTACAAGAGCCTCCGGGATCACTCCAATTACGCTGCCGCCGGCGGCCAGCGCGGCATCGGCCACGGCGCCCATAAGTCCGACATGCGCGCCGCCATATACCAGGCCCAGCCCTTGCCGGACCACACTCTCTCCGAGTGCCTTGGCGGCGCTCAGATACTCTTTCCGTGTTCCCCGGTTTGAGCCGCAAAACACACAAACGCGCTTCATCCAGCCTCCCTTGGCAGCGTGCGATCGAATACTATTGTCGGGTCTAAATGGCAACCGGACGAAGCCACTCCGCGAAACGAATTTCGCCCAGCCGGGCGTCATCGCCGGGGACCAGAGTGTTGTCGCTCAACTTCGCGCCAAAGTAACGCGCATTCAGATCAGCGATGACCTGGCGCGGATCGTTGCGAGCGCGGAGGCCTTCCCGGATAAATTCGTCCAGGCGGAAACGCTCGGGCCCGCCCACTTCCACGATGCCGTTCACCGGAGCGCCCACCGCGGCTCTTCCCACGGCCTTGGCCACATCGTCTGCCGCCATGGGCTGGATGAAGACTGGCGGAACGCTCACCAGACTGCCATCGGTTCCGGCATCGGCGATCATCCTGACGAACTCGAAGAACTGCGTCGCGTGGACAATCGAGTACGGAATCGAGGATTCCTGAATGAGCTTCTCCTGCGCGATCTTGGCGCGAAAATATGCGCTCTCCTGCAGCCGGTCCGTTCCCACGACGGACAACGCGACGTGATGCCGCACTCCCGCCTTCGCTTCATACGCAAGCAGATTGCGAGTGGATGTCTGAAAGAACTCCATCACCGCTTTCTCTTCGAATGACGGCGAATTGGAGACATCGACAACGACCGAAGCACCCGTCAGCGCCTCCGCGAGTCCCTCGCCTGTCAGCGTGTTGACTCCCGTATTGGGCGCGGCCGCCACAGCTTCATAGCCCCGCGCCGTCAGTATCTCGATGAGTTTTGACCCAATCAGGCCGGTCCCACCGATCACGACAATCTTCATACTCATAACAACTCTCCTTTTCGTTCGCCTCTTCGGCTTTTCACTTCTACTTCGAATTGCGTGGCGAGAGGTCGCTGCTCCGGCATCATTACGCAGCTCTTCCCGGCACGAGCGGTTGGAGGGCGCGCTCCACTTTCCGGCGAGCGCGAGACAGCCGTGCCTTCGCGGCCGTTGTTGTCAAACCAAGGCGATTTGCCACCTGTTGAAACGCGACGCCGGAAACGATGCATGGCTCATAAACAGCGTGAAGGCCTTGCGGTAGTCTCGACACAGCCTTTCTGTGCGCAGCCTGCAGTTCTCGAAAGTAACAGAGCGCTTCCGGCGTGAGGGTTTGAGATTCTACAAGCGGCAGGGAGCGCTGAATGTCTTCGAATCTGACGTGCGGCCGGGCGCGCTGCGTTCGAAGTTGTCCCAGCGCGCAGTTCACAACGATTCGCGTCATCCATGTTTTGTGACTCGATTCGCCGCGAAACGAATGGACGTCCCGGGAGGCCGCGCAATAAGCTGTCTGTACGGCGTCCTCGGCATCCTCTTTGGAACGAAGAATCCGGTAGGCGATCCGGAAGAACGCTTTATAGTGCTGAACGAATGACTGACTGATGTCTTTATCCTGAGAATGGCGGCTTTCGCTTATATTCGCTGGACGATCCATTTCCAACCTCCTCTGAAACGATCACTGGCGGCTTCTGCTAATGCATGTGGCAATCCAATGCGAAATTTGACGGAGACTCTCGAGCGATCTGCTTCGCAGCAAGCCAGTTAGAGCCGCACGAAGAGCGGCGGCGCAGACAAACTCAAACGGCATCTCGTGAGCCGCGATAGATCGCTAATCGTTGCGTCACGAAATGGCGTGCATCGGTTCCCGCCGCCAGCGAAGGCGGGCCACGCATTCGCTGCCTTCCCCGGAAGACGCGAAAGGAAACAAAAGAGCTTGGACGGTTGAATCAGTTGGTGCACCCCCGAAATCGGGCGGACGCCCGCACGGAACTCGATGGAACTGCCAGTGCAGAGGGGCTCCTCATGAAACACAAAACTCTGCTGCCAGTTCTGGCCGGCCTTGTGATGAATATGGCGGTCGCTCAACAGCCAACGGTGACGCCGATCCTTGCAAAGGAGTTCAAGGAGATTCCAGGAAAGGAAGGATTGATGATGATTGTTGAATACCCACCGGGCGGGGCTGATCCTATTCATCGGCACAACGCACATGGATTCATCTACGTGTTAGAGGGATCGATTGTGATGCAGGTGAAAGGCGGCAAGGAAGTCACACTTGCCCAGGGCCAGACGTTCTATGAAGGCCCTACCGATGTCCATGTTGTCGGCAGGAATGCCAGCAACACTCAACCCGCAAAGTTTCTGGTGCTGCTGGTAAAGGACAAAGGCGCTCCCGCATTGATTCCGGCAAAGTGACGGGAACTTTGACTATCCGCCCGTTGCCGGCCCGATCCAGATGGAACTCAGTACATCTGGATCGTTGCCGGCAAGTGCATGGCGGCGATGATCCGGACGTTCACTTCGATAGTGCGATTGCTGCCCACCGGTTCAAACTCCTGCTCCCGTAGGACGCGCAACAGCTTCACTTGTGTTTCCAGCGGCAGTTCGCCCACCCCGTCCAGAACAATGCGGCGCTCCGAAGCCCCCGGCACTCAGGCGCAGGCGAGTGCCGATCAGTCGCCTTCACTCCAATAGAAAGCTCCCAGTGTCCAGCTAAGAACACCGAACTCGATGGGGTTCACGAATATCCATTCATCGATCTTGTATCGGCTCCATTCCGGGAGAAGTTGCAGGATCAGGTCATTGAGTTGGATGGAGGATTCTTCGTGATGCATATTGGCCTTCTTTCGAGACTCACCGTCAGCGGTGCGAGAGCGATTCTCGGTAATGCATGCGGCTGCCCACTAACGCCTGGATCTGGCGATCTGTTGGACAAGCAAGACGCTTAGCGGCAACGCACCAACAGAACGTACCGATCAGCACCGACGCAATCTCGTGAGCCGGAGCCGGACTGCCCTTAGCAGCGGATGCGGTTCACGAAATATCGGCGGAATTTCTCAGCGTCTCTCTATACGTCATCACGGCTAAGTTCGTTATTTTCCGCCTGATCGCTCCACTGGAACATCGGAGGTCCTATTGGACAAGCGCGTGCATTCCTCGCAATCGCCCAGCAACGAGTCGCAGCGCCCAAAGCGCACCAGCGGCCGCTGGAAAGGAGAAACAACAATGAACAGCATAGACATGAGCTTGAACTACAAATCACAAACCGGTAGGCCCGGGCCGGACGAACTGGTTCCCTCGCGCTACGCGCTGCGGGTTGGTGAGATTGACGTGCTGGTGGTAAGCGATGGGGTGCTGCCAATACCAGCCGAGACGCTGGCACCCAATGTCGACCCAGCCGTCCGAAAGGCCTGGCTGGACGGTATGTTCCTATCGCCGGACGTGCTCGATTGGCCGCTGAACGTGGTCGTAGTGCGTAGCGGCGGCCGGACCATCCTCATCGATGCAGGACTAGGGGCGGACCCGGACTTGCACTTGCCGCAGGCCGGGCGGTTGGCTCTGCGACTGGAAGCAGCCGGCATCGATCTCGCATCCGTGACCGACGTGGTGTTGACCCACATGCACATGGACCATATCGGCGGGCTGCTCGTCGATGGCGTGAGGGACCGGCTGCGTCCGGACATGCGGATCCATCTGGCGGCCGCCGAGGTCGATTTCTGGGCGTCTCCCGATTTTTCGCGTACCTCCATGCCGGCGGGGTTCCCGGACGCACTTCGTTCGGCTGCCAAGCGGTTCTTGGACGAGTACCGCAGTCAGTTGCGGACTTTCCAGACGGAGTACGAGGTGGCGCCGGGGGTGCTCGTCCGCCGCACCGGGGGCCACACCCCTGGGCATAGCGTGGTCCGCCTGGCGTCCGGTGGCGACCGGCTGACATTTGCCGGAGACGCAGTCTTCGCGGTCGGGTTTGATCGCCCCGAGTGGCACAACGGCTTCGAACACGACCCGGAGGAAGCGGCCCGCGTTCGGGTTCGTCTTTTGCAGGAACTGGCGGCGACCCGTGAGCCGCTGGTGGCCACTCATTTGCCGTTCCCGTCCGTCTGCCACGTGGCGGTCGCCGGCGACGCCTTTCGTTGCGTACCGGCCTTCTGGGACTACTGAGCCCTTGTTGCTAGGGCCGACCGGACCGGGGTCGCAAAGCCGGCCCCGGCAGGTAGCAACCGGACGCTCGTCAGACGCAATTCTAAGAGGCAGGTTATGCGATGTGACTATAGGCGGGGACGGTGAGAAATTCCTCGAAGTCGTTGCGAGTGATCATGTCGGCAAACAGGTCCGCCGCGAGCTTCTTGTTGGGGGTTCCGGGCTTGGCGGCAAGCTCGTCGGCGATCGCTTTTCGGACAAGCTCCGGCGTGACCTTCGCTCCGTCGTCCAGGGCAATGCCGTGGTGTAACCACTGCCATACCTGCGACCGGGAAATCTCTGCTGTGGCGGCGTCTTCCATCAGGTTGTAGATCGGCACACATCCGTTGCCGTTCAGCCAGGCTTCCAGGTATTGGATGCCAATGTCGACGTTCGCCCGGAGTCCGGCGAGCGTCATTTGACCCGCGGTCGCTTCCAGCAAATCCTTGGCGGCGATTCGAACATCTTCGCGCTTGACGTGAATTTGATTCGGTCCCGGCATGTACTGATCGAACACTTCCTTCGCGATGCCGACCAGTCCGGGATGCGCCACCCAGGTGCCGTCATGTCCGGCGCGAACCTCGCGGAGCTTGTCCTGGCGCACTCTTTCGAGAGCACGCTCATTGGCGGCCGCGTCGTTGCGAATGGGAATTTGCGCGGCCATTCCACCCATCGCATGAATCTCCCGGCGATGGCAAGTCTGAATCAGCAGGTCCACGTAGGCTTTCAGGAAGGCTTTGTCCATCGTCACCTGCGCGCGATCGGGCAGCAGCATGTCGGCGCGATGCCCGAGCTTTTTGATGTAGCTGAAGATGTAGTCCCAACGGCCGCAGTTCAAGCCCGCGGAGTGATCGCGAAGCTCGTAGAGAATCTCGTTCATCTCGAATGCGGCCAGGATGGTTTCGATCAGCACCGTGGCGCGGACACTGCCCTGCGGCACTCCGGCGTAATCCTGGGCGAAGACGAAGACGTCGTTCCAGAGCCGAGCCTCCCGATGACTCTCCATCTTCGGGAGGTAAAAATACGGACCCCAGCCTCGATCGAGCAGCGCCTTGGCATTGTGCAAAAAGTACAAACCGAAATCGAACAACGACGCGGAAACCGGCCGGCCGCCGATCAGAGCGTGCTTCTCTTCCAGATGCCACCCGCGAGGGCGGACCAGCAGGACAGCGGTCTTCTCGTTCAGCCGGTATTGCTTTCCTTCCGGACTGGTGAAGCCAATGCTGCCTGCAATCGCGTCACGCAGATTGATCTGCCCCTGAATGTTGTTGTCCCACGTCGGCGAATTCGAATCCTCCAGATCCGCCATGAACATGGATGCTCCGGAATTGAGGGCATTGATGATCATTTTTCGATCGACCGGCCCGGTGATTTCCACGCGACGGTCGAGCAGCGGCTGGGGGATGGGCGCAACGGACCATTGCGATTCCCGGATCTCGCGCGTCTCGGGCAGGAAATCCGGCAGTTCTCCGGCGTGCAGGCGCTTCCAGCGGTCTGCCCGGGCGGCCAGCAGCTCCTGGCGGCGAGGCTCGAAGCGGCGGCTGAGCTCCAGCAGGAAACTCGTTGCCGCCGGACTGAGAATTTCGGCATAGGCCGGGCTGAGCGCTTCGGTGAATTGAATCGAGGATGTTGGCATAGAAGTCTTCTGTCGCCCCTTCGAGCGGTTCGATACTCCGTTACTTTATCGAGCTTACGGCCTGGCCGGGATGCCGATTTTCGTACTTCCGGAATGTCGGCGGCGTTGAGGAATTGTTGCCGGCTGTGCGCGGATGCCGGGATTCCAGCCGGTTTCAGGCGATGACCGGCCCAACATACACTCGTTCCTAAGTTGGCGCAGCATTAAGCCTACTCGTGGCTTGTAGTAATTCTATGAGTACTAGAAGTAATGGAGTAACTTTCACATAGATGTGGCGGATGGCTATTGATTAGTGGCTAACTCCACTGTAGTCTCTACAAAGAATCGATCCGCTCCATCGGGCCTCGCAATTCTCCCGAGTGAGTGATTTTCCATTGCTACGTATGCCACTACCCGTCCACCCCAATGGATAGCGTTCGCCCAAACTCTCTGAACCTGGACATGCTTCGCACGTTTGCGGTGATGCTTGTCTTTGCCGCGCATCTTGCAAATGCATTGGGTTGGAATACGAAGCCGATCGATGGAATCGGACGCGTCGGCGTTCTCATCTTTTTCGTTCACACTAGCTTTGTGTTGATGGGTTCAATGGAACGGCTGGCATCCGGTGGTTCCAATTGGATTGCTCGCTTCTACGTGCAGCGGGCGATGAGAATCTATCCACTCGCAATTCTGACTGTTCTGGCGATCCTCACCTTCTCAATTCCGCCGTGGGGCGGAAATTCGAAGTTCGTCTGGCCAACGAACAGTGCAATTTTGGCGAATCTGCTTCTTGTCCAGAATATTTTCCGGATTCCCCCGCTGATTGCGCCATTATGGACCCTACCCATTGAACTGCAGATGTATGCTGTCCTGCCGCCGATCTTCCTGGTGACTGGCGATCGCTCACGCTGGCTATTCCGTTTTGTTCTCATCCTTGCTTGCTCGATTGCGATGGCATTCGTCGTCAATATGCTCACGGGGCACATGAACATCTTTGCTTTCACCCCGTGTTTCCTTTCGGGAATTCTTGCTTACCGGTTGCGGCACCGGCTTGCGCCAACGTTTCCGGTTGGACTTTGCGCGGCTTGGGTAATCCTGCTCAGTGCCTGTTTTGCCGCTCTGTACGATCCCCACAATTGGAAACTCGTCGTGCCGATGGGGTGGGTCTTCTGCCTGGCGCTGGCGATCCTTCCGGTGTTCCAGGAACTTCAATACGGGAAACTCGCCAAGAGTTTTCAATTCATTGCCAAGTACTCCTACGGCATCTATCTCGGACATTCATTCGGACTCTGGCTTTCTTTCCGCGTTCTCGGTCTGAACGGTCCAGGCGCGGCGCTCGCATCGATTTTCTTCACGCTTGTGCTTTCCGTTGCCGCCTATCACGCCGTCGAGGAGCCGTTCATCCGTTTGAGCAAGCGGTTTCTGCTGCCACACCGTCACTCTTCCCGCCTGCCGGTCGCGGCCTGAAGCCTCGCCTGATTCACAGCCCCGCCTGACCGCGGGTTTGGCCCGGGACTTTGGACCCGTCGATAACATAAAAATACTATTGACCCCCCAAAGCCACGCTGAACAAAATGTCAGGGCCAAGGAAACAAAAGAACCCTTTGCTCGACACAGCCGGAGCAAGAGCGCAGAATCGTAAGCAACAATGACGGGTCGTTTTACGCGTATCGCGCTTGCTCTGATCTTTGCCGGTTTATTGGCCGCGCCGCTGATTTATAAGCGCGTCTCCGGCCGGGCAAATTCGTCCCAGGAAAGCGGAGCGTCGGCGCTGTCGCGCTACGGGTTGCGGTTTACCGAATCGGCCAGAGAGTCGGGGATTCAGTTCGTTCACAAGGCCCCCACTCTCGACGTTCGATTCCAGCACATCATGGAACAGGTTGCCTCCATGGGGGCGGCAGTCTCCATTGTGGATTTCGACCGCGACGGCTGGCAGGACATTTACGTCGCCAATAGCGGAGAATCCAGCCATAACGCACTCTTCCGGAATCTCGGAAACGGAACTTTCCGGGATGTCGCCTCCGATACCGGTCTTGCCGATGTCAATTCGCGGGAAACGGGAGTGTCGATGGGAGCGGTCTGGGGCGATTTCGATAACGACGGCTACGAGGACGTGTTCCTCTACAAATGGGGCCGGCCCGAACTGTTTCGCAACGAGGGCGGTAAGCGTTTCACGCCGGTGGGCCGGGCGGCCGGTTTTCCGGAGTGGGCAAACATCAATACCGCCGTCTGGCTGGACTTCGACAACGATGGAAAGCTGGACCTGTTTGCCGGCGGCTACTACGCGGACGATGTGAATCTTTGGCATCTGAAGACCACCAAGGTAATGCCGGAGAGCTTCGAGTACGCCACCAATGGCGGGCGGAAGTATCTGTTCCGTAATCTCGGAGACGGCAAGTTTGAAGAAGTCTCGGCAAAGCTGGGAATCGCCTCCAACCGCTGGGCGCTGGCCGCCGTCGCCGCCGATCTTCGGGGAACCGGATATCCGGACCTGTTTATCGCAAACGACTATGGCGTGTCGGAGCTCTATTTCAATGAGGGTGGCAAACGGTTTCGTGAAGCCGGCAAGAAGGCCGGCGTCGGATATGCGCCGAAAAGCGGTATGACCGCTGCTGTTGGCGATGTCCTGAACCGGGGCCAGTTTTCCATTTACGTATCCAACATCTCGGAAGAAGGCGTCCTGGTACAGGGAAACAATCTTTGGGTTCCGAAAAGCGGAAACGATGGCGGCGTCACCTATGAAAACATGGCGAATGCCATGGGAGTGGAGTTGGGCGGCTGGAGCTTCGGGGCGCAGTTCGGCGATCTGAACAACGACGGGTATCTGGACCTGTACGTCACCAACGGGAACGTCTCGCTGGATCGAAATCGAAGTTATTGGTACGACTATTCAAAGGTAGCCGGTGGAAACCGAACCATCATTTCCGATGCGGCGAATTGGCCGCCCCTCGCCGGACGCTCGCTGAGCGGCTACCAGCAGAAGCGCGTCTGGATCAGCGACGGCCAGGGTCACTTCAACGAAGTGGCGCAGATGGTCGGGATTACCGACCGTTACGATGGGCGGTCGGTCGCGCTGGCGGATTTTGGCAATCGAGGAGCGTTGGACGTCGTCGTCGCCAACCAGCGCGCTCCGTTGCTTTTGTACAAAAACGAAGTTGCGCCGGGAAATCACTGGATTGCGTTCGATCTGGAAGGCAGCCGCAGCAATCGCAGCGCGATTGGCGCTCAGGTGCGCGTTTACTGGAATGGCCAGGAACAGCTTCAGGAGGTTTCCGGTGGAAGCGGGTTCTGCGCCCAAAACCAGCGGCGTCTTCATTTCGGGCTGGGAAAAGCGGGCTCTATTTCCCGGGTGGAGATTCGCTGGCCTTCCGGTTTGAAGCAGACGCTCGAATCGCCCGGCCTCGACCGGGTTCATAAAGTAAAGGAGGCGCCCGCAACATGAGCGTGGTGCCGGCGGTTAGCCGATTTTTCAGTATCGAGAATCGCTACCTGCCTCCGCTGTTCATCACCACAATCCTGCTGGTGGGGCATCTCTCCTTCGGTCTGCTGGAAAGCTTCTCCCGGACGCTGCTGGCCATCGCAACCAGCATCGCTTTCGAGATCGTGCTGGGACGCTTGATGTATGGGAAGATTCCGCATCTTGCCAGCGCCTACATCACCGGCATCAGCGTGGGCATTCTGATCCGTTCGCCGGAATTCTGGCCGTATGCGTTGACCAGTGCGATTTCCATCATGTCGAAGTACGTTCTCCGCTGGCACGGCCGCCATCTCTGGAATCCTTCAAATTTCGCCATTTGCGCCATGCTGCTGCTGGCTCCCGAATACGTCGCGGCCTTGAGCGTTCAATGGGGAAACGAACTCTATCCCATGATGGTGGTCTGGATTCTGGGCGCGCTCATCACCTGGCGGGTGAAGAAGTTTCACCTGACCCTTACCTACGTGATTTCGTTCCTTGTGCTCGCGCTGGTTCGCAGCGCCATTACCGGCCATGCCTATCTCGCCGAGGTGGCGCCGATTACCGGACCGATGTACCAGCTGTTCATTTTCTTCATGATCACGGACCCCAAGACGACCGTGAAGCGGCGCTGGGCGCAGTACCTGGTGGTGGTCCTGGTGGCGTTGGTGGAAACGGTGCTGCGGCTGGCGGAGGTGATCTATGCGCCTTTTTATGCTCTGACCATCGTCGGACCCGCCGCGCTGGCCATTGAGATCTGGTACGACTCGCGCACCCAGCCGCGGATTACGGAGAGTGTGGCGGCCGCGTGAAAGCGATTCGCCCAAGTCACCGCCGCCAAAGCGCCCGGGCGAAAGCCTCGGATGTCACGTAGCGGGTATGAAAGTTCTGCCAATCCATCGGGTGTAACCGGTAGATCTTTTCCTGTTCCAAAGGCCGCAGCGGAATCGTGTAATTCTTCATTCCCTGATACGGCAAGGGCTGCACCGTCCTGGAGAATTGAAAGTTGTAGTCGCCCTCCTTCAACCAGCCATCGGTGACGAAGACGAAGTCGCGCGTCCAGCCCGCGGCAGGAGCGGCGGCTGCTGGAAATCGCATCCGCAGCTCATCGCCGGAGTTGACGATGACGACCCGGTTGTCCACCTGTTCCAGCAGCGGGACAACATCGCCGTACCGGGTGTAGTAGCCTTCCAGGCTCCGCCACTGTGGGCCCGTCCGCACAATCGTGTCGTAGTGCGCCAGCTCGGGAGCTGTCTGGTGCGCTTGCGTAATTTGGGAAAAGCCCCGATATCGCAGATCTGCGTGCGACAAGCTCAGGCGTCGCGGATTGAGCTTCTGACCGGGTATGGCAGCCGCCCAGGACAGACGATCCCAGTAGATCTCCATGTTCGTGCGCAGCCGCAGCTTGCGCGGAGCGCCCGGCCGGAAGATCCCGTTCAGATCCAGCACCACGGTCTTCAACCGGCCCGCGGGAATACCCAGATGCTCCCGCGCGATGCGCCAGTTGCCCGCTTCATCGGGAACCTCGATGCGCAGGTCTTCTGCCTGACCGCCAGCGGCCTGGCTTCTCGCCATGGTGATGGTGTCATCCCAGGGGTGCAGAAATCCGTTGCCGATCAGATACAGCGGCGTCTTTCGCGGCGCATCTTCGGGAAGCTCCAGCTCCACCCAATGATCGCGGGTGAGTCCCTGATACTGGCCCACTCCAAATCCATCCAGATACCTGGCGTCGAGCTCACCGACGATGGCGCCGGCATCGCGCCCCGTATCGTCTTTCGCGCTGGCGAACCGCCGGGGAGCGCTGGTGACATATAGATTCAGCGGTACCGGCGGGACCGCCACGCGTTCATCGATAAAAATGTGGGAATTTTGCGGATGATCTACGGCGAGAAGGGAATAATGATCGATGTAGTAGGTTTCCCAATACTCATTCGTTAAACGCAGATCGTAGTAGCCGTCGCGCGGCGCAAGCTGGTCGCCGTCGATCTTGAACCGCTGTTCGGTCTGATGAATCGGTTCCAGCGTTCGGTGGTCGAGATGCGCTCCCAGCGCCGCCGACATGGGGCCGACGTCTTTCAGGAACTGCATTCGCTGCCCATCCCAGGTAAACAGGAACGGGCAGGAACCCTTCAAGCGCTGCTGCGCCAGTACCGATTGTTCGGCTTTCAGATCGAACTCCGTCTGGATAATCCCATTCGGCCAAACGATCCGCGCAAACTCCGATCCGGTGTGGCCGCCCAGCCCGAAGTGGAGCACCGGCGACTGGATCGCCTGCTTTTGCGTCAGCAGGCCCGAGCGAATTTCGATTTCACCCCCAATGCCGAACGAGTTCATCCGCTGGTCGCCCATCACCGTTGCGGCTCTGGTGCGAATCACCTGCCATTTATAGTTCGCCGTCCCGCGATTGATCGCCTGGACGGGTTTCTGGTTTTCCGCTACGCCCACCGTGTCCAGACGCCCATCTCGATTGAGATCCAACACCGCATAGCACCGCAGCGGCATTGGACTGGCCAAGGCGGTGAAGCGCTTCCCGTCGCCGAGAAACACCTGGTTGGCGGCGAGAATATCCAGCGCGCCATTGTTATCCAGATCGGCCAACAGCAAATTTGCCGGACCATCGGAATACACACCCTGCGCGACTTCCGCAAACTCCCAATCCTTGCCGTAGTCCCGGTCGGACAATCGGCTGACCCGGAAGTCGCTTCGCAGCAGCACGAAATCGATCAGGCCATCTCCGTTGATGTCGCCCGCGGCCACTGCCAGATTGCCGCCGGCCGATTGCGCGGGAACTTCGCGTTTCCGGTAGGACCCCAGCCGCTCATTCCGGAAAACCGTCAACCGCTTGTCGCGGTCAATCAGGGCGACATCCGGAACGCCATCCGCATCGATATCGGCGCTCGCAAACGAAACCATTCCATCGATGCCCTGGAATGGCCGCGCCGTCGCGAATGTGCCGTCGCCGTTGTTTCGCAGGACCACCGGCTCGCCCTGGGGAACACCCAAAACGACGTCCAGGTCTCCGTCCAGGTCGAAGTCCAGGGCCCAGGCGCCCGTATAAGAACCGCGAAGGATCGCCCCGGGCAGCTTCGTTTTCCCGGTAATTTCAACGAACCGCTTTGCGCTGTCCTGCTGATAGATCCTGACGCCGTCCGCAGTGGCCAATACCAGGTCGGTCTGGAAGTCGTAGTTCAAATCCAGCCCGGCGATGGCAAGGATGCCTGGCATCGTGCTGCGCGAACCGGGAAGAGCCAGCGGTGCGCCTCCCGGAATGTGAACTGCGCGGTCGTCCGCCCATAGAACCGTCGACGCGCCTTCTCCATCGAGAGGGATCGCTCCCATCCACCGCACAGTGGAAGGCATTCCGCCGGGAACATCCTGAGGCTCGAAGCGCAACTGCATATCGGCGGTTGCCGGTTCGGACGTCGGCGCTGGAAGCTTCAGGAACGCCAGGAACGGGTCGCCTGCCGAGCTGGTAGGAGCGCGAACTTCCTCCAAATTCCGCCGGTAGCTCAGCACCCGGACCAGGGTGTTCCGGAGAAACTGCGCCTGAATCGCGGCATTCCGCGGATCTCCCTTCAGTGCGGCCTCCTGCAGTAGCGCGAAGTACTGCTTCGCCGGCTCCGGCCACTGGTCCGCACTCTTACCCAACACCGCCACCGCCTCTTGCAAACGCGCGGTCGCATTCTGTTTGGCGGCGAGACGAACGACATCCAGCAGCACCGGCTCGTTCTGAGGCCGGAGCGTCAGGATTTGGTCCAGCAGCTTCAGAGCTTCGCCATCGCTGGTGGCGGTCTGCTGCCGCTCCGTCTCCGTGGCAAGGGAATAGAGCGCCCGCAGGTTGGCGCGATCCAGCGAGACCGCTTTCCGGTAGTGGTCCAGCGTTTCCTGCGTCTTGCCGCGCCGGCTTTCCACCAGGCCAAGAAAACTCTCGATCGCGCTGTTGCCCGGAGCCAGCGCGCGAGCCTTCTCAAAGTGCGCGTAGGCCGTGTCGAACTCCTGCTGGCGAATCTCCAACAGACCCAGATTGGCCCAGCCGGCCGGTTCCTCCGGAGCGATCTCCGTCGCCCGGGTCAATCCTTTGCGCGCGTTCACGTCTTCCCCCGACTGAAGCGCCGCCACCCCCAGGTAAAAGGCGGAACAGAGCT
The DNA here is from genome assembly GCA_964515165.1 of uncultured Solibacteraceae bacterium. Lineage (GTDB taxonomy): Bacteria > Acidobacteriota > Terriglobia > Bryobacterales > Bryobacteraceae > JAPKYZ01. Next base: position 56,980 of record CAZETQ010000006.1, on the reverse strand, counting down.
CGCGATATTCCGGCGACCCAACCGCCGGAAGTGAGGAGCGTCTGCCGCAACCAACAACCATTAAGGAAAGCGGGAGAAATACTGCGATGAGGTGTTTGCGGGTCATCTTTCCGGTTCATCCGGGACAGTTATAGCGGAATGTTGCCGTGCTTCTTTCGCGGCATCGTATCCACCTTGTTTTCGAGCATCCTCAACCCGCGAATCAGCTTCGCGCGAGTCTGGCGAGGCTCGATAATGTCGTCGACAAATCCGCGTTCGGCGCTGATAAAGGGATTGGCGAACCGGTCGGTGAATTCCTGAACTTTCGCCTTTCGAATCGCATCGCGATTCTCCGGTGCTCCCGCCGCGATCTCCCGCCGGTACACGATGTTCACCGCGCCTTCAGCGCCCATTACGGCGATCTCCGCCGTCGGGTAAGCGAAATTCAGATCGGTTCGAAGATGCTTCGAGCCCATCACGCAGTAAGCTCCTCCATAGGCCTTCCGGGTGATGACGGTGATCTTCGGGACGGTCGCCTCCGCATAGGCATAGAGCAGCTTGGCGCCGTGGCGAATGATCCCGCCGAACTCCTGATCCGTTCCCGGAAGAAATCCCGGAACATCCTCGAATGTCACGATCGGAATGTTGAATGCGTCGCAATAGCGCACAAACCGCGCGCCTTTCACCGGCGAGTTGATATCCAGGCAGCCTGCCAGGTACGCCGGATTGTTTCCCACGATGCCGACGGTCCGCCCATCCAATCGCGCAAAGCCGACGACGATGTTTTTGGCGTAGTGTTCCTGCACTTCGAAGAAATCGCCATCGTCCACAATGCGAAGAATCACGTCTTTCATGTCGTAAGGCTGGTTGGATTCGAGCGGGACAATGCTGTCCAGTTCCGCATCCGCGCGGTCCCAGGGATCGCTGGTTGTCTTTCGTGGAGCGTCGTCCTGATTGTTCGGCGGCAGGAAATCCAGAAGCCGGCGAATCTGGCGCAGGCAATCGGCGTCATCCGCTGCCTGAAAGTGAGCCACTCCGCTGACGGCGTTGTGCGTCTCAAGTCCTGCGCGAAAACATATACAGGCCGGCCGCGAACCAGGCCAAACCCTGTCACGAACCCGTCGCCGTCGATCACCTGTTCATTCATCCCAAAGTCGGAACAGCGATGGCGTACGAACCGGTCGAGCTCTTCGAACGTGCCTTCGTCTAGCAGGAGGTTGACGCGCTCGCGAGCGGAAAGCTTCCCTTCCCGATGCTGCCGAGCCTTGCGCTCTTCGCCGCCGCCGGCTTCTGCTGCTTCACGCCGGCGGCGCACTTCCTCCCTGCGGTTGATCGCCATCATGCGTACCTTAACATCAACCTGTCGCAGGGATGATTCCGGAGACTAAGACGGAGTGTAGTAGCCACTACGGGCTCGAACTGTCGCACCGCCGTGCTTTTTCTTCGCCGCCGCCGACAGCTCCACGCGAATCTTTCGAAAGGTATGCGGAGTACCGCCCGGCGCCCTGTAAATCAGGCTGTAGCGGGTCCGCAGCCGCTCCATCATCAGCGGGAATGCACGATCCGCGCGCTCTACCTTAAGTGCCTCGCCCCCGGTCTGCTCGGCGATCTTGAAGATGTCGGTGGGCACGAAATCGGGGTTGCGGTAGTTCCCCAGCTTGTAAGCTTTCGGCCGTTCCGCGGAGCTGGTGACGATCGCATTGACGACGGCATCGGCGCCAAACAAAGCTTCCAGCACCTGGGCATCGGTGATCTGGTAGTTCAAGCTGGAGTTGTCGGTCAGGATCAGCACCGCGCGGCGAGCATTCGGTTTCTTCAGTGCCTGTTCTTTGAGCGCACTGGCCGCGTCCAGCAGCGCTCCATAGATCGCCGTCCCGCTGGGCAGCGTATGCTGCTCCACTCCGACTTCCAGATCCCGCTCGATCTCGGCGACATTGCTCGAAAAGTCGCTGACCGTCTCCGTTCCCCGGGCAAACAGGATAATCGAAACTTCATCGCCGGGCTTCAGATGTTGCAGAGCGCCCTTGGCAGCCGCGGACATCTGCCGGACGTACTTCTTCATGCTGCCGCTGACATCCAGCAGGATCACCAGCGACAAGGGGTCCGAATCGCGGCCGAACCGCAGCAGCGGCTGTGCCTGCTCGTCGTCGAAGACCTCAAAATCGGCCGCGCCCAAATTGGGAATTACCTGTTTGCCCTCCACGACCTGAACGTCGACCCGAACTTCGGACACGCCGGCCCGGAATACGGGGGGAGGCTCCTGCGGCAGGGCCACAGCCACGCTGAGCATTACACTGAAAATCGGCCGCATGACTCACATTATCGTCGGCACCGCGGGCCACATCGACCACGGCAAGACGGCGCTAGTCCGAGCACTCACCGGCACAGATACCGATCGGCTGAAGGAAGAAAAGGCTCGGGGCATCTCGATCGATCTGGGATTTGCCCATCTGGACCTCGAAGCCGGCATTCGCGCCGGGTTTGTCGACGTGCCCGGCCACGAGCGTTTCATCAAGAACATGCTCGCCGGGGCGACCGGCATTGACATCGTCCTGTTTGTAATTGCTGCCGACGAAGGTATCAAACCGCAAACCCGAGAGCATTTCGACATCTGCCGCCTCCTGGGCATTCCCCGCGGAATTGTCGTTGTGACCAAGACGGATCTCTCCGATCCGGAGTTCCAGGAAATTCTGCGGCTGGAAATCGACGAGTTTGTTGCCGGTTCGTTTCTCGAAAATGCTCCGGTGCATCACGTCAGTTCCGTGACGCTCGAAGGAATCCCGGAATTGAGGACGGCTATTGCCGAACTGGCTCATCAGGTTCGAACCAAAGAAAAAGGGCGGCACTTCCGCCTTCCGATTGACCGGGCCTTCACCATGAAGGGCTTTGGCTCTGTTGTCACCGGCACCGTGGCGTCCGGGAGCGCTTCGGTGGGGGACGAACTGGAAGTCCATCCCACCGGGAAGCGGGTGCGGGTTCGGGGCATCCAGACACACGGAGAAACCGCCTCCCAAGCGATGGCGGGCCAGCGAGCCGCGATTAACCTGGCGGGGCTCGATACGGGAAGCCTCGGACGTGGAATGTCCCTGGCCGTTCCCGGAGTTTTTTCCGTGACGCGGGAGTTCGGCTGCCGGTTGGAAGTGCTGTCCTCGGCCCCGGCCCTGAAGCAACGCCAGCCTGTTCATCTCCACATTGGAACGGCACAATTGGAAGCCGAGGTTCGGTTGCTCCAGACGTCAGAAGCTCCGCCAGGCACCAGCGCGCTGGCCAGGATCCGGATCGGCGACGAATCGGCCGCGCTGGCGCTTCCCGGCGACCGCTTCATCCTGCGCCGGTTCTCTCCGCTGGAAACAATCGCCGGCGGAGTTGTCCTGGATTCCCAGCTTCCCACCGCGAACCGCGCCACGACCGCGAAATGGCTGGCGGCGCTCGAATCGGCGGACACTAGCGCCAAGATCGCTCTAATCGTGGAAGCGAACCCGGGAATCACTCGCGCGGCCCTGGTGGCACGCGGCGGGTTTACCGATATCGAGATCCAGACGGCGCCGGTTCGCGCCATCGGAGACTCGCTGATTACACAGGCCGGCTTCGCCAATCTGGAAAGGCAGTTGGTGGAAGCGGTTCGTGCTTATCATGGTGCGAATCCTCTGGCTGTGGGAATTAAGGGGGAGGAACTACGCAGCCGCCTTGCCCCCTCCGCTTCCCACCTGATGGAAGCGGTCCTGGCCACTTCGTCACAGCTTGCCGTCCAGGACGATCTTGTTCGCCTGGCAACTCACCAGACCCGCCTGGACCCCAAGGAGGACGCAGCATTAACCAGCATCGAAGAAGCGTTTCGTGCCGGTGGATTGGCCAGCCCTTCCACGGATGAGGTTCTCCGGGCATCCGGAGTGGATCTCCATCGTGCCCGCGCGATTCTCCAGATTCTGTTGCGAACTGGCAAATTGGTTCGAATTACCACCGACCTGGTATTGCACCAATCGGCGATGAGCGCGCTGCAGCAGTTGTTGGCTGTCCGGACCGGACAACGATTCTCCGTCACGGACTTCAAGGCTTGGACCGGAACCTCCCGAAAGTACGCGATTCCGCTGCTGGAATATTGCGATCGCGCCCGGCTCACCCGCCGGGAAGGGGAACAACGGGTGATCTTGTGACCATGCTCCAGGAATTCGTGATTGGCCCGACGATCTTCCTTTTAATACAGCACGCACCGGGACAACCACGACCGTACTGGAACCTTCGTACTGGTCGCGCCGTCGCCTTTCCATGGTAGTCTTCCAGGTGCCCTTATGTGCTGGAAAGGCGGCTGTTTTCGCCGCAATATGGCCTGGGGGATGGCCTGGGTTTGTTCGGCCAGTGAGCGAAATTCAACATCGCAATGCCGGTCTTGCGAGGTGTGCTCGTTTGACGCCCCATCCGCGCCTTCGATAAACTTGAGAGTTACTGCGCTCACGGTTGGATTCCCGTATCTCGATTCCGACTCCCGCTTTTGAAACGGCGTGTTTGGAAGTTCAGACGGCACCCGGCCAAATTAAAATGTGCAGAAGGAGGGTCTCACAATCGTGGCGGACCAGCGTTTTATCTTTTCGTCCGAATCTGTAACCGAGGGTCATCCGGATAAAATTTCCGACCAGGTTAGCGACGCAGTTCTTGATGCAATCCTTGCGGAGGATCCCACCGGCCGCGTAGCTTGCGAAACCTTGGTAACCACGGGCACGTGTATTGTTGCCGGCGAGATCACAACCACCAACCTGAAGTTTTTCAGAGACGTACCGGATCTGGCTCGCGAAGTGATCAAGGACATCGGCTTCACCGACTCCGATTATGGCTTCGACTACAGGTCCTGCGCTGTCATCAGCTTGATCCACGGCCAGTCTCCGCACATTGCTATGGGCGTCGACACCGGCGGCGCGGGCGACCAGGGCCTGATGTTCGGCTATGCCTGCAATGAGACTCCCGAGTTGATGCCTCTGCCGATCCAGATGGCGCACAATCTGGTGAAGAAGTTGAGCGAAGCGCGCCGCTCCGGGGAAGTGAAGCATCTTCGCCCCGACGGCAAGAGCCAGGTTTCCGTCGAGTACGCCGGCGGCAAGCCGGTTCGCATCGACGCGATCGTTGTTTCCACGCAGCATGACCCCGGCTCCAAGCCGCACACCATGCCGGACGGGCTGGTGGAAGCGATTCGCGAAAAGATCATCATCCCGACAGTCCCGGCGGAGATGATCGACAAGAACACGAAATTCCACATCAACCCCACCGGCTGTTTTGAAGTCGGCGGTCCGCATGGTGACACCGGTCTCACCGGCCGCAAGATCATTGTCGATACCTACGGCGGCATGGGCCGTCATGGCGGCGGAGCCTTCTCCGGCAAAGATCCGACGAAGGTCGACCGCTCCGCCTGCTACATGGCTCGCTATGTGGCGAAGAACATCGTCGCCGCCGGCTTGGCCGATCGCTGCGAAGTTCAGCTTGCCTACGCTATCGGCGTTGCCGACCCCGTTTCCGTCATGGTCAACACCTTCGGAACCGGTGTGATCGAAGAATCGAAATTGACGGAGCTTGTCCGCGCCACCTTTAAGCTCACTCCCAAAGCCATTATCGAAGCCTTGAATCTGCGCCGTCCGATTTACCGCAAGACGGCGGCGTTCGGCCACTTCGGCCGCACGGAGCCGACGTTCACGTGGGAAGCCACAGATAAAGCTAAAGAGCTTAAGGAAGCCGCCCGCGGAACGCTGGCCAGCGTCTAGGAGGAAAAAAATTCATGGCAGCTCAAACGGAAACTCTCGTTGCCTCCGATGTCAAAGACATCGGCTTGGCTGATGTCGGAAAACGCCGGATCGAGTGGGCGTTCAACTCGATGCCGGTACTGCAAACCATCCGCAAGCAGTTCATCAAATCCCAGCCGCTGAAGGGCATCCGCATCGCGGCCTGCCTGCACGTCACCACGGAGACCGCGAATCTGATGATCACGCTGCGCGACGGTGGGGCCCAGGTGGTTCTCTGCGGCTCCAATCCGCTTTCTACGCAGGATGATGTGGCGGCCAGCCTGGTGCGCGACTATGGCATTCCGACGTACGCCATCAAGGGCGAGTCCAACGATGTCTACTACTCGCACATCATGTCGGCGATCGATTCCGATCCGCAGATCACGATGGACGACGGGTGCGACCTTGTCGCGATTCTCCACTCTAAGCGGCGTGAGAAGCTCGACGGCGTCATTGGCGGTACGGAGGAAACCACCACCGGCGTCATCCGCCTCAAGGCGATGGCCAAGGACAAAGCCCTCAACTACCCCGTCATCGCGATTAACGACGCGCTGACCAAGCATTTCTTCGACAACCGTTACGGTACCGGACAGTCCACCTTGGACGGCGTCATCCGCGCCACCAACGTGTTGCTGGCGGGCCAGAACATCGTGATCGCCGGGTACGGCTGGTGCGGCAAGGGTTGTGCCATGCGCGCGAAGGGCATGGGCGCCAATGTCATCGTCACCGAAATCGATCCGACCAAGGCAATCGAAGCCTTGATGGACGGCTTCCGCGTGATGTCGATGGCCGACGCAGCTGCGATCGGCGATGTTTTCATCACCGTGACCGGCAACAAGAGCGTCCTCGACCGCGAGCACTTTGAGCGGATCAAGGACGGCGCGATCATCTGCAACTCCGGACACTTCAACGTGGAGATCAATATCGACGCGCTGGAGAAGATGTCCGCTTCCAAGCGCGAAGCTCGCGGCTACGTTGACGAGTATTCGCTGAAGGATGGCCGCAAGGTCTTCCTGCTCGGCGAAGGCCGCTTAATCAACCTCGCGGCTGCCGAAGGACATCCGGCCAGCGTGATGGATATGAGCTTCGCCAACCAGGCGCTCTCTGTCGAGTATATGGTGAAGAACCACAAGTCGCTCGATAAGGACGTTTTCCCGGTTCCGGAAGACCTGGATCGGCTCGTTGCCAAGATGAAGCTCGATGCCATGGGCGTCAAGATCGACAAACTCACGCCGGAGCAGGAATCCTATCTCGCCTCCTGGTCGGAAGGAACCTAAAGCTTTCCGTTCGCGATACAATTAGCTTTGAGGCGGGCGGGGTCCCATCCCCGCCCGTTTTCTTGATATCCACACATGGCTTTAATTGAAGGCTGCCGCCACGAAGTATCGATCACGATTCCTGTCGTTGACGTCGAATCGGAAACTGCAAAGGTTCTGAAGGAGTTTCAGAAGAAAGCTGCCATGCCGGGCTTCCGTCCCGGCAAGGTTCCGGTCTCGATGGTTCGCCAGCGATTCGCCGGGGACATTCGCCAGCATGTTCTCGAACATCTGGTCCCCCACGCTCTGCAGGAGCGCTTCAAGCAGGAAAATCTCAATGTCGTCGGCCAGCCCGAAGTCCAAGACCTGAAATTCGAAGAAGGCCAGCCCATCGAGTTCAAAGCCAGCTTTGAAGTCGCCCCCGAGTTTGAGTTGGGGGAATACACCGGCGTCGAAGCCCCCTGGAGCGAGCCCCAGGCCACCGACGAAGAAATCGGAAAGCGCATCGACGAAATCCGCAATCAGAAGGCGGAATACGTCAACCTCGATCCCCGGCCCGCCGAATCCGGCGACTTTGCCGTGATTTCTCTGGAATCCCTCTCTGGCGCGGAGCCGCCCGTCCAAAGCGACGAAATGATCGTCGAACTCGGCAACGCCGACACCATGCCGGCTTTCACCGAGAATCTGACCGGAGCCACGCCCGGTGACACCCGCGAATTCGACGTGACCTATCCCGAGGATTACGGACAGGAGAAACTCTCCGGAAAGACCGTCCGGTTCAGCGTCCATCTGAAGCAGCTCCGCAAGAAGGAGCTCCCGGAGTTGAACGACGAATTCGCCAAGGACTTGGGCGACTTCAAGTCGCTCGACGAATTGCGCGAGGAAGTCCGCCGCGGCATCCAGCGCGAAAAGGAATATCACGCTCAGGAAACCGCAAAGAGCGCGATCATCGACAAGCTGGTCGAGGCTCACGATTTCCCGGTACCCGAGGCTTTCGTCAATCGGCAGCTGGAAATCCAGGCCGAAAATTACCTCCGCACTCTGGCCGCCCAGGGGGTCGACATCCAGAACATCAAGCTGGATTGGGAAAAGCTGAAGGAATCGCAGAAAGACCGCGCCATTCGCGACGTGCGCGCCTCTCTTCTGCTCGAAAAGGTTGCCGATCGGGAAGCGATTGGCGCAACGCAGGAAGAGGTCGATCGGGAAGTACAGCGCATCGCACGGTCCGCCAAAGAAGCCCCGGCCGCGGTCCGGATGCGTCTCGAAAAGGACGGAACTCTCGCACGCATTGCGTCGCGAATCCGGACGGAAAAGACGCTCAGTCTCCTGTTCGACAAATCGCGGAAGGTCGCTCCCGCCGAAAAGCCGGAATAGCGGGACGCCGCGGCGGACGCTCGATTTGCATTGGGCGTCCGTCCTCCCGTAGAGTGGCAACTTGCCATCCCTTGGGTTGCTGTTCGCCCTCCTCTTCGTAGTCCTCTCTCTACCCTGTCTCACCGCTCTCGGCATCCAGAACGACGAAGCCCTGTTTGCCAACGGAGTCTTCCCTCCCTACATAGCCGTCTATTCCGCAAAAGTATTCGGCCACGAAGTTCCGCTGATGCTGATGACCTACGTCGGCGCCGTGAAAGCGTGGCTTTACAAGGGGATCTTTGCGTTCTTCGACCCGTCGCCCTGGTCCGTGCGCCTGCCGATGATTCTTCTGGGCGCCGGAACGGTCTGGTTGTTCTATGACTTGCTGCGGCGCGTCGCCGGAGCGGCAACGGCCGCCATTGGCGGATTGCTGCTCGCCACCGACGCCAGCTTCGTCCTCACCCGGCGCTACGATTGGGGACCCGTGGCGATCGGACAGTTTCTCGCCGTCTTTGGCGTTTGGAGCCTATACCGGTTCCAGGAAACCGGCCTCCGGCGGTACATCTTTGCCGGCTTTGCGGCCTTCGGTCTGGGACTTTGGGACAAGGCGCTCTTTGCGTGGACGCTGGCCGGACTCGGAGTCTCGGCAGCTTTCTTCGCGCGAGATTTCCTGCGGACGCTCCTCCGGCCGCGGAATCTGTGGATTGCCGTAGCCGCATTCTGCCTTGCCGGCTATCCGCTCCTCCGGTACAACGTCAGCCGCCGGCAGGCCACCCTTCGCGGGAATGTCCAGTTCGTCATCCCGGACTTCGCCGGGAAAGGCGGAGCGTTGGTGCGTACTCTCGACGGAACGATCCTCTTCGGCTGGGCCACCCGCGATGCCCCACAGGAACCCCTTCCTTCCGCGGGGTTCTGGCTTTTTGCCGCCGCCGTTGTCGCCATTCCCTTCTTCTATCGCCGGGAACTGGGTTTCTCGATCGTCTGCTTTGCAGTCATTTGGATGTTGATGCTGTTCAACAAAGACAACGGCGGCGCCGCGCATCACACGATTCTGCTCTGGCCGTTGCCGGCCGCGATCGCCGCCCTGGGGTTAGGAAGCCTTTTCCAACGCGGAAAAACGCACTGGAGACCTGTGGTTCCCGCCGTCATCGCCGCTGCGGCGGCGGTCTCCAGTATTTTCGTAATCGTCCGGTTTTACCGCGATGCCGGCCGCCTGGGCGGAGCGGGAAGCTGGACCGATGCCACCTACACCCTGGCGCAATCGCCCGAACTCCACAAAGCACGGATTATCTACCATCTCGACTGGGGGCTGGACCAGACGCTCCATCTCCTCAGCCGGGGAGCCCTGCCGCAGCGCGGACGGGACCACGCCAACGAAGATGCGACTCGAGAGAAAGGAGCCGTATTTCTCCGCTGGTCGCCCGGAAACGAATATTTCCCCGGAGGAGCCGAAACGCTCGATGACGCCGCCCGGGCATCAGGCTATGCCCATGAAACCATCCGGATCTTCTCCGATCGCCACAGCCAGCCCATGATCGAACTGTTTCGATACCAGCACTCTCCCCCGCGGGACTAACGGGAGGCATTCTGATCGCCAGATGGCCTGTCTTTGGCGTCGGGTTTCCCTGATAGTTCCGGTACTGGACCTGGTCATCGCTGCTATACTGTGGGTGGCATTGCCAGTCTTATGAGGACCGTCACCCGTCAGGGGGTCACTGCTTGAAGCGCAACGGATCCGACGAAGCTCTCCGCTGTTCTTTCTGTCACAAAAGTCAGGACGTTGTCGGCAAGTTGATCTCGAGCCCGAGCGACTACCCGCGTGCCTACATCTGCGACGAGTGCATCGCCGTATGCAACTCCATTCTGGAAGACGACAAAGCGGAGCAGGCCCACGTCTCGCCGAATAAACTTCCTAAGCCATTGGAATTAAAGGAGTATCTGGATCAATATGTAATTGGCCAGGACGCCACGAAGAAGAAGCTTTCGGTGGCCGTTTATAACCATTACAAACGGATCCAAATGAACCGGCAGCGGACAACGGATGTCGAGCTTTCCAAGTCGAACATCCTTCTCATCGGCCCGACGGGAACCGGCAAGACGCTTCTGGCGCAGACGCTGGCGCGGATCCTGGATGTTCCCTTCGCCATTGTGGATGCGACGACTCTTACCGAAGCGGGCTACGTCGGCGAAGATGTTGAGAACATTATTCTGCGGCTGCTCCAAAACTCCGATTGGGACGTTCAGCGCTGCCAGCAGGGAATCATTTACATCGACGAAATCGACAAGATCGGCCGCAAGGACGAGAATCCGTCCATCACCCGCGATGTTTCGGGTGAAGGCGTTCAGCAGGCCTTGCTGAAGATTCTGGAAGGGACCGTTGCCAACGTTCCTCCGCAAGGGGGGCGCAAGCATCCTCACCAGGAATTCACGCCGGTCGATACATCGAACATTCTCTTTATTTGCGGGGGAGCGTTCGTTGGACTGGAGAAGGTGATCGGCAAGCGCCTCGGCAAGCGTGCCATCGGCTTCAGCGGCAATGAGGAGGAGGCGGGAAGGCGTCCTGCCCGCATCGACAAAACCGCCGCCGGCAGCCAGCGGCGCGATTTCGAGCTTCTGCAGCAGGTCCAGCCCATGGACTTGATCCGCTTTGGCTTTATTCCGGAATTTATCGGCCGGTTGCCGGTCGTCGGATGTTTGGAAGATCTCACGCGCGAAGCGCTGGTCCAGATTCTGACCAAGCCGAAGAACGCGATCATCAAGCAGTATCAGAAATTGTTTGAGTTCGAGAATGTCCGGCTGAAGTTCACCGACGATGCGATGGAAGCGATTGCGGCCCTGGCATTGGAGCGAAGAGTCGGCGCGCGCGGGCTGCGGATGATTCTCGAAGAACTGATGCTCGACCTGATGTACTACTTGCCTTCGTATAAGAAGGTCAAAGAGTTCCTGGTGACCAAAGAAATGGTCATGGCCCAGAAAATTAGTTTGGCGTTGTTGGAAAAGGCTGGTTAACTCCGCGGTACGGTCCGGTTAATTTTAGAGACGCGGTGGTACAATCCGAGTAGGCGGCCCTTCCGGTTATCCGCCGGTTGTCCTGCCTGAGTTCCTCTTCATCCCCTTTCCATGATTACTTCGAAAGAAAAACCCGAAACCAAACGGCTTCCGATGATGCCCATCCGGGATGTCGTCATTTTTCCCCATATGATGACGCCGTTTGTGGTGGGCCGGGAATCCAGCGTGCGGGCGCTGGAGGAAGCGCTGGCCGGCGAAAAGAAGATCTTTTTGGCCACCCAGCACGACGCTTCCATCGATGAGCCCCGTCCCGATGAAATCTTCCAGGTAGGGACAATTGCCAATATTGTCCAGAGTCTGAAGCTCGCCGACGGGAATATTAAGGTTCTCGTGGAGGGTATTGAGCGGGGCAAGATCGTCTCCGTCAATGACGAGGAAGGCTTTTTTCAGGCGATCGTTCGCACGGCTAATTTCCGGGTGGAAAGCGGAGCGCAACTGGACGCCCTGCTCGCCCGCGTCCAGCAGTTGTTTGAGCAGTACGTCAAGCTCAGCCAGAACCTGAATTACGAATCGATGGTGGCCGCCATCCGGGTCGACGACGCCAGCAAGCTGGCCGACACCGTTGCCGCCAATCTTCAGTTGACGATCGAAGAAAAACAGGAATTGCTCGAGATTTTCGATCCGGTGGACCGTCTGACGCGGATCGCCGACATGCTCGACATCGAGATTGAGAAGCTCAATGTCGACCGCCAGATCCAGGGTCGCGTCAAGCGGCAGATGGAAAAGGCGCAGAAAGAGTACTACCTCAACGAGAAGATCAAGGCCATCCAGAAGGAACTGGGCCGGGGCGAAAAAAGCGAATTCGACGAGCTGAAGAAAAAGATCGAATCCGCCGGCATGACAGCCGACGCCAAAGAGAAGGCGATCCAGGAGTTGAAGCGCCTGGAGCAAATGCCTCCGATGTCCGCCGAGTCGACGGTTTCCCGGAATTATCTCGACTGGCTGCTGGCCGTTCCGTGGAAGAAGAAGACCAAAGAGATTCGCGACCTGAATTTCGCCAAGGCAGTGCTCGAGTCCGACCACTACGGGCTGGAAAAGATTAAGGAGCGCATCCTGGAGTTTCTCGCCGTCCGCCGGCGGGTCCAGAATCCGAAGGGCTCGATCCTGTGTTTTGTCGGGCCTCCCGGTGTTGGCAAGACGTCGCTCGGAATGTCGATCGCCAAGGCGACCGGCCGTAAATTCGTCCGGCTCTCGCTGGGCGGCGTCCGGGACGAGGCGGAGATTCGCGGCCATCGCCGGACGTATATCGGCGCGTTGCCCGGCCAGATCATCCAGATGATGAAAAAGGCGGGAACCCGGAATCCCGTCTTCATGCTGGACGAAATCGACAAGATGTCGACGGACTTCCGGGGCGACCCATCGGCCGCGCTTTTGGAGGTGTTGGATCCGGAGCAGAATTTCATGTTCCAGGATCACTATCTCGACGTCGAATACGACCTAAGCCAGGTGCTCTTCGTGGCGACGGCAAATGTCCTGCACACCATCCCGTCGCCTTTGCAGGATCGTATGGAAGTGATCCGGCTTTCGGGATATACGGAGCTGGAAAAACTCGAAATCGCCAAGCGGTTTCTGGTGCCGAAGCAGATGAAAGGCACCGGACTCAGCGGAGAAGAGATCGGCTTCACCGACGGCGGCCTTCAGATGCTCATCCAGAGCTACACTCGCGAAGCCGGTGTTCGAAACCTGGAGCGCGAGATTGGAAACGTCGCCCGCAAGATAACCCGCCAGGTGGTTGCCTCCATGCCCGAGATGGAAGAAAAGCGGGCTTTGGATGCTCCCCTGGAGTTCGTCGACGACGAGCCGGAAACGGTTGCCGTTAAGGAAACCAAGGGCAAAAAGAAGTCTAAAAAAGCCCAGGCGGCCGAGGCGGCTGCCGCCCCCGTAGAAGCCAAGGTGCCCTTCGACAAGGTCACCATCACCGGCGGGAAGGTGCAGGAATTGCTAGGCCCCCAGAGATTCCGCGACACCATGGCGGACAAGGAAAACGAGATCGGCGCGGCGGTGGGTCTGGCCTGGACCGAGGTGGGCGGGCAGATCCTGACGACCGAAGTCACAACGATGGAAGGGCGTGGGAAGCTCACCATCACCGGCAAGTTGGGCGATGTGATGCAGGAATCCGCCCAGGCAGCCATGAGCTGGGTGCGCAGCCGGGCCCAGACGCTGGGACTGCCGCGGGATTTCTATCGTAACTTGGATATTCATTTGCACGTCCCTGAAGGTGCAATCCCGAAAGACGGCCCGTCGGCGGGAATTACGCTGGCGACGGCGATCGGAAGCGCGTTGACCAGGATCCCGGCACGGGCGGATGTGGCCATGACCGGAGAAATTACTCTGCGCGGCCGGGTTCTGCCGATTGGCGGCTTGAAAGAGAAGCTGCTGGCAGCTCACCGGCAAGGAATTTTCGAGGTGATCCTGCCGCGGGACAACGAAAAGGATCTCCCGGATGTCCCCGAAAATGTTCGGAAGGATATGAAGCTCCACTTCGTGGACTCCATGGACGAGGTGTTGAAGGTGGCCTTGGAGCGTCTGCCGGAGCCTTTAACCCTGACCCCGCCGGCGGCGATTGAGGCATCGTTGGAGCCGAAGCCGGAACTGGCTCCTGGGGCGGAAGACCTGCGTCACTAGACGCGGTTGTCGATGGCGACGGTAGAGGCTGAATTCTTGCTCAGCGCCGCCTTGCCCGGGCAGTTTCCGCGCGGAGGTGAGCCGGAAGTGGCTTTGATCGGCCGGTCGAATGTGGGTAAGTCCAGCCTGATCAACCGGTTGACCGGAATCGACCGGTTGGCGTTTACCAGTTCTCGACCTGGTTGTACGAGAACCATCAATTTCTACCGGGTTGGTGGGACGGGGCCGGAATTTCGACTGGTGGATCTTCCCGGTTACGGGTTCGCCGGAGGCCCTGTGGCGGAGAAGATCGCCTGGAGGAAGCTGGTTGAAGCTTACCTGCTGGAACGCGAGCAGCTGCGGTTGTCGGTGGTGCTGCTGGATTCCCGGCGGGGCTGGATGGATACGGACCGCGAAATGCGGGACTGGTTGGAGCATCAGGGGCGGCCCTACGCCATAGTGGCCACTAAGATCGACAAATTGAATCAGAAGGAATATCAACGGGGGATGGCCTCCATCAGGCGCGAAATGCGCTCGGGCGATCCTGTGCCGTTCTCGGCCAAAGATGGCCGGGGAGTGAGGGAAATTTGGCAAACCATAATGAAGAAAACAACCAGGCCGTAGCGGCTGAGGAAGCCCCCGCTGCCGAACCGAAGGTTGAAGAGACGGCGAGCGCGCCTCCGGTCAAAGCCGCCAGGGGCGACAAGAGCGACCGCGCCTTAGCGGGCGAGGGCAATCGTCAGAAAGGCCGCCAGCAGCAGCAACCGCAGCAGGTGCAGCAGCAACCCCCGGCCCAGGCTCAGCAGAAGAATAGCGGCGCCGATCCACAAGCCCGGCTGGATCTGGTCGAGCTGAAGGACATGCCGATCAACAATCTGCAGCAGATCGCGCGCGATCTGGGCGAGACCGGCATGGCCGGCCTGCGCAAGCAGGAGTTGATCTTCAAAATCCTGCAGCGGCAGGCGGAAAAATCCGGCCTCATCTTTTCCCAGGGAGTGCTGGAGTGTCTGCCCGACGGCTTCGGATTCCTTCGCGCCCCCGAGTACAACTACCTTCCGGGTCCCGACGACGTTTACGTGTCGCCGTCCCAGATCCGGCGCTTCGACCTGCGTACCGGCGATACGGTCAGCGGCCAGATCCGTCCCCCCAAGGAGGGCGAGCGATACTTCGCGCTCATTAAAGTGGACGCGATCAACTACGAGCCGCCGGAGGAAGCGCGCAACAAAATCTTCTTCGACAACCTGACGCCGCTTTATCCGCAGCAGCGGCTGAAGCTCGAAACGTCGAAAGAGAACTATTCCGGCCGCGTCATGGATATGCTGACTCCCATCGGCAAAGGCCAGCGCGGATTGATCGTGGCGCCCCCCCGCACCGGTAAGACCATGCTGCTGCAGGCGATCGCGAACTCGATTTCCATCAACCATCCGGAAGTCGCCCTGATCGTTCTGTTGATCGACGAGCGTCCGGAGGAAGTGACCGACATGCAGCGCTCGGTGAAGGGCGAGGTCATCTCCTCGACCTTCGATGAGCCGGCCTCCCGTCACGTGCAGGTTGCCGAAATGGTCATTGAAAAGGCGAAGCGGCTGGTTGAGCACAAGCGCGACGTGGTCATCCTGCTCGATTCGATCACCCGTTTGGCTCGCGCCTACAACACAGTCGTGCCGCCGTCCGGAAAAGTGCTTTCCGGCGGTGTCGATTCCAATGCCCTGCAGCGTCCGAAGCGGTTCTTCGGCGCGGCCCGCAATATCGAAGAGGGCGGATCGCTGACGATCATGGCCACCGCGCTGATCGATACCGGTTCGCGCATGGACGACGTGATCTTTGAAGAATTCAAAGGTACCGGCAACATGGAAATCCACCTCGACCGTAAGCTCGTCGACAAGCGCGTCTTCCCCGCGATCGATATCAACAAGTCCGGCACTCGCAAGGATGAGCTGCTGCTGCCGAAGGAAGAGTTGAACCGCGTGTGGGTCCTTCGCAAGGTCATGGCGCCCCTGTCGCCGGTGGAGTCGATCGAACTACTGCTCGACAAGCTGAGCAAGACCCGGTCGAACGCGGAATTTCTGTCCTCGATGAGCGCCTGAGCGTCGCGGGGACAAGATGAAAACGAGGCCGCTGGAGATTCTGGCGGCCTTTTGTTTTGAGGGAGTTGTCGGATTAAAAAAGTAGCGGTAACGCTATAACCTTTAGTGCCCGGCCGGCGTCTTCTTTAGTAGAATAACCAGGAGGCTGGTGTGCCCGTGTGCTGCCCGGCCCCTCGACAACGTACCTCTTACGAGGCGCTCATGAACTCTCCAGTATCCAGTCTCCCCGCCAAGACTTCCGCCCCGGCGGCGCCGCCTCCAGCTCCGGCCCGGCCGGAAAAAAAGAGGTTTCCCTGGGGGCTGGCCGTCCTGCTGGTGCTTGCCGCGGCGGGTTGGATGGCGTGGCGCTGGCAGGTGCGGAATGCGGAGGAGGCTGCGGTTGCGGTGCGGTCGACCCTTCCGACGGCGCCCGTGGCGGCCGGACCTCTGGCCCGAACGCTTCGGGTGACCGGGGTGACTGCGGCTGAGAAATTCGTCTCTCTCGTCACGCCGCAGCTTCGAGCGAGCCGCTCCGGTAGAAATCGCAGCGATGTCCAGATGCAGACCGCCTCGATGCTCGGGACCAATTTGACCGGTTCGCGCAGCGGCGGTAGCCGTTCCACCGGTGCAAGCTCGGGATCCGGCGGTTCTACGGGTGACGCCGCGGCCTCGGTTGCATCCAACTCCTCCGCGGTGACGGGAGGAAGCGGCGGCGCCGGTCAAAGCGGCGGCGCGAGCGGCGGATTTTCCGCTCCGACATCCTCATCCGCCTTCAAGGCGGCCACTTCGCGAATCGGCAGTTCTTCGTCGTCTTCCACTGCTTCGTCATCTTCCTCCCGCGGTTCCGGCGGCACGGCGTCTACCTCGGTCGGGGCGGATGGATTGGGGTCCACCTCTTCGCAGCTGCAAGGTGGTGGTGGCGGCGGTGGCGGGGCGGGTGGAAATGACTTCATGCTGGTTCTCCAGGAGTTGGCTCCGCCTGGTTCCCGCGTCAAGAAGGGCGACACGGTCGCCGAGTTTGATCGCCAGTACATGCTGCAGCGCCTGGAGGACTATCGTTCCTCGGTGGTCCAGCAGCGGGCGAGTGTCAAAAAGCTTATAGCGGAGCTCGATGTATACCGGGAAGCCCACCGCCAGACGATTGCGACGGCCAAGGCGTACCTGGACAAGGCCAGGTTGGATATGCGTACGACGCCCGTACTGTCGGCCATCGATGCCGAGCGGATGAAGCTCGCTCTGGACGAAGCTCAGGCGCAGTACAAGCAGATTCTCGATGAAGTCAACTATGTGGAGATATCGCGCAAGGCGCAGATCCGAAACGCGGAGCTGGATCTGAAAGCGTCTGAGCTGGAGTTGCGCCGCGCCGAGCAGAACGCCGATCGCATGATCTCCAAGGCCGCGATTGACGGCATGACGGTGATGCAGAATACGTTCCGCGGCGCGGAATTCGCCCAGATTCAGCAGGGCGATCAGCTCTATCCCGGCCAGTTTTTCATGCAGATCGTCGACACCCGGTCGATGGTCATCAACGCGGTGCTCAACCAGGTGGATGCGGAGCGGGTTCGCGTCGGCGACAAGGCAACCGTCCGTTTTGACGCCTATCCCGGCTTGGAGCTGCCCGCGCATGTTGTCGGGCTGGCTGCGGTCACCAAGGCCGGTGGCTTCCGCGGGAGCTTCGTCAAGGAAATTCCCGTCCGGCTGAAACTTGATCAGCTGGATGCGCGCGTGATCCCCGATTTGTCGGTCAGTGCGGACATCGTGGTTCAGTCGGAGGCTGCTCCGGCGGTTGCGCCCCTGGCGGCGGTTTTCCGGCTGGAACCTGCGGGCAAGCCGTACGTCTATATCAAAGAAGGCAATGCCTGGCGCCGGCGCGATGTGGAATTGGGGTTGGCCAGTTTTGTGGATGTCGCCATCCGAAGCGGCGTCAAGCCCGGCGAGGTAGTCGCTTTGGAGCGCCCGCCGAATGCTCCCGGCGCCTAGTACCCCGTTGTTTTCGGAAACGCAAAGAAAGAGTTTTTGATGTCAAAGGATCTGAAGCCCAAGCAGCGCCTCGGCCAGACGCCCGAAGCCAAGCGCAAACGAATCATCATCTGGTCGGTGATTCTGCTGGCCTGCGCCGGCGGCGGCTACGCCACCTATCGCTATACGAATGTTGCCGAGCCGGTTGAAGTTCCCGTGGCCCGCGTGCGCCGCGGCGACTTTGTGATCTCCATTCGGACTCGCGGAGAAATCCGCTCCACGCGCTCGCAAACGATCATCGCTCCCCAGGTGCCGGACCTGCGAATCACTCGCCTTGCCGAGTCCGGCCGGCCCGTCAAGCGGGGCGACATCATCGTGGAATTCGATTCTGCCCAGCAGGAACAGACCTATCTCGAAAAGAACACCAGCGTCCGCACGGCCGACAGCCAGATTGTGCAGACCAAGGCCAGCCATCGTATCGCCAACGAGATGGATGGAATGAATCTGATGACCGCCGAGTTCAATCTGGAGCGGGCAAAACTCGATGCCAGTAAGGCGGAAGTGGTCAGCGAGATCGAAGGCGCGAAAAGCCGGATCGATGTCGGCATCAACGAGGGCGAGTTGGGCCAGGTCCAGACCACGATCAAGTCGCACCGGACTTCCCAGGAAGCCGATCTGGAGCGTCTCGACCAGCAGCGCGACAAGACCGTTCGCGATATGAACCGGGCCAAGGGCTATCTCTCCCGCATGGTCCTGCGGGCGCCCAACGATGGCATTGTCAATGTGCTTCCCAACTTCCGGACAACCGGAGCGTGGGGACAATCGCCCCCTCCCTTCAAAGAGGGCGACCGGGCGTGGACGGGCGCCGCCCTTGCCGAAATTCCCGATCTCAGCGAGATGCGGATCGAATTGAAACTCGACGAAGTGGAGCGCGGAAAACTGCGCCTGGACATGCCCATCCGAATTCGCGTCGATGCGATTCCGGATCGTGAATTTGAAGCATCCCTGGATTGGATCAGTCCGATTGCCGCCGTCGTGTACCGCGGAATGGGAATGACCGAGAAAACTTTCCCGGCGCGCGCCATCCTGAAGAAGGTCGATCCCCGCCTGCGCCCCGGTATGAGCGCGACAGCCGAAATTATGCTGGAGCGCGAAGCCGCAACGCTCCTGATTCCCGCGCGGGCTAGTTTCATGAACCAGGGTAAGCCTGCGGTCTGGGTCCAGAAGGGCGGTGATTTCGCCATCCGGCCCATCGAGGTCGGCAAGCGCAACGATACCGATCTGGTCGTGCTGAGGGGATTGAAGGAAGGCGAAGTCGTCGCCATGGAGAATCCGGCAGAGGCGCTCAAACGGGCGAAGAAGCTCTGACGGGGTTTGCGGAATGAAAAAGATACTGATTCGAGTCATCCTGCTGGTTGCCCTGGTCGGCGGAGCCTACGCCGGCTACACCGCGTTCCAGGCCCGGATGCAGCAGCGGGTGCAGTCGCTGGCCACAACGAAGGTGCGCCAGGGTGACGTCATCGTGCGCAGCTTCGCCCGCGGCGAACTCCGCGCCGTCCGTGCCGTTACTCTCACCGCCCCCAATCTCTTCGGAACGGTCCAGGTCACGCGGCTGGCGCCCCTTGGCGCCTTCGCCCGGGAAAAAGATCTGATTACCGAGTTTGACGATGCCGAAGTCATCTCGCGCATGGAAGAAAAGCAGCTCGAGCTGGACCAGGTCGACGAGCAGATGAAGAAGGCCCAAGCCGACGTTGCCATTCGCGACAATCAGGACCAGGTGGAATTGCTTCGCGCCCGCTACGCTGTGCGCCGCGCGGAGCTGGAAGTCAAAAAGAACGAGCTGATTTCCGTCATCGACGCGAAGAAGAATCAGCTTTCGCTCGACGAAACCAAGCGGCGCCTGCGCCAGCTCGAAAGCGACATCAAGTCCCGGCAGGAGCAGTCTCAGGCCGAAATCGCCGTGCTTCGGGAAAAGAAAAACAAAGCCAACCTGGAAATGGCGCGGGAGCGCACCCGTCTCAACCAGGTCAAGCTGCTTGCGCCCATCAGCGGACTGGTCGCCGTGAAGCAGAACCGCTCCAGCGTCATGATGTTCGGCATGACCCTTCCCGACATCCGGGAAGGCGATCAGGTGCAGCCGGGTACTCCGGTGGCCGATATCCTCGATCTGTCCGAGATGGAAGTGCTGGCGAAAGTCGGCGAGCTCGACCGCGCCAACCTGCGCGAAGGCCAGGAAGTGACCATTCAGCTGGATGCCATCGCCGACAAGACGTTCAAGGGCCGGATCAAATCCATGAGCAGTACCGCCAGCGCCAACGCGTTCACCGGCGAAGTTCAAAAGAAGTTCGATGTTGTCTTCTCCATCGATATGAAGCAGCTGATGAGCGCTCTTGGCGCCAAGCCGGACCAGATCGCCAAGGTCCTGGCCACAGCGGAGGCCAATCGAAAGAAGCCGCCGGTCGCCGGTGTCATCGTGGGCGGTGGCCCCGCTCCGGCTCCTGCCGGAGGAATGGGGCAGACCGGTCCGGCGCCGATGGGTGGGGCCGCGCCCCAGGGACAGGCCGGATTCGGAGGTGGGCCGCAGGCTGCCGCCATGCCGGGAGCGCCCGCCGGAGCACCCGGAGCCGCCGAAGGTGGCCAGATGCGCCAGGGCGGCGGAGGTCCCGGCGGCAATATGCTGGCCGGCCTGACCGAGGAGCAGCAGAAGAAATACCGTGAGACGCTGCAGAAAGCCCTGGGCCAGAAAAGCCTCCGCGACCTCAGTCCGGAGGAGCGCCAGCAGGTGATGGCCAAAGTCCGTACGGAAATGGAGAAGGCGGGTGTGCAACTGCCTCAGCGCGGCGGCCAGCGCGGCAATGGCGGACCCGGCGGCCCGGCGATGATGCCGCTCGCCGCGGGGAGTACCGGTTCGTTCTCCCGGAAGGACATGGACAACGCGAAGCTGCCTCCTCCCCCCGAAGAGGACTCGCAATTCGATGTCCTGCTTCGCCCCGGCCTGCTGGCCGACGTCGAAATTATCGTCGAAAAGATTCCGAACGCGATCCATATCCCGATGCAGGCCGTGTTTGAGCGCGAAGGCAAACAGGTTGTCTACGTCAAGAACGGGAACAAATTCGAGCCGCGCGAAATCAAACCCTCCAAGCGCAGCGAATCGACTCTCGTAGTGGCGTCGGGAGTGAAGCCTGGTGAAGTTTTGGCCCTGGCGGATCCCAACGAGCGGCCGGGCTCCAAGAAAGGTTCCGGTAAGAGCGCGGCGCCCTCTGCGGGAGTCCCGCTGCCAAAGTCCTGAGATCGAAGAAAATGGCGAGTTTTTCCAGTTACCTTCCCGAATTGTACATGGGGCTTTCCAGCCTCCTGGTGCACAAGCTGCGCAGCCTGCTGACCATGCTCGGCATGATCTTCGGCGTCGGCGCCGTTGTGGCCATGCTATCCATCACCGCCGGCGCTCAGAAGGAGATGATGAGCTACATCGACCTGCTGGGCGTCAACAACATCATCATCGAAGCCAAGGAAGCCGTCGACCGCAACGAGCTGCAGGCCCGCCGCCTGACTTCTCCCGGCATGACCTTCCGGGACTACCGCGCAATTACCGAAAACGTCACCGGCATCGAGGCCGCCACACCGCGAAAACGCTTCAAGCCCCTGAAAGTCCTACCCAAGCCCGCCAACGAACCGCCCTTGCTGATTGGCGTCGAGCCGGACTACCTCCAGATCAACAGCCTGAAGATGGTCGAAGGCCGGTGGTTTAACGATGAGGACAACCAGAACTCCTCGCCCGTCTGCGTGCTCGGAGAGTCGGCGAAGGTGAATCTCCTGGGCTTCGAAGGCGGAGCTGTCGGTAAATACGTCAAGATCAACGACACCTGGCTGCAGGTCGTCGGAGTCCTGGCCCAGCAGGCGACCGCCGACACCGAAGTGGAAGGCGTCGAAGTCACCAACCGGAACAACCTGGTGATCGCTCCTCTCAACACGGTGATGCGGCGGTTTGAGGACAACAACAGCTACCTCAAGGACGAAATCGACGGCATCTATCTCCGGATGAAAGACGGAACGGATTCGATCGATTCCGCCAGCGTCATCAACGCGATCCTGGCCTCCACCCATAAAGATGCCGGCGACTTCAACGTCACCGTCCCCGCGGGCCTGCTGGAGCAGCGCAAGCGCACCCAGTTCATCTTCAGCGTCGTCATGCTCTGCATCGCCGGTATCTCGCTGCTGGTCGGCGGCATCGGCATCATGAACATCATGCTGGCCACCGTGCTGGAGCGCACGCGCGAAATCGGCATCCGCCGAGCCATCGGCGCGCGCCAGGCCGACATCATCCGCCAGTTCCTCACAGAAGCGATTCTCATCTCGATCCTCGGCGGTCTGATCGGAATCGCCTTCGGGTTCACCCTCGCCAAGCTGATTGCTTCGGCGGCGGGATGGCCCACCGTGGTCACTACCTCTTCTATCGTTGTTGCTTTCGGCGTTTCCGTCGGAATCGGTTTGGTATTTGGAATTTATCCGGCCGTCCAGGCCGCAAAATTGGATCCGATTGAAGCGATCCGTTACGAATAGACATGAAATTTACCGCTCTTATCGCTGTGGCAGCGCTATCGTTCGCCGCCGAGAATAACGTTTCCAAAGCTCAGCAGGAAAAAGGTCCCCAAGGCATCGAGTTTCCGTTAGGCGTGGACAATACGGAAGGCCCGAAGTATCCGACGTTCGGTTCGAAGGATTACTTCCGGATGGTGTTCCAAAATCCCACGCCATCCATCCAGTTGTCTGGCCCGACGCGGCTGGCCGACTTCGTTGTCGATGGAAAGTTCGAGCTCTCTCTGCGGTCCTATACCGAGCTCGTGTTGGCCAACAACACAGACATTCAGATCCAAAAGCTGCTGGTGGAACCTCAGCGTAACGCAATTACGCGATCCTTTTCGCCTTTCGACCCTCTCGTCCAAGCCGGATTCAACACAAGCCGCGCAGTCACTCCAGCAACCAACGTCCTGGAAGGTGCGCAGGTCGTGGGCTCGTTGACGCAGCCGGCCAACCTTCGTTACCAGCAGATGTTTCAGTCCGGTACGCAATTGTTTGCGTCATATGGCTATCAGCGGTTCTCATCCAACAACGTCAACCAGCGGGTGAACCCGTCTTACACCAACAACGTCAACATCAACTTTCTTCAGCCCCTTTTGCGGAACCGCGGCTTGAACATTAACCGGGTCCCCATCTTTCAGGCGAAATCCCGGTTGCAGTCCGCAAACCAGTCGCTAGAGGATCAGTTGATCCGTCTGTTGACGCAAGCGGAGACCGCCTATTGGGATGTCGTCGGCGCTCGAGAAAGCTTGAAGGTTGCGGAACAATCGCTGTTCCTCGCGGACACCAGCTTAAAGCGCGCACAACGCGAATTGGAATTAGGCGCCATTTCTGCGCTGGAAATCTTTCAGCCGCAGGCGCAGTATGCCCGTGCAGAAATCTTTGTTACCCAGGCCCGGTATCGACTTCAACAGACCGAGGATGTTTTGCGCCGGCAGATCAGTATCGATCTCGCTCCCGAATTGCGGACCCTTCCGATCGTTCTGACGGAGTCCGTCCTGCCTCCAACGGACAACACGCCCTTCGACCGGGAACAGTTGGTTGCTGAAGCTCTTCGCAACCGTCCTGACCTGCAGTCCGCTCGCACGAACCTGGATGTGGATGAATACGGAATCCGGATCGCTTCCAACAACCTTAGACCCGACTTCGGCATCACCGGCACCTACTCTACCCAAGGTGTCGGCGGAAACACGTATCCGCAAGGAGGCGGTTTTATTCCAGGCGGCTTTGGTGACGCCTGGTCGCAGATGTGGGGTTTCGGTTACCCGATTTATGGATTCGGCTTTCAGCTTCGTCTTCCGATCAAGGATCGTCGTGCGATCGCCGACTATGCGGATGCGGTGGTTGCCAAGCGGATGGATACGTTACGCGTGCGCTCCATCGAGCAGCAGACCCGGCAGGATGTTCTGAACGCTGTCAGCCAGGTGGAAAACTCCCGGGCTTCGGTGGATCTCGCGAAGATTGCCGCCGATTTCGCGCAGAAGCGGGTAGAGGCGGACCAAAAGCGCTACGATCTCGGCACGATCACATTATTCTTTCTGCTCTCTTCGCAGAATGATTTGACCCAGGCTCAGTCGGATTTGGTAAATAACTCCATCCAGTACCGGCGAAACCTCCTGAACCTTTCGCAGCGCACCGGCGCTCTTTTGACAGAACGCGGCATCGTCATCAAGTAACCGTTGCTTAGGGTACTCTGAGGCCTTATGGGCCGCATCCGCATCCTTCCTGATGCGATAGCCAACAAAATTGCCGCCGGCGAAGTGGTCGAGCGTCCGGCCTCCGTCGTCAAGGAGCTTCTCGAAAACTCCCTCGACGCCGGAGCCACGGATATCCGGATCGACGTCGAATCCGGAGGCCGCCGCTTGATCCGCATCTCCGACAACGGCTCCGGCATGCTGCGCGACGATGCGCTGCTCGCCTTTGAGCGGCACGCCACCTCCAAGCTGCGCGAAGCCAGCGACCTGTTCTCGATTTCCACTCTCGGGTTTCGGGGAGAAGCGCTCCCCTCCATCGCGTCCGTCTCCCGGCTGGAACTCGAAACCCGCTCCCCCGAGGAAACCTCCGGAGCGCGCATCGAAATCGCGGGAGCCAAAATGCATCGCGTCGAGGAGTTCGCCCGCGAGCCCGGCACGACCATCACCGTTCGCGATCTCTTCTACAATGTCCCGGCGCGCAAGAAATTCCTCCGCAGCGAGCAGACCGAACTGGCCCACATCGCTTCGCTGGCCACGCACTACTCGCTTGCTCATCCGGGCAAGACGTTCGAGCTGAATCACGACAACTCCCGGCTGCTGTTGGTCACGCCGGTCGTTACCAGGCGCGAGCGGGTATTCCAGGTCTTCGGCAGCGAGACTCTGGCGGATCTGGTCGAGATTCCCCGCGTCGAACACAACCAATTCACCCTCACCGGATTTGTCTCCCAACCGCAAATCCAGAAGCTCAACCGCAACTCGATCTTTCTGTTCATCAATGGCCGCTTGATCCGGGATCGCATGCTGCTGCACGCGTTGACGGCTGCTTATCACAACCTGATGCCGCCGGCCTGCTATCCGTTTGCCCTGATCTTCCTGGACTGCCCGCCGGAAGAAGTGGACGTCAACGTCCATCCCTCGAAAACCGAAGTCCGGTTCCAGCACAGCTCCTTTGTGCACGATTTCGTCCGGGACAACATCCGGAACCTTCTCATGGAGTCCCGTCCCGCCTCTTCCATCCCGATGCCGGTGCACGCGCAGCCCGCAGCGGACCTGCCGATGTCGGAGTTTAGCCTGCAGATGCAGTCCGTGCCGGTTCCGGATCCGACGCAACCGCGGCTGGTGATCCCCGGAGTGGGTGACCAGGAGTTCCCGAACTTCGCTGGGCAGTCTCCCGTTCCGGCTCCCGCTGCTGCTTCTGCCCCGGCAACGGCCGTTCTGGAGTCGAAAGAGGGCATTCGTCTTCCGGTTCCGGAAACGCACGGTCCATTGCCGCCAGGAGCGTGGATGGACCAGTCGGTCACGCTCGATTCCTTACGGGACTTGCGGCCGCTGGGGCAGCTTCACAACAGCTTCATCATCGCGGCCGGCCGAGACGGCCTGTGGATCATCGACCAGCATGTCGCCCACGAACGCATTCTCTTCGAGCAGGTGCTCGCCCGCACCGCCGGCGGCGTGGCGGAGCGCCAGCAGCTCCTGATGCCGCTGGTGATTCCGCTCAACGTCGGCCAGGAGATCGAATACGCGCGAATCGCAAGCGAACTGGCCGCCGTCGGTTTCGAAACCGAGCCCTTTGGACAGCGCACGCTCGCGATTAAAGCCACTCCGGCAGGACTCAGCGCCGCCGGCGCCGGGAAAGTGATCTACGAAATCCTGGAAATTGCCGAGCGGGAGCTGCGCCGGGCCTCGGTCGAAGACATCCGCCGCGGCGTGGCTGCCTCCGTAGCCTGCCGGGCGGCGATCAAGATCAACCACCCGCTCGACATGACGAAAATGAACTGGCTGCTCGAGGAGCTCGCGAAAACGGAATTCCCCACCAGCTGTCCCCACGGCCGGCCCATCGCGCTGCGCTATCCCATGCGGGACATCCTCCGCGGCTTCCACCGGATCTAGCTTTTAACACCTGAGCACATCTCCTGTTTCCGGTAAACTTTGGTACATCTCCCCCGGGAACAGCCCGCGTAAGGCGCGGGAGTTCTGCCATGTCCGTTTAAAATTTAATTCGTCTCCTGGAGACGAGAGGCTGGGAATTGTCCCGCCAAAAGGGGAGCCATCGCCAATACCGTAAGTCAGGCAACGCCAACGTCGTAACCGTTGCTGGCAAGCTGAGCGATGATGTTCCTATAGGAACATTGCATTCGATTCTCAAAGCTGCGGGAATCGACAAGGCGGAACTGAATCGGTGAAATACACAGCTATTTTCGAGAAAGGTCCAACGTCGTGGGGCGCTTATGTCCCCGATCTCCCTGGTTGTATCGCTGTGGGGAACTCTCTTGACGAGGTCCAAAAGCTGATCGCCGAAGCTGTCGAGTTTCATATTGAAGGGCTTCGCGAGGAAGGGCTTGAAGTTCCGCCGCCGGTCAGTTCCGCAGCTTTGATTGATGTCAGGGGTTAAGAGTTCCCAGACCTATCACCGCTACGGAAAGAGCCGCTTCTCTACGATTTCCTGGACATCCTCTCGCCTGGTTCCGTCCGCGCCGAAATATTTCTACTCGATCTTCAATCACTTGACGGAATCCGCGACCGGGCGATCCTTGTGCCGTTGTACTATTTGGCTGCGCGGAAGACCACGCCCGTGTCTCTGCGGGGCCGATAAGTCTTCGTCGTCCGCCTACTTACGGAAAGCCGCAAACTCGCGGAAACGCCTCATGAAAAGAAAAGACTTAGTGCGAAATTCGAAAAAATAAGTTGTCCCGCATCCTCCGGAAGTCTGGAATGGGACTTCCGGTTACCGAACCACGCCGGCAAGCGGACTGGACGCCGAGGCATACAGCCGCCGGGGCATGCGGCCCGCCAGGGCAGCCAACCGGCCCGCTTTCACCGCCAGACCCATCGCGCGAGCCATGCGCTCCGCATCCTCCGCCTCGGCAACCGCGGTGTTCAGCAGAACGCCTTCGTAGCCCAACTCCATCGCTACGCACGCATCCGAAGCTGTGCCGACACCGGCATCCACGATCAGGGGCACGTCGGTGATCATTTCGCGCAGAATGCGCAACGATGCCGGATTCTGGATACCCATGCCGCTGCCGATCGGCGCTCCCAGGGGCATGACCGCGGAGGCTCCGGCATCGATCAGGCGGCGGGCCACGATCAAGTCATCGGAGGTGTAAGGCAGCACGATGAACCCGTCCTTCACCAGGATGCGGGTTGCTTCAATCAAACCGGCGGTATCCGGGTAGAGCGTCTGCTGGTCGCCGATCACTTCCAGCTTCACCCAATCCGTCTCCAGCGCTTCGCGGGCCAGCCGAGCCGTCCGAACTGCCTCCTCCACGTTGTAGCAGCCGGCGGTATTCGGCAGGATGAAGTACTTCGAGCGGTCGATGTAGTCGAGCAGCGACTCCTTGGAACGGTCTGAGATATTCACGCGGCGAACGGCGACCGTTACGACTTCGGCGCCGGATGCTTCGTGGCACCGGGCCATTTCCTGGAAGCTGCGGTACTTTCCGGTTCCGATCATCAACCGGGAACGGAACGTGCGCCCGGCTATCGTCAACTGCGTGTCCATAACTTCTATTGTAGGGAGCGGCTACTGGATAATGCGTTTGCGGACGGCGTAGAGAACGATTTCCGCGGTATTCCGCAGACCCAGCTTCTGCATCAGGTTGGCGCGATGGGTTTCGACCGTAGAGGGGGCGAGGCCCATCGTCGCCGCCGCTTCCTTGTTGGTCTTTCCTTCGGCGAGAAGCTGCAGAAGCTCGCGTTCCCGATCGGTGAGCAGCCCATAGGAGTCCCGCTCGCCGGTTTGCTGCAGCCGCCGGACGTAGTCTTCCAGCAGCGCATGCGTGATCGCAGGAGAGAAAAAGGTTTTTCCGGAAGCCACGGTTTGCACGGCCCGGACAATCTCATCCTCCGCGGAATCCTTCAGCAGATAGCCCTTGGCTCCGGCGGAAAGCGCGCGCAGCAGATACTCCTCGTCGGAATACATGCTCAGCATGATGACTCCGATCGACGGGTCCTTCTTGAGAATCTGTGTCGCCGCGTCAATGCCATTCAGTAGGGGCATCGCAATATCCATGACGACCACGCGGGGATGATTCTCCTCGGCGGCACGGACCGCCTGACGGCCGTCGCCGGCTTCCGCCACCACTTCGATGGAGGGTTCGGCCGCCAGGAGAAACCGCAGCCCCTTGCGCACGACGCCATGATCGTCCGCCAGCATGACGCGGATGGGAGTCATAGCCGCGACACCGCCACCTGCAGGTCCGTACCGCCTCCGGGAGTGCTGCGGATTTCGATCGTGCCGCCCAGTTCTTTCACCCTGGCTTCGATGCCGGCTAATCCAAGCCCGTGGGTCGGCCTGTTCGCGAACCCGACGCCGTCATCCTGGATCCGCAGACGGACGTCCTGCCGTTCGCCGCGAACCTGAACCCGTGCTTTTTCCGCCTTGGCGTGCTTCACTGTGTTGTTCAGCGCTTCCTGGACGACGCGGTAAACGCAGACCAGAAGCGGCTCCGGCAGCTTCTCCAAGTCTCCGCTGGTTTCGACGTTCACTTGCAGACCGCTGCGCCGGGAGACGTCGCGGGCCAGCCAATCCAATGCCGGCGCGAGACCGAGATCCAGAACGGCCGGCCGCAAGCCGACAGCCAGGTTGCGCACGGCGCGCAGCGTCTGCTCGGCAAGCTCCTTTGCTTCTGTCAGATGTTCCTGAAATTGCTCCACCGGTGCCTCGCGAAGCTTGGCCAGCGCGGCTAGTTCCATCTTCAGTCCTGTGACCATCTGGCCGACTTCGTCGTGTAGCTCGCGCGAAATCATCCGGCGCTCTTCTTCCTGGACCCGTAGGACCTCGGTGGACAGCTTCTCGAGCTTCGCGCGCTGCTCGGTGGAGCTGCGTTCCAGCATCCAGATGCGGGCCACGCTGCCGCCGATCACCAACACACCCAGCGCAATAGCGAGCCACATCGCGTGCTCCAGCCCCCTGCGAAGTTCATTCTGGCTGGCCTGCATGTCGCCCAGCTGCTGCTCGTAATTGCTTCGGTTCAACCGGTCCACCTCGTCGGCCAGCAGCATGATCGTTTCCCGGTGGGGACGCTGCTGCTGCCGCAGATAGAACACCGCGCGCTCGTTGCGTTCCTTTGCTGTCCAATCCAGCACCGGTTCGATCGCCTGCCAGTATTCCCGCAGGCCCGCCTCCAGGCGGTCCACGATCACGCGATCTTCGGCGCGAAGCGATTTCTGCAGTCTTTTCGTCTCCTGCTCGGCATCCCGGCGGTTCAGGTGGAATCGCTGTTTGTAGGTGGTGTTGGCGGAAGAACCGGGGTCGAGCAGGAATTCGCGCATCAGGATGCTGATGGCGAACATACGGTCGCTGAGGATCTTCAGGCTCCGCGCATTCTCGTCGTACCGGAGCTGGATCTCTCGAAAATCGTTATAGATACGGGCGGTACGGTACAGCGCGGCGATGCCCGGGACGAAAATCAGGCCCAGCAGCGATCCTAAAGCGATCAGGAATACCGGCCAGGAGCGGCTGCGCATCTTTCCCTTTCATTTTCACTCACCTACCGACTATTTTCAGCCTTTCTCCCCCCTTTGCCGGATGGTGGCCTGCCTTCGGGAGCGCAACGCTGGAAGTTGGCCCCAATGCGAAGACTAACTCCCATCCTTCTCCTGCTGACTATAGCGTGCCAAAAGAAAGCGGCTCCGCCGGCGGCTTCGGAGCAGAAGGCGCCGCAGGTGGTAGCGGCGGCCAAAGTGGAGCGCGCCGACGTGGCGACGGAAATGGAACTGGCTGGTGAATTCCGCGCCTATCAGCAAGTCGATTTGCACGCCAAGGTAGCAGGCTACCTGCGCAAGATCAATGTCGATATCGGCTCCGTCGTGAAGACCGGCGACGTGATCGCGACACTGGAAGTTCCGGAGCTGGGCGAGGAACTGGCGCAGGCGCTGGCGGCGGAGAAGCGGGCCCAGCTGGAAATCGGCCGCGCCAAAGGGGATCTGGCCCGCGCACAATCGGTCTTGACGCTCCGGGAAGTGACTTTCCAGCGCGTGGATGCCGTCATTAAACAACAGCCGCGGCTGCTGGCGCAGCAGGAAATCGACGACGCTTCGTCGAAGTACGCCGAGGCGCAGGGACAGGTCGAAGCGGCAAAGGCGAATCTCAGTTCGGTCGAGCAGCAGGTCCAGGTTGCCCAGGCAGGCAAGGCGCGAATCATCGCGATGACCGCCTACCTGCAAATCATCGCACCCTTCAACGGAGTGGTGACGAAGCGATATGCCGATACCGGCGCGATGATCCAGGCCGGAACGGCGTCGCATGCCCAGGCGCTGCCCGTCGTGAGGCTTAGCGAGGTGGACCGGCTGCGGCTGATTGTGCCGGTGCCGGAATCGATCGTGTCCCGCGTGCAGGTGGGCGCGCCGATTGAGGTTCGCGTGGATGCCCTGCAGCGAATCATCCAGGGACGCGTGGCGCGCTCCGCCGAATCGGTTTCCGGTGGCACCCGCACCATGGAGATCCAGATCGACATTCCGAACGCCAAGCGTTCTCTGAAGCCGGGCATGTTTGCGCACGTCATGGTTCCGGTGGAGCAGCGGCGCGGAGTGGTGACAGTTCCTGTCATGTCGGTGCTCGACCGCCAGGGGCCCGTGGTGCTGGCCATTAACGGCGAAGGCCGGCTGGAGGAACGCCGGGTCAAAAAGGGTCTGACGACTCCGGAGCGGGCCGAGATTCTGGAAGGTCTGCAGGAAGGGGAAACCGTTGTTGCGGCCAATGCCGGACAGCTCAAGGCCGGCGACTGGGTGACCCCGAAGATGATGACGGCGGAGGCATCCCGCTAGATGGCTGGTTTCGCGGTTCGCAATCCCTACTTCATCATAGTTCTCTGCCTGATCGTTTCCGTGGTCGGTGTCACGGCGGTCAGCCGGATGCCGGTGGATCTGTTTCCTCCCATCGACATTCCGGTTGTTGTGGTGGTCACGTTCTATAGCGGAATGCCGCCGGCTGAAATCGAAAGCAGCATTACCAGCCGCTACGAACGATTCTTTACCCTGGCGGCGAATATCGACCACATCGAATCGCGGTCGCTGCCCGGGGTGAGTCTCGTGAAGATTGTCTTCCGTCCGGGGATGAGCGCCGATGCCGCGGTGACAAACATCTCGAATCTGGCGATGGCGAATCTGAGGCGGCTGCCGCCCGGAACGCTGCCGCCGCTGGTCTTCAAGATGGATGCCTCGGCGCTGCCGGTTTGCCTGGTAACCCTAAAGGGCGAAGGTATGGACGAAACGCGCCTCCGCGACGTTGCCTATTACAGCTTGCGGAACCAATTGGCCGGCGTCCCCGGAGCCTCCGTACCGCAGCCTTTCGGCGGCAAGACGCGCCAGATCATGGTTTACGTCGATCCCTTGAAGCTGGCGGCTTACCAGTTGAGTCCGATGGACGTTGTGCGTTCCGTCAACGAATCCAACGTCATCCTGCCGGCCGGCCAGGTGCGCATGGGAGGCATGAACTACAACCTCTACATGAACAACCAGGCCGAAGCGATGGACGACGTCAACGGAATTCCCATCAAGTCGCGCAATGGAGCGACCGTCTACGTCCGCGACATCGGGGAAGCCAAAGACAGCCAGCAGATCCAGTTGAACGTGGTTCGCGTCGACGGCCAGCGATCGGTCTACCTGCCGATTCTGAAGCAGGGCGGCGATTCCAACACGATCGCCGTCGTCGATGGAATCAAGGCGGGGCTGAAGGACCTGGTGGACATTCCGCCGCAGCTGAAAACGGATACGGTGTTCGACCAGTCGGAGTTTGTCAAGAAAGCCATCAACAACCTGATGCATGAAGGCGGCATCGGTCTGTTTCTGACGGCGCTGATGATTCTGCTGTTTTTGGGGAACTTCCGGGCCACGACAGCCGTTCTGCTCTCGATTCCTCTTTCGGCGTTGGGAACCTTCGTTGTTCTTTACTTCTCCAACTCGTCGGTGAACACAATGGTGCTGGGCGGGCTGGCGCTGGCATTCTCGCGTCTGATCGACAACTCGGTTGTCGTGCTGGAGAACATCTTCCGGCATCTCGAGGAAGGCGCCAAGCCGATGGATGCCGCCATTCATGGCGGAAACGAGGTGGCGCTGCCTGTGCTGGCCGCGACGCTGACGACCGCGGTGGTTTTCTTCCCGGTGACGTTTCTCTTTGGCGTCAGCCGGTACCTGTTCTCGGCTCTGGCCATCGCCGTCGTGCTCTCGCTTCTGGCGTCCTATCTTGTCGCGATGACCGTGGTGCCGCTGTTCTGCTCGCGCTTCCTGAACGCGGATGCCGCCAATCATGAAAAGGGCAACGCGTTCAGCCGCTGGTTTAACCATAGGTTCGACAGGATGTTGAGCGCGTATTCCCGAAGCGTCGTCGGAGTGCTGCGGCGTCCCTGGGTTGCGGTTACCGTCTGCGGCGTGATCTTCCTTGTCAGCCTCACGCTGTTTCCCGCATTGGACGTCGCCTTCTTCCCGCGAACGGATGCCGGGCAGTTCGTGATGAACGTCAAAGCGCCGCCTGGTACCCGGCTGGAAAGCACCGAACGGGAAATCGAGCGGGTGGAAGCCCTGGTCCGCGAAGTGGTGCCGCGCGACGAGCTGAGAACTATCGTTTCCAATCTGGGCGTAAACCAGGACTTCTCGGCCATGTACACGCCGAATTCGGCGGAGCACACGGCATTTGTGCAGGTAAACCTCGTCGACGGGCACAAAGTCGGCAGCTATGAGTATATGGACCGCCTGCGCGCGAAAATGCGCCAGGAAATGCCGCACCTGATCACGTTCTTCCTTTCGGGAGGGCTGGTCGATTCGGTGCTGAATCAAGGATTGCCGACGCCGATCGACCTGCAGGTGTCCGGCTCCAATCTGAAGCAGATTAACGGAGTGGCCCAGAAGCTGGCCGGCGAGATCCGGCAGATCCGGGGAGTGAACGATGTTTATGTTCCTCAGGATGTCGACTATCCGGCGCTCCGGCTGGACGTGGACCGGATGCAGTCGTCGCTGCTTGGTTTGAGCCAGCGGGAAATCGCCTCGAACGTCATTACCGGTCTCACTTCGAACGGCATGATTGCTCCCAATTTTTGGGTGGACGGACGGACCGGCAACGATTACATGCTGACCGTTCAATTTCCGGAGGGGCAGATCCGAAACCTGATGGATCTTCGAAATCTTCCGTTGCGAGGCGCTTCTCATGTGGATCCGACGCGGCTGGACGCCGTCACCACCATCCATGAGGAGCTGGGACCGACCGAGATTGCCCGCTATCAGATTCGACGGATCACGGACATCTACGTGGGACTGGAAACGGAAGATCTTGGACGCGTGGCCAACTCGATCGACCAGCTTGTGGCCAAGACCGAATTCCCCACCGGTATCCGGGTAACGTTGCGCGGAATGGTGCAATCGATGCGGGCGTCCTTCCAGAGCTTTGCGTTCGGACTGCTGCTGGCTCTGCTGCTGCTGTACCTGATCCTGGTGGCGCAATTCCGGAGCTTCACCGAACCGGGCCTGATTCTCCTTGCCGTGCCGATGGGATTGACCGGAGTTCTGGTGACCCTTCCGCTGACCGGCACTTCGCTGAATGTCATGTCCCTGATGGGCGTTGTGATGATGACGGGAATCGTCGTCTCCAACAGCATTCTGATTGTGGATTTCGCCAACCGGCTGCGGGAGCGCGGCGACATTGAGGTGGCCAGCGCGATCGAGATGGCCGCGCGAATTCGACTAAGACCGATTTTGATGACATCACTTGCTACGATCATCGGACTGCTGCCGATGGCGCTGAAGCTGGGCGAGGGCAGCGAAAGCTATGCTCCGCTGGCCCGCGCGATTATCGGGGGCCTGACGGTGTCCCTGATCTTTACGGTGTACCTGGTTCCCGCGGGCTACCTTTTGATGTTCCGCCGGGGGCGCGCGTGAAGCGTTTTGCCCTGATTCTTCTCCCCATCCTCGCTTCCGCTCAACCGCAAAGGTTGACGTTGCCCGAAGCGGTGGATCTGGCACTCAGGAACAATCCGCGAGTCGACGCCGCGAGGCTCGATGCGCTTGCTTCGGCGGAGACGCCAACGCAAATCCGGTCTAACTTCTATCCGCAGCTTTCGGCGAACGTCGCCGGTTCCGCCGCGCCGGATGCCACCCGAATCCCGCTGCAAGCGCTGCAGAATCCTTCGCAGTTGTCGAGATTTGGCGCGGGCCTTACCGTCAGCCAACTGGTGACCGATTTCGGCCGGACGTCGAAGCTCGCCGAAAGCGCGGTGTTTCTGAATAAGGCCGATCAACAGACTGCGCGGGCCACTCGCACGCAGATTGTTCTGCAGGTAAACCAGGCCTACTTTGCGGCTCTTCGAGCGCAAGCGATCCAGCAGGTGGCGGAAAAGACCCTCTCCACCCGCCAGACGATTCTGGATCAGGTCAACGCGCTGGCACAGAACCGGATTCGCAGCGAGCTGGATGTCCGGTTCGCGCAGGTTTCCCTGGAAGAAGCACGGCTGCTGCTCACCCAGGTGGTCAACGAGCGCCAGTCCGCCGATGCCGACCTGGCGGTTGCGATGGGATTGCGAGCGCCGCAGCGGTTCGAACTGGTGGAGCCCGCGGCCGGAGATACCAGCAATCTGGACCCGGCACACTGGATCGACGAAGCGATCCGGCAGAATCCGGAGGCGGAACAGCGGCGATACGTTCTGGAGGCGGCACTCAGCCGCGTGGTGGCGGAGAAGCGAGCCTACTACCCAACCATCAGCGCGATGGCGAGCGCGGGCGTTGTTCCGGCTCATACTGATCTCTGGGTGCGCGATAACTGGGCCGCGGTTGGCTTTAACATCGGCCTGCCGGTATTTACCGGAAAGCTTCTGTCCTCGCGCAAAGCGGAAGCGGAGCTTCGCGCCGAATCGGCCCGCAAAACTCTCTCTGAGGCCGAGAACCGGATCGCACGCAACATATCCGTGGCATTGCTGGGCATTCAAAACGCGCAGGAGCGCGTGCGCGTGAGCCGGCAGCTGGTGGAGCGCTCGCAGCAGGCTCTGGATCTTGCCCGCGCCCGGTACGATTTGGGCCTAAGCTCCATTGTGGAATTCACGCAGGCGCAGCTCGCCCTGATCAATTCCGAAATCCAGCTTTCGGCGGCCCGGTATGACGTGGATCTGCAGCGTGCGATTTTGAGCTTCCACGCGGGAACGACGCCCTGATAGAATTCCGCTCGTGCGGAATTCTTTCGACCGGAGACGCGCGCTGCGCGCGTTAGCCGGATTTTTTGCAGCGTCACCGCTGGTTCGTGCCCAGGACTCGACGCGCCGCCCACGCCTGCCGGCCGGATATTACGACGACCCGTTGTATGAATGCGTGCGGGTGATGGACTTTGCGGAGAAGGCGAAGGCCAAGCTGGACCCGCTGGCCTGGGACTATCTGGAGGGCGGCTCCGAAGACGAATCCGCGCTTCGAGACAGCATTAGCGCATTCCAAAAAGTCGTTCTCCGGCCGCGGATGCTGACGGCCATTCAGAGCGTCGATACCTCAATCGATTTATTTGGCCAGAAGCTGGACTTTCCCATCCTGTTCGATCCCGCGGGTGGGAAAAACTGTTTCGCCCGCGACGGCGAGATGGTGGTCGCGCGGGCCGCCAAGGCATCGAAGACGCTGCATATCACCAATGGCGGCATGACGAAGCTTCCCGCCGCCGAGCGTCCGGTGTGGTGGCAGCTGAACACCGGCGGAGCGCTGGAAAGTCCGCAGCTCGCCAAGGACTTTTTGCGGCCCTTGGAGAACGAAGGCTGTACCGGCATCTGCGTGACGGTGGACATCATGTTCGTGTCGCACCGGGATCGCAATATCAAGAACCGGTTTGAACGCAATTGGTGCGAAATCGGCATTCCCGCGCGGGATGCGCAGGGAAAGCTGCCCCATGCGGCGGTTCCGGAGCAGGTGGGCATTCTGCCGTCCCGGCGCTCGCCGACGCCGGCCTGGGAGAATCTGGGGGAGTTCTGCTCTCTGACCAAGCTGCCCGTGATTGTGAAAGGGATCTTGACGGCGGAAGATGCCGAGCGGTGTGTCAAGTACGGAGCGAAGGGCCTGGTGGTGTCCAGCCACGGGGCGCGCCAGCTGGACGCGGTTGGTTCTACACTTGAAGCGCTTCCCGAAATCGTAGAGCAGGTGAAGGGACGCATCCCGGTATTAATCGATGGCGGGTTTCGCCGGGGAACGGATGTTCTGAAGGCGCTGGCATTAGGCGCGACGGCGGTGGCCGTGGCCCGGCCATATTTATACGGATTAACGGCCTTTGGCCAGAGGGGTGTGGAGCGCGTGATTGAGCTGCTGCGGACGGAGCTGGCGCTGGATATGGCTCTGGCCGGCGTACCCGACATCGCAGCGATTGACCGGTCATTGGTGAGAATTCGAGGAGGTGGATTTTGATAACCCGACGAACGGCGGTTGCCGCGCTGGCCGGTGTGCCCGCGGCTTTCGGCGCGAATTGCCGCGTGGAGAAGCTGTGGAAGTCTCCCGACGGAAATCCAAATGCCCTGGAGGCGACTCCCGAAGGGCTATGGATCGGCGAGCAGGTGACCGACAGGGCCTATCTGCTGGATTGGAAGACGGGGAAGGTGCTGCACAAGGTGGACACCGAATCGTCCAACACCAGCGGGATCGCCTATGGCGGCGGCTTCATCTGGATGGGCGCCAACGGCAAGGCGACGTTCCGCAAGCCGAAGCCCACCGACGCCACCAGCGGCGAAGTGATCAAGGTGGACCCGAAGACGGGACACACTGTGGCTCGTTATCCGAACCCCGACGGCGGCGGCTTGCATGGCCTGCTCTATGACAAGGGCACGATCTGGATGACGTGCTTTAAGTGGCAAGTGCTGGCGCAAGTGGACGCGAATACCTTTGAGATCAAACGGAAAGTTCCGGTCTCGCTGGGGCGGGCGCATGGCGTGGCGCTGGACGGGGACGCCATCTGGTGCGTCTTTTCCAATGACTTCGTGATCCAGAAAATTGCCCTCGCGGACGGCAAGGTTGTCGATGAGATCAAGTTGAACAAGGAAACCGATCCGGATCCGCACGGAATGGACATGTACCAGGGCACGATGTACTATTGCGACGCCGGGATCGCCCCCGGGCCGAAGTTTACCGATCTGCCGTCCTCCGGCTACATCTCGAAAATTATCCGCCTGTGAAATACATCCTGGCTTTGGATCAGGGAACGACCAGTTCCCGTGCGATCCTGTTCGATCGCGGCGGCGCCATTGTGAGCGTTGCGCAGGAGGAATTCCGGCAGATTTTTCCGCAGCCCGGGTGGGTGGAGCACGATCCGCGGGAGATCTGGTCGTCGCAGCTCACTGTGGCGACGGCGGCGCTGGCGAAGGCCGATGTCCGCTCCGCCGATGTTGCCGCGATCGGAATCACCAACCAGCGGGAGACGACGCTGGTCTGGGACCGAGAGACCGGCGAGCCGGTGATGAATGCGATCGTGTGGCAGGATCGCCGCACGTCGACGAAGTTTTCGGCGGAGCGCGCGGCGGCGATCACCGCGCGCACGGGCCTGATTCCGGACCCGTATTTCTCGGCGTCCAAGCTGGCCTGGATTCTGGAGCGCGCGCCCAAAGGCCGCCGGCTGATGTTCGGGACAGTCGATAGCTGGCTGATCTATAAGCTGACTCATCATCAACTGCACGTGACGGATGCCAGCAACGCGTCCCGGACGATGTTGTTCGATATCCACAAGGGAGACTGGGACCCGGAGCTGCTGCAGTTCTTTCGAGTGCCGGCGGACATTCTTCCGAAAGTTTGCGGATCCAGCGAGGTGATCGGCGAAGCGGCTACGGCGGGGCTGAAGGGTATTCCGATTGCGGGAATTGCCGGCGACCAGCAGGCGGCTCTCTTCGGACAATGCTGCTGGTCCGCGGGATTGACCAAGAACACATACGGAACAGGGTGCTTTCTGCTGGAGAACGTCGGCACTCGCGCGGTTTCTTCCCACAACCGGCTGCTTTCCACGGTGGCCTGGAAGATCGGCGATGTTACCGAGTATGCGCTGGAGGGAAGCGTCTTCATTGGCGGGGCGGTTGTGCAGTGGTTGCGGGACGGGCTGGGAATTATCAGGAAGTCCTCCGATGTCGAGGCGCTGGCCGATTCGGTACCGGATTCCGGCGATGTGTTCCTGGTGCCGGCGTTTGCGGGGTTGGGCGCTCCGCATTGGGATCCCAGCGCCCGGGGAGCGATTTTAGGGATTACGCGGGGAACGACTGCCGGTCATATTGCCCGGGCCGCGGTGGAATCGATCGCATTCCAGGTGGCCGATCTTGCGGATGCGATGCGGCAGGACGGTGGCCCGCCGCTGAGCGAGCTTCGCGTGGATGGAGGAGCGGCGGCGAACAACGCTCTGCTGCAGTTTCAGGCGGACCTTCTGGGAGTCCCCGTCGTTCGGCCCACGGTTACGGAGACGACGGCCTTGGGTGCGGCATATCTTGCCGGGCTCGCCACCGGGTTCTGGAAGAGCAAAGACGAGCTGGCAGCGCACTGGAAGGTGGACCGCCGGTTTGAGCCGAAGCGCGCGGAATCGGAAACGGCGGCACTGCGGTCGCGGTGGAAAGCCGCCGTCGAACGTTCGAAAGGCTGGGCGGAAGCGTGAGACGCGAGGAGATGCTGGACCGCGTCCGGAAGCGGCGCACGCCGTGGGACATGGTGATCATCGGGGGCGGAGCGACGGGGATTGGCGCCGCTGTCGATGCGGCGTCTCGCGGCTATGACGTGCTTGTTTTGGAGCAGAGCGACTTCGGCAAGGGCACATCCAGCCGGTCGACGAAGCTGGTGCACGGCGGCGTTCGCTACCTGGAGCAAGGAAACATCTCGCTGGTGATGGAAGCGCTGAAGGAGCGCGGGCTGCTGCGGCAGAACGCTCCGCATCTGGTGACGGACCTGGCGTTTGTCGTTCCGAACTACGACTGGTGGGAAGCTCCTTTTTACGGGCTCGGGTTGAAGCTCTACAACCTGTTGGCGGGCAAGTACGGATTTGGCGATTCGGAGATTCTGTCGCGGGAGGAGACTCTGGAGCGGCTGCCTTCGATCAGGACCGAAGGTCTGCGCGGCGGCGTGGTTTATTTCGACGGGCAGTTCGACGATACGCGGCTGCTGATCCACATGGCGATGACCGCGGCCGAGCAAGGGGCGACGCTGTTGAACTACTTCCGCGCCACGGCGCTGACGGCCGGCGAGGATTCGCTGCTGGACGGCGTGAAAGCGCGCGACATGGAGACCGGCGAAGAGTTCGATATCGCGGCGAAGGCTGTGATCAATGCGACGGGGCCGTTCAGCGACGAGATCCGGCGGATGCAGAACCCGTCGGTGCAGCCGATGATCGCCGCCAGCCAGGGAATCCACCTGGTGTTCGACCAGTCCTTTTTGCCGGGTGACACCGCGATCATGGTGCCGCACACCAGCGACGGGCGGGTGATGTTTGCGATTCCGTGGCATGGGCACACGCTGGTGGGAACTACGGACACTCCCATTCCGGAGCCGGTGCTGGAACCGCATGCGCAGGAGCAGGAAATCGAGTTTATTTTGACGACGGCGGGGCAGTATCTGGCGAAGGCTCCCACGCGGCAGGATGTGCTGAGCATGTTTGTGGGCATCCGTCCGCTGGTGAAGGCCGCCGATTCCAGCAATACCGCGGCACTATCGCGAGATCACACGATTCACATCGAGCCCTCGGGACTGTTGACGATCGCGGGCGGCAAGTGGACCACCTACCGGCGCATGGCCGAAGACGCCGTCAACCAGGCGGCCACGCTGGCCCGGCTGCCGGATCGCGACTGCGTGACGAAGAATCTGAATATTCACGGATTCCATCAGCATGCGGAACGATTCGGCCATCTGCGAGTGTATGGCTCCGATGCGGCCGCTGTGGAGCAGATGGGAAAGTTGCGGCTCCACGGCGCGCTGCCGGTGACGGAAGGCGAGATTGTTTGGGCAGTCCGGGAGGAGATGGCCCGGACGGTGGAAGATGTTCTTGCCCGACGGACGCGCGCACTTTTCCTGAACGCGAAAGCGGCGCTGGCGATGGCTCCGCGGGTAGCGTCGATTTTGCGGCGGGAGCGGGGCGAGGACTCGGCCTGGGAAGCCTCGCAGTTGGCGGAGTTTCAGGAACTGGCGGCGGGCTATTTGCCGCAGTGAAGTTTACTTCACGCCGCTGGCAATCCGGGCGGGCAGGAACTCGTCGCCCTGGCGCCAGGTGGGCAGTCGGTCCTGGTTGGCTACTTCCAGCCCGAGCGTCATTCCAAAGCGGGCCAGTTCCTCCATCCCGGAAAAATCCCAGGACTCCTGATATTCGTCCGAAGGCGCGTGGTAGTTTTTGGCGTTGAACTTCATGAAGTAGTCTTCGGCGCTCTCGCCGGAGCGAAGCTGTTCGCCCATCGAAACGGAGAATGCGGGAACTCCGACGCGCGCCAGCGAGAAATGGTCGCTGCGGTAATAGTGGCCTTGTTCGGGACGAGCCTCGGGGGTGATTTCCAGGTTGTAGCGCTTGGCGACGCTCTG
Source organism: uncultured Solibacteraceae bacterium (assembly GCA_964515165.1). Classification (GTDB taxonomy): domain Bacteria; phylum Acidobacteriota; class Terriglobia; order Bryobacterales; family Bryobacteraceae; genus JAPKYZ01. The sequence continues at coordinate 16,184 of CAZETQ010000006.1, read as the reverse complement.
CACCAGGGGCCATACGGTGGTTCGCTCCGCGCCGGTGAGAACGACGTCTTTGGTTCGCCCGAACGGATACAACGCGTCGTAGTTGATGTCGATGGCGTGCTTGCCGATGGGGAGAATCGGATGCTCGCCGTAATATTGCGCTCCTCGCAAGCCACTCTCTTCGGCGGTGACGGCGAGGAAAATCGCGGAGCGGCGCGGCTTCGTTGGAAGATTCGCCCATGCTCGCGCGATCTCGAGAATGACGCCGCATCCCGTAGCATTGTCGACGGCGCCGTTATAGATCTTGTCGCCGTCGACGGGAGTGCCGATTCCCAGATGATCCCAGTGCGCGGTATAAACCACGGCCTCGCTCTTCAGCACCGGATCGCTACCTTCGACCATACCGGCGACGTTGCGGGTTTCGACCGGGCGGATCTTGGTGGGCAAGCTGGCGGCCATCCGGATTTTCAAGGGGATGGGCTGAAAGCCGCGAGTGTCGGCGAGCTTCAGCATCTCGTCGACGTTCTTGCCGAGGGAAGCGAAGAGTTGTTCGCCGGCTTTCCTGGTAACCCAGCCGGCCATTGCCAGCGCGGGCTGTCCCTGGGCGAGTTTCACCTGGGGATCCTCCTTGGCCCAGGAATTCCGCACGACTTCCCAGCCGTATCCGGCAGTGGGTGTCGTGTGGACAATGATGCAGGCCGCCGCGCCCTTGCGAGTGGCTTGCTCGAATTTATAGGTCCATCGTCCGTAGTAGGTAAGAGCCTTCCCCCCGAAAAACTTTGGATCTTCCGACGGCGGCTCGTTGGTGAAGAGGACGACGACCTTCCCGGTAACGTCGACGTTTTTGTAGTCATCCCAGCCAAATTCCGGCGCGGTGATTCCATGACCCATGAAAATCGCCTCGGCATCGACGGTGTCCAGCGTTTTCTGGCGCTGGGTCGCTCCGATGAAGTCGCCGGCCCATTGGAAGGCGGCGCCGTTGGCGATGCGCAGGGTGGCCGCGGGTTCGGTTGTGACGCCCACCAGCGGAACCTGTTGGAAGAAGGTGCCGTTGTCTCCGGCGGGTTTCAATCCCATCAGGGCGAACTGCGTTGCAAGGTAATCGGTGGCAAGGTCGCCGCCGCGTTCGCCGACTCCGCGGCCCTCCAACAGATCGCTGGCAAGGAATTTCACCTGGGCGCGAATCCGGCCGGCCTGGATGCCGGTGACCTGCGCCGCGGCAATCCCCGTCAACAGCAGCAGCGCGGCCAGCGCCTTCACTTTTCCTCCTGGATGGCCGTGAGGTAGAAATCGTCTTTCTTCTCGACGACAGTCGCGCGGATCTTCATTCCAGGTTTCAATTTGGCCCACTCGGAAGCTTCCGGAACCGGGAACCCCATGGTCATGGCGTCCATGAAATCCTTGATTTCCTCGTGCTGGATGACGGCCACTTTGTCCGTTTCGTTCAGCCGCACGACTTGCCCTCGAAGCTCATGCCGCTTATCCGGCGGCGGCGCCGGGGTGCAGGCTGCCGACAGAAACACCAGCAAGGCTGGGAAAATAAGCGTAGTGCGACGTCTCGTCATCCTCTTCATTCTTACTCTGAGCGGACTCCCCGCGCAGTCCCCATTTCTTCAAAAGCCCTATTTGCAACTGGGGAATGCGGCCTACCAGGCAAGAGAAGAGTCGCTGGCCGTGCTCTGGCATACGCCGGACCACGACCAGGAGTGGAATGTGGAGTTCCGCCAGGGAAATGGGCCATGGCGAAGCGAACCGGGCAACTTGCTACGGCGCATTAACGTTCGGGGACTTGCGCCGCACCGGGTGTACCAGGCCGTGTTGACGGGATTGATCCCCGGTCGCGAGTTTGACTATCGGGTGAACGTGGGCGGCCAGACCGTTTTTACCGCCAAAGGGCGCGCGCGCCGGCCCGCCGGAGATCCCCAGCGATTTGCCGTCTACGGCGACATGTCCCAGGATTCCGACGGGCAGAAAGCTTTGGCCTGGCAGATCTACCAGGCACAGCCCGACTATTTGCTGTCGGTGGGAGACATCGTCTATTCACGAGGACTGGCCTCGGAGTATTACCGCAAATATTTTCCAATCTATAACTGCGATCAGGGCGGGCCGGGGAAGTGCGGCCCGATCCTCCGGTCGATTCTGACGATGGCGGTGCTGGGGAATCACGACTCGCCGGGCCGCGTGGATTTTGGTTCTCTGCCGGATGCTCTGGCTTACTACTACTACTGGAGTCAGCCGCTGAACGGTCCGGTGCTCGATCGGAATACGGGCCACGCTCCGGAACTACGGGGGAGCCGGGAGCAGCTTCAGGAGTTTTTCCGGACAGCATCGAATTTTCCGCGCATGGGAATGTTTTCCTTCGATTACGGCGACGTCCACTGGCTGATGCTGGATTCGGATTCCTATGTGAACTGGCACGATCCACAGTTGCGGGAGTGGGTTCGAAAAGATCTTCGCGCGGCGAGCAAATCGGCCTGGCGGCTTGTGGCGATGCACCATCCCGCGTTCCAGTCGGCGCACCATCATTTCGACGATCAGTGGATGCGCCAGATGGCCGGCATCTTTCAGGAAGAAGGCGTTTCGGTCGTGTTTTCGGGCCATGTCCACAACTACCAGCGGACGCTTCCGCTGCGATTCACGATCGACCCGGCGGACAGGAACAAAACAAAAAAAGGCAAGATCAAAGGCCAGTTCCAACTGGACAAGGCGTTTGACGGTTCGGGCAATACCAAACCGAATGGCATTATCCATATCGTGACGGGCGCCGGCGGCGGCGACCTTTACGACGAGAAGCAGGAAACCGACAAGAGTTCCTGGCAGGAATATACGACGGCGTTTGCGGCGTCGGTGCACTCGTTCACGCTGGTGGAGGCCAGCGCGGCAACCTTGAGCTTCCGCCAGATTTCCCAGGACGGAAAAGAACTGGACCGGTTTCTGATCAGGCGGTAGCTACATTCGGCCGCGCAGCTTATACCAGGCGAGACCAATCCACTCGTGAAGCACGGCCTCGTTGAGACGCAGTCCGCGAGCCGAAGGAAACCAGGAAGAAATGTCGTGCGGCGGCTCGATTCCGCGAAAGCCGCAGGGCGCCGGAACGACCGATAGTCCCGCGTTCGCAAACGTCGCCGCCGTTCGCCGGATGTGATAAGCCTCGGTGACCACCGCCACCTTGTCGATCCCTTTGGATTTCAGCATTCGTGCCGAGAAGATTGCATTCTCGTGAGTAGATGTCGATTCGGTTTCCTGCAGGATGTCGGATGCGGGAACACCAAGATCCTGGAGCGCCTGGGCCATGGCCGCCGCCAAGGTTCCAAACGTCCCCGGCGGGGCTTCGACGATTTTTCCGCCGGAAACCAGGACCGGCACTTTCTTCCAATGATGGTAGAGCCAGGCAGCGTACCGGATTCGAATATTCGTATCGTCGGTCAGCCGGACATCGTAGGCAGGCTGGGTGACGATTTCGGCTCCTCCACTGGCGACGACGATGGCCTGGGCGTCCGCCGAAGCGGGAGGCGGCTGGGACGAAAATCCAGCCTCGAGCGTACGAACCGCAATCCAGCCGACCGGCGCCCACGACCACAGGAACAATAGAATGGTGGCGGCGAGAATCCGGCGGTTTTTACGCCGCACATCGGTGGTGCGCCACGCCCACAGCAGCAGGAGCACCAACAGGGTCAGACCAGGCTGTATGTAAGTCAAGCGAAACTAGGCCGGCAGATAGTCGCCGAGCTTCGGAAAGAGATCCCGCACGAAGTGGGCAGCCTTGTCGGCGGCTGCATCTTCATTGCCGTCCGGCCCCACCGGAACGATCACGCGCACCAGCGCCGTATCGGTGCGGTTGTGACGGATGGCGTCCCAGACGAGGTACATCTTCGCCTGGTATTCATCGGCGATCACGCGATTGTTGGCCTGATACCAGTAGAGGACTACGACCTTGGAATCCCCCTTTTGCAGGATGAAGCGATTTACGGAAATCGGCTTGCTGCGCCCCTCCACCGGAATCGGCATCATCGTCGCGCCCAACTGGCTCCAGCCGGCGCCCGGCATGCAGTGCTTGGGCGAGTGCGGAGCCTGTCCCTGACGTTGAGACTGGAAGTAGGCAACGAATAAACTGGCCGATGCCCGTTCTTCCGGAGAAGCGTAGACGCGAACCAGGGTTTCGTCGGCCTTCAGTACCTCGTTGGTCTTATCGTCGGTAAAACCTTCCTCGGTAATCTGCCAGCTGGCGATCGTCTTCGGCAGGTTGGCCAGGGGTTGCCGCAGCGGCAGCGATTCGCCATGGGACACGTTGTAGAACAGAAGCGCCTGAACGATCAGGACGGCGGTCACTGCCTGGACGGGGCGGCTACGAAGCCATTGTGACGGGCGCGTTTGCATGTTGTGTCCTCGAGTAGATTTTATTGATGAGCTTGTGAATTGCCACCAGCGCGACCAGATCCAGGGCGAAAAGAACCAGGCCTTCCAAGCTATGGAAAATGCCTTCGGCCAGCGTAGGATCGATCTCGCTGACGACGCCGGTCAGCGTAACGCGCATGGCGTTGGCGAAAAGGGCGATGGGAATCACGCAAAGCAGCAGCGCGATCTTCATCCACGGTTTGTTGTCGAAGAAGTGTGCGTAGACCAGCGAAATGAATGTCAGGGAAAGAAGCGAACGAATCCCGCTGCAAGCCTCTACGACATTGAGAGATTGACTGGCCAAATGGAGTACGTTGCCCTCCCGCAAAACGGGATAACCGAAGAGCGAAAGAAAAACTTCTGCCATGCGGGTGGCCAGCAACTGAAGGGGAAACGTGATCTGGTTGTAGAGGATTGCCGGAATAGGCACCATAAAGACCAGGAGAAACAGCGGGAACGCAATCGCTTTCACAAATTTCGTACCGCATATGCAGAGCAGAACGCCCGCGAGGCTGATCAGGAAAGCGGTGCGGGAAATGAAGAGTTCGGCACCTACCGTGCCCAGGATCGCTTGCGCGCCGCCCCAGGCCACCAGGCCCAGTCCCCACCAGTTCGGGTTCAGGGGAATTTTGGCCAGATCATCCCGCATCTGCCAGATGATGAACAAGGAAACCAGCGGGACAAAGAACCCATGGCCCATGTCCTCATCGTTCATCCACTGGCTAACCAGCCGTTGGAGGATGGGAAGGTAGCAAAAGAAAAGCAGCGCGCCCAGCCAGGCAATCGGTACCCAGGGAATGGCGTACTTGGATCGGGCGGGGGAGCCTACGGTATCAAGAGGAACTTCGGACGGGATGGACATGCACTACTTAGCCCTTTTCGGCCATTTGCCTTCTTCTATAAGTATATTCTTCGTGCCGCGGACAAATTCGCAGCCGGCGCGAGAGTTCCAGGCGCACTCTGCACTGTAAAATCTGGGGTTCATGCGCAAGCTGCTTTTCCTGTTCGGGACCCGGCCGGAAGCGATCAAGCTCTGCCCGATCATAACCTATCTTTTCGAGCATCCCGAGACCGGCCTGCTGCCCCGTATCGCGGTGACTGCCCAGCACCGGGGCCTGCTGGATCGGGTTCTGGACACCTTTGCCGTCAGCCCCCACCATGACCTGAACGTGATGAGGCCAGGCCAGACATTGCACGAATCCACCTCGCGGATTCTTTCGGCCCTGGAACCCGTTCTCCAGGCGGAACGGCCGGACATGGTGCTGGTGCAAGGCGATACCACGACGGTGCTCTGTGGAGTCTTATCGGCATTTTACGAACGAATCCCCATAGCCCATGTGGAAGCGGGTTTACGGACAGGAGACTATGCCCACCCTTTTCCGGAAGAGATGAACCGCGTGGTGGCGGGACGGCTGGCGAGCCTTCATTTGGCTCCGACGGAGTGGGCCCGCCGGAACCTGCTGGCCGAAGGCGTTCCGGATTCCCGGATTTCCGTGACGGGAAACTCCGGAATCGATGCGCTTTTGGCAGTCGCCGGGCGTCTGGAACGGGGTGAACTGGACGCTGCCGGGGTTGTCCCGGCAAGCGGGACTCGAAAGCGCGTGGTGGTCACCGCCCACCGGCGGGAAAGTTTTGGCGCCGCGATGGAACGCGTCTGCGAATCGCTCCTGCGCCTGGCGGCGCGGCCCGACGTCCAAATCGTCTTCCCCGTTCATCCCAATCCACGTGTGCAGCAAACCACATCGCGCATCCTTTCGAACCGGGAAAACATTCACCTGCTTCCCGCGCTGGATTACGTGCCTTTTGTGAATCTGATGCGCTCCGCTCACATGCTGATCACCGATTCCGGCGGGGTTCAGGAAGAGGCCCCTTCCTTGGGAAAGCCCGTTCTGGTTCTCCGGCAGAAGACGGAACGTCCGGAAGCGGTCGAAGCGGGCACCGTCGAACTGGTGGGAACGGATCCGGCGGCGATCGAGCGGGCCGCCGTCCGCCTGCTGGAGGATGCGGACGAGTATGCCCGCCGGAAACGGATCCACAATCCGTATGGAGACGGTCACGCCAGCGAGCGGATCGTGGCCGCCATCTCGGCGTTTTTCAGTGAGCGCCGCGTTGAGAAAGCACGGTTTTCACGGTCGACACAAGGATGAAGAGATCGAGCAGCAACGACATGTTCCGGATGTAGTAAAGGTCGTATTCCAACTTGATGATCGTATCTTCGACGGTATCGCCGTACTTGTAGTTGATCTGGGCCCACCCCGTAATCCCCGGACGAACGGCAGTCCGCTGCCGGTAAAAAGGAATCATCTTCTCCAGAGACTCGGTGAACTCCGGACGCTCCGGACGCGGCCCGACGAGCGACATTTCGCCCCGGAAAATATTGAAAAGCTGTGGTAGCTCGTCCAGCCGGGTCTTGCGAATAAAGTTGCCGAACCGGGTAATCCGGGGGTCGTTTTTGGTGGCCCAGACGGCTCCGGTTTCCACTTCCGCATCCGCGCGCATGGAGCGAAACTTATATATCGTAAACGGCTTATCGTCGCGGCCGACACGAGTCTGGCGATAGAGGACCGGCCCTTTCGATGTCAGCTTGACGCCGAGCGCCACCAAAAGCAGTATGGGCGATAGCACCACCAGAAAAATGCTGGCAACCAGAAAGGACAGAATCCATTGCAGCCGCGCGGTGGAAGCCCGGGGTCCGAAGCCGCCGGTGAAAACCAGGTCGGATGGACGAAGGGCGCGTACCGGGATTCTTCCGAAGGTCCCCTCGTACAGGGAAATGATGTGCTCGATAAAAACGCCGGCGAACCTCAACTCCAACAGCTCATTGACCGGCAGGCGCGCGCGCCGTTCCGTCATGCTGACCACCAGCCGGTCCGGACGCATTTGCTGCACGATCTCTTTGATCTCGGAAACATCTCCCAGCAACGGAGGCGCGCCCGGCGCCCGTTCCGCGGAGGTGTGGCTGGCGCAGTGATCGATCACGCCAATGCATCGGAAGCTGAGTTCGGGGGAAGACTCGAACTTTTGAGCCAGTTCGCCGGCAAGGTCGCTATCTCCCACAAAAATGATTCGCTCTTTGCTGTCCTGACGGGAGACAAAGGCGGAAAAGACCACCCGCCATGCCGCCATCAAGGGAATGGCGGCCAGCGTCCCCGTCATCATAATGGCGCGCGGCAGGATCAGTGGCGGATACAGATAGCCCACCAGGGCCTGTCCGATGAGGCCGAAGCCGAACGCGACACAAAGCTGCTGCAGCACCGAAACCGTAGAGCGCGCGACTTCGGCGTACATGTCCTGGAAGTAATAGCCAATCAGGATCGTGGCAATAACGATCGAAATCCGCAGAAATCCCGAGTCGTATAGAAGGAACACCACGGGGTCCACATTCAGCACAAACGCGGTCGCGGCGAGATAACAGCTCGCCAGCAGAGCAAGCTCCGACAGCAACAAAGCGACAATGCTGGCGGGGAAGTAGACGTTGAGAAAGCGAATCATCGCGACCTGGATCTACGACCGCTGCAGGAACAAAAGAATGTCATTTTGATTTTCCCGGACACTTCCCCCAATGAAGCTGGCAGAATTTCAAGTTTACGATGCGCTCGTACCCGCCCGGCAGACCGGGATAACCGCTGCTCCCAAACCAGGTTCCGAGCGTCGGGGAGTAGGAATTCCGCCCGTAAAGCAAGTGGACCGGCATAGGAAAGCTCTCGTAGAAATCGGCCACGAGCAGATACTTCTTAATGAATTCCTGAAAATTGGGTGCGGACCGTACACGAAAATCGAAAATTGTTACAGAAGTTAATGCTATTTCAGTTGACGTTAATGTGTAACGAATGTAAACTGTGCCTCAGTTGTACGGACAGGAAACGTACAGTCACCCTTCCGCCGGTTGTTGTTCCACTTTAGTTTTGCAAGTCCAGTAGTGCCGCGCGCCGCCCAGCGTTTCAAAAGAGAAATTTAACCTCTTGGAGAAACAGATGAGTATGCAGCTTAACTTCTGGCGTGCGTCTTTTGCGTTCGCCCTTGCTCTTGGGTCTAGCGGAGTAAATCTTTCTACTGCGGCAGTTTGCGGAAAAGTACCGACGTTTGCCGATGGAAAAACTCCGTTGAAAGAATTACACGTGAGGAATACGGGGAACGATTCGAGCGGCGACGGAAGCACGGGCAAACCATTCGCCACAATTCAGAAAGCAGTCACCCAGGCGAAGCCGGGCACAGCGATTCGAGTGCATTCGGGAAATTATTCGGGGAACATTTCCGTTTTGAACCTTGCCGGGACGGCGGCCGCTCCGATTTGGATCGGAGGGGCGCAGGGCGAGGCTCAGCCGGTGATTCACGGAGGAGTGGCAGGTCTTTACCTCAGCAAGCTGAAGTATGTTGTTTTGCACGACTTGGCAATCCAATACACCAGCTCTCACGGGATCAACATCGACGACGGTGGAGAGGTATCGAATCCCAATGCGACACGCGGGATCGTGTTCCGGAACCTGAATATCCACGATACGGGCGGTCATTGCCTGAAGATCGCGGGAATCAACGACTTCCGGATTTTGGACAGCAAATTCGAGCGCTGCACGGTGGTGAATATCGACGGGGTAGGAGCACACGACGGTGTGCTCGCGGATTCGACCATCTCGCAGGGTTCCTATGGTGTGCAGTTCAAGGGCGGCAGCCTGAACGTGGAGATCCGGAACAATCGAATCACCGGCTTTGCGACGCGCGCGGTGAACATGGGCGGATCGACCGGTCTGACCTATTTCCGCCCGCTGCTGAATTCCGCGGCGGTGAACTACGAGGCCAAGGACATTCGCCTGATCGGCAATATGATCGAAAACAGCGTGGCGCCGGTTGCGATTGTCGGCTGCGTGAACTGCGTCGTTGCGAACAATACGATCATCAACCCCAAGAATTTCGTTTTCCGCATCCTGCAGGAGACGGTGACCAACTCCGTCTACAAGTTTGCGCCATCGGGGGGCGGATCGATCTCCAACAACATCGTCTATTTCAACCGTCCGTCGATCAGCATGTCTGTCAATGTCGGCGGCAACACCGCGCCAACGACGTTCCGGTTTAACAATAACCTCTGGTATGCGTACAACAACCCGGCGCAATCGGCGCCCACCGGCTTGCCGGTTGTCGAATCCGCCGGGATTTATGGCCAGAATCCGAATTTCCTCAACACCGGCAACGGTACTTATTCGATTCTGACGACCAGCCCGGCGGCGCGAAAAGGCAAAGCCGACGGCACGATCGAGAAGTTCGCCACCGGCGATTTTGAAAACAAGTGCTGGGCTAACCCCCCAAGCATCGGCGGAGTGGAAGCGTCTTACGGCACCACAAGCTCCGGAATCATAAAGTAAACCGGACGCGGCGGCCTCCCACGGGGGCCGCCCTCTGTTCCCCGCCCATCCGCTATCGCGCCTTCTCCAATCGGTACGATAAGGAGCGAGTACGAATGATCGCGACGATTGTGCTGGCTGTCGCCGCTGCCCTCCTGTTCTACATCCTTCTCGGATATCCGCTGCTGCTGAAGATCGTCCGGTGGCGGCAATGGCCGGTGGCCAAAGACCTTTCGCACACACCCCCGGTGACGGCCGTCGTGGCGGTGTTCAACGGGGAAGAATTCATCCGCAAGAAACTGGAGTCGCTGCTGGCGCTGGACTACCCGGAACCGCTGCTGGACATTGTGGTGATCTCGGATGGCTCAACGGACGGCACCGAGGCCATTGTGGAGGAATTTTCGCACCGCCGGGTGCGGCTGATTCACGCTCCGCGGGGAGGGAAGGCCACGGCGCTGAACTATGGGATTGCGGTGGCCCTGGGTGAAGTTCTCTTCTTTACCGACGTTCGCCAGCCCATTGAGCGGCAGGCGCTGCGGCATTTGGCCGCTAATTTCGCAGATCCGAATGTCGGAGCGGTCTCCGGCGAGCTTCGGTACATCGATCCGGGCGAGGGCGAGCAGGCGATGATGGACCTCTACTGGCAGTACGAGATCTGGGCCCGCAAAAAGCATTCGGCCATCGACTCCCTGATGGGGGCGACCGGCTGTATTTATGCCATTCGCCGGGACCAGGTGGAGCCGCTGCCTGCCGACACGCTTTCCGATGACGTTCTGCTGCCGGTCCGCGCATTCCTGAGCGGAAAACGGGTCGTCATTGACGGCGATGCCATTGCTTTCGACTATCCGACGAAGACCGGGACGGAGTTTCCGAGGAAGATCCGGACGCTTGCCGGGTTGTGGCAGATTTTTGCGAGGCAGCCGGCGTTATTCGGCTCGAAGAACCGGATGCGGGCGCATTTTCTCGCCCACAAGTTCGGCCGGCTGGCGATGCCCTGGGTCCTGCTGGCTTTCGTGATCGCCAGCATGGCGATGCCGGATTCCTGGTTCCGGACCGTGCTGCTGTGGGGACAGGCGGGAGTCGTATTGCTCGCCCTGCTGGATCGCTGGATGCCGGCGGGAATTCTGAAGAAGCTGACCGCCGCGTCGCGAGCGTTCCTGCTGATGAATGCCGCCTCCCTGCTGGCCATTCGGGTGTTCTACACGTCTCCGCAGAACCTTTGGAAGCGCACGCAGGTCGGCGCATAAACAATCGGAGAGCGATCCTGCCCGGCCGGCACCAATCATAAGGAGCGTTGTGTGCCGGTTCTGGAAAGCACGTCACTGGGAACCATCGAGTACGGCGAGACCGACTTAATTCACTTCCCTCTGGGCCTGCCGGGATTTGAGGAAGAATCCTGGTTTTTGCCGGTTTCCCGTCCCGCCGAAGCACCTCTGGTCTATCTGCATAGCACCAGGACGCCGGACCTTTTCTTTCTCGCCATTCCTGTCGAGCTGGTCGATCCCCACTACGAAATCAAGCTCCTGGAGGAATACCGGGCGGTGCTTGGCTTGAACGGCCTTGCCGGTCCCGGCCGCGCCTCGGAATTGCTCTGCCTGGCGGTTCTCTGCGTTCCCGATGAGGGTCCTGCCACGGCGAACCTTTTGGGTCCGGTGGTGATCCATCAAACAAGCCGCATCGGCGTCCAGGCGATTCGCGACGACGCCCGGTACTCTGCCCGTCACGAGTTGTTCCAATGAGGAATAAACGGTGCTGGTAATTCGACGAAAGATCGGGGAAAGCCTTCTGCTCGGCCCGGAAATCGAGCTGGAGGTCCTGGCTGTAGAAGGCGGTCAGGTGAAGCTGGGCATTCGCGCGCCCCGAGACATTCTGATTCTCCGGAAGGAGATCGCCTCCGCGCGCGATGCCAATCGGAATGCCGCGCGGAGAGTGCTGCCGGTAAGCCTTACATCTGTCTTAAACCGGCTGCGCGCCTTCGAAAAATAGTCCAACAAACGTTTTCACAAGATTCTTCTCATACCGCTCTCTAGGGTCGCGATAAGGGATTTGTGAACTTGATCGGCTGTCAGGAAGACGGCCCGGCAGGAAGGGAATCCAGCCGCGAGTTCCGCGAAAAACTCACGGAGAGAAACAGTGGCATTTTCAGTTAACACCAACATTGCTAGTTTGCAGGCGCAAGAGTATTTGCGCGTGAACCAGGAATTTCAACAGAAGACGATCGGACGCGTGACCAGCGGTCTGCGCATCACGTCTTCGGGCGACGACGCGGCGGGCTTGGCGATTGCCAACGGCTACCGGTCCGACCAGGCTGTTCTGACGCAAGGTATGCGGAACGCCAGCGACGGTCTCAGCCAGCTGCAGATCATCGACGGTGGATTGAACAACATTTCGAAGTTGCTGGACCGGGCCAGGACGCTTGCTACGCAGTCCGCTTCCGGAACCTTCACCGGTTCGCGCACGGTGCTGAACGCCGAGTTTCAGAGCGTGCTGTCGGAAATCGACCGCCAGGCGCAGTCGATCGGCTTGAGCTCCGGTGGTGAATTTGCAAAGTCTCTGAGCGTGTTTATCGGTGGGGGAAAGACCGCAAACGGTACCACGGCCATCGAAAATGGCTCCGTGGCCGTGGACCTTTCGAGCTCGACCGTCGATACCAAGAGCCTCGGCCTGAAGGGCTTCCAGGCGACAGGCGTTAGCGGTTCCGATATCGGAACGGGCAGCTCCACCACTTCCGTCGCCCAGATCCTGGCCGACGCTACGAACAAGAACTCTCAGGCAACCGCCGGTTACACCGACTTCTACTTCCGCGGCGCCGGTTTCTCCGACGACAACGCGGTGAAGGTCAGCGTGAACCTCGCCGGCGTGACCGATTCCGCCACTTTGGCAACGGCGATCAACCATGCAATTGAGGCCGCGGGCAACGGTACGACGACCAGCGCCACTGCCTTCAAGAATTCGGGCGTCAGCGCGTCGATCGTGACAGACGCTTCCACCGGCAAGCAGAGCCTGGCCTTTACTTCGTCCGACGCGGCCTTCCAGGTTTCGGCCGGCGACCGTACGGCCAACGCTTTGATGGGCAACTACTCCTCCGGCGCCACGGGTGTGGATCTGGCGGGAACGGTGACCGCCGGTGCGGCGACCGCTGCTGGAACCTTCGCGGCCGGCACGGGCAACATCATTGTCCGCTTCCAGGGTTCTTCGATGGCCAGCCCGGTGGACATCACTTTGAACGTGACTGCCGGCGCCACCACGGTGACGCAGGCGATCGCGGATCTCAGCAGCCAGGTGGCCAACAACGCCACGCTGCAGGCTGCGGGAATCTCCCTCGGTTCGAACTTCGCGGCCGGCGAGACCCTCAGCTTCACCAACAACCGCGGCGAGCAGTTCAGCGTCGAGACTGTTGGCGACATCAGCGATCAGTTGGGCTTCGGTTCCTGGCAGCGCAACGGCACCGACTTCGACTACACCTCGATCACGGGCGGCACCCTGGCGGCGGACTCGACCTCGACCTTGGAGTTCTCCATCGGCGGCGGCACGACGTTCCAGATCACCGCGGCAACCGACGCCACCGCGGCTCAGTCTGTCGCGAACCTCAACGCGGCCTTTGCGGCCGACGCCGACGCTCGCGCGGCGGGGCTGCATGCGACGGTCAGCGGTTCGAACGTCACGATTCAGTCCTCCAACGGTACCGCCTTCCGGCTGAACGAATTGGCAGACGCCGACGACAGCTTCGGCTTCAACAGCGCGACGCTGGGCGGTGCGGGTTCCACTGCATCCTACGCTTCGACGGTTAGTTCCACCAGCAGTGATTTCGCCGCCGGCGGAGCATCCTCCACCGCGAAGTTGGCCTTCTCGGCGGTCCGCCTCGGCGACGACGACCAGACGGTCACCATCACGGCCACCGATCCTCAGGGTGCGGTGAAGTCCCTCAGCGTGAACCTGACCAACGATGCCTCGGTTCGCAACGCGGGCTCGATCGACGATGCAGTTGACTCGATCAACACCGCGCTGCAGCAGTCCAACGATTCGACTCTCCGTAAGATCGTTGCGGTGAAGACGAACGACGGCGGTACCGAGAAGATCCAGTTCATGAGCTCGCTGTCCTCCTTCAAGGTAACGGTGGGAGCGAATGCCAGCGGCGCGGCGGGTATCACCTCCTCGCAGGGTACGACGGTGTCCTCGGCTGCGCTCGCCGGTGGAGCGACTTCGGACATCTCGACGCAGGAGAACGCTCTGTCGGCAGTGAACGCCCTGGCGGATGCGGTCGCGGCGCTGGGACAGTCTCAGGCCGTCGTCGGTAAGGGGCAGAACCAGTTCAACTTCGCTGTCAACCTGGCTTCTTCTCAGCTGACGAACCTGGCGGCCAGCGAATCCCGGATTCGCGACGCCGATCTGGCCCTCGAAGCTGCGAACCTGACCAAGGCGCAGATCGTTTCCCAGGCGGGTATCGCGGCTCTGGCGCAGGCCAACTCCGCTCCGCAGGGAATCCTGTCGCTGCTCCGCGGTTAATCGGGCAGTCCACGTAGTAGGCAAAGGTAGCGCCGCCCGGGTGTCCTTGGGCACTCGAGCGGCGCTTCGTGTATTGAGCGTATTTTTCGCAGAGGGACCTGTGAAGCGAGTATTCGCATCTGCCGTCGAACATCACCGATCGGGCCGCGCCCGGCAAGCCGAGCGCGCGTGTACTCGAATCCTGGATTGTCATCCAGGGCATGCCGGCGCCTGGCACCTGTTGGGGCTGATGGCGGCGGAAAGCGGCAGGATGGCGATGGGCGCGGGACTCATCGCGAAGGCAATCGAGCTCGGCGGACCGGAAGCCCCATGGTGCCTGCACCTGGGAATGATCCTGGAGCATGAACAGAACTTCCCGGGCGCTCTGGCCTGCTACCGGCAAGCGCTGGAAGCATCGCCCGAAGACTTCGCCACGGCATTCCGCATGGGCACGCTGCTGGTTCGATGCGGCGACTACGAGGAAGCCATCGAGCGTTTTCGCCAGGCCGTCCGGACCAAGCCGGATTTTGTTGACGCCTGGTTCAACCTCGGCGTCGTCAACTCCATGGCCAGCCGGGTGGGTGAAGCAATCTCCGCCTATCGCCGGGCAATCGAATTGAATCCGCAAGCGGCGAAAGCTCATAACAATCTGGCAATCCTGTTTCAGGCGAACGGGCGTCTGGAAGAAGCGGCCGCAGGCTATGAGACCGCTCTGCGCCACGAACCGGACTATGTGGAGGCTCGCTACAATCTCGGCCTTCTGTGCCAGCAGCAGGACCGGCTTACCGATGCGACGGCCGCCTACCGGCGGGTGCTGCAGACAGCTCCGCAGCATATCGAGGCTTTCAACAATCTGGGTAATACCCTACTGGCCTTGAACAGGCCGGTGGAAGCCCGGGAAGCCTATCGCAACGCGCTCGCCGTGGACGCCGCGAATACGGAATCGATCTGGAACCTGGGAGTCGCCGACCTGCTGTTGGGAAATTTCGAGGAGGGCTGGCGGAACTACGAGTGGCGCTTTAAGCAGCCGCAGAAAACGCGCCGGTTCTCCGAACATCCGCGGTGGCAGGGCGAGCCGCTGGAAGGAAAACGGTTGCTCCTCTGGGCGGAGCAGGGTCTGGGCGATACGATCCAGATGATCCGTTTTGCCGAAGCAATCCAAAGGGCCGGCGGAAAGGTGATTCTGGAATGCCCGCCGGTGCTGGTGAAGCTGCTGGAACCCGTGGTGGGCATCGATGAGATTGTTCCGCGCGGCGGCGCAGTGCCTGCTTTCGACGTGCACCTTCCCCTGATGAGCCTCCCGAATGTTCTGGGAGTTGACGCCCAGGCTCTGCCGGGCCGCATTTCCTATCTTTCCGCCTATCCGGAAAGGGCGGGCGTGTGGCGGACACGGCTGGAAAGCTACGCCTATCCCCGCGTCGGACTCGTCTGGTCCGGCAATCCGAATCACGCCAACGACCGGAACCGTTCGATGGATCCCGCGCTACTGCGGCCGCTGCTGGCGGAACCGGGAAGCTTCTTCACATTGCAGCCGGATGCGGCTCCACTAGACGGCATGATGTCGCTGGGCGAGATGCTGACCGATTTCTCGGAGACGGCGGCCGCGATCTCCGCCATGGACCTCGTGATTAGTGTCGATACTTCGGTGGCGCACTTGGCGGGAGCCTTGGGGCGGCCGGTGTGGACCTTGCTGCCGCACGCTCCGGACTGGCGCTGGATGCTCGACCGTACGGATTCGCCATGGTATCCGTCGATGCGGCTATTCCGGCAGGAAACTCGGGGAGACTGGGCCGGTGTGGTTAGCCGTGTGATCGAGGAGCTGCGGGAAACGGTGTCTATCTAGGTGATCTGGCCCCGTGGGGCAGGCGATCGTTTTTTCAGTCGCAAGAAGTCGCACGCGAATGCCAGGAGGGCGGGCAGCCGCGACCAGAGGAAGCGGGTTTGTGCGAATGCACGGCCTGAGACTTTGAGGAGAGCGCAGTCATCGGC
>CAZETQ010000005.1:0-115340 GCA_964515165.1 uncultured Solibacteraceae bacterium | reverse complement strand
GATCGTGAAGGCGCTCGAAGACACGGGTGTCCTTGAAAACACCTTTATTTTCGTGACCTCCGATAACGGACCGCAAATGGACTCCTGGCCCGACTCCGGCAATACGCCGTTCAAGGGAGCCAAGACAACCGCCTGGGAGGGAGGTGTGCGAGTTCCCGGAATCGCCTATTGGAAAGGAGTGATCAAACCGCGCGAGAGCGATGACATCTTCGACTTGATGGACCTGTTCAACACGTCCCTCGCTTTCGCGGGAGCGGTCGACAAGATTCCGTCCGACCGCTACATCGACGGCATCGACCAGGCTTCTTTCCTAGTGGCGGATGATGGCCGCTCCAAGCGGGAGAAGGTCCTCATCTGGGCGCAATACACATTCATGGCGATGCGAATGTACGAATACAAGCAGCACATCAAGATCGTGGAGCCGAAGGCGCAATGGTTATGGACAGATATGTCCACTATTGTCGACCACGGCCTTGCACCCTGGTTGTTCAACTTGTACATCGATCCAAAGGAAGAGTATCCAGTGGGGCACCGGCAGAGCGCATGGCTTGCCTCGCTCGCCGCGGAAATGAAAGCTCATGGTGAGACGTTCCGGAAGTACCCGCCAAAAGACGTCGGGCTCAAACAGTGATTGAGTCGCCTGACACGCTGGCGTTATCGCAACAGCACGACGAACGTGGCCGGGCGGAGAGACCCAGCCACGGAATCTACTCGTTCACTCCATAGGGCCGGTAGGATTGATCCGCTCTCTTCGCATCGTCGCCCGACAGCGTATGTGCGGAGTCCAGGAAATGTCGCACCCGCCAGGCCCATTCGTCGAAAGCCTCCCGAGCGGCAGCCCACCGTTCCTGCTTGGAGAAGGTGATGGAGCCGATTTCGGCATCGGTTCCTAATTTTTCCCGATCCACCATGGCGGCGATTTGTTCGTTGGTTTCCGAATCGAGCAACTCCATCTCGACGCCAACCTTTCCGATGTTGACGGTTCGGTCCATCGCGTCCTCAGCATCCTTCGCCCGATCCGCTGCGGCGATCTCCTTGCCTGAATCAACTCCGATGATGGCCGCGCGCAGCCGAAGCACCAGCGGTCCAGGCTGATCCGTCACCGGAAACGCTCCGGATACGGCGTCGATCAAGGCCTTCCGATAGTAGTTCGCGGCCGCCTGGCGCGACTTCTCCGGCAGCTTCGCCTGATCCGCGTCTGAGGCAAGATACACGTCCACAGGATCCACAATGATCGCGATGTACCGGTGTAGGTTCTTTTGCGCATCCGTCTTAGCGTATGTAAGCGCAGTTCCGTCGAAATCGGGGTTGGGCTTGAGATTCGCGTAGTCCTTCAAAAAGCCCGAGAATTCCTTGTCCGCGGGCATCGTCTTCGCTGCCGGAGCGGAACTGCTTTTGCCACAGCCGGTGGCAAGAGCCGCGATCGCCAAAATGCCGCCAATCCGGGAAATCGTCATAGTTGAAAGCCGTCTCATCGCTTTAGCCCTTCTTCTCCGGAGCTGATCCCTCAACGCGCAGCAGGTTGAACACGTGGAAGGCATTCCTGATCGAATTGCACCGAATGCCGGCGATGTCTTTGTCGCCTTCATTGGCCACACTCCCCAGCAAAATGATGTCGCCATTCTTTACGATGATCTTGATATCGGAACCGCTGCCCCAGAAATAGCGGGACAAATTCTGTTGGAGAACCGCTCGCGCCGCCCCACGGATCTGCATATCCATGCTCCCCAGCGGCAGCACTTCGATGTTATTGATGATCTTCTCTACTCCTTCAATGTTTTTGATGACATTCTCGGCGTAGCTGCGGTTGGTGTTGCGCACGGTCCATCCGCTCAGCACGACATCATTTCTCACCATGCTGAATGAGATGTAGTCGAACTCGCTGATGTAAGGCATCATCGCCAACTCATGCCGGATTTTCTCGAAGGTCTTGTCCCCGGTAGTTTTGAACGTCCGAACGTCAAGCAGCCTGCGCGCGGGGTCCCCCTTGGGAATCGAGTTGGAATCGATCGGCTTCACATCCTTCAGCTTGATCATCCCGTCTCTGAGCTTCAGCTCTCCGGACACATCGGCTAGCTGACCAATCAGCTTGTTGATCATCTTCTGTTTGTTGACTTCCAGGACGGTATTGTCGGTCAGCCGCACGAGAACAGGTCCTGATCCGTCTTTGTGCGTCTTCTGGCTGCATTCCACCCGCGCCGAGTTGATCGGGCCGAGCATCAAATGTGCGCATATATTCGAGTCGACGTACGACTTGAAGTTTGAAATCTCATCTGCCGCAGCCGCTCCGCCCGCTGAGACTAGCAGCGCGCTGACAATTGCTGTTGTCTTGAGGTAACGCATCCGATTCGAGGCTCGCGGCGGAAATGCCGCGTCGAGAGAATAGCCGTCCAATCTGTGGGCATGGCTCATCGGTTCTTGTTCCTTTCCAAACGTTTCAATGAATTCTTAGCCTTCCGAATTTTCGAGCAAGACGGTTCAATTCCACCCAGAACTGCCGCCCACTCCGATTCCGCATCGCCGTCCATGTTCCAGTTCCGCATAGCTTTGTTAATGTCATTGTCGGCAGCAAGAGCAGCCTGGACATGACTTCGAGTCTGGTTCATATTGTGTTTTTGTTCCAGGAATCACCAGCCTTGTCCATCTGATTGTCCAGGCGGCTGGATCATTGTTTAATTGAGTTTAATTGATTCTCGCGTCCCTGCCCGGCGCGTACGTTGTCGCGAGCCAAGGCATGATCCAGAGTCTTTTTGAAACTATTCGTCCGCCGCTCGCAGTCGTTGATGATATGGGTGGTTTCGCCAATCTTGCCACCCGTGACGGGTTTGTTTCGCCGGACCTGGCCGACCGCCTGTAGGGTGCAAAGGATCACGAAAGCAGACAGAACAGTGATAGATCTCTCCATGGCGCTCCTCGGCAATTGTCAGTTGGTAGGTCGGATTCGTGTCATCCAATATGACCGGGCGGAGTGCCTTCCGCTACTGGACTTTAGGCTAGTGATTGAGATGCCGTTTTGGCTTTTTCGGGCTGTCCAGTCGCAGCAGCCGTGGGTAGCGCTACTTGAAAACGAGCGCCGCCGCCCGGAATGTTCTCAAAGGTAATTTGACCTTGGAGAGCCTCAACCAGGGAGCGGCTGATCGACAGTCCCATCCCAAGACCGTCGGGCTTAGTAGTGTAGAAAGATTCAAATAACTTCTTCTTCAATGGCCCGGGAACACCAGGACCGTTGTCTTCAACAACTACATTGGCCGTTCGACCGCCCACGGCAGTTCTAACAATCAAATTACGGTTGCTTCGCGGAAGGCCGGAGACGGCGTCCATACCATTGTTGAGTAAATTGAGAAGTACTTGTTGCAGTGAGACCGGGTCGGCCTGGACCACAGGCGCTTGGGAATCGAGATCCAGCCGAAGCTGGATGCCGCGCATCAGCAGCACGTTTTGAATGAGACGCGTCACTTCATGGACGGTCTTGTTTAAATCGACTGCTTGAACAGGGACCGTCTGCTTTTTAAGAATCGCCCTAAGCCGCCCGATGATGGAACGGGCGCGACGATCTTCATCAACGATCTCAGTGAGAGCCGCGCGCACTTCACCGAGCTCTGGGTTTGCGCGATCCAAGAATCGAAAAGCCGCTTGCGAATTACTCAGGATAGATGCGAGCGGCTGTGCCAGCTCGTGCGCGATCGACCCGGCCAATTGGCCAACGGTGGAAACACGATTCAAGTGATGGAGTTCTTCAAGCGCCCGGCGCCGCTCGAGCATGGCTCGCTTCTGCGTCGATACGTCCAAGTGCGTTATGACCACACCGGCGTCACGCCGATTCAGGCGCTCAATCCGGATCTCACCCACCTTCCGTTCTCCGGCGGCAGAGAAATACCGCATTCAACGACGCTGGAGCTTTCTCTTCCCTCAAGGACCGATTTAATGCTGGCGAGCACTTGCTCCTTGCCCTCCGCAAGGCGGCCCCATGTGCGCCATGCGCTCAAGTAATCGGCGCCGACGGACACCTCAGGTAGCCACGTCGCGTTGCCGTCGAAATTCCAGTGTTCACTCAGACGCAATACCTGGCCTGCCTGATTGAGAATGGCCACGCGCCCACTCGCCGAGGAAAGGATAGCCCTGTTCAATTCTTCATTCGCGTGAGCCTTCTGATCCGCGCGGTTGCGGCGGCGTCTTTCCGTTAGGAGAGCTCCAATGATGATGCCCTGCAATAGAATTGCGGTAGCAAAACTGACAATGGCGCTCCGATGCTCCTCCCAGAGCGTCAACTTGCGAAAACGCAGCTCCGTCCCGGCGGGAAGACGGCTTTCCGGAATGTTCCATCTCTTCAGCTCGCGCCAATCTACGGCTTGGAGATGCGGCACGGAAGCAATAGGCAAATTGTCAGGCCGCGCGCCTTTGAGGACCTGCGCTAGTTGCAGTCCCAAATACTGGCCGCCGCGCTCGAAACTGTTCAAGGGTCCGCCCACAATACCGGAACCGAGTGACAGAGTCGATCCCGAAAAGAATGGACTGTTGGATCTGCTTGCCAACGCCGATGTGACCGCTGCCAGAGTCATGTTGCGGCCTTCGGAATCGTAGGAAAACTGCGTCAGGTAGACGATAGTGTGCTTGGGTAACGTCTCGACGCGGGACTGGAGCGACGGTACGCTTTGGCCGATCAACGGAATGATCTCGATACCCGGCATCTTTTGGCGGATAAACCGCTCGGCACCGTCATATACTGCCCGATCGCTCGGCGCCGATCCGGCGAGCAAGGCAATCCGCTTCGTTTCCGGCAGCATCTTGGTCGCGGCGCGCATCGCTTCGCCGTCATCCAAGTCCATCGTCACTCCGGTCCTTCGGGGCGAAGGTCCGAACTCTGGCCGGTATTCATTCTTCAGCATGCCAAAGACGATCGGTACGTTGGGCCATAGACGCGCCTGCAGACTCTCCGCTAACGACAATCCTTCTGGCCGCATCGGGCAAAATGACATCGAACTTCTGGCTGCCGTGTTTGTAACTAATCCATTTGTAGAGCTCGTCGGGATAGCCGACTGGCACAGGGGGAGCCGCCCGGATGAATTCCACGAAAACGGCAACCCGGGATGGATAATTAAGCTTCAGCCCAGTTTCAATGCCTTGAAGTAACTCGGCAAATACCGGCCGCGAAGATTCAAAGGCCACAAGTAACAACACACGCTTCGGAGGCGGCGCTGTGTCGCGCAATTGAGCTGCATCCAGGCGGGAAGGAGAACAAGCAAGATGATCCGGATCGCTGGCCTATACACAAAGTCCAATAGCGAAATCTTTGCTCGTGCCGGTATTGTAGAAGCAGATCTCAAGCGAGCTTTGGTGATCATAGCGGAAAGTTGGCATCGTGATGGGAGAAGAAATGACGAATGGGTGTCATCTCACAATCGCGTTCGTAGATGACGATGAGGCTGTCCGGATTAGCCTCAGCCGCTTGGCTCGATCGTACGGGTGCACTTGCCTAACCTTTGATTCCGGCGAGGCACTCCTGCTCGCTGAGGGAATCGATCAAGCCGACTGCGTGGTTCTCGACGTTCATCTGTCGGGTATCGATGGCTTCGAGACGCGCGACAGGCTCACAGCCCGCGGCTTTTCCCGGCCCGTCCTCTTTATAACTGCTCATCCCGACGAACGCAGCAGCTACTGGGAGCATCAGTTGCAGGGAAGCCCGTGCCTCTATAAACCGGTGGAGGAGAGCGAGCTTTTCGCTGCCATCAATCGTATACTGGTCGAACAATGAGCTCCGCCGCCGGCGTACGGCGGAACGCATCCCCGCTTGCAATGGAGAACGCAATCGTTCATATCGTCGACGATGAAGCGGCTCTCCGTGGCGCGATTTCGCGACTACTCCGCGCCCACGGATTTCAGACAGCGGTGATGCGTCCGGTCATGAGTTCCTCGTAAATCCTTGCCATTCGGAATGCGGCTGCATTCTTGTCGACTTCGCCATGCCGGGAATGAGCGGTCTGGAAGTCCAGAAATTCGTGTCCACGGCGCATCATACTTTACCGATAATCTTTATCAGCGGTCTGGGGACGTTCCCGTTTCGGTAAAAGCGATGCGTGCCGGTGCACTGAATTTCCTTACAAAGCCCATTGAAGACGAGCAACTGATAGAACCGTCCGGGAGGCGGTCGAAAGGTCCGTTGGCCTTGCCCAGTCAGCGAACTGGATCGATCAGGACTGGAAGGCGTTTCAGTCCCTAACTATCCGCGAGAAAGAAGTCTGCTTGCTGGTCTCCGAGGGCTTGTTAAATAAGCAGATCGCCGGCCAGCTAGGTCCCACCGAAAAAACAATCAAATTACACCGTGCGGGAGTGATGCGTAAGTTGGGTGTGCGGTCCGTGGCTGAATTGGTAAAGCTGATAGAGCGCTTGCGCCAAACTGGCCGCCTGGACGCCATCAACGATCCCGACAAAATCAGCATCAGAAATCGTGGGGTGGTGGGCTCCGATCGCTCAATCGTGAGGAGTGGCTAGTGTCCCGTATCTGAAGTCCGCATACAAAAGCGGGCGACACTGGCGAGGATCTCGCCCCCTGAGATCGTGTGCTCATTGACGAGCATAATGACGCGTCCGTGGAATGGCTGACGTTTGATTCCCTCCGTCACGAGTGCAATCGACTTGTCCGCATCTTTGAACTTCCATAGCAGGAAGGGGGCGAGCTACTTCCAGCGCGGAATGCTGGTGAACTGCGCCAGCTCTTCACCGCGATAGCCCTGCCCGGTTCGGCGTCGCGTCAAGCTGTAGCCTACTGCCAGGCGGTCCGGCGTGAGATAACTCATGAGCCGCAGATTCCCAGCACCGGCAGAACCGGGATTTCCGCGCATGTCGATGATGAGTGCGGCGGGTTTGGGACGGCAAAGGATACAAAAAGGCGCCACAAGGAATGCACCGGCTCAGCGGCAATGGAAAGCCGCAACAGTTCTGTGGTGGAACATAAAGGGTGGTCGGACTCGTTGGGGTGTATTGCGTTACAACTTGCTGATTTTGTTGCGCAATTGGAGCGCGACACTTTCGCGCGTTGCTGCAGTTCGACCCGGAAGGAAATATTTCCCGTTTGTTTTCTGTGGGCTAACGGAAAGCCGTCAACAGCTTGTCCAAACGTTTGTGTTTGACTCAGGTTGCGGGGAAAAGCACGCCCGCCAAACGATATGGCAACTCGAAAACTTACAACTTCGCTGCTCTTTGCCGCCGCGGCGGTGTACTCCCAGACGCAGCTAGATCTCAGCCACCAGGCTAAAAACATTGACTTCAGTCAGGCGACACTGACACGGCCCGTTCGCAGCGGCACGTCGATGCCGGCGACCTGCGCGGTCGGCGAAATGTTCTTTTTAACGAACGGCACGGCTGGACGGAACAGTTTTGTCTGTACGGCACCAAACTCCTGGAGTGTTATCGGCGGCGACATCGCCAGCGAATCGGAGGCCCAAAACGGCCTGGCCGATAACAAGCTCATGACTCCGAAGCGCACAGCAGACGCCATTCGGGCGCAGGGCGCCATCCCCCCACTCTCTGGAAATAGCGGATCGATCCTTGCGGCTACCAGTTCGGCGGCCGTCTGGACGCGGCAGTTAACCTTTGCGCCGGCTTCCCCGGCGGCAATTACGTCCGCTAGCAATTCGATCTCTCCTTCGCGTTTCTTTGTTCAGGTATCGCCGGCATCGAACCTGACACTGACCAGCGCGCCGTCCATTCCCGACGGCGAGGACGGACAGTTTCTGGTCATCACAAACGTCAATACATCAAACTCTTTAGTCCTTCAGGACGAGGCGGTCTTCCCGGGAAGCAACTTGAGGCTGGGAGGATCGAACGTGACTCTTGCCCCTCATCAGTCGCTTTATCTTGTGTTCAGCAACACGCTATCTGCCTGGGTGCGGGCCGATTCCCACAATGGTGGGGGCGGGTCGGCTCCGGAGGTTGTTGCCGGCTGGGACCGCCAGTTCTCCGCGGCACGATGCCAGAATACTGTTGCCGGTGCTGGTTTCAACCTGGGATTGACCGGCAATGCACCCACTGCCAACTGCTACACCAGCGCCAATTCGATCTACGCCACCTTGGACTGGGACGACACAGGAACCAAGCCGGCCTATGACTTCGTCACGCTACCATCCGTCTCCGTATCGACAATTCGAGTGGACTTCGGGTGGTCCACCACTGCTACTTCCGGTGACGTGAAGTGGCAGATTGCGACGGCCTGTGCGGCTTCGACTCCCGATCCTGCCTTTGGCGTGAATCAAACCATGACTTCTACCGCTTCAACAACGGCCGGTAACCTGACGGTCGCTACATTCTCCGAACTTTCGGTTGGAAGCTGCGGCCCCGGCCAACAGCTGAAATTCCGGATTGAGAGAGATACGACGGATTCTCTGACTGCGCCGGCGCAGTTGCACTATATCCGCTTCTACCAGTAAAGAAAGGACGCTCGATCAGTCATGAAAAACGTTCTTTTACTACTCGCGCTTGTCTCGCCGGGCTTTGCCGCGCACTACACCTGCACAGCAGCGGCTAGTGGAAACCTATCCACCATCGCGTGGAACAACTGCAACGGCACGGTTCCGAACAATGGGGGTGGTCACACCTACAGCATCGTCGCGAACAATCAGCAGGTTGTGGTCGACATCGACATCACGGTCGGCCGCTCGCTCTCGGGGTGGGACGCAACGTTCGACAATGTGACGGACACTGTGTCCTGCGGTGCCTGCCCGTTTGTGAACGGCGACAGGGTACGGCTGACGCCCCGTAGCATCTTTGACGACTTCGCCGTTGGCACCCAATGGCCGATTGGTCTGAGTGTCAGTGACTATTACGTGATCAAGGCATCTGGCGGTTCCTTCCAACTCTCGGCCACATCCGGTGGGTCCGCAGTCTTGTTCACCGCGAACGGCGCAGCTGGCATTAAGATTACCGGAGCTGACCCGGCGATTCAGACTCTGGGTACGGGCTCCGTCACCGTAGCGGAAGGTGTCCATCTGATCCAACGGGGCGATTTTCGAATGGGTAGCCCTACTTCTCCGGCACGCCAGGTATTCATCCTGAGTCCAGGGTCGCATTACACAATCGATTCTTCGCAGGCTACCAACCCCGACAAGACGTCATATTGCGCGTTCACGCCGAGCGCGGCCTTGGCCGTGGGGGCCAGCATGAGAGCCAATGGCACGGCAGCGAAACCTGTCTATTGGGACTCCAACTCCGAGAACGGAGCGCTTCCTGGTGGTAAGTGCTACCATTCGCTGAACTCCACCTATGCCGGCGACTTTTTCGGAACATACGTGAACATCACGAATGTCGGCGGGACCATCATTAATACCTTGTGGGCATACACGGGAGTTTCCTCATTTTCTTTGTCGGACTCGACAATTGATGCAAGCGGCCCCATTGTTGATATCAAGTCCACGGTGACCAGCGCGACGGCCACGGTGCTGTTGCAGCGAAACACGTTCAAGAACACACCCGATTCCCACGGGTACATGAACGCGTCGATCAACTTCGGGAACGCCCTGACAAGCGGTACCAGGTTGATTACGGACAATGTTTTCGACGGCATGTTCGGGAGGGTTGTCAGCCCCGGGTTGCCTTCGGTCCGTGACGTGACGTTCCGCAACAACTTTTTCGGCAGATCGCCACGCATCGGCTGCTCAGCGGAATGGGCAGAGTTCAAGGTCGGTGTCGTTCTCAGTGAGAGCGGCCCCACCAGCGGGTACTTCAGCTTGTGTGGACCCGCCTCCGACCTGTACTTCATGTCGACCGTAGGGGGAAACTTCCGGGGTATGTCTATGTCATCGAAGGCGGGATCTACGAACACTTACTCCCGCATCTTTTGCCAAGCGGCCTTGGAGACGAACACTACTGATGGAGACTGTTGGGGCGGCGCGGCCACTCCGGCCAATAGGGTCAAACTGGAAGAGTACATTGCCCTTCCCGGCCAGCAGGACGGGATTCGGATGAACTCCGGCATCTTTGGTACGGGGGGATTAAACCTCGCCCGGATCGAGATCGAGAACCTGACGGAGATGGGCGGTATGGGCCCCTCGGGTAGAGCGAACCAAGGCAGCGCCAACAACTCAATCGCTCTGTCTGAGGCTGCTGCCGGATCTGCTAACGCTCTGGCCAGCTTCAAGGGAGTGCTGAAGTGGGACATTCCGGGCCGGCTAATCGCCACGCGACACCTGACCGGTAGCCACGAGCAAATGGTCTTGAATACGGCTACGCCCGAGAATCTCGACTACAACGCCTGTTTCAATTGTGGCCTGAGTACCCGGTGGGGGCAGTTCGACGACAATGGAGCGCCTCCGTGGTCCAACAGCGGTTCGTTCGTCCTGACGAACTGGAACACTTACTACGATGTGCCACTGTCCGGCACGGTACCGGGAGCGCATGATCTGAACGGCGTCGATCCTAAGTTTGCCGATGACACGAGGAACTTAGAGAAGTGGGCCGAGAAGTTCTATGGTAAAGACGCCACGATTGCCGGCATTCGGCAGGTCTTTCTCGAAGCCAGCAAGCCGGATCTCGGAAAGATGATCCTGGAAGCGCAGGGATGGATTCGGCAGGGTTTTGCTCCCCGGGAAATCCGGTACGCGGTCCCTGCGGCTCCCCGGGGAAGAATCGGCGCTGTCGATCCGGTTCTGATGTTCGGCACAATGAATCAATAGACGCTAATGATGAAAGCCTCGAGACTGACCGCACTACTGTTGTTCCTGGCCCTTAGCACAGAAGCCGCCATAGAGAGGCATTCCTGGGGGATTCAGGGGCCGCGGCGGGGGTTTCGAGGCTCATCCATTTGGATTCAGGTGACCAGCCGGTTCTTTCACGTTTATCCGGCAAGCTTCGATACCGCGACCAATCGGATCTCGGCCGCTGGAAATGATCTGGCGTTGAACAGCGGATTGTTCTTCTTTGCCGATGAGGATGCGGTTCTGCCCACGACACTCAACCGGTCGCTGTCGTATACGGTCTGCGAGAAAGAGGGCGACGCAATTCGTGTCGCCCTGTCCTTGCTGGGTTCTTGTAGTGAAAATTCCCGCGTAAAGTTTGTCGATCGCGGCTCCGGCACGATCAAAGTGGGGAAGACGGTCCGGGAAGCGGTCGATCATGTGTTTCTTCAAAATCCCGTACTGCCGGCAGGCGTGACCATCGGCGCGGTTCTGTGCAACGGCACCACCCCCTGTTTCCAGACAAACGGAGTTCCGTGGTCGTATGGCGGCGGCCAACTGTTTTGGGTGCGGCTGGATATTTCGAAGACCGCGGCGCTGGGACCCGGCACCGTGCAGTTCACTTTCCACTGCAAAGAGGGACGCTGCCCGGATAAGAGCATCGCCGCTCCCTTAACCGTCTTGAATGTGACCCCGCTGCCCGTCCGTCATCCTAAAGAGTTTCCGGCGATCCCCGATAAATCTGTTTGGGAATCGAAGATGTCGGCCTTGGCCAAGAAATGGTGTCCCGATAAGTCCGCCGGCGTCATCAATCCGTCGCCCTTTCCGGCCGGATCTAAATTAAGCTTTGGGGCCGCCGGAGAGAATCAGGTCTGGTATTACGACGGAGCGTGGGCTTACTACCAGATTGCCGACTATACGAAGGATGAAAGCTGGAATCGCTGCGGCGATTCCATCGCAAATTTCTACAGCGATGCCATATTGGCGGTCGACGGCCGCTTCTCGCTGTACCACCGATGGTTTAACGACGGCCTGAGGCGGTCCGCCGCCAAACGCGATCAACTGGGCCGGGCCGCCATTGAGCGGGTTTGGGACAAAAACGGAATCTCCTTTACCAGTGGGGGGCTCACAGACACCGGAATGCGCGAGACCGCCTATGCGCTGGAAACCGCCATCGCCGCGGCCCGTGTGAGAGGCGCGACGCGCTTCAGCGGAATCTCAGACGCCGGGCTGAAAGCGCGGGTTCAGCGAGCCGCGGATCAGCTTCTGGGGCTTCTGATGATCTACACCGACGATAACTACACCTATTTCCAGAGCTTCATGGCCGGACTGGGAATGCGTGCGGCTATTGAATGGTACGAATTCAGCGAGGATCAGCGCATCCCTCTGATAGTCAAAGGCCTGGTGGACATGATGAATGCGGAAATGTGGAATAAGAATCCTTCCGCTCCGAACGAAATGTCATGGATGCGCGGCGCCGCAGTTCCCGGCGCCGAACCGGGCGGACCCACCTGCGCCTACAATTGCTTCCCTCATCCCGCCGCGGAACTGCACATGCTGTTCGTGCCTGCATGGGCCTGGCTATGGTGGATGACCGGAGATTCGACCTATCAGACTATCGGAGACGCGATGTGGAAGGCGGCTCTCACTCACGACATTGGATACTCGGGGAAGATTTTCAGCCAAAGTTTCCGATGGAGCTTTGATTACGTGGCGTGGCGAGAGGGAAAAGCACCGAATCGGCCGTGAAAAAATGAGGGAGGGGACGACGGGGTAGACGTCCCCTCCGGCAGCGCCGTTTAAAGCGCCTCATCGGGTAGGCCGAATCCGCCATTCCCGCCCGAATGGCGCATCGCAGTCTACCGAACTATAGACCCAACCCCGCGAAACATCGTTACACCGCGCCGGAGTGAACTTTGTTTCTAGCGTTTTCAGCCTCATGCTACGCTGGTGCCGGAATGCATGCCCGATAAAGTGCTGGTGGTCATGGAGGCCAGCACGGTCACCGGACCCGTTAAGAACCTGTTTCAATTTGTCGAGTGGGTACGGGATCAAGCTGAATCGAAGGTGGAGTTTCGCATTGCCACCTACGTTCGCGGCGCCGATTCGAACGCATTTACCAAAGCCGGCGATGCCCGGGGTATTCCCGTCACCGTCATTCCGGAGCGAAAACGATTCGACACGACGGTTATCGAGGGGCTGCGCCGTCTGATTGACGACTTTTCGCCCGACATTCTCCAGACCCACAACGTGAAGACCAACTTTCTGGTGCGGCTTTCCGGCCTGTGGAAGCGCCAGCCATGGGTGGCTTTCCACCACGGCTATACCGCAACCAACAAAAAGGATCAGCTTTTCAATATCTTGAACCCATGGTCCATGCGGCAAGCGTCGCATGCCGTCACCGTTTGCGAGCCGTTTCGCCGCCACATCATCGGCATCGGCGTGCCACCAGAACGCGTTACTGTTCTTCACAACACCGTCAAATCCTTCCCTTCCCTATCTGCCGAAGACCGGCGCGCTGTGCGCAGCAGCCTGCAAATCGGCGATTCCGAGCGAATGCTCCTAACGGTGGGCCGTCTTTCATTCGAAAAGGGACATGCGGACCTGATCCAATCCTTCGCGAAAGTCGCCAGCCGGGACCCGCGTGCCTGCCTGGTCATCGTCGGCGATGGCCCGGAGCGGCCGAAGATCGAAAAGGATGCGGCGCGGCTGGGCATAACGGATAAACTGCGGCTGACCGGGCATCAGTCAAACGTCGCACCCTATTACGGCGCAGCGGATATATTCGTCCTGCCCTCTCACTCGGAAGGGTCCCCCAACGCTCTTCTGGAAGGCATGGCCGCCGGACTGCCGTGTGTGGCTACGAGTGTGGGCGGGGTTCCGGAGATCGCCTCCGATGGAAAAACGGCCCTCATCGTCCCCGCTCGCGACATGGATTCCTTTGCACAAGCTGTGGAGCGGGTGTTAGCCGATCAGGAGCTCGCGGCACGCCTGGGCAAAGCCGGCCGGGAGGACGTTCTGCGGAATCACACATTGCCCGCTTACGCCACTCAACTGCTCGGTATCTATGAGAGCTTGCTTCGGCGGTAACGCTCGGTGCCGGCTTCGGTCACAGGCACCGGTCGCGGTACGCTGAGATCTTTGTACAAAGACCAGACAGTCACGGTAATCATTCCCTGTCTGAATGAGGAACAGGGTATCGATCAGGTGTTGCGGCGGATGCCGGACTTCGTCGATCAGGTTATCGTTGTGGACAATGCTTCGACGGATCGAACAGCGGACGTAGCTGCCAGCTATGGCGCGGAAGTCATTCGCGAGAGCGTTCGCGGCTACGGCCGTAGCTACAAACGGGGCTTTCGACACGCTACGGGCGACATTATCATCACTTTGGATGGAGATCACAGCTATCCGCCGGATGCGATTTCCTACCTGCTGGAAGCATTCCGGCATTTGGAAGCCGACTTTCTGAACGCTTCCCGCTTTCCGGTGCGCGACCGGCACGCGATGAGCTTCAAGCATAAGTTCGGCAACCTGATCCTTTCCCTTGCAATGTCGATCTTGTATTTTCGCTGGGTGGCAGATTCGCAAAGCGGAATGTGGGTGTTCCGGCGTTCTATTCTCGACGGTATGAAGCTGGAATCGGACGGAATGGCGTTCTCCGAGGAAATCAAAATCGAAGCGCTTCGAAACTCCAGAATTCGCTTCGTCGAGATCTCTATCCAATACTCGTCCCGGCTGGGAGAAATCAAGCTCAATCCCTGGCGCGACGGCTTTCATAATCTCTGGTTCCTGGTGAAAAAGCGGTTTGCCCGGTGAGGGTCAGCGCGATCATCCCGAATTGGAATCGCGCGGAACTGCTGAAGCGCCTTCTACAGTCTTTAGCCGACCAAACGATCCGGCCTGACGAACTCATCGTCGTAGACAACGGCTCCAGCGATGGCAGTATCGGCGTTGCCACAGATGCCGGCGCCCGCGTTCTCCGGCTGGGCCAGAATCGCGGATTCGCCTACGCCGTCAACCGCGGGGTGGAGGCTGCGCTATCGGAGTTTGTGGCAATTCTGAACAACGACGTCACGCTCGATCCGCAGTGGCTGGAGCAACTGCTGGCGGCCGGTGCTGACTTTGCGTGCGGTTTGGTTCTGAGCGATCAGGATCCTACCCGGATTGACGGCACTTTCGATCTGGTGACGACCGGCGGTCTGGCTTGGCGGGCCGGATCCGGACAACCGGCGAGCGATGCGCGGTGGAGACAGCAGCGCGAGATCCAATTCGCTCCGATGACCGCCGCCTTGTTTCGGCGCTCGGTTTTCGAGCGCGTGGGGCTTCTCGACGAATCGTTCGAATCGTATCTGGAAGATGTCGACTTCGGCATCCGCTGCGCCAAGGCGGAGATTCGGGGCTGCTATGTTCCGGCGGCAGTGGCCCGGCACAAGGGGAGTTCAACATTTGGAGCCTGGCATCCGGTGACGGTGGCGCTGCTTTCCCGGAATCAGGTCCTGCTGATCGCGAAACACTTTCCCCGTCATTGGCTTCTCCGGTACGGTCTTCCGGCCATCGCCGGGCAGTTGCTTTGGGGCTGGAGCGTATCCCGCCGGGGAATGGGCGGCGCCTGGTGGCGCGGCAAACGCGAAGGGTTGCAGGCATTCCGGCGGCGCGTTCCGGCCTTGCAGGATCCTGAGCCGGTATTTGCCGAAAGCCGCGCGCTGCTACGGCGCCTGGCGCCGGACCGGTTCTGGAAGGTGATGGCGTGGCTGGGCTGACGGCGGTGGTGGTTTCCTACAACTCCGCGAAGTATTTGCCGGGCTGCCTGTCGGCGGCGCTTCGGTGGGCAGAGGAAGTGATTGTCGTTGACAACGCGTCACAGGACGACTCCGTTTCCGTGGCGAAGAGTGTAGCGGGCGTTCACGTAATCGACAACTCGCGAAATCTGGGGTTCGCCGGTGGAGCGAATCAGGGGATCGGGAAAGCGCGCCACGAGGTAGTGCTGCTGCTGAATCCCGATGCGGAGCTCAGCACGGGAATCGAACATTTGCGGCAGGCCGCGATGCGCGACAGCTATGGCGCCGCGGCGGGACTGCTCATCGACCCCCACGGCCGGGTGCAAACCGGGTTCTCGATCCGCCGGTTGCCTACGGCGGCCACCCTCGCTTTCGAGGTATTGGGGATCAATCGCCTTTGGCCTTCAAACCCGGTCAACCAACGATGGCGCTGTTTCGATTTGGACCTGGAAGTGGCGCAGGATGTTGAGCAGCCCGCCGGAGCATTCCTGGCGATTCGCCGCCGGGCCTGGGAGGAGATCGGCGGCTTCGATGAGGACTTCTACCCCGTCTGGTTCGAGGATGTAGACTTCTGCCGGCGGCTGCGCAATGCCGGCTGGAAAATCGCCCTTGTTCCCCAAGCGCGCGCAATTCACGCCGGAGGTCATTCGGTGGGGCAGATGGACTGGATGGACCGGGAAGTCCAATGGTATGTTAGTCTTTTAAAGTATGCGGCAAAGCATTTCCCCGTTTTTGGCAGGGTTGTGATTGCCACTTCTCTCGGCGTTGCCTCCGTACCGCGAGCAGTTTTGGGGATCTTGCAGCATCAGTCTTTCGAGCCCGCCCGCATTTGGAAGAGACTGCTTTGGATTTCGGTTCAGTCTTTACAAAAAAGGGGATAAATCTATTGGCTGTCCTGAAATCATCGAATCGCGCGGAGAAGTGTAGCTGAATGAATCGAAAAGGCTTCGTCGCGATTACCCTCGTCACCTACAACAGCGGCCGCTTTATCAAGCGGTGTCTGGAGTCGGTCTTGGCCCAAAAGTACGGCGCCAAAGAGGTAATCGTGATCGATAACGCCTCCACCGATGGAACCCGCGACATCCTGGATCAATTCTCCGACCGGTGCCAGATCGTCTTTAACGATACAAATGTTGGGTTTGCGGAGGCTCAAAACCAGGCGATTCGCTTGTCGCATTCGGAATGGGTTCTGACCCTAAACCCCGATGTATTACTGCTTCCGAACTTCATCCAATCCTTGGTTGATGCCGGAAATCGCGATCCCCGAATCGGTACGGTCTGTGGAAAACTGCTCTCGATGCAGGCGAGTTTTGCCCTGCACGATACGCCTCTGGTGGACTCGACCGGCATTTACTTCACGCCCACCATGCGCCACCTGGACCGCGGATCGCAGGAAGTGGACAACGGCCATTTCACGACTTTCGAGTATGTCTTCGGAGCCACGGCGGCTGCGGCTCTCTATCGCCGCGAGATGATCGATGACATTTCTTACGAAGGCGAGTTTTTCGATCACGACTTCTTCGTCTATCGAGAGGACGCCGATGTTGCCTGGCGGGCACAGCTTCTGGGTTGGAAATGCTTGTACACGCCCTATGCCCGCGGCTACCATGTGCGATCGGTCTTACCGGGCAATCGCGGCGCGCTTCCGGCAGTGATCAACATGCATTCGGTGAAGAACCGGTTTCTGATGCGTGTCAAAAATATGACTGGCGACCTCTATCGCCGCAACTGGCTGCCGATCACATTGCGAGACTTAACGGTGGTGAGTGCGTGCCTGCTGCATGAATGGGGATCGCTGAAAGCATTCTGGCTGGTGACCCGGAACTGGCGGCGGCTGCTGGAAAAGCGGCGCTGGATCATGGATCGCCGAAAGGTGAGCGACGATTACATCGCCAGTTGGTTCCGGTACGAGCCAACAGCCAAGCCCGCGACGAAAGCCGTGCGGGCGGTTGTCCGCAGTTAAGTGCGTGAAGATTTCGATCCTGGGCACTCGCGGTATTCCCGCAAGCTACGGCGGTTTTGAGACATTCGCGGAAGAGTTATCCAGACGCCTGGTCGCCCGCGGTCATGACGTCTCTGTATACTGCCGCCAGAAACATCCCTCCTCCACTTACCTAGGTGTTGAACTCCGATACCTTCCTACCATCCGGCACAAGTATCTCGACACGGTGGTTCATACGTTTCTTGCGACGCTTCATCTGGCGTTTCATCGAACGGACGTAGCACTATACTGCAACGCCGCCAACGCTTTTTGTACATGGATTCCCCGGCTTTTGGGCATTCCGGTTGCCCTGAATGTCGATGGGTTGGAGCGCAATCGTAAGAAATGGAACCGCCTGGGGCAAGCCTGGTACCGAATGTCGGAGTGGCTTTCAACAAAACTTCCAAACTCCATCGTGACGGACGCGGAAGCGATACGAACTTACTATCAACAGGAATACTCTAAAGAATCCACGATGATTCCCTATGGGGCCGATCCCGTGGCGGTGTCCAGCCGAAGGATTCTGGTGGAGTTATCGCTCCGCCCCAGGTCTTACTTTCTGTATGTCAGCCGGCTCGAGCCGGAGAACAACGCCTTGTTAGTGCGGGAAAGCTTCGAACGGATTTCCGATCCCGATATCCGGCTAGCACTGATTGGAGATGCTCCTTATGCCTCCGAGTACATCCGGCGGGTTCGCAATACCAAAGACCCGCGTGTCGTGATGCCCGGAGCGATTTATGGCGCAGCATACGCCGAATTGCAATCTCACTGCTTCGCATACATTCACGCGACGGAAGTTGGAGGAACCCATCCGGCACTGATCGAGGCAATGGGCCGGGGAGCGTTGATTCTTTATCTGGACACCTCGGAGAATGCGGAAGTGGCGCGAGGGTGCGGTCTTCCGTTTACGGCAAACAGCCTGCCGGAAGTGCTGCAGAAGTCACTGGCGCTGCCGCAAGACGAACGGGAACGGCTGCAGCGAAAGGCCCAACAGCGCGTGAAGGAACGCTACTCCTGGGAAGCTGTGACTGACCAATACGAAGAGCTATTGAAGCACCTATGCGCAGCTGGGTAGAGATCTCCCTTCCCACGATCGCTGCAAACTTCCGGGCAATTCGTGCACTGGCTCCTGGAGTGGAGATGGTGCCCGTTGTGAAGGCCGATGCATACGGACACGGTATGATCCGCGTCGCACGGACGTTGGAGAAAGAGGGCGCGCGTTGGTTCGCCGTTTCCAGCTTTCAGGAAGGGCTGCAATTGCGCAATGCGGGATGTGGCGCGCGAATTCTGGTAATGGCCGACACCGGTTTCGATCCTGTCGCTCACGGTGGATTGACACCCGTGGTTCATTCGCTGGCCGAAATTCCCAATGTCCCATACCACTTAAAAATCGATACGGGAATGCATCGCCTGGGAGTGCGCGGCAGCGTGGAGGAAATCGCCGAGGCGGTGGCCGGAACGCCGATCGAAGGCATCATGACGCACTTCGCATCTTCCAGCAACTTTGTTCTGGCGCAGACTCACGAACAGTTGGAAGCATTCGATCGGGTACTGGCTAAGGTGAAGCCTCAGTATGTTCATGCGGCATCAACCAACCCTTTGCATTTCGGTTTGGGCAATTCGTGGTTCAACATGGCCCGGCCAGGACTGGCGCTCTACGGGTACGTCTCGCAGCCAAAAGGCATAGCCCCTGCGCAATTGCTGAAGGTGAAACCCGCGCTCGTCTGGAAGGCCCGGATCATTGCAGTGAAGGATGTGGCCGAGGGCGGTCTGATCGGTTACGGCGGGACATTCCGGGCGAAGCGCAAGATGCGGATTGCCATTGTCGGCGCCGGTTATGCGGATGGAGTTTCGCGGCGGCTCACCAACAAGGGTAAGTTCACTGGTGCCGTTTCGATGGATGTTTCGACCATCGATATCTCAGCGACACCCGACTTACGGCCGGGCGATGCGGTGACATTGTTGGGTCCGGGCTATGACGCTCGGGATATGGCTCGCGACTCCGGAACGATTGCCTATAGCGTGCTTACCGGAATCAGTGCCCGTGTGAGTCATGTCTATACCGGCTAACCCGTTCATCCAAAAGACGTGCGCCATTGGAACATGCACTCCTTGACAGACTAGGAGAAGGCGGTCATAATCCTAGCCAAGCTAGGAGAGTGCCATGGGATCGCTGGCCGATTTGCTGCCTGGAACGCTGGATCTTCTCGTCCTGAAGGCGGTGTCTTTGGGGCCGCTGCATGGGTACGGAATTCTGCTACGCATTCAACAGATCTCCCGGCAGATGCTGCAGATTGAGCAAGGCTCGTTGTATCCGGCGCTGTACCGGTTGGAACAAGCGGGTCTGATTGCTTCCGATTGGGGTACTTCTGAGAACAACCGGCGCGCGAAGTTCTACCGTCTGACCCGATCCGGACAAACACGGTTGCGGAAAGAAGTTCAGCAATGGAACTTGTTTTCGACAGCCGTCGGCAACGTCCTTGGATCGCTACCGGAGGAGGTGTAGCATGGACCGGCTTCGCGCCATCCTACGGTCTCTCCGCCTGGGGCGAAATCTGGACGGTGATATGGACGACGAGATGCGTTTCCATATCGAGCAATACAAGCAAGACCTGATCGCGGCCAGCATGCCCGATCGGGAAGCTGCGGAACAAGCACGACGGGCATTCGGCAACATCGGGTTAACCAAAGAAAGCTGCCGGCAGGCGAAGGGATTATCCATGTGGGATGAGCTGACTCGCAACATTCGATACGCGTTCCGGCAATTGCGGCGATCCCCGGGGTTTGCCGCGGGCGTGATTGTAACGCTAGGGCTCTGTATCGGGATCAACACGGCGGTGTACAGCGTCATCGATGCGGCTCTATTTCGCCGGCTGCCGTATCCGGAACCCGAACGGTTGTTTGATTTCGCGACTGTCGTCGCGAGAGGTTCGGAATCCTATAGCTCGACCAGCCAGGATGGGTTTGCCTGGGAGGCGCTGAAAGAGGCACGAAGTTTCCGCGCCGCCGCTGCCAGCGGTGGTACCACCGGCGTCAATCTCGGTGTCGGGAACCGGGCATTCTACGTCCGCCAACACCGGGTCAGCGTTTGCTATTTCGACATCCTGGGGGTTCCGTTGGCATACGGCCGCGAGTTCGACGGCGCCGAAGACCGGCGCGGCGGTCCGGCCGCCGCAATTCTGAGCCACAGGATCTGGAAGCGTTTCTTCCACGGAGATCCGTCGATCGTCGGACGGACCATCCTCTTGCGGGGTGAACCGCACCTGGTGGTGGGGATCGCCGGTGAAGCGTTCACCTCGGCCGGAGAGGTCGACGTGTGGACTCCGCTGCGTCCCTCCACCACCGGTGAAGGAGTGGGCAGCAACTACAGAATCGTGGCCCGCCTGAATCCCGGCGTTTCTTTTGCTGAGGCTCAAGCCGAAGTGAGCACGCGGGGAGCGGCCGCTTTCGAGCATCGCAAGTTTCCATCGGGAGTGATCGCACGGATGGATCTTGTTCCTTTTGAGAAAGCGAACCAGACAAGCCTGAAAGACTCGCTCCTGGTTCTTTGGGCAGCCGTCACGCTCGTGCTTCTGATCGGCTGCGTGAATATCGCTTCCCTGATGCTCGCACGCGGAGCAACGCGCGTTCGCGAAATGGGAACCCGAATCGCCTTGGGTGGCGGGCGAGGTTCTCTCATTCGCCAGCTAGCGACAGAATCGGTTGTCTTGGGTTTTGCTGGAGGCGCAACCGGAGTCGTTTTGGGATACGCCGCAATCCAAACTCTACAAACCATCATTGTCCGGTACGGCATATGGCAGGAACTGCGCCTGGATGCGAGAGTGTTGCTGGCGACGGCATTCGTGTCAATTACCGTGAGTTTGTTATTCGGCCTTGCGCCCGCGATTCAGGCGGCCCATGTCGACGTCAGAAGCACTTTGCTGGAGGGTGGTTCGCGGAGCATGGCGGGAGGGAAACGCCACTGGGCGCGCCGCCTGCTGGTAGTGGGCGAGGTCGCCATGAGTGTGATGCTCCTGATCGGGGCCGGTTTGCTGGTTCGGACCCTGCTGCACCTGCAGAATCAGAACCCCGGCTTCGACGGCCGGGATGTACTGACGGCGAGCGCGTCTCTGCAAGACGCCCGGTACGCCGAAGCTGTCCATGTGAATCAGCTATTTCGCGATTCCCTGGAATCGATTCGACAAATTCCCGGCGTTCAATCCGCTGCAGTCGGTTTGCACGTGCCTTATCAACGCTGGCTGAACAGCGGAGTGCGCGTTCGGGCCGCTTCGGCAACCAGCGACCGCGAGGTTGGGACGTCCGTAAATTATGTCACTCCGGGTTATTTCGAAGTGTTGCGGATTCCCCTGCGCATCGGTCGAACGTTCGATGATCGCGATTCCGAAAGCGCGATGCCGGTTACTGTGGTGAACGAGACCTTCGCTCGAAAGTTCTTCCAGACCGGTAGTGCGGTCGGCGCTTTTGTACATGATGGCGGTGTTATACGGCAGATTGTTGGAGTCGTGAGCGACTTACAGCAACGGCCCGGATTGTCGGGCTCGGGCCCGCTCGCACAAGAGCCAGCCCTCTATGTGCCGGCCGCGCAGTTTTCCAGCGCAGGCTTTCGAATGGCTCATACCTGG
This sequence comes from uncultured Solibacteraceae bacterium, assembly GCA_964515165.1. Classification (GTDB taxonomy): domain Bacteria; phylum Acidobacteriota; class Terriglobia; order Bryobacterales; family Bryobacteraceae; genus JAPKYZ01. The sequence continues at coordinate 93,295 of CAZETQ010000005.1, read as the reverse complement.
TACGCCCCAAGCTGGATCGTCCGAACGACGGCGGCACGCGAAAAGATTGCTCGCGGCATCGAACAGGCGATCGCCGGCCGAGATTCTTTGCTTCCGATCGCCCAATTTCGTTCGATGTTGGATGAGCGGGATACCGCGCTGCAGTCCCAACGGCTGAATGCCTGGCTTCTCGGATCGCTTGCCGGGCTTGCTCTCTTGCTTGCCTTGGTGGGAGTGTATGGCTTGGTGGCGAATTCTGTAGTGGAACGCACCCGGGAGTTCGGAATCCGGATGGCGCTGGGAAGCTCGCTGACTGGCGTGATCCGCCAGGCGGTTGGCCCTGGTGCCGCTCTGTCAGCCGCCGGCGCTGTGATCGGCGGATTGCTGGCCGCCATGTGTACCACGATGCTGCAAAAGCTGCTTTATGGGGTCAAGACGCTCGATGAAGTCACGTTCGTCTTTGTTCCGCTGCTGCTGATCGCGGTGGGTACGCTCGCCAGCTTGCTGCCGGCGCTGTCGTTAATCCGGCTGACCCCGGCGAGCGTACTGCGCCAGGACTAGCCAAGCTAGCGCGCTCCTAGAAGAAAAACTTGCCTGTGAACTCCCACTGGCGGCTGAGGTTTGCCTGGCTTGCAATTGTCCCGAAGTTGGCGTTGCCAAATGTCGTGTTTGGACCCGAGAACACCGGGTGGTTGGGAATATTGAACATGGAGGCACGGAAGTCGAAGCGGTATCGCTCGGTGATCTGAAAGACCTTCGACAGCGTGCCGTTGATGTTGTTCATCCCCGGCGATCGCACCGTTCCAATCAGCGGGCTGGTGTTGCCATAGGTGAAATCCGCAGGCTGCGCGAACGCCGCGGTATTGAAGTAGCTGCGCAGGCGATCGACGATTGGACCGTCCACGCCTTCGGCGGGATTGCCAATGGCATCGGGCCGATTGCTGTTGGCTCCGGCGGTTTGCCGGGAGAGACTGAACCCCACGGGGAATCCGGCCTGGAAGGTGTCGAATGTGGAAATCGTCCAGCCACCGGCGACCAGATCCCAGCCTCTCGCGATGCTCGAGCCGTAGCGCCGGCCGCGGCCATACGGCAAATCCCATGCAGCGGAGATGGTCAACCGTTGGGGCACGTCGAAATTGGACAGCGCCCGCTCCCGCTGGCGATCGTAGACGTTGTCGGGGTTGTTCAGATCGCTGATGTTCTTCGCGATCGTGTAGGAAACCAGAGCCGTGATTCCATTGGCGGCTCGTTTGATCAATTGCATCTGCAGCGACTGGTAGCTGGAGTTCCCGTATGCCGGAGCGTTGCGCGTCACTCCGGAATACTGCGGATACGGACGCAGCAGTTGGGCCTGCTGGACGGTGGCGCCGGCTAGCGGACCCGTTGCGATGGAACCAAAGAACGGATTTGCGACAGGCTGCAGCAGCGCGGATCCCATGGAGAGGTACTCCGGGTTCAGTTGATTGATGTTCTGATTGATCGCGGTGGTGAAGTCGGTTGGGGGAGCGGACAGATGGTAGGCTCGGCTTCCGACATAAGAAGCGGTGACCACCGTTCCCGGCAAGACCTCTCGTTGCAGATCGAAATGCCAGTTGTGAAACTTTGGCGTTCGGTCCGAGGGATCGACGAAGGAAACGCCTTGGCCGATCAGTGTGGCTGTGCCCTGCGAATTGCCGATGGGCGGAAGCTGGCCGTTGGGAAATGGATTTCGCAGAAGATCCTTCGGAGTGATTCCGTCCTGCGTCGTGACCATTGGCGTCGAGTTGCTGTAGCCGACCGGGTAAACCATGCCGACAAGGGCGATGTAGCTGAGCGAGTAGCCCGCTCTCAGTACGGTCTTCGGGGACAGAGTGTAGGCGAGACCGATACGCGGAGCAAACTGTTTCCAGTCCGGATCGTAAATGCCGCGAGGCAGATTGTTTGTTCCCGCATAGAGCAGGCCGCCCCGCAAATTCATGCCGGGGATTTGCAAGGGACTGGCTTCGTTGTAGGCAAACCCGCGCGTCGTGCGGTTATAGCGCTCAGTGGTGGGCGTCTGGTGATCCCACCGCAGTCCGAGATTCAACGTGAGTTTGGAAGTGACGCGGTAATCGTCCTGGATGAAGAGGCCGCTGTAGACGTTCTGTAGGGATACACCGGTAGCGGTGTCGATGAATCCGCCGCTGGGAACACCCAACATAAATGAGGCCATCGCGAGGCCGGAACTCCCGATGGGAGTATCGGCTCGGGGTCCGCCGGTCTGCGTATTGGAAAACGAAAAGTTACCGGAAGGATTATTGTTGGTCGTGAAGTTGCCGCGGAAGACGTTGAACTGAACTCCGGCCTTGATCATGTGCTTGCCACGCTGCATCGAAAGATTGGACTGGAACGAGTAGTTATAACCGGGCTGTTCCTTGTAACCGGTTCCACCCAGTCCCTCAAAACCGCTGATGGAGATCGTAGGGAAGTTCGCATACTGAACACCGTTGACGAACTGCTGCGGGAAACCCAACGATGCGAGGTCGAATCCGTAGGAGTAGGCGCGCTGCTGCTCCTTTCCATAGGCATAGCCGAAGCGGAAATCCAGAACGGTTGAGGGGTTGATGAGGAAAGTGTCGTCGATGGCGATCCCTTTATTGGGACGGTTGACGACATTGCGGCCGGGCGTCGCAATTCCCGGAAAATCGTAGTTGAAGTTGAAGAATGCGTCACCGCTATTCAGCCGGACGAACATCTGGTTCCGTTCGGTGAGCTTGTGGTCGAATTTCAATACCCACGCATCGCGGCTCTGCGGCCACTTACTGCTTTGCACGTAGTTGTTCACCCAGGGGCTTGCGGGATTGACGTTCGAAACATTCGGTTCGGGCCAGTACGGAGTAATCTTCTGGGCTACCGGATCCTGCAGGTTTTGAGGAATGATGTTATTCGGAAACGGATCTCGTGTGGGTACTCCATTGAGTGTCCGGACGGAAAACGGGTTATAGATCGCGCCTCCGAATTCGGAGAAATCCCCTTGGCGCATTTTCGCCGTGGGAACGCTCAAGCGGGGTCCTTGGCCATTGCCTTCGCGCGCGCCCTCAAAGCTGAAGAAGAAAAACGTCCGGTTCCGTCCGTCGTAAAGCTTGGGAAGGAAAATCGGCCCGCCAACGGTTCCGCCATATACATTCGCCCCGTAGGCCGTCAAGTTCTGTCCAAGACCGCGTTGAAAGAAGAGATTGGCGTCAACCGCGGAGTTCCTCAAATGCTCGAACAGCGATCCATGGATCTGGTTGGTGCCCGACTTGATTGCGATATTGGTGAAAACTCCGGCGGCGCGCCCATACTCGGCAGGCAGCGTACCCATCAGCAGTTTCACTTCGGCCACCGCCTCGGTGGAAGGCACCCAGGGCGAAAGATGGAGACCGCGCCCCACATTGACCGTGTTCGAGACGCCGTCAACGGAAACCTCTCCCGACGCAGCCGGAGCACCGTTTGCCGTGAACAGCACGTTCGTTCCGGTATCGCTAGGGCGGGTATCTTCTCCATAGCGATTCCCTACGACTCCAGCCGCCAGCATGTACAAAAACAAGCTGCTGTGGCCTTTGAGCGGCAATTCCTCTATGATTCGCTTATTTACGACGGAACCCAGGGAGGACGACTCCGCCTCCACCGTGGTCACCTCGCCGGTCACCTGGACTGTTTCCGTTGATTGTCCCAATGACAGCTCAACATCCACTCGCAAGCTGTCATTCACACTCAGACTGACGTTCTCGCGCTGCAAAGTCTTAAATCCATCGGCCCGGATGCTCAGCGAGTATCGGGCTGGAACGACAAACGTGAACAGATAGTGGCCGTCGGCGTCGGTCGTATCGGAGCGCTCCTGGCCGGTGTCGTTGCTCCTCAGGGTGACAGTCGCGTTTGGGACCGCGGCTCCAGTCGGATCGGAGACGGTTCCCTGCAAGGTGGCGCGGAACTCCTGACCGTGCGCCAACCCGAGAGCGAGACTGGCCAAGCACCAAATCCTCAGAAATGGCATGGACGTTCTCCAATAAATCCAAAATTATTGCTGGGCAATCCCCGGAATTCTATGGTGGGCGGCAGAGCGTAGTCAAGGGATATCAAAATTCCGGCCGAATTTCCTTGAAATCAACCCGGAGCGGTTATATAGTCACGCATTCCGACGTCAGGGAATCCAACTATGAACTTTCGGGTATATCTCGTGTGTATGCTCCTAAGCCAAGTCGCGTGGGGGCAGACTTTCTACGGCTCTATCGTTGGCACCGTTTCGGACCCCTCCTCCAGCGCCATGCCGGAGGCCAACGTAACGCTGATCAACCTGGGCACTGCCGATCGCCGCGCCTCTCAAACCGATGCATCCGGCAACTATCAGTTTGTGAACCTGGTCCCCGGCCAATACCGGGTGGAAGTGGAGCGCTCCGGGTTTCGCCGGTTTATTCGCGAGCCGATCACGGTCGAAGTACAGAGCGCCGTTCGCATCGACGTTGCGATGCAGGTTGGCGACGTTACGCAAACTGTCGAGGTAAGTGAGCAGACCCCGCTGTTGCAGACCGAGAATGCGGCGCTCAGCCAGGTGGTCGAGCAAAGAAAAGTCCTGGAAATGCCCCTGAATGGGCGAAACGTTTTCAGCCTGGTGGCTCTGGTGCCCGGCGTCATACCGGGCGGACAGTCCGGTACGACACCGACGGGACAGAATCCGTTCGCATGGGCAAACTTCCAGATCGGCGGCGGTCAAGCCAACCAGAGCGCATCCTACATCGACGGGGCTCCGAACAACGCAAGCTACGTCAACTTGACGGCGCTGGTTCCTACCCAGGACGCGGTTCAGGAGTTTCGAGTCCAGACCAACAGCCTGGGACCTGAATTCGGAAGGTTCGCCGGCGGCGTCATCAATCTGACGACCAAATCGGGAACCAACGGTTTCCACGGCAGCGCCTACGAATTTTTACGAAATCGCTCCCTGAATGCCAACACATTTTTCAATAATCGCGCCGGCGTCCAGCGTCCGGCGTTTTCTCAGAATCAGTTCGGGGTGAATGCGGGCGGCCCGATCCGGAAGGACAAGACCTTCTTTTTCGGTTCGTACGAAGGATTCCGGCTGCGCCAGGGCCAGTCGTATGTCTATTCGGTTCCCACGGATGCGATGCGCGGCGGAGATTTCTCCAATGTCCGCAATGCTTCGGGAAATCTGATTCCCATCTACGATCCGCTGACCACTTGCGGCCGCTTCGGCAATGCGGCTTGTGCAACCGGTCCGGACGGCGCGGAGATCATTTCCCGGACTCCCTTTCCGAACAACCGGATTCCCGACAACCGCATTGATCCCGCCGCCCGTGTGATGACGAACCTGTGGGGCCGCGCCAATAGCGCGGGACTCCCCTTCACCGCCGTGAACAACTTTACGGCGAACGCTAGCGTGGGTGGCGATAACGATCAATACAACGGCCGGGTGGACCACAGCTTCTCCGAAAAGCAGCGCGCATTTGTCCGCTATACGTTCTGGAATAACTTGAATCTCCCCATTGATCCTTACGGCACCAAGACGTGCGTTGACCGGTGCACGGAGACGATGAATACGAATCAGGCTGTGATTGGTGACACGTTTTCTCTGACGCCCACCAGTTTCATCGACCTTCGTCTGTCATTCACGCGCTTCAGCTATGACCGGACATCTCTCACCGCCGGGTACGACTTGACGCAGCTTGGATGGCCCGCGTCGTTGAATAACACGGTGGCTTTTCGTGTGATGCCGATTCCCAACGTGACGGGATATAACGGCGTCTTTTCCACGAATGGCACAGGCAGTACGATCATGGCGCGTAACGACGTCTATTCGATCATGCCCAGCATGACGAAGATACTGGGAAAACACACTCTGAAGTTCGGCGGTGAGTGGCGGCGGCTGACCCACAACTATTACCAGCAAAACAATCCTTCCGGCTCGTTCAACTTCGACGCTCTGATGACGTCTGCAAATCCCCTGGCGGCCGCGGGCACGGGCAACGGATTTGCGTCGTTTCTGCTGGGCATGGGTTCCGGCGGCGGCGTGACGCACAACAACTTTGTTGCCGGGCAGATGATGTATGGCGCTCTCTACATCGGCGATCAATGGCAGGTGGGCTCGCGGTTGACGTTGAACTATGGACTGCGGATGGACCGGATGGGTCCGTGGTCCGAGCGGTACGACCGGTTGGTGGTCCTGCTGCCGAATGCGGAGAACGAGCTAAACGGTAGCGGTGGATTGAACTTCACGGGCCGATTTGGACTCGTGAATAGTCCCGACAGCCCCAGCCGGAACAACAATGAGCTGCGAAATGTTTTTTCGCCTCGGTTCGGCCTGGCGTACCGGCTGAATAACAAGACGGTTCTTCGATCGGGATATGGAATTTTCTATTTGCCCAATGATGTGGCGTTCAACACGGCCCCGAACATCGACATCTCGAACGCCTACACGACGCCGTATGTCGGCACCACAGACGGCTCGATTACTCCCGCGGACCGGTTGTCGAATCCCTTTCCCAATGGCATGATTCAGGCTCCCGGCAGGAGCGCGAATATTCAGCAGCTCTTTTACGGACAGGGTGTCTCCGCCCCGCTGTACAACGATCCTCGAGCGTATGTGCAGCAATGGAATTTCGATATTCAACGCGAGCTCCCCGGCGGCGCGGCGTTGGATGTCGCCTATGCCGGCTCCAAAGGAACGCACTTGCCCGGCCCGAATCAGCAGTTCGACCAGCTTCCGGACGAGTTTCTGTCGCAAGGGTCGCGGCTGCTCGAACAAGTCCCCAATCCGTTCTTTGGAAAGGTGCGGGTGGGGACACTGGCCCAGCCCAATGTTTCGCGCGGACAACTGATGCGGCCTTTCCCGCAATATAACGGCTACAGCCTCGTGGCTCCAATGAATCGCAGCTCGATTTATCACTCCTTGCAGGTGAAACTCGAGAAGCGTTTCGCGAAGGGTGCGTCGATCCTCGGCTCCTATACCTGGGCCAAGCTGATCAGCGACACCGACACGCTGACCGCGTGGCTGGAACCCGGTGGTGGTCTGGCGGTGCAGAACAACAACAACCTGCGAGCGGAGAGATCTGTGGCGCTCTACGACGTTCCGCATCGCGCCGTAATCAGCTACATCTACGATCTTCCCTTCGGAAAGGGCAGGACCTTTGGGAATGACATGTCTGGATTTGCCAATCTCCTCGCCGGAGGATGGGGCATCAATGGAGTGACGACGTTCCAGAGCGGCAACCCGCTGAACCTCACAATGGCCGTCAATACGACGAATTCTTTCGGCGGCGGGCAGCGGCCAAACTCCACCGGCGTCGACGCCAACCTGGAAGGCGCGGCACAAGACCGGCTGAATCGATGGTTCGACACCAGCGCGTTCACGGCAACGCCGTCTTTTACCTTCGGAAACGTCGCGCGCAGTTTAACCAGAGTGCGATCTCACGGGATTGCGAACTACGACTTCACGGTATTCAAGAACACTTCGATCACCGAGCGGTTCAGCGTGCAATTCCGTACGGAAATCTTCAACGCCTTCAATCGGGTGCAATTCAGCTATCCGGGAGCCGCGATGGGCAACCCGCAATTCGGGGTCGTCAGCGGTCAGTACAACAATCCGCGGCTGATTCAGTTCGCCCTGCGGCTGTTGTTCTGACGAGTGAAGATTCGCGTTTCGTTTTGGCTCTGCGCCGTCTGCATGCTCTCGGCGCAGAGTCTCTCGCTCGTTAGCCTTCCGGGGCTGACGTTCACCCACCGCCATTCTCCGACCACGCAAAAGTATCTCCTCGAGACAATGGGCGGTGGAGTCGCGTTGCTCGACTACAACAACGACGGGCGATTGGATGTATTCCTGGTGAACGGAGGAAAGCTCACCGATCCGGTCATACTACCTGTCAACTACGCACGAGCAGATCCGCTGTACTGGAATCGACTGTTCCGGCAGAACGCCGATGGCGGCTTTACCGACGTCACCGAAGAAGCCGGCCTCTCTCACACCCCAAACTCATATGGCATGGGAGCAGCCGTTGGTGACTACGACAATGATGGATTTGCCGACCTGTACGTCACGGGATACCCGTCGAATGTTCTCTATCGCAATAATGGCAACGGAACTTTTTCCGACGTAACCGGCAAGGCCGGCGCGGCAACCGTCGGATGGTCGGCATCGGCGGGATTCTTTGATTACGACAACGACGGGTTACTCGACCTTTTCGTGACCCGCTATCTGGATTGGGACATTCGGCGAAACCCGATCTGTGGAATTCCATTCAATGCGTACTGCCGCCCGGACCGGTTTGGACCCGTCAGCAATGTGCTGTTTCATAACGAGGGTGGAGGACGTTTTCGAGATGCGAGCGCCGCTACAGGAATTGCCGGGTTTCCGGGAAAGGCGCTCGGTGTGGCGTTCCATGACTACGACGACGATGGCTTCGCGGACATCTTCGTCGCCAATGACGGCATGGAACAATTCCTGTTTCACAACGAACGAGGAACGAAGTTTCGAGAAGTCGCGATCGATGCGGGAGTGGCGTTTGCCGACGATGGCAAATCATTCGCCGGCATGGGTGTGTCCTTCACCGACTATGACAACGACGGCCGGGCCGACATTCTCGTGACGACGCTGGCGCTGGAGAAGTATGCGCTGTTTCGGAACGAGGGAGCGGGACAGTTTCGCTATTCCAGCTTGACGAGCGGCCTGGCAGCAGCGACCGCGCCGCATTCGGGTTGGGGAGTGGCCCTGGAAGACTTCGACAACGATGGATGGCGCGATATCTTCGTAGCGCAGAGCCACGTTCTCGACAATGTGGAAAAGCTTCACTCGGGTTTGCACTACCTGGAACCTCCGGCACTTTACAGGAATGTAGCCGGCCGGTTTCAACCGAGTTCTCTGCAGGCTTCCGCTGTGGTGGGCCGGGGGGCGGCGTTCGGCGATCTCAACAATGATGGAGCTATGGACGTCGTCATGTCGGTGCTGGGCGGTCCACCGATGGTGTTTCACGGGACTCCCCAAAATCACTGGCTGACCATCCAGCTTCGCGGATCGAAAAGCAATCGGGACGGCCTCGGCGCCAAGGTTCGGGTGGGAAAGCAGTTGGCCTATGCGACCACAAGCGGAAGTTATCTTTCTGCCAGCGACCGGCGTGTTCATTTCGGTTTGGGACAGCTCCCATCCTCGAAAACGGAGATTGTCGTGGAAATAGTCTGGCCCAGTGGCAAAAAGCAGGTGCTGGAGCATGTCGTACTGGACCAGATCTTGCATGTTCCGGAGCCGCAATGATTCTTCTTTTGCTCCTCGCGCTCCAGGTGAATCCGGAACTGGCGCAGCATGTGAATGCCGGCCTGAAGGCTCAGAAGGCGGGCGATCTTCCCGCCGCCATTCGCGAGTTTCAAAAAGTGGTTCAGTTGGCCCCTACGCTCGCTGCCGCGCATGTCAATCTTGGTTCCGTTTATTACCAAAGCAAGGACTACAAGAACGCGATTCCGTCTCTCCGCCGGGCGCTGGAATTGAATTCGAATCTGCCGGGGGCTCATGAGATGTTGGGAGCTTCGTTGCTGGCCCAAGGATGGCCGGCCGAGGCGATTCCCCATCTGGAAGCTGCGGGATCCACAGACCTGTTGGGAGTGGCACTGCTCGAGGCGGGCCGGGAACGGGAGGCGATTGAGCGGCTGGAGGCAGCGCTGACGAAGCGGCCCAACGACGAAGATCTGCTTTACTACCTCAGTCATGCGCATCAACGGCTCGCCAAGCGCTTGGCCGAACGCCTGATCGTCGAGTCTCCGGATTCGGCGAAAGCACGGCAATTGATCGGGGAGGCGCAGGCGGAGGCAGGAAATCGGGAGGCGGCGATCGCCGCATTCCGGGCTGCTCTTGCATCACGTCCGGAACTCCGGGGAGTTCACTATGCGCTCGGCGAGCTCTTCCTGGAATCGGGCGACTCGACCTCTGCCGAGCGGGAGTTTCGAGCAGAGGTAAAGCTCGCTCCCGGGTTGGGAGCTGCCGCTTATAAGTTAGGAGCGACTCTCCTCCAAAACGGTCAAACGACAGCAGCTCTCCAGGAGCTGGAACGTGCGGAGAAACTGGCACCGGGAATGCCGGAAACCCTCCTCGAACTCGGGCGGGCTCAGGCAGCAACCGGCTCCAGTGCTGCCGCTGAGAAATCCTTCCTCCAGGTGCTCGCCCAGGAGCGGGAGTCCGGTTTGGCGGAATCGGCTCACTTTCAGCTGGCACAGCTTTATCGCAGCCTCGGGCGGGCTGCAGAAGCCGAGAAAGAGATGAACGCATTCCGGCAAATTCGGGAGAAACGCCGTAAGTCTCTGACGGGCAAATAGATGAGATTATAAATAATTTTTAATCCCTATTTGGGAGGACTTTCGCAACAGCGGGCCGAGGTGGATGATCTATAGGTCGTAGTAAGCAGCAGAACGCCATTCGGGCGGGAATGGTGTTTAGCACTTACTTCACGAGGAGTACCGTAAGAAGGTACTCAAGGGCGGGGCGGCGTAAAGCCGCCCCATTTTTATTCCTGTTAAGCGGCGACCGGATTCCCGACGTGCTGCAGCCATCGTTCGAGGATGAACAGGCGATAGAGCAGCTGGCTTACATGCCCTTGGGCTTTCGCTTCTTCGACAATTCCGGCTAACTGGCCGGGACGCACCCATCCGTCGCGTTCCAATTCCGTCGACTCCTTCAATCTGTCCAGAGCGGAACTCCACTTATCTGCCAGCCAGCGTTCCACCGGCACCGTGAACCCCTGCTTTGGCCGTCGAGCCGCCGGGTTTCCGATTCTCCGGCGGGCAATTTCACGAAGGATGGCTTTCAGCGTTCCGTTGTGAAAACGAACCTCGAATGGAAGTTGTGCCGCATAACTCCACAGATTGGTGTCCAGCATCGGCGCACGCGCTTCCAGGCTGTGATACATCGTCGCGGCGTCGACCTTCGGCATGAACTCGCTCAGAAAATGAGCCTTCCCGTGAAAATCGAGGTAATCTTCCAGCAGCCGGCGCGCCGACCCAAAGCTGGCAGGTATCTGTCTTTGCGGAATCTCCAGACCGTCAAACCGTTCGCCCAGAACTCCGTGCCTGCGATACCACGGGATGCCGTCGTGAGCTTGAATATAAGCTCCCAGGCCTGCAGTGCTGTAGCTGAGGAAGTTCCGCGCGCGTTTGGCGCCGCCATTGCCGGGAAGCGACTTTCCAATCAAAGAAACCATCGACGCGAGAGGGGCCGGAATGGCGTTGGCCAGACGCTGAGCTCGCCATGCGTTGTACATGAACGGGTAACCCAGAAAGACATCGTCGCCCCCGTCGCCGGTCAACAAAACGGTTGCGGAATGGCTAACAGCTTGCGAAACCAATAACATACCGAGGGCAGACGGGCTTGCAAAAGGCTCGCTATAGGCGGTGACGACTTCATCCAGCAGAGCGGGAGTACGGGCAGGGAGGTCGACCACCTCATGCCGGATTCCTAGAGTTTGAGCTGTCTCGCGAGCCGCGGCGGTTTCATCTTCCGGATCTCCCGTTGCTGCAACAGTAAACGCCGTTACGTTGGCATTCAACTCCTTTAGAGCCCAGCAAACCAGCCCCGAGTCCACGCCGCCGCTGAGCAGGACACCGATCGGAACGTCGGCGATCAACCGCATCCGGACGGCGTCCAGGAACAGCTTTTCCGTGTGCTCCACAGCCTCTTCGAAGCTGACCTTGGCGTTCGGATCCAGTGGCGGACGTTTCCAGTACGTTCGCAGAGTGGCTTGACCCGCGCTCCATTCCAAAATGGTCGCCGGCGGCAGCTTTTGTATTCCATCGAAGGCCGCTGTCGTATCCGGGACAAAGCCGAACTCCAGATACTGCATGATCGCGAGATTGTTCAGTGGTCCCGCAAAGCCCGCCACTCGCAGAGCTTCGGCAGTAGAAGCGAAGGCCAGAGTGTTCCCCGAAATCGCGTAGCAGGCCGGCTTGACGCCCAGCCGGTCCCGAACGAGAAAGAATTTCTCTTTCGGCTGGTCCCAAATTCCGAAGGCATACATGCCGTGAATTCGGGAAACCAAGCCGTCGATTCCCCACTCCAGATAGCCTTCGACCAAAACTTCTGTGTCGCATTCGGAGCGAAAAGCATGGCCGCGAGCTTCTAATTCCTTGCGAAGCTCCTGGAAGTTATAGATGCAGCCGTTAAAGCTCACGCCCACGGTCTCGTCGCTACTGAGCATGGGCTGTTTTCCCGCATCGCTCAGGTCGATAATCGCCAGGCGGCGATGTCCCAGGGTGGCTCCCGGCCAGGTATGCAACCCTGAGCCGTCGGGTCCGCGCCGAGCGAGCGCATCGGTCATCAACTTCGTGACGCGAGCTCCAAACGAGGCGTCGCCGGTCACGACCCCGGCAATTCCACACATAATTCTATTCTGCACGAGTTGGCTATTCGCCTCCGGCTACCATGGGAATAGCGTCCCGCTCGAGGCTGTTCTTCGCCGCTTAAAGTCTCGGTCACGAAATGACGAAAGAAGGGAAGGGTACTTTTATCTAAAAGCTTGACGGCACAGATCGACGGGCGGGAACTTGTCAGGACTTTCTAGAGGTCCGGCAAGCCCCGAATCAGGGGGCCTGCCGATTCTCGGACCGGAAAGGGGGCGATTTTATGATCGTCCTGCGATTGGTGGTAACGATTCCGTTCGTTGCTACGGCCGTCCTAACGATTCGCTTGAGTCGCTAGTTCGGTCAAGGAGCCGGGATGTCCCACATTCCGGCTCCTCAGTCGTGAATATATCACAAAAACCCTAAATGACTGCAGCCAATCCAAAATCCAAGTCCGTTCTCGTTGTGTGCGACAGCTATCCGCCCGTACTGGGTGGATCGGAGATTGAAGCTCAGCGGGTCTGCGCAGGTCTGCGGAAGGCGGGGCACGACGCCCGAGTGATCTGCAGCGGCCCGCCGGTTATGCCTGCCGTGACTCACTGGACCGATCCCTATGGCACTCCTGTTCAGATTGTGGGACGCGGGCTACCGGATCGGCTTCGGATGTATGCTTTTGCGATGGAGGTGGCGCGCGTCATCCGGCGCGACGCCAAGCGTCTGGATATCGTCTATTTCCTGATGCAGGGTTTGCACCTTGCGACCGGAATGCTGGCGGCGCGCAGTGCCGGCGTACCCTTCGTGATGAAGTTTTCCGGAAGCAGCATCATCAGCGGTCTCACCCAGTCCGCGCTGGGGCGATGGGAGCTCCAGAAACTGCAGAAATGGGCCCATCGGGTCATGGTTTTGAACGAGGGGATGATGCAGGAAGCCATCGCCGCGGGCTTTCGGCGGGAGCAGCTTCTCTGGATGCCGAATCCTGTGGATACGGACGAATACGCTCCGATGCCGGCCGAGCAGCGATCCCGTCTTCGCGCCGAAAGAAAGATTCCGTCCGATGCTGCGGTGATCCTCTTCGTCGGCCGGCTGGCTCCGGAGAAGGAATTGCCGTCACTGATCCGAGGATTCGCCAAGCTTCGCCGCGACAGAAAAGCAGTTTTGGTGCTCATTGGAGATGGTCCGGAAAAGGAACGTCTCATCCAGTTGGCGCAAGAAGAACAGTTGAACGATCAGGAGATCGTCTTCACCGGCCGCATGAATACGGATGAAGTGTGCCACTGGCTGCAAGCCAGCGACCTGTTCGCCCTGGTGTCCTCGAACGAAGGATTCTCGTGTTCGCTGCTGGAAGCGATGTCTGTCGGTCTGCCGTCCGTCGTGAGTGACATTCCCGCCAATCGCCAATTGATCGACGACGGCCAAACAGGCCTCCTCATCAAAGTCGGCGATTCCGGAGACATTGCGGAAGGCTTGAGGAAGCTGGTAGACAGCGATCTGACGCGTTCCGGCATGGGCACGAAGGCTCGATTGCTGGTGCAGCAGAACTATTCGACCGAGAAGATTCTCGAGCGGTACGAGCAGTTGTTCGAGGAAGCGATACTTTCCGCTCACCCAACCTCAAACCGCTAGTTTCGGAATACGCCGCAGGATATGATCTTGCCGTGATTGCTCTGCTGCTGGTGCTTGCTTTCGCCAGTCCTACGGACGACGCGGCGATTGGACGATGGAGGTTCGATTCCGCCGCCTCCACCTACGAGTCCGGTCCTGCTCCTCGCGAATCCCAGCGGATCTGGGAGGTCGTTGGGGACAAGATTCACTTTCTCCACACGGGGATCAGCGCCAGCGGCGCTCCGTTTCGAACGGAGTTTACTGCCGCCTTTGATGGAAACGATTACCCGGTAGAGGGCGGATCGCTCTACGACAGTGTTTCGTTAAAGATGATCAATCCGAATGCTGTTGAGCAGGTTTTCAAGAAGAAGGGAAAGACAACGGTCACCGCGCACAGGACCGTCTCCCCGGACAAGAAGCGCCTGACGATTGTCGCCACCGGGACGAACGCACAAGGGAAGCCGTTCAAGAACGTGCTGGTCTACACGCGAGAATAGCCGCCGCCTTCGATCAGCTCACGGATTTCCAGCGGATTGGTGGTTTTGCCAAGCGCCAGCATCAGGCGGATACGAGCTTTTTGCGGCGACAGCATTCCCGAGAAAAGCACGCCGCGCTTTCGCAAGTCTCGTCCGGAGCCCTCATACCCATAGACATCGAGGATCCGGCCTTGCGGACAGCGCGAAGCCATCACGACGGTGATTCCCGCATCCAGAGCGTGCTGAATCGCGGACACCGCCTGGGGAGGGACGTTTCCCCGGCCGGTGCCAGCCAGTACGATTCCATAAGCGCCGAGCTCACGGGAGAACTCGATGAAATTTCCGACCGCGCCGGCGTACATGAGAATCAAATCCACGCGCGGCTCGTGCTTGGAGGTCGCAATCAACGTGCGCTCGAGCGGCGCTCTGGCGAAGATGACGCGATCGTTGTCGACAATCCCCAACGCTCCGAAGATGGGGCTTTGGAACGTCTCCAGCGCCTGCGTATCCATCTTCACGGCTTCGGCCGCCGCGTGAATCGTCTGATTCAGCACTACCAGCACCCCTTTGCCCCGCGACTCGTCGGCGCATGCCACGCGGGCCGCGGCCCGAAGGTTGGCCGGCCCATCGAAGCTCAACTCGCTGGAGTTTCGCATCGCCCCGGTCAGGACCACAGGCTTGCCGGATTCGTGGCGGAGATCCAGGAAGTAGGCCGTCTCTTCCAGCGTGTCGGTGCCGTGGGTGATGACGGCTCCAGCGATCTCGGGGCGCGCGAGCTCTTTGCGAACGATCTCCGAAAGCTCCCACATCTTCGCCGGAGTGACATGAGGACCCGGCAGGCGGCCGTAATCGATGACTTCCGGCTCGCAAATCGTATCCAGATCGGGCACAAAGTCCAGCACCTCGTGCCCGGAAAGCGCAGGAACGGCTACTCCAGCGGCATCGAGCTTCATAGAGATCGTGCCGCCGGTGGAGACGAACGAGATGCGCTTCATTGGGCTCGCGGCGGCCTTACCGTCCGGCCCATTGCTTATAGGCGGCCTCCACCTTTGCCGGATCGGTCGGCCCGGGATGGACCCACACGCGATAGCGGAAGAGCAGCTTATCACCGGCCCCCAACTTGACGGAGCCGTCTTTGCTTTTGTCGTTGTAAAAATCGTGGAGCCCGAAGATGTTCGCGGCAAAGAGCCCGTAGGCGCGCGCGTGCCAGTAGGTGGGCGCATGCGGGTTGGAAGGGTGGTCGAAGATGGCGATGGCCACCGGTTCGCCATCGACAGTCCCGGCGTAGTCCACCCAGGGCGACTGCTTTCCCCAGATCAGCTTCTCTCCCACGCGGTCATCGGCAGCGGTCATTTTTCCATTGCCGCCCTTGCCCTCGATCATCTGATCGTTGAGGCGGATGGCGAATGTTCCCTCTTTGGTATCGCCAAAGGTCACAGCCGCTCGCGCCGTCAGGTTGATTTCGAAATCGATGGCTCGCGTGTCTTTGCCGCCTTGGAAGCGCATAATGCGATCCTCGGACAGCACCAGGTTTCCGTCGCCATCCAGCCAGTCGGCGGAAAATGCCAGCAGGCTGCCATTGTGCTGCTTGGCGTCCCTCAGCTTGATAATTCCCTTTCCCTTGCCGACGCCCTTTTGCGATTCTTCGTTGGCCCAAAAATCCCACCCATTGACATCACCATGAGAAAACCAGAGTCCTCGATGGTGGGGATGGTCTTTTGTTTCGCCGGGAACATCGGCCATAGGATATTGCCGGGTGAGAATCTTCCCGCTGACGGATCGCAGCGGATGCAGGTAAGGCTTCGCGGTGCCGGCATACAAGGTCGTGAAGGGCTTGCCTTCCACGACGACCGGCCAGGAGTCCTGCGCGACGGCTGCCAGGAGCGCGAGTACGAGAGTCATGAGCGAATCATAAGCCACAACCTGCTCCCATTGAAAATCAGGCCTCCCGGCCGGCTCGAAAAGGTTCATCAGTAATGCTGCAAACGGCTTCAGTACATTGAACGGGTGCGTCGTGACGGAGAGCGTGGCCATGCGAAACGGCACGAATGGGTTTTTCGGTCAATCGGGCACGTTTATCGGAAATACGGTATCTCTTGTGATGGGAGGCAGCGCGGTCGGAAACACGGTACTGGGATCCACGGCAATCGGGATTTTCTCGCAAACGGCGCTTCCCCGCAGGTTTTGGCCGGGTCAGCCCCGTCTGCAAGCGGTCTTAAGATACAATCGACGCAGGAGGTAATTCGATGGGTCCGCTGGGCTGGCAAGAGACGGTAGTGATCTTTGTGCTTGCCTTGCTGCTTTTTGGCCCCAAGAAGTTGCCTGAACTCGGCAAGACAATAGGCAAAGCACTCACCGAATTCCGCCGCGCCTCGAACGAGTTGAAGTCCACGTTCGACCGCGAAATGCAAAATCTGGAGAAGGAAACCGAGTCGATTAAGCAGGCTACGAATGAAGTGCAGACGGAGCTCAACAAGAGCGTGCACGACACTTCCAGCTACGACTACAACTACTACGACTCGAATTACGACGGTTATCAACCGTACGAATCCGCAAGCTCCAGCGAATCCACCGCCAGCGCATCCGCAATTCAGGGCGCTGATTCAAATACGCCAGACGGCACGGCCGAAACGGCAACAATTGCGAACGGCTCCGCTTCCCATGTGGGAGTGGAGGGAACCGTTCCGGTTGGATCGGAATCTGTGGCTTCCGCGAAGTCCGCGGGTTCCGAATCTGCTCCTTCGGGGGCGGAACCGGCCAAGCAAAGCGCCTAAACCAGTCTGGTTGTTGAGGAAGTCAGCTCCGTAATTCGCAGGTATGTCTGAAGAGTCGAAACCCCACGACGCGGGGGCGGGCGAAGCCAATCCGTCCGTTCCCGCCGAAAGCCACGTCAGCTACCAGCAGACGGTGGACGACCCGTACGGCTACGGTTATGACCCGTATGCCGCTGCAGATGGGGGTGCGTCGACCAACGTGCCTGCGGTTGCGGAGCCGGCCGCTCCGCCCCCGCCCCCACCGGTAACACCAGAAACCGACGAAGAGGATGAAGAAGACGACAACGGCATGCTGCGCATGTCGTTTCTGGGACACCTGGAAGAGCTACGGAGCCGGATTCTCAAGGCTTTAGGAGGCTTGGGCGTGGCCTTCGTCGCTGCGATGTTCTTTGCGCAAGACTTGTGGAAGATCGTCAGCGACCCTGCGGCCATAGCTCTCAAGAGCCTCGGATACGAACCGGATCTGGCGCAGATCACTCCGATGGACGCTTTTTCGACCATCTGGGTGAAGCTTCCCCTGCTGACGTCCGTCTTTTTGGCCTCTCCCTGGGTTCTGTATCAAGTTTGGGCTTTTATCGCTCCCGGACTTTATAAAAAAGAGCGTCGATGGGCCGGCCCCTTTGTCATCATTTCCGCGGGACTGTTCATCCTGGGCGGGTTATTCGCCTACTTTGTCGCTTTCCGGTTTGGGCTGACCTTTCTATTGGGAATCGGCAAAGGGTACAACGTCAAGCCCGTTGTCTCGATCGTTGAGTACTTTGACTTATTCGTCAATGTCACCCTGGGAATCGGTCTGCTCTTCGAGCTCCCTGTCCTGATCTTCTTCCTCACCCTGCTGCGAATCGTAACTCCGGGGTTCCTGATCCGGAATTCCCGCTACGCAATACTTCTGATTACAATTGTTGCCGCCATAGTTACCCCGACCCCCGACGTCGTAAATCTGACGATCTTTGCGGTTCCGATGATTCTTTTGTATTTCGTCGGTGTCTTCGCCGGGTGGGTCTTAGTACTAAGCCGCGAGGGTAAGACAAAGACCATCCGGATCATCAATACCGTGATTCTTGCAATATTCTTACTTTTTGTGGGAGGAGTGGGTCTAGCTGTCCTCAAATTCGGTTATCATTTCTCGAGTCACTGGCCATTCCTGGAACGGTGATATTGGGGTACCGTGGACTTGCACAAGACCATTCGCGACCTGCTGGACGAGCGGAACCGGTTGGACGCAATAATTACTCGTCTCGAGCGGGCTCAAGAAATTGAGGCCGCTAAGGCTCTCTCCGCTCCGCCGAAAAGGCGCGGCCGCAAGAATATGCCAGAGGAAGAGCGCCGCATCGTCTCGGAACGCATGCGCAACTATTGGGCGCAGCGGCGCCGGACAAAAACGATGGCGGCCGGCGCAGACTGAGGTCCCGGCTAACTCCAACCTCGGGAACAAAGGCACCAGTAGTACTGAACCGGTTGACTCTCGCCCTCAAGTACTCATTCTGCCTTCTTAAAAAACCATAACCAAAAATATTGGTCGCCGGCCCCCCACGCGTGCCGCGCCTCAAAACCGCATCTCTCTGCCATGGCGAACGCCTGCCGCTCGGTGAAAGGTACCCCCCGCCAGGTATCATCCATCGAAACCGCATCCAAGCCGGATTGACCCTGCACCTGCAGCTTGAAGAGGCGTCCGGCGTGAAGAACCCGGTGGACCTCCCGGACATAGTTTTCAATTACTTCGTAGCTGGGGATATGCTGGAAGACAATGGTCGAGAAAGCGAAATCGAAGGTAAGTCCCGCCGGCAGCGCGCCGAGGTCCATCCCGTTGTTTTGATAGACGTATGCGTTGGGCAGATCGCGAATGGTGGCTTGTGCGTTTCGGATCATCTCCCCCGAAACGTCGACACCGTGAACCTCCCCGAAGATTTCCGCAAGCGCAGCGGTGATCCGCCCGGCGCCGCAGCCGATCTCGAGCACGCGCATCTGCCGGGGGGCGGTGCCCTGACAGATATTGCTCATGTCGTTGAGAATCTGTTCCCGGCATTCGATTCGCCCGGATTCGCGAAAGTCTTCATCGGTCCAGTCGGCTCGAGAAGTCTCCACGTAGTACCGGCTGTTTTCGCGGGCCCGGGCGTCCCAATCCCGGCGCATTTTGTCCAACTGTTCCTTCAGCGTCATCTGCTTCATTCTAAGAACCGAAGCTTACCTGGATACAATCGAATGCAATGCGCAAACTTGGATTGGGAGTTCTCTTCGGTTGGGTCACCATCCCGGCCGTACTGGCTCAAGCCGCGGCCCCCGGCGGAAAGATAATCACCCACAAGATTAAGATTCTGTCGCACCAGGCGGTGCCGATGCGGGACGGAGTGAAACTCTACGCCGATGTCTATTTGCCATCGGCGCCGGGCAAGTATCCGGCCTTGCTTGTCCGGACGCCCTATGGTGTCCAAAGAGATGGCATGTTCGATGACGCGGGACCTTTCGCGCAAAATGGTTTCGCCGTTGTGATGCAGGATGTGCGCGGCCGCTACGAATCGGAAGGAAAGTGGGATCCGTTCCGGAATGAAGGCCACGACGGCTACGACACCATTGAATGGGCCGCGAAGCAGCCGTGGTCGAACGGCAAGGTAGCGACACAGGGCGGCAGCTATCTGGGGCACGTTCAATGGGCCGCCATCAGCCAGCAGCCCCCTTCCCTGGTGGCCGCCGTTCCTCGTGTCGCCTCCACCAGCATCTATCACAACTGGGCGTATTTCGGAGGCGCGTTCCGCCTCAGCTTCAACTTCGGCTGGGGAGTGGTCCGCATGCCCAACCGCATCATGCAGCCGCAATATTGGCACTCTTCTGCGATTGCTCCGGAGGAGCTTCGCTACGAAAACATCCTGTGGGCGCTGCCTATGAAAATCGGCGACCTGGCCAGTTCCAACTCCGAAGTAAAGCACTACCGCGAGTGGCTGCAACACCCCACCTATGACGAGTACTGGAAGTCCATCTCCGACGAAGAGCATTTTGACCGCGTGAAAGTGCCGCTCTACACGCAGGGCGGCTGGTTCGATATCTTTTTGGCCGGGACAATCAACGGTTATACGGGGGTACGCGCCAAGGGCAGTCCTGAGGCGAAGAAGGCGGTGAAGCTGGTGGTGGGCGCCTGGGGTCACGGCCCGAGCCAGAAATTTGGCGAAGTGGATTTCGGACCTGTCGCCATGCGTTCCAACCACGACCGGGAACTTCGCTGGTACCAGCATTATCTGCAGGGAGAAGACAATGGAGTCGACCGGGAGCCCCCGGTCGAGATCTTCTACATGGGAGCGAACAAGTGGAAGCATCACGACGATTGGCCGGTCCCCGGGACGCAGTTTAAGCCGCTCTATCTTGCCAGTGGCGGATCGGCGAATTCCACTCGCGGAGACGGTTCTCTCGGCTGGGAGAAGCCTTCCGGGAAGCCCGGCGATTCCTATTCCTACGATCCGATGAACCCGGTACTGACGTTGGGCGGCAATAACTGCTGCGGCACTCCCACCCTGGCGGGGCCGTACGATCAGCGTCCCGTGGAGCGCCGCAGCGACGTTCTGGTTTATTCCACCGGCGTCCTTCGGGAGCCTGTGGCGATCGCCGGTCCGGTGAAGATGAAGCTCTGGGCCGCCACAGACGGTCCGGATACTGACTGGATGGTGAAGCTCGTCGATGTCTACCCCAACGGGTTTGCGATGCCGGTTGCCGAGGGGATTCTCCGTGCCCGATTCCGCACTGGACTCTCAAATCCGCAGTTGCTGAAAGCGAATGAAGCCTATGAATTCGAAGTGGACATGGTGGGGACGGCAAATGTCTTCCGGCCCGGACACCAGATTCGGGTGGATGTCACCTCCAGCAACTTCCCGCAGTTCGATCGGAATCTGAATACCGGGGAAGGTCCGGAGTCCGGCAAAATTCGCGTCGCGAGGAACACTGTGTTCCACACGGCCGAGCGTCCGTCGGCGATTATCTTGCCGGTTGTGCCGCTGCCATAGGCTGAGTGCCGAAGTCCGGCTTCGTTTCAGCCAGAATTTCCAGAGTCGGCCGGCCCTCCGGACGATTCAAGAGCTCGCGCATCCGGCTATAGACCCTCGTCTTGATCTCGGGAAGCAGACTGTCGAATGCTTCCGAATAGATTAACCAGCTGCAAGGATATTTCAGCAGGCGGCTATTGAGATCGAAGTCCCGGAAGGAGCGCCCCTTGGAATCGCGGGGGCCCAGCTTCGAAAACTCTTCGGCGAACGAAGACGTTCCCCGGATCCGGCCCTTTAACTGGTACTCGCCCTGGAACAGCATCGCCCGCGCCAGCTCGTCCACCATCCGTTCGATCCGGCGGCGCGTGGAATCGGTCCATTCGCCGGGCTTCAGCTCGAACATTTTGGCGAGCGATGCATTCTGCGCGAGGATCTCGCGCGACTGCGTGTTCGTTCGGGCCAGCAGATTGTGAAGCCACACCTGGTGCTGAAGCACCAGCAGCGCCACGATGTCGGAATGCGGCGTCAGATAGCGGTTGGTGTTCACCAGCTTGTCCAGATTCACCACGTCGGCGCCTTTCGACAGATCCACAGGCTCCAATTCACCGCGGAGAACCTGATTTCCCATGTGGACGTCGTTTTCGACCGTCCCGGAAACGTACCATCCGCCCCAACGTTCTTTCATGGGACTGCGATCGTCGCCGGCAAATCCGCCCTGCTTGAAATCCGGGTATCCGCTGGAGAGCGTCCAGACCGACCGAAGCAGCAATCCGGGAATATCGAACGTCTTCTGCGACTGATGGCACTGCAGGCAGTCCTCCCGCTTGGTGAATGTGGGCGAAATGGCCGGATCCTGCTCCATGGAGAAGAACAACGACCCACGCTCCGGGTCCACCGACACTACTTCGATGACATCGCCGCCTTGGACATAGCCGACATAGACGTCGTCATTGAAATAGATCGCTCGGGGAGCCTGGGGATGAATATGGTGCAACTGCAAGCTTGTTTTGGAAAAGACGAGCCCCTGCGACGATGTTGGAACTCGCAGGACTTTCAATAAATCGGGAAGATAACCAAATTCTTGGTCATAAGCCAGCTTCAGCGAACCGTCCGTCAGCTTTTTTTGCAGCTGACCGACCGGGTCCTGCTGGGCGATAGCGCACGTGGCAATCAGGCAGGGGAGGACCGCTTTCCACATCTCAGTTCACTTCTATTATCTCCCTGCAGGCCGGGCATTGCACGGGCTTGCCAACTACTCCGAGAGCGTGAAATTTACGTTGATTTTTGTAACGACTTCAATTGGGCTGCCGTTCAGTAATGTTGGCTCATAAACCCACTGGCGAACCGCGTCTGTAGCGGCGGTGGCAAGATCGGGATGAGGAGCGCTCAACACCTCCAGCGATCCGACTGTACCGTCCATCAAAACAACTGCCTGTAGAAACACGGTGCCTTGGATGCCCACGCTCTTGGCCGACGGCGGATACAGTACCTGCACCCTGTTGCGGAGCTTCGCCGCCTGTACATTGCCGCCGATTCGGATGCGCGTGGGAGTAGTTGGAGCTTGCGGCGCGGCAGCGATGCCGCCGCTGACCTTCACCGTCTCATAAATACGGCCCATGTCGAGCGCAATAGCGACGCGCGAGCCGTTGTCGGCCTGCAGACGGATTCCTTTGATGGCCGGCCGGAATCCTGGGGCTTTCACCTCGACGAGATAATCCGCCGGGGGCAGCGAATCGATTCGTGCGATTCCTTCTGCCGACGTTTTCCTCATCACCTGTAGCTTGCCGCTGCCGTCTTCCACGGAAATTCCCGCATCGGCCACACGCGCTCCCGACGGATCGACCACCGTGATCTCCAGCGTTCCCTGCGGAACGTCCTGAGCGCGGCCGGTAATCGCTCCGGTGACCAGAAACAGCAGAACGCCCGCCGAAGCCGTCACCGCGGCCGCGAACATCCGGCTGACCGGTGTTCGGACGGTGCGGCGATCCAAAACCGAGACAACCCGGGATTCCAGTTTCGGCGCGTCTGCCATGGCGATTCCCGCGACCGGCTCCCAGTGATGCCCCGCTTCCCGGGCGGCTTCCAGAAGATGCTCCGCATAGTCGCGGGCATCGGTTCCGCAAAGGATGACGGAGTCGTCGCAGGAGCGCTCCGACTCCTGACGCATCCTGTTCATCAGCATCCACACCAGAGGATGGAACCAATAGATTGCCGTTGCCGCAGCCGCAAAAAGTGCCCATAGGCAATCCAGGCGTTCGATGTGGGAACGCTCGTGCGCAATCGCGCTGGAGATCCGTTCTTCCGGCCACTCCGGCGCTGATGCAGGCAATAGAATCCGGGGACGCAGCCACCCGACAACCATGGGAACGCGAATGGAGCGATGCAGGCGCGCGCCGTCACGAAAGGGTGTGGAAGTGCGGATCAGCCATGCCGCCCGGCCCATGCCGATCAGGTACCGCGTCGCGAGAAGAATCGCGCCCGTCAGCCAGATCTTGACGGTGATTGCCATCCAGTCCACCGGAGCAACCGTGTCGGCTCGAACGGTGAACACCGGTATTTCCACCACCGAAGCGGAACTGACGGCTATCGTAGCCGCGCGAGGCACCAGCGGGATTGCCAGGATCGCCAGCACCGCGGTCAGATAAATCAGGTGCCGCCGGGCGGCGGAGATTCGCTGCCCCGCCAGAAAACCAACCATCAAGGCGACTGCCATCAACAGAGTCGCCTGCAGAATCCATTGCGTAGTCATGACACATCCTTTCGAGCGCGTTCAATGATCTTCGACAGCCGTTCGAGTTCTTCTCGCGACAACTTCTCCGCTTCCCCATCCACCAGCGCCACCACAACACTGGAAGCAGACCCGTCGAAAAAAGTCTCCATCATGCTCTTCAGCGCCAATTGCCGTGCCTTCGCTCGCGAGATCACCGGCGTGTAGATGTACTTACCGCCTTCATCGTCGTGGCGAATGTGTCCCTTCTCTTCCAGAATTCGAAGGAGCGCACGGACGGCGGAATAGCTGGGGCTTTCCGGAAGATCCGCCTGTACCTCCGACGCACTGGCCTTCCCGCGGCGGAAAAGAATGTCCAGGATTTGGCGTTCACGCCGGCTGAGTTTATCGAGCATTGCTGTCTGCTAAATTCTTAGCACTAAGGTTGAGCGACGTCAAGCTAAATTTTTAGCATCGGTCGCAAATAGCCCAGTTGTGTCACAATGCCGGGCATGGCCGAAATCGTGGAGGTTTTTGAACGGAAGTGGAGCGTTCGCTGGGCCAAGGACTGGGAGGTGTCGCCGGAGGGCGGACAGCCGACACTGAAATTGCTGGTCGGCCGGCAACCGGAGGTGGGCAAACCGCGCCGCCCGCAACAATTGGCCATCGCCGATGCGGGCCCGTTCCGGAAAGTCACGCTGGAAGCCGAACTCCATCCCCTCGGCAAGTCGTTGATTCTGATCTACGGCTGGCAGGATGCCAACCACTACAACTACGCCCATATCTCCTCCGATGCCGCCCGGGCGGTGAACGTCCATAACGGGATGTTCCATGTGTTTGGCGGCGAGCGCGTGCGGATTTCGTCCCTGGAGGGCCCTGGTTCCTTCACAGGAGGGGACTGGACGCCAGTAAAGTTGGAATTCGATGGGGAAACCGGCAAGTGTCACGTCGAGGTGAATGGAAAGCGAAATCCGAGCCTGGAAGCGGTAGATTTGAGCCTGAGAATCGGCCGAGTGGGATTGGGTTCGTTTAACGAAACCGGCTGGTACCGAAACGTCCGAATCGCCGGTACTGCGGCTGACTGACCAAATTCGCGTTTCGCGGGCCGAATTCCGCCGCCCGGGGCCATGATTTTGCCATTCTCCCCAATACCCTGGATAATTAGTAGTTAATCCCAAGTGGAAGAAAAGCCTAGCAGTAAACCTCCAGTCGAGATAGCTGCCGAAGCCTGGGACGGAGAGTTGACCGTGGCGCTGCGCCAGGAATTCGGGGACTCCCTGGAAAAATCGGCAAGCTATCTCGGGCAACGCTTCCTGGTCGTCGTGCCCCAGGCAGTGGTGTCTCTGATCCGCCATCTCAAAGTTCATGAATCCTTTGAAATGCTCGTGGATCTGACAGCTGTGGACTACCCCAAACGCGAGCGCCGGTTTGAGCTGGTCTATGAGATCTACAGCTTTTCCCGGAACGAACGGCTGCGGGTGAAGGCGAATCTGGCGGACGGGGAGGTGGCGCAGTCGTTGACGGGTGTCCATCCCGGGGCCAACTGGCTGGAGCGCGAAGTGTTCGATATGTTCGGAATTCGATTCGAAGGTCATCCCGGGTTGAAGCGCATCCTGTTGCCGGAAGACTGGACTGGCCACCCGCTGCGTAAAGAACACAGCATTATCGGGATGGACCACGACTGGGTGTCCCGAAACCTGGGGATTGATAGCGGGCAGTAGCGTGAATTCCAGCGTAGAAACCTTTCTGGATTCGAACGAGCTGGTCCTGAACATGGGGCCACAGCACCCGTCTACTCACGGCGTGCTGCGGGTGATTCTGAAGCTCGATGGCGAGAAGGTGATTAGTACCGAGTGCGTGATCGGGTATTTGCACCGCGGCGTAGAAAAGATTGCCGAGCACCGCACCTACGCGATGTTTGCGCCCTACGTCGACCGGATGGACTACGTCGCGGCTGTTTCCAACGGTTTGGGGTACTGCCTGGCGATCGAGAAGCTTCTTTCGGTAGAGGCTCCGACGCGCGCGCAGGTGACGCGGGTAATTCTAACGGAGCTCAATCGCATCGCCAGCCATTTGCTGTGGCTGGGAACGCACGCGCTGGATATCGGCGCGATGACTCCGCTCTTCTACTGCATGCGGGAGCGGGAGGAAGTCCTGAAGATTTTCGAAAACTATTGCGGAGCCCGGCTGACCACTCATGCGTTTCGCATCGGCGGTTTGCAGTATCAGCTTCATGAGACATTTGAGCGGGAAGTTCGAACGTTCTGCAGCAGTTTTCCCGCAAAGCTTGCCGAATACGAAGAGCTGCTGACCGGCAATCGGATTTGGGTGGATCGTCTGACCGGGATCGGCATCCTGCGGGAACAGGATTGTAAGGAGCTGGGTGTCACGGGACCCGTACTGCGCGCGGCTGGCGTCGCGTGGGATTTGCGGAAGGCGCAGCCCTACTCCGGCTACGAGCAATACGAATTTGACATTCCCACGCGCCAGAACGGTGACACGTTCGACCGCTACATGGTGCGGATTGAGGAGATGCGCCAGTCGATTCGAATCATTCAGCAAGCGGTGGAGCGCATTCCGGACGGACCGATCATGGCGAAGGTGCCCAAGGTGATCAAGCCTCCGGTTGGCGAGGTCTATGTGTCGATTGAAGCTCCCAAGGGAGAGTTGGGGTATTTCGTTGTCAGCGACGGGTCTCTGCATCCCTACCGCGTGCGCGTGCGCCCGCCGAGCTTCTTGAATTTGCAGGCGCTGGAACGAATGGCGAAAGGCGCCCTGGTCGCTGATGTCGTAGCAATCATCGGCACGATCGATATCGTGCTGGGTGAGGTGGACCGATGAATAAGCTGTTTCGAAAGATTTTTCTGATCGATCTCCTGGAAGGATTGTGGGTCACGTTCCGCAATCAGAAGCCTGCATACATTTACACCGAGCAATATCCGCAGGAACGTCCGGCCGTCTCGGAACGCTTCCGCGGAGCGCCCCGGCTGAATATCCATCCGGGGAGCGGCGAAACGCTCTGCATTTCCTGCAACCTCTGCGCGATTGCCTGCCCGGAGAATCTGATCGTTGTCGGCTGGCAGCGGGACGAGAAGAATCGCAAGCAGCTGACGACGTTCACCTATGACCTGTCGCGATGCATGTTCTGCGGACTCTGCGAAGATGCCTGTCCCGTGGATGCTCTGGAGCTGACGCAGGATTTCGAACTCGCCAGCTATACGCGCGAAGGACAGATCTGGGACCGGCAGATGCTCGAGGAAGGACCGCGGCCCACGCCCTATCAGTCCTAACGATGATCGACGCGGCCTTTTTCTGGGTGTTCGCCTTCATGACGCTCGCCGGCGGTATCCTGACGATCTCTGTCCGGAATGCCGTGCATTGCGCGGTATGGCTGATCGTTTCCCTGCTGGGAACGGCTGGTCTCTTTCTTCTCCAGAAAGCCGAGTTCCTGTTCGCGGTGCAGATCATTCTGTATATCGGCGGAATCATGGTGCTGTTCCTGTTTGTGATCATGCTGGTGAATCTGGACCACGCGGCGAAAGAGCGTCAGTATGCGGGCCAGGCATGGTCCGCCGGCGCCGGCATCGCGATCGTCGGCGCGGAGTTGCTCCTGATTTTTCGCCGCGGCTTACCGCAATTGCCGGAGCGGGTCATCGTTTCTCCGCAAATCGAAGGCAATGTCGAGCGCCTGGCCGATGTTCTTTTCAGTGCTTACCTGGTCCCGTTTGAAGTGGCGTCGCTGCTTCTGCTGGTGGCAATCGTTGGAGCGGTCATGATGGCGAAGGTGAAATCGTGATCACCACCGGCCACTACATCGTTCTTAGCGCCGCCCTTCTGCTGATCGGCACGCTTGGTGTCCTGATTCGCCGCAACATCGTCGTGGTTCTGATGTCGATTGAGCTGATCCTGAATGCGGTCAACATTAACCTGGTTGCTTTCTCGCAGCATCTTCAGAATCTCGAAGGACAGATCTTCGCGATTTTCGTAGTGACGATTGCTGTCGCCGAAGCGGCTGTTGGCTTGGGAATTCTGATCGCTCTCTTCCGGAACAAGGAAACCGTGCAGGCCGATGAGGTGAATCTCCTCAAGTGGTAGCGCTGATTCCACTCCTGCCACTCTTCGGCGCGACCATCATGCTGCTGATCGGCCGCTATCTGCCGCGGGCTGTGGTGAACCTGCTGTGCTGCGCCACAATCGCCGGAACCTTCGCGCTTTCCCTGGTCATTCCCCAAGGCGAGTTCGTCTTTGGCACCTGGCTGCCGGGGATCGGCGCCGATTGGGGTTTCCTGATTGACGAGCTCAGCATCCTGATGATTCGCCTCGTCAGCGGCATCGGGCTGCTCATCCATGTCTACTCCATCGGCTATATGGAGCACGACTCCGGATACTACCGCTATTTCGGATATCTCAACCTGTTCGTCTTCTTCATGCTGCTGCTGGTGATGGCGAACAACTACGCGCTTGCGTTTGCGGGTTGGGAAGGCGTCGGTGTTGCCAGCTACCTGCTGATCGGTTTCTATTTCGACCGCAAGTCCGCGGGCGATGCGGCCAATAAGGCATTTCTGATGAACCGGGTTGGCGATACGGGGTATCTTCTCGCG
The DNA here is from genome assembly GCA_964515165.1 of uncultured Solibacteraceae bacterium. Lineage (GTDB taxonomy): Bacteria > Acidobacteriota > Terriglobia > Bryobacterales > Bryobacteraceae > JAPKYZ01. The sequence continues at coordinate 64,864 of CAZETQ010000005.1, read as the reverse complement.
ATGTTCACCATCCTCGCCGCCACTGGAACGCTGAACTACACAAAGTCGGCTGAGCAGGTGACGTCAACCTGGGCGGTGGCGGCCGCGGTTCTGCTGTTCTTCGCGTCTACCGGCAAGAGCGCGCAATTGCCGCTGTTCACCTGGCTGCCGGATGCGATGGAGGGGCCCACGCCTGTCTCCGCGCTGATCCATGCCGCAACGATGGTGACTGCCGGGATTTACATGATCGCGCGCTCGCAGGCAATCTTTTCGGCTGCGCCGAAAGTGTTGGGGATTGTTGCGGCAATTGGCGCCGTTACCGCTCTGATGGCAGCCACGATCGCGATGGTGCAAGCCGATATCAAACGGGTGCTCGCCTATTCCACCGTTAGTCAATTGGGCTTGATGTTTCTCGCGCTCGGCCTGGGAGCGTATTGGACCGCCGTCTTCCATCTCTTCACGCATGCCTTTTTCAAGGCCCTGCTGTTTCTCAGTGCCGGAGCGGTCATCCACTCGCTGGATGGTGAGCAGGACATGCGCAAGATGGGCGGCCTGCGCAAAAATTTTCCGTTCGCCTTCGCCACGACGGTGATTGGCACGCTGGCAATCGCCGGGATTCCCGGCCTTGCGGGCTTCATGTCGAAGGATCAGATTCTTTGGATCGCCTACCAACGGGCTCCGATTCTTTGGGCATTTGGGGTGACGACCTCATTACTGACGGCGTTCTATATGTGGCGCATGGTGGAGATGACATTTCTCGGTGAACCTCATCATGCGGAGCCGCATTCGCTGCCTCTCACCATGCGAGCGCCCCTGGCCATCCTGGCCATCGGCAGCATCTTCGCAGGCTGGGTGCCGCTTGGGACGTCCCCGGCACACGGAGGCTCGATGGAGTACGTGTTGATGGGTGTTGCGACGCTGGCGGCTTTGACCGGCATTTATCTCGCTCATCGCGATGTGATGCTTCTTTCGCCGTTCTACTTCATCTTCCGGCGCCGATGGTGGGTAGATGAAGTGCTGTTCGGATTGTTTGCCAGAGGGCTTGGGCAAGGCGCCGGCGGAGTGCTGGCAGCTATCGATGGCGGAGTCATAGATGGCGCGGTCGAAGGCACCGGATGGCTGACCAAAGCAGTCTCTCGCCTCTCGATGCTCTGGGATAACTGGATTGTCGACGGAGCAGTCCGGTTCACCGGCACTGCGATTCGGCTGGCGTCCTATCCGGCCCGTCTCATTCAAACCGGCTCGTTACAAAACTATGCCCTGGCAATTCTTGCCGGTGTCGCGGCATTTCTCGGATGGGCATTGACCCGATGATCACGCTTCTTTTGCTTACCCCACTCCTCGGCCTGGCGATCCTGCTGGCCCTGCCCGCCAGAGCGGCGAAATATTGGGCGACCCTCGTTCTGGCTCTGGGACCGGCGACGGTATTGTCGATGTGTCTGCGTTTCGACAATGCGGCGCCGTGGCAATTCGTGGAGCGCGTTCCGTGGATTCCGTCGCTGGGCATCGAATATTCGGTTGCCGTCGACGGGATCAGCATTTTACTGGTGGGACTGACGTCCGTCACCGGCGTCATTGCCGCGCTTTGCAGTTGGCGCGGGATCACCGATCGGGAGAAAGAATTCTACGCGATGCTGCTGCTGCTGCAGCCGGCGATGTACGGTGTCTTCGTCGCTCGCGACCTGGTTCTCTTCTTTGCCTTTTTCGAGTTCAGCCTGGTGCCGATGTATTTCCTGATCGGCTTGTGGGGCGGCGAGCGCCGTCTCTATGCCGCAATCAAGTTTTTCCTCTACACGCTGGTAGGGGGCGTCTCGCTGCTGATCGCGATTATTGCCTGGTACGTCAACGCCGGAACGAAGACGTTCGATGCGGAGACGCTTGCCAAGGCCGCTCTGGATCCCGTGGCGGCCCAATGGATCTTCTGGGGCATCTTCCTCGCTTTCGCGATCAAGACTCCGATGCTGCCCTTCCACACGTGGCTGCCCGATGCCCATACGGAAGCGCCCACGGCCGGCAGCGTGATCCTGGCAGGCGTTCTGCTGAAAATGGGCACATACGGCTTATTGCGATTCGGCTTGCCCCTGGTGCCGAAGACCCCATCGCCCGACACGATTTTCAACTGGCTGGCGGTGCTTTCCATCGTCGCCATTCTCTACGGAGCGCTCGTCAGCCTGATGCAGCAGGATTGGAAGCGGCTGGTGGCCTATTCCTCGGTCAGCCACCTGGGATTCTGCACGCTCGGCTTGTTCGCCCGGAATCACGCCGGGATCGCCGGCAGTGTTCTGCAGCAGGTGAATCACGGTATCTCCACCGCGATGCTGTTCCTGATTGTGGGCATCGCTTACGAGCGCCGCCATACCCGTCAGATCAAGGACTGGGGCGGACTGGCTCATGTCATGCCCAACTATGCGGTGCTTTTCGCGATCGCGGTATTCTCCTCAATCGGCCTGCCCCTGCTGAACGGCTTTGTCGGGGAGTTCACCATCCTCAAGGGCGCTTTCGAGGCCAACCGGGTGTGGGCGTATTGGGCGGTTGCCGGAGTCGTCCTGGGAGCCGCGTATCTTCTCTGGCTCTATCAGCGGGTAATGCTCGGGCCGAGAAATCCGGCCAATGAAGGCCTGCTGGATCTGACGTTTCGGGAATGGCTGGTCCTGGCGCCGCTGGCACTGTGGGCGATTCTCATTGGTGTCTACCCGCGGCCCTATTTTGAGCTTCTCGACGCTCCCGTGCAGCGATTGGTGGAGTCTCTTCGTTGAGCAGCTTCTACACAGCCACGGATCATTTCACGCTGCTGCCGGCGATTCTGCTGGCCTTATTCGGCTGCGTCGCTTTGTTCTTTCCGAAGATGAGCGGATTGTTCTCGCTTGTGCTGGGGGAAGCTTTTGCCGGCATCGCACTGTGGCGGCAGCTGGATTACGTCCAAAATAGCGGTCTTTCCATCCAAGCCTTCCAGGGTTCACTGGTGGTGGACGGCCTTTCCCTGTTCTTCAACTTTCTGTTCGTCGCGACAGGGTTGCTTTGCGGCCTGATTTCCTACCGCTATCTCGAGGTGGAAGGGGAGCATCATGGCGAATACTACGGCCTGATGCTGCTGGCCCAGGCGGGAATGTTCTTTCTCGCTTCCGGAACCGAGTTGGTGACGCTCTTCGTCGGCCTGGAAACGATGGCCGTCGCCTTTTACATTCTGGTCGGCTTCATTCGACGCGATCGCCGCTCTAACGAAGCCGCGATGAAATACCTGCTGTTAGGAGCTTTCTCCACCGGTTTTCTGGCGTACGGATTCTCCCTGTTCTACGGACTGACCGGAACCACCAAGCTGGCCGGAATCGCCCAGGGCCTGGCCGCGGTGGAATCGTCGAATGCTCTGCTGCTGCTCGCCATCCTCACGACGGCCGTTGGCCTGTTCTTTAAGATCGCGGCGGCGCCGTTTCATATGTGGACTCCCGATGCTTATGAAGGAGCACCGACGCCGATCACCGCCTATCTCTCGGTTGCTTCGAAGGCGGCATCCTTTGCTCTCCTCCTGCGCATCTTCCTGGGCCCGCTCGCGGCCCATCGCGATGTATGGGAGCCGCTGCTGGTCGTGGTTGCCATCGCCAGCTTGACCATCGGCAACTTTGCCGCTCTGACGCAGAGCAACGTCAAACGGATGCTGGCTTATTCCAGCATTTCGCACGTCGGCTATATTCTTCTCGGCTTGATCGCCGGCAACGACACAGGCTACCGTGGCGTCCTGCTGTACACGCTGGTTTATGCCTTCATGAACCTGGGAGCGTTTCTTGTTTTGATCGCACTCCGCCGGAGAGGGGGAGGACTCGGCGGCGAGCATCTGGATGACCTGAACGGGCTGATGCACAAGAGTCCCGGGTACGCCATTCTGATGGTTGTTTTTCTGCTGGCGCTGGCCGGCATCCCGCCCACCGCCGGCTTCTGGGCGAAGTATTACATCTTCATCGCCTTGATCGAGAATCACCAGTATGCGCTCGCCATTGCCGGAGCGCTGTACACTGCCGTTTCTATTTACTATTACTTCCGGATCGTGAAGGCGATGTTCGTTGCCGAAGAACGCGACGCCCAGCCGCTGGCTTCCACGGCGGGAATCTACATCACGGCAGTGGTGACGGGATTGGTGACATTGGGCATCGGCTTCTTTCCGGAACCGGTGCTGCGCTTTGTGACGGCTACGGCGGGGGCGCGCTGAAGTGATGCTGACCGCGCTGATCATTCTCGTCGCGACTCTGCTGGCCTTTCCGCTGGTCGCCGGCTACATCGTGCACATTGAACGGAAAGTGCTCGCCGATTTTCAGGTTCGCCTGGGCCCGATGCGCGTCGGTCCTTACGGCTTGATGCAGCCTCTGGCCGACGCCGTAAAGCTGCTTTTGAAGGAAGACATCCGGCCCACGAACGCGGACCGCTGGATCTTTCTTGGTGCTCCCGTGGTGTCGGTCTTTACGGCTCTGACGTGCTTCGCAGTGCTCCCCTTCAGTCAGCATGCAGTTGCTGCCGACGTGAATGTCGGGCTGCTGGTGATTACCGCCATGGCGTCCGTGGGAATTCTGGGCATCATCCTCGGCGGATGGGCATCCAACAGCCACTATCCTTTGCTGGGAGCCCTGCGGAGTGCCGCGCAGTTGGTCAGTTATGAAGTAGCAATGGCGATCGCGCTGGTTTCGGGAGTCCTCGCCGCCGGATCTCTCAGCCTGGTGACCATCATCCGCGCCCAAGAGGAGCGTGAGGTCTGGTTTGCCTTTGCGAACTACGGCGTCATGCTGGTGCCGTTTTTCATCTTCCTGATTTCGGCGACCGCCGAAACCAATCGAACTCCCTTCGATCTTCCCGAGGCCGAATCGGAACTTACTGGCGGCTTCCACACCGAGTATTCCGGATTCCGGTGGGCTTTGTACATGTTGGCGGAGTACGCCAACATCTTTGTAATCTCCTCCGTCGGAGTGGTGCTGTTTCTCGGCGGATGGCTGCGGCCCTTCCCGAATGTCGCGTGGCTGGAGATTCCGTTCAACTATGTGGTTCCGGCAATTGCCATCGGCGGTCCGGGTTTGTTTTGTTTTCCGATGTCCGCCAAGGTGCCGGGACGGATCCCAAAATTGGGATTGCGGGTAGTCGGCGCCATTCTTGTGCTGTTAGCCGTTCCATTTCTCATACCCGCCACAAATCCCTACTTAGTAGGTTTGTTCTGGTTTCTGACGAAAGTGGGCTTGTTTATCTACTTACTGATCTGGTTCCGAGGCACGTGGCCCCGGCTTCGCTACGATCAACTGATGAATTTAGGCTGGAAGTATTTGATTCCGCTTGGATTGGCGGCGCTGGGTGTAAATGCGGTGATAGGGCTGGCTTAAATTTTTACAAAAGTACGGAACGAAAACTTCCGCCGAACGTATATATGGAAAACGGGACGAAACCTCACCGATCCAACCCTTTCCCCAACGACCAAACCTAGGATCGGTGAGGTCCCGCAATCGCCTCCATCATACCGTCAGATTCCCAATTTCGCTACAGAAAAATCGCGCCTCGTCCCACAAGCGGCCACCGTTTCACTTTGCCTGTGTCCAAGGATTGAATGCGGAGCCCGACTTGGGTAAGAACTGTGCAAGCTGTGGAAAATGCCGCGCGATGACGGTCTTCATGGAATTCTGTTCCACCCAATCGATTCCGAACTTCGTGTACATCTCCGGGGTGTAGTCGTCCGTGAAAAACCGGTCGCTGCGCAGCCTTCGGGACGCCATCAGAATAAAGATCCGGAACGCCGTTTCGGAAAAGCCAAAGCCGTCGGGCAGAGGTTCTGCCTGCAGCCCTACCTGCAAGTCGACATCATCGATCTTTCCGTCATAGACCTTCTTGATTTGCTGCGCCCACTCCGGGTTGTCGGTCAATTGCTCGAAAGTTTCCACTCGCGGCATTCGCAGCAGCTCGCGGAAGCGGTTATATCGAGGCACGCCGCGCTCGCGGTCGCGCAGAATGTCGATGGCCGCCATGTCGAAATGCTCACCGTTGTCGCGAATCAAATGCTGCAGGTGTCTCGGGTAGTTGTGAAGGCGAATCTGACCGGGATGCATGCGGCCGAAGGAATACCAGAGATCGTCCAGCGCGTATTTCTCAAACAATGGCCGGTTGGCAACTCCGGAAATTTCGGGCAGCTCGTGAGTACCGAAAACCGAGTCGTCTCTGCAGCTGCGAAACACAAACTGATCCGGAATCAGCGAGTGCATCCGATAAACGGACGCGAATTCCTCGGTCAGCGAGTAGGGCGCTGCGTCGTGCTCCTGATGAGACCCGACGATTCCCCCCAACACTTCACTGTCATCCAGGAATCGAAAGACGTTCTGCAGGTTCTTGGCGATGCCGTGCCAATTTACTTCCAAGGCCAGCTTGGTGGTCGGGTTGGGCAGGATGGCCGGCGTCCATTCGACCGTGTGAATCTTCGCCATCAGCGCGGCATTGACCAACCGGGCTTTGACATAAATCGCTTCATCGGACCAGCCGGGATTCTGCTTCCGCAGTCCGTCGCAGACGGCATTATGCTCCAGCGTGAATAACGAATGGAGCAGGCTCATACCGATCCACCAGTTGTCGATGAACCCGCTATCGTCGATTCCCGTTTCCGGATTAACCGGCAATCGCAGGTCGTCCTGGATCTTTAATTTGCCGTCGATGCCGGTACGCAGTCGCTCAAAAGTTGCCTGGTCCGCGCCGTAGATCTGCGATCCGTCCCACCAGTGGGTATTGAAATTTCGGAATGTCGGTGGTTTTCCGGTCGCGGGGTTATAGGTGGGATCGCCCGGAGTCGGCGGGATTCTCATGGGTCGCGACGGCCACGGGTCGTCGTCAGCCAAGTCCAATTCGAACCAGTTCGGGACGGACTCGTCGCGTCCATGCGCGAACCAGTCGTGCACCTGAAACTGAATCCACGAGGCCGCGATGAGGTTGAGAAACGGGACGGGTTTGAACTCATCCCGGGTCATCAGTTCCCGGGAAACAGTTCGAGGATTCGGGACCAGCAGTTTCTCTTTGTCCGGGAAGCATTCCTTCAGCTCGAAGTTTCGCCCGAATCTCGCCTGGCAGGCGCCCATTTTCGGGAATTTCAGATCGTTGTAGGTGCCGTCGGTCGTCCGTGTCATTCGCAGCAGCGGAACGTCCTCAATGGGCGGAATCCCCACGTTTAGCGGTTCATCTTCGGTGTCGTGAAGATTCTTCGCCCGCAGGTCATTGCGGAAGCTGATCAGTTTGGGCACCGCCAACAGGGTTGGCAGCCGCCACCACGGGATATGCGGCATTCCGCCAAGAATATGGTGTTGCCGAGCGGGAAAGCAAGCTAATCGAAGTAAAATTCGCGGCGTGGTTTCTTCAGGGCGAATGCCTCGTTCAGAAACATTACCGCGGGCGCCATGATCTTGAAGGAAGCGACCAGCTCGGGCAGCAGCTTGGGTGTCGCCGCCAGGTCTGTCTTCCAGGTTTGATGCCAGCCCCACTGCTTCCGCCGAATCAATGGACTGGCGGGGTGATCCTTGGGGAATCCTTTCGGATCGCGCTGCAGGCTTTCACCCGCGAACTCTTCCAGCTTCCGGAGCTTCCTGTCCTTCGCGAGCTTCGTATATCGGTCGTGATTCTCCAGGAGAAACTTCCGGAGTGCCAGCACCTGGTCGGCGGGCGGCATGAAAACTCCGGCGGCCGCGACCACCTCTTCCGGGGAAACGTGAAAGTAGAATCCGCCGGCCGACTTGTCGTTGACCCCGCGCTTCTTGAACCAGGCGGCAATATGTGTCTTGTACGGGGTCTTGTCGTTCGAAAACCGGGTGTCGCGGTAAATCCGAAAAATTGCCTTCTTCGTTTCGGTGACGTATTCGGGAGCAAACCGGTCCAGCGCCGAGTTGATCTCTTCCACCAGCTGCTCCATGGGGACTTTCAGGTGAATGTCGAAAATATCCTTGCGCGGCTGGAACCACTCGCGCCGGTTGTTGCGCTTCAGGGAGCGCAGAAACTTCAATCCCTCTGGGGAGAATCCCGAAAACGGCATTCTTCCATTCTGACCGTATCCTAGGAAGTTGCGACGCAAAGACGCTCCTCTTTCGGAAATCACACGGTTTGGCCTGGGCGGTCCGGCGGATTTTCTCTTTGAAACTGCGGATGCCGCCGAGTTCGTCGAAGAGCTTCGCCGGGAACAGGGACCCCACATTATTTTAGGCGGCGGCACGAATCTGGTCGTGGCCGATGAAGGCTATCGCGGCACTGTTTTTCGCTACACCGGCCGCGAAATCGCGGGCGAAGGCACTACGATTGGCGCAGAATCCGGAGCGGACCTGGAGCAAGTTGTCTTGTTCGCCATTGCGCGTGGACTTGCGGGATTGGAATCGATGATGCGAATTCCGGGATGGCTGGGCGGTGCAGTCTACGGCAACGCGGGGGCTTACGGCCAGTCGCTTCACGAGGTCATCTCGCGCGTGGAGATCTTCGATGGAGAATCTCGCCGGTGGATCTCCAATGCCGAGTGCGGATTCGGGTACCGCAGCAGCGCGTTCAAGCAGAACAAGCACTGGATTGTTCTGACGGCGGAGTTGAGCCTGCGAGAAGGCGATCCCGTGGTGCTGAGTGCTCGGGCGGAGGAGATCCGTGCCACACGAGACGCAAAGTTCCCCCCCACCATGAAATGCGCAGGCAGCATCTTCAAGAACTGCTTCTTCGCCCAGCTACCGGAATCGGCACAGCGGCGCATTCCTCCGGCCCTGGTTCGGGAAGGCAAAGTTCCTTCGGCATTTTTTCTGGAACAAGTGGGAGCCAAAGGAATCGTCAACGGCGGGATTCGCGTGGCGGACTATCACGCGAATCTGATCTACAACGCAGGGGGCGGAACGGCTCGGGAAGTGCTGGAAGTGATCGACGATTTGAAGGCTCGAGTGACGGCAGAGTTCGGCTTCACTCCCGAGGAAGAAGTTCAATTTATTGGCGTCGCTGGCCGCGCCAGCTACTAGTTGGCGGCACCGCTCTCCGGTGGTCCTGCCGATTCCCGGTACATCCTCGATTCCGCACCTGGAGGAGAACGTCGGCGCGTCCAGCCTCAGCCCCGGCGAATGGCAGGAAATCGAAAAAGCCGTCGCCTGATCTAGTTCCGGCCGCCGGCGGTGGGTTTCGCCTTGAGAACTCGCAGGGCGGCGCGTCCCAGCATCTCGCGCCGCCGGGAATCCCGAAGAAACATCCAGTCGAGCAGGCGCACCGACGCCGGCGGCTTCCAGTTCGGATCCCGCTGCTTTCGGCGCTCCAGAATTCCCGAGAGCGTTTCGTGAGGACGCTCCCGCAGTTCGTCCATCATTGCCGTTTGGTGAACGCAGGAAATGGTGCAAAACGGCGCGCAGCCTTTCGGCCGGGCCGCCTCCCGAACGATATCCTCGCGGGTATACTCGGCCAGCGCGATCCCCGGCTTTCCCCGCTGCTGCGAACAGTAATGCACCAAGCCGTCCTCGCAGATATAGAGAAACCGGCCACCCGCCCGGCAATGCCACGTATTGGGAAGCCCCCGTGTCACATTGTCTTGGAACGAATCGAAATGGGCGAACGAGAACAATCCTGTTTTCACGTTCACAATACGGTCGTAGACCGACCGTTGTTCGGGTGCCAGCGCTTTTAGTTGACCCGCTCCATCATGGAGAACTCCGACGGTGCTGTGGAAGCCCAACTCCCGGGCGCGCCGGGTGATTTGATACGCATCTTCGGGCTGATCGATCCCCCCACCGAGCACGGAATTGATGGTGACGGAAAAATCGGCGTGCTCCGACAGCCATCGCAGCTTCTGATCGAGAACTTTCAAACTTTTCTTCGAGACGTCGTCCGGGTTTACGTTGTCGATGCTGATCTGCAGGTAGTCCAGCCCCGCACCGTTCAAGCGCCGGATTCGATCCGGAGTGAGGAAATACCCGTTTGTGATCAGGGTCACGATCGCTCCGTTGTCGCGAACGCGCCGGATCAATGGATCGAGATCCGGGTGGAGCGTCGGCTCTCCGCCGCTGAAAGTGACGATCTCCGTCCCCAGGTCCGCCAGCTTGTCCAGCCGCCGGAGCATCTCATCGGTTGCTACAGGGGCCGACGTTTTGTCGTATTCGTTGCAATACGTGCAGGAGAGATTGCAGCGGCGGATGGGAACGATCTGGGCAAGGATCGGACGGTCCGCCGCGGCAAGGGTCCGCGCGAACATTCTCGCCTCCCGCCAACGCCGCCGGATGGCTGTAATTTTTCGCATGCGAGCCAGCACCTCTTCGTTTACCATTGTCGGTGATTCCGGCTGATGAGAATTTCCGAGCGAGTGGTTCTCGCGTTTTTCACATGGACTGCCCTCCTCGCCATCTGTCTGCCTATTGCTCCGGAAGTGCGCCTGCGCACGCTCGTCTGGAATGCGGCGGTCCTGCTCGTTTACCTTTTCGTTCTGCGATTCCGCAGGGCGCCGTGGATGGCAATCGTTCGCGATTGGCTTCCCCAGGCTCTGGTGATTCTGGCCTACAAGCAGATGGGATGGTTTGCCCCGTCCACGCACTCCCATCTGCTGGAGCAGCGGTGGATCGTGTGGGATCGAATCCTCCTGGACGATTGGCTCATCCGGGCAGGAATTGAATTTCTCGGGCCGGTAGTGCCTGCTTTGCTCGAATCTTCCTATGTTCTGGTTTATGCGCTGCCGGTCGTTTCCATGGCGGTTCTGTATGGACTCAATGAGAAGAGCAGCTCTGACACGCTGCTGACGATCTATTTGCTGGGGATGTTTCTCTGCTATGGCCAGTTTCCGTTCTGGCCATCGGAGCCTCCGCGGACGGTATTCCCGGGACAGGATCTGCCCCAGGTGACAAGCTGGGTGCGTGATTTCAACCTCTGGATTGTGGGCGGCTACGGAATTCACACCAGCGTATTCCCCAGCGCTCATGTTTCCGGAGCCGTTGCCACCGCTTTCGGGATGGCCTATCTTTTCCCGAAACGTCGTGCCTTGATTGCAGGCTACGGAATCTATGCGGTTCTTGTGGCTGTGGCTACCGTCTATGGCCGTTATCACTACGCGGTCGACGCCCTCGGCGGGGCGATTGTGGGCCTGGGAGCGTATGTTCTCGGAAAGTGGCTGACGCGGTCCGCTCCTCCTGTGGGCGGACCGTGATTTCGGCTGGACGAGTTGACCCCCTCCACCTTTCCCCTTTAGCCTGTAGTTTGCTGGGCGCATCTCGCCCCGCGTTCCAAGAAAGGATTTCTCCTACGAATGTCCCTGGTAGTTGTTGGGAGTGTCGCCTATGACGGAGTGGTTACTCCCCACGGAAGCGTCGATCGCATGTTGGGCGGCGCTTGTACCTATATTTCGCTGGCGGCCAGCTACTTCACGCCGGTGAAGATCGTCGGAGTGGTCGGCACCGACTTTGCCGAAGAAGACCACCAGTTGCTGACCGATCGCAAGATCGACACCGATGGGCTGGAGCGCGCCGACGGGCTGACCTTCTTTTGGCGTGGCGAGTATTTCGAGAACATGAACCAGCGCAAGACGCTGCAGACCGATCTCAATGTTTTCGAGCACTTCAATCCGAAGCTTCCGGAGCACTACAAAGATCAGCCGTATCTCCTTCTGGGCAACATTCAGCCGGCGCTGCAAAAAGGCGTGCGGGCGCAGATGAAAGGCCCGAAGCTGACCGGCGGCGACACGATGAATCTCTGGATCGACATCGCCCGCGACGAACTGCTGGCCACCATCGCCGAATGGGACGTTCTCGTTATCAACGACGAGGAAGCCTACATGCTCTCCGGGGAGAAGTCGATTAGCAAGAGCGCCGAGAAGATCATCGAAATGGGCCCCAAAACGCTGATCATCAAGCGCGGCGGCGATGGAGCGATGCTGTTCCGCAAGGATCACTATTTCGTCGCGCCGGGCTATCCGTTGTCGAGCCTCTGCGATCCCACCGGCGCCGGCGACTGCTTTGCCGGCGGCTTCTTCGGCTACCTCGCCGGAGTTGGCCTGGACCCGGCGACAGACTTCGATGCGACAGAATTGAATCGAGCAGTCATCTACGGCTCCGTCATGGGCAGCTTCTGCTGCGAGAGGTTTGGAGTTGAGCGCTTCCGTTCGCTCAGCCGCGCCGAAATCGACGCGCGCTACGAAGAATTCCGGAAAATCACCAGCTTCTAAGCGCGGCACTCGCCAGGCCGGAGGCTCGGGACGGGGTGCGTCCCTCATCGTCTTTCTAGCGATCTGCGCGATTAGCTTTATTGCCGCGTGGTGGTTCTATTCGCGCGGCTATACGCTCTACTACGGTGACGCGGCGGCGCACCTTCGCATCGCGCGTCAGATTATCGACTCCAGGACTCCGGGGTATGAGCAGATCGGAACCGTTTGGCTGCCGCTGCTGCACGCGGTCCTGATTCCGTTCGTCCAGATCGACTCCTGGTGGCGTAGCGGCTTGGCCGGGGTATTTCCGTCCTCGATCAGCTTCGTGATCGCGGCGATGTGCTTGTATTTCACCGCCCGGCGCTGCTTCGGTTCTACGGCGGCCGCGGTAGCCGGAGTGTTTGCCTTCGCTCTGAATCCGAACCTGCTGTATCTCCAGTCGATTCCGATGACGGAGGCGCTGTTTCTGGCGTGCCAGATGGGAATGATCGCCGCGCTGACCTGGTTTTCGCAATCCCAGAGCTGGTTAGCGCTCACCCTGGCGGCCCTCGCCGGACTGGCGGGAACGATGGTGCGCTACGACGGTTGGTTTTTACTGCCTCTGGCCGCAGTGATCGTGCTGGCGACGGCCCGGCAGAATCGCTGGGGCGCAACCATCTTCTTCTGCGCGATCGTCAGCATCGGACCGGTTTACTGGCTGCTGCACAACCGCTGGTTTTACTCCCACTGGCTGGAATTCTATAACGGGCCGTATTCCCATAAAGGAATTTATCAGCGGGCCCTCGATCAGGGGATGGCGCGGTATCGCGGCGATGGCGACTGGAGCGATGCCGTACGCTACTACAGCGCCGCTGCCCGGTTGTGCACCGGTCTTCCGTTGATTGTCATGGGAGCGGTGGGGCTGGCGGCTGCTCTCTGGCGCAAAGCCTGGGCGCCGCTGATCTTACTGGCAGCCGTACCGGTCTTCTATATCGCCAGCATGCATGGCGGCGGCACTCCCATCTTCCTTCCGCATCTTTGGCCGAACACGTACTACAACAGCCGGTATGGTCTGGCCGTCTTGCCGCTGGCGGCCTTCGCAGCGGCGGGATTGGTGGCAGTCAGCCCGCAGCGGTTGCGGGGATGGACGGCGGCTACGGTGATTTTGATTGCAGCATCGCCCTGGTACGGATACCCGCGGCCCGAAAATTGGATCACTTTTAAGGAATCGATCGTCAATTCCGAGGCTCGCCGCGGCTGGACTGCCCAGGCAGCAGCGTATTTCCAGGCGGAGTACCGCCCCCGCGATGGAGTGTTCAGCTCGTTCGGGGATCAGACCGAAATCTACCGGAAGGCCGGCATCCCTCTGAAGGACGTCTTGCATGAAGGCAATGGATTGATCTGGCAGGCGGCGGCTGCCAATCCCGAATTGTTCCTCCGGCAAAAATGGGTGGTGGCAATTTCCGGGGATGTGATTTCTAACTCAATGCAGAGGGCCGTTTTACGGGGTCGAAACATTCGGCGTGTTAAGATATTCAAGGTCAGCGGCGCCCCGCCGATTGAAATCTATAGGAATGACAATTCCCTTCGTCAAGGCTCATGGCGCCCGCAATGATTTTCTGCTCACCTGGGCCGACGAAGTCTCGACTACGCGTTTTTCCACAGCCGCCGTTGCGATCTGTGACCGGAATACCGGCGTCGGAGCTGATGGCTGGATTCTCGTCGACCGGACAAAGCCCGCGATCCGATTGATCAATTCCGATGGTAGCGATGCGGAGATCTCCGGAAATGGCACTCGCTGCGCCGCAGCCCTACTGGTCGAGGCGGGTTTGGCCGATCAGACAGTAAGTTTACAAACGGGAGCGGGCTCAAAGCGTTTACAGCTGGTCTCCCGACGTGGTAAAACCTTCGTTTTCGAAATGGATATGGGGCAACCCGAAGTCCGGGAAGATGTTGAAATTGATGGGTTTCCGTGCCTGATTTTATGGGTGGGAAATCCTCAGTGCGCGATAGTCACCGATTCGATCCCCGAAACCTGGGTGGAAATCGGCCGAAAACTGGAATCGCATCCCCGATTCCCCAACCGGACAAACGTTTCTTTCGTGCGGGCTATGGACCGCCACACGGTGGAGGCCCGCTTTTATGAGCGCGGGGCTGGATGGACGAAAAGTTCCGGCACCGGCTCGACGGGCGCTGCTTTCGCCGCCATGCATCGTGGTTTGGTTGAGCCCCCCGTAACTGTCATCACCGAGGCAGGACCCTTGGAAATTCGGAGCCAGGGAACTCTCTGGCTGACCGGACCTGCCGAAATTACCGCCCGCGGAGAGTTTTTCTGGAATGAGTAACCTTGCAGCCAAGATTAAAGACCATTCGGCACACGTTGGTGTGATTGGATTGGGATATGTCGGCCTCCCTTTGGCCGTCGAGTTCGCCCACGCGGGCTTTAACGTCACCGGCATCGATGTCCAGCAATCGAAAGTCGACATCTTAAACACAGGCGAGTCCTACATCCAGGACATCCCCACCGAGGTTCTCCAACCCCTGGTGAAGGCCGGTAAGATCAAGGCCACCACGGATTTCGGCGTCATCGCCGACCTGGACACGATCAATATCTGCGTTCCGACACCCTTGCGGAAAACCAAGGACCCGGACATGAGCTTCATCGATAGTGCCGCCCGGGAGATTACCCAGCGGCTGCATCCGGGAACGCTCATCACTCTCGAATCGACGACCTATCCCGGCACGACGCATGAAATGCTGCTGCCGATGTTCGAGGAATCCGGGCTGGAAGTCGGCAAGGACTTTTTCCTGTGCTTTTCGCCGGAGCGTGTCGATCCCGGCAACCCCAAGTTCCAGACCCGGAATATTCCCAAAGTCGTCGGTGGCATCACGCCCGCGTGTACGGAGATGGGCGCGTTGCTGTATTCGCAGGCGCTCGAAACAGTGGTTCCCGTCGGCTCCACCAGCGTCGCCGAGATGGTGAAGCTGCTGGAAAACACCTTCCGGATGATCAACATCGGCCTGGTGAACGAGCTGGCGATGATGTGCCAGCGCATGGGAATCAATGTTTGGGAAGTGATCGATGCGGCTGCCACCAAGCCATTCGGGTTCATGCCGTTCTATCCCGGCCCCGGCCTGGGAGGCCACTGTATTCCGATCGATCCGATCTACCTGTCCTGGAAGTCCAAGCAGGCGGGCATCGAGGCGCGGTTTATCGATCTGGCGCAGTACATCAACGGCCAGATGCCGCACTTCGTCGTCGACCGCGTGCAGAACGCGCTGAACGACGTATCGAAGCCGCTGAAGGGCTCGAAAGTACACATCGTCGGAATGGCCTACAAGCGCGACATTGACGACGTCCGTGAATCTCCCGGACTCGACATCTGGCACCTGCTGCGGCAGCGCGGCGCGGAAGTGAGTTACTCCGACCCGTACGTTCCCACGGTATCGTTTGACGGCGCGAAGATGGCCTCGACCGATCTGAACAAGGCGGCGGCGGAAGCGGATTGCTGCGTGATCGTGACCGATCACGTGAAGTTCGACTATCCTTCGCTCATCAAGAGCGCCAAGCTGATTGTCGATACTCGCAACGCGCTGAAGAAATTCGACGACCCCAAAATTATCCGGCTGTAAGGCCATCCCTATCAGTAGCCGGACCCTAGGATTCGCACTTTGCGACCCTGCGGTCCCGTTTTCTTTGTTGGATCGCGTTGAGTTGAGGGTGTCCCTCGTGACACGAGGAAGAGTTTCCTGCGCGGTGGCTGTGGTGGATGTCATCAACCACTTTGAGTTTCCCGATGTCGTGGTTTCCGATGCGTGCGCTGCCCCGACGCAGGTGGAGCGTCGTCATGCCTTGGAGTTCCTGGCCGGCTTGGGCAACTGCCGCGTCATCCGCTCGCGAAGCGTTGTGTTTCGATAGCAGCTCGCGCGACCGCTGCCGCATCTGACAAAATCACGTCCATGAAACTTGTTGCGGCGTTGTTGGCGTGCGTGTGCGCGTGGGCCCAGCCATCGCATTTCCGGCGGCCTGTCCGGGGGGAGCGCTATCCGGCGGCCCTGCAGGGCGGCAACTACATGCATAACTTCTACATTCCGCCGGCGCCCAGCACGACCCCCTGGGCCCCGGCGTGGGCTCCCGATGGAAAGAGCCTGGTGGTCGCAATGTACGGCTCTCTTTGGCGCATCCAACCCGATCGGGGAACCGCCGAAGAGATTACCTACAGCAAGAGCTATCACTCGTCGCCGGCATACTCACCGGACGGCAAGTGGATTGTCTATACGGCCGACGACGATCATCAGCGGATTCAACTGGAGGTTCTGAGCGTCCAAACGGGAGCTACGCAGGCGCTGACCGACGACCGGGACGTCTATCTCGACCCGGTTTTTTCCCCCGACGGAACATCGCTGGCGTATGTTTCCACGAAGCCCAGCGGGAGCTTCAATGTCTACGTGCGGCCGATCCGCGACGGAAAGTGGGCGGGTGAGGAGATCGCGGTAACGCTCGATCATCAGTATCCGCGAGATCGCCTTTACGTGGGACGCGGCGACAGCAACATTGAGCCGGCATGGACGCGGGACGGCAAAGAATTGATTCTTGTTTCGAACCGGGGAATTTCGTTAGGCTCCGGCGGGATCTGGCGTGTGCCCGTCGAACCAAACGGCATTCAGAAGGCCAAGAAACTGGTCGACGAGCAGAGTCTCTATCGCGGCCGTCCCGATGTCTCGATTGATGGAAAGAGATTCCTCTACTCCTCCAGCGCCGGAGCGGCGGACATGTTCCACCACCTGTATGTGCTGCCGGTGGACGGCGGCTATCCGTACAAGATGACGTTCGGTGAGCATGAAGATTTTCATCCGCGATGGTCGCCGGACGGCGAGTCGATTGCCTACATCTCGAACGAGGGAGGACTGCCCCAGTTAGTGGTGATGGAGACCTATGGCGGGCACAAGAACAAAGTTGTCCTGCGCGATCTGAAGTGGAAACGCCCGATGGGAACGCTGCGGGTGAAAATTCTCGACGAGAAAACGGGCCAGCCGATTCACGCCCGCATTCAGGGATTAGCCGCGGACGGGAAATTCTACGCGCCCCGCGACGCCTACTCCCGCGTGTCCGGGCCCGGCCATCTGTTTCATACGTCCGGCCGTTACCAGGTGCAGCTTCCTCCCGGAAAGATGAAAGTGCAGGCGATCCACGGCTTCGAGTACTGGCCGCAGGAAGCGGAGGTGGAAGTCCTTGCGGGAAAATCCGTGGATCTGACGATTGGCATGAAGCCGATGGCGGATTGGAATGCGAAGGGATGGTACAGCGGCTCCACGCATGTGCACATGAACTACGGCGGAAACCTGAGGAACACGCTGGAGAACCTGGTGTTCATGTCGAAAGCCGAGGATCAGGACATCCTGAATGAACTGGTGGCCAACAAGGACAATCGCATTCTGGACTGGCAGTATTTCGTTCCCGGCGGCGGCGAGCACCCGATTACGCAGAAGGATCCCTCGGTCAGAGTGATGGTTGGAGAAGAATACCGGCCGCCCTTCTATGGGCACATCTTCCTGATCGGTTTACGGGAGCATCTCATCTCGCCGTTCGTGACGGGTTATGAGGGAACCGGCATCGAGAGCCTGTATCCCAGCAACACGGATATGTTCCGGAAGGCGATTCGCCAGGGCGCGGTGACCGGCTACGTTCATCCCTATACCGGCGACAGCGACCCGCTGCAGACGGGTCTGGGAGTGGCAAAGGGGTTCCCGGTGGATGCGGCACTGGGGACCACCCACTGCCTGGAGTGGAGCAACTCGTCACGGGCGGCGCTGGCGGTCTGGCACCATGCTTTGAACAACGACCTGAGGATCACTCCGGCCGGGGGCGAGGATTCGATCAGCAATCTGCACAACAGCAAACTGGTTGGCAGTGTTCGCACCTATGCGTTTCTCGGCTCCAACTTCTCGGGTCCGGCGTTTCTCGATGCCCTGAAGGCGGGAAAGACTTTCTTTACCAGCGGCCCGCTGCTGGACCTGAAGATCGATGGCAAGATTCCGGGTGAAGAAATCCGATTGCCTGCCCAGGGCGGGACCGTCTCTTTAGAAGCAACCGTGACTTCGATCGCTCCTTTGACGCGGGTAGTCATTTACAACAACGGAAAAGTCTGGAAGGAGCTTCCGTTGAGCGCCGGCAAGCTTTCCGCGACGCTAACCGAAAAAATTCCCGTAACCCGGAGCGGATGGTTCACGCTGTATGCCGAAGGAGAGCCAACCTCGTTTCTGGACACGGCGTACCCGCAAGCCAGCACCAATGCGATTCGCGTTTACGCCGGCGGCCAGAAGATTCGCAGCAAGGAATCCGCCGAGTACTTCGTGAAATGGATCGACAAGCTGCACAGCATGGCCGACGTCTGGGCGATGTGGCGCTCACAGAAAGAGAAGGACCACGTTTACGCCCAATTTGCGGAGGCTCGGGCGATCTACCAGGGCTTCCTGAAGGATTAGGAACAACGTCTGGGTCGCCAGCCGCAACATTGGACTGTAGTTGCATCGGCTTGCGGCATGTCGACAATCCTTTTGATCATCCTGGTGCAGCGTTAACGAAAAAAACGGGCTTATTTTTCTTTTTCCGCCAGACACTTAGCAGCAACTCCCCGCAAATGCCGCTTGCCCTCGTGTTATGTCATAACCGTGGAGGAAACCTATGCCGGTTTTCAGGGCCAATTCCATCTCACTTTTGGAAAAACAGCAGCGAAACAGCAGCGAAACTACGGCAAAACAGCAGCAGAACAGCGGCGAAGCGCGCACAGTACGAATGTACTGTGCCGGTACTTCTCAGGCCGCAGTGAAGCGGACGATCGTTTTTGTCGCCTGCTCAGTCGCGTGACTTTCGACGGGAGCGAGCCGGGGCTGGATGCAACGGCCGTGTGGTTCGAAGCGGCCGGGTCCCCCTGTTCCTCGCCAGCGCGTACTACTACCCCAATTGGGGCTGCTTGCTGTCGCGCCGGACCCAGCGGAATGCGGGAATCGAGTTCTTCCAGAAAAACTTCTCGGCCGCGCTTCGTCCCCGGGTCTTGCAATAGGCCTGCAGCACTTCCAGGGCGGCCTTGTTCCGGCCGGCGTAGACGATTCGGTCTTCCCCGAAGGTGTCCCAAAACAGGTCGAACGACGGCTTATAGAGCGCGGCATCGTAAACGCCGGGCGCGGCGGAACGGGAACGGGGGACTCCCGAAACCTTCACATAGACGTTCCGCTTGCTGAGTTCCTTGAGATTGTCCGTGTAGCTCTTCATGACGCCGGGATCGGTGGGCAGCGGGAGGGCCTGCAGATGTCCCAGCACGACGCGCAGCTCGGGCACTTTGTCGGTCAGCTTCACCGTCGCCTCGGTCAGGTCAAACCGGGGATTGGCGACTTCGAACGTCAGGCCGGTTTGGGCAAACGCCTTCATGTTCTCGATCACTTCCGGACGGTCAACGACGGCCACCAGATTCTGGTGTTCCCAGACGTTGCCGAAGCGGATGCCGAGAAATAGCTTGTTCTTGTGGTAGCGGCCGAGATACTCCTGAAACTCAGGCTTGGAGGGATCGAGATTGCCGACCGTTCCCACAATCATCGGCTCGCTCTCGATCATCATCAAGACCCAAAGGTTGTCTTCGACCCAGGGGCTTGCCTCGACCTCGATGCCGCCAACGATTCCCAGCGGAAGGGCCGACTCGCGAAAGTCCTTCGGCATGAAGGGGGGTGGGTTGGGAGTCCTGGGAAAAGGCGCGCCCTGAGGGCGAGTTGGATCGTAGATGTGGAAATGCGTATCGATGATCGGAATCGGCGCTTCTTCAGCCAGGGCGGCAGGCGCGGCTGCGGCCGCGGCGGCAAGCGACAACACTTCCCGGCGAGTGGCGCGGGGCGATTGATTTGTGGGAACAGATGTAGGGCGCGGGTTCATCCGCGAATCTCCTTTTAGCGAACGATTAACGAGCAGTGGTTTGACCGGCCAGTTTTCGTAGCGTATCCGAGCCAGCCGTCTTCCGGACGACCTTTTTCAGTTTTTCCGGATCTCCGTCGGCGCCCTGGCGTTGGATGGCCTCGCGATACCGCTCCTGTTTGTCAGCCAGATCGAGAGGCGTCTCGTCCATCGAATTTTTCGCGGTCAAGGGTACGCCGATCGAGAACAGATATTCGAGCAGCTCCGGCTTACCTTCGATCGCCGCCAGATGCATCATTGTCTGTTTCTGCCGGGCCAGCGTAATCGCTTCCACCGGGTCGGGAATCTTATCCTGCGGGTTCACGGTTGCGCGGAAGTCGGCTCCGTGCCCGGCAAGCTCTTTGACAATCGCGAGATCTCCCGCAAGTACGGCGACCGAGAACGGAGTGTGGCCGTCCTTCCGAATCAGGTTCGGGTTGCCGCCGTGCCCGTTGAGGATCCGGGCCAGCTCCACGCTGCCGCTGCTGGCCGCGATGTGCATGGGTGAAGAACCGGGAGGCGCGGGATTGATGCGGACGTCTCCAGCGGGGCCGCCTGTCGGATATACCGTCTGCTTGTTGGGGTCCGCACCGGCGTCAAGCAGCCGGCGAACCAGGGCGAGCGAATCCTGTAGGGTGTTGGGCGGTTCGGAATCGCCGGGTCCCAGCGCCAGCGCCGCCGCAGTCTGTCCATAGGCGGACTTCTGCCGATTCCCGGTGCGAGCCGCCTGCGCCACAGCCAGGGCAGCGCCGTGCAGGGGAGTGTATCCGGAGCCGTCCACGGCCTGTACATTCGCCCCCCGGTCGAGTAGCAGTTGTGCCACCTGGACATTGGCGCCGAAACGCTGGGAACTTCCCGCGGCCGCCGGCGCTCCCTTGCCAGGCACGAAGGTCGATTTCGGGGGATCCCACTTATAGAGCGCCGCCAGCAGCGGAGTGGTGCCGTCGGCAGACTTGCTGTTCACATCGATGCCGGCGTCCAGCAACATTTTCACCGACGCCGGGTCGTTGTCCTGTACGGCAAAGAACAGCGCATTCAAGCCGCCTTTTTTCGTCGTGTAATCGCCTTCGTTGTTCCACGGAATGCCGGTTTTTCCAAGCGTCGCGGTGGTGGGGAGGTAAATCGTGTACTTGATATCCCAGGAGCGCGTCACGGCGTGCACGTCGGCCCCGTGCTCCAGCAACAGCTTCACCGATTCCGGAGAACCGGCAGCTCGCATCAAAGCCGTCTGGCCGAATTTCTTGTCGCGAACATTGGCCGATGCTCCGCGATCCAGCAGCAGCTTCACGATGTCGGAACGCCCCATTTTCGCGGCGGTCATCAGCGGCGTCTCGCCGTTTTCCCGCGCCAGATTCGGATCGGCCTTGCGATCGAGGAGCAGGCGGAGGAGTTCCGCCGAACCGGTGGTGACAGCCAGGGCCAGCGGGCCGATTCCGAGTTCATTCGTCAGGTTCGGATCGGCGCCAGCCTGCAAGAGCGACTCCGCCAGCGCCGCATTGTTACGAATCACGGCCCAGGCAAGCGCCGTCGAACCGTCGGCTTCCCGCTGATTGGGGTTCGCTCCCTGTTGCAGCAGCGCCTTTACGGTTGAGGGGTCATCGTTCCGCGCAGCGGCAATCAGGCCGGCATCGTCGCCGGAAGCGGCGAACGCCGCCGAAACGGCAATCAGGCCGGTGAACAAGCGCCACATCGGCTTATACCTCCAACCGGTTGAAGCGGCCCGTGCTGTCGCCCAGCTTCTCCGTCGGCACGCCGACTTTATCGAGCATGGTGAGGTACAGGTTGGTGAGCGGAGTTTCATCGCCGGGGAGCGCAACGTAACGGCCACCGGTTATGCGCCCGGCCGCGCCGCCCGCCACGATGATCGGCAAGTCGCGCTGGCTGTGAGACGTGGGGACACTCAGGTTGCTGCCGTATAGAACCAGCGAATGGTCCAGCAGCGTGCCGTTGCCTTCCCGTACCGCCTTCATCTTGTCCAGGAAATAGGCGAACAAATGCGACTGATCGACATTGATCTTGGCCAGCGCATCCAACTTGTCCTTTTCGAAGTTGTGGTGGGAAATCTCGTGATGACCCATCGAGATGTCCAGGTGCGGGTAGTTGATCGACGTCGCTTCGCGCGCGTACATAAACGTCCAGACACGCGTCAGGTCGGCTTGCAAGGCGAGAACCTGCAAGTCGAACATCAACTTGACATGCTCCGGCCAGGAATCCGGAGCACCGGCGGGCCGCTGCATTTCAGGCAAATCGACGGGCCGCTTCTGAGATGCCACCTGGATTCTTCGCTCCACATCGCGAATCGAATCGACGTATTCGTCGAGCTTTCTACGATCGTCAGCGCCCAGCCGCGACTTCAATTCCGAGATTCGCTCCGTCACGCTATCCAGACTGCTGCGGTCGGCGGCATCGCGAGCGGCGGAAGCAACAGGATCGATCCTGCCGCCCTCGCCGAACAGCCGCTCGAAAACGAGCCTGGGGTTGTATTCCAGCGGGAGAGGCGATGTGGCCGTCTTGAACACCGGGCCCACGTGCGCCGCGCCGGCATAGTTAGTTTCCGTCGAAAGTTCCAGCGAGGCAAAGGGCGTCTCTTTGCCCAGAGTTTTCGCCGCCAGCTGATCGACGGAGATGCCGACGTGTACTTTGCCTTTGGTCGGCTCGACGCCGGTCAAAAAAGACGCCAGCGCGCGATCGTGAAATCCAGCCTTGGTCCGGTCGGGATCGGAAGACAGACCCGTGATGACGACAAAATTCTGGCGATGGCGAGCCAGAGGGGCCAAAGCCTCGCTGAATTCGTACCCCGTGCCCTGGCCTTTCGGCTTCCAACGTGCCTGATCGACGCCGAGAGGATAGATCACAAAGCCCATGCGGCGCACCGGCGCGGCCGCCACCCGGTCCTGGGCGAAAGCCGGCACCATTGCATCCAAAAGCGGAAGGGATAGCGAGATTCCTGCCCCACGCAATAGTGTCCGGCGCGATAAGTGCTTCTGGGTAACGAACATAGCTTAGTGATCCTGTTTCTGTCTCATTTGGAATGGGACGCTTTTCACTACCGCCAAGATTACATCATGGAAGCGATATTCACCGGCTTCCGTCGTCCGCATGATTTCGCGGATTGCAGGTTGATCCCGGGCGTCCAATTCGCGCCCCAAGGCGTAGGTCATCAACCGGCTGATGGTGGCGTTGGCAAACTCATCCGAACGCCCCAAGATCATGTTTTTCAAGCCCTGCGGCCCGGTGAATTCGGCGCCGTTGACCAGTTTGGCGGACGCATCGATCGCCCCGCCATCGTCCTTGTCGCGCCACCGGCCGATCACATCGTAGTTTTCCAGGGAGAAACCGAGCGGATCGATCCGGTTATGACAGGATGCGCAGGTGGGATTGGCACGATGCTTTTCCACCTGCTGGCGGGCCGTCAGTTTCTTTCCGTCTTTCGAATTTTCCTCCAGCGGAGGAACATTGGCGGGAGGCGGCGCGGGGGGCGAATTCAGCAAATTGTCGAGAATCCACTTGCCACGGAGCACCGGAGAAGTCCGCGTGCCATGCGAGGTAAGCAGCAGCACGCTGCCTTGCGAAAGCAGACCGCCCCGTTGAGCGTTGTTTTCGAGGGAAACACGCCGGAAGCCCGGCCCAATCACTCCCGGAATGCCGTAATGCCCGGCCAAGCGCTCGTCAAGGTAGGTATACTTCGCCCGCAGGATATCGAGCAGGCTGCGGTTCTCGCGAATCAGGCTGCCAACGAACATCCGGGTTTCCGTTTGAAAATCCGAAGCCAAGGCGGCATCGAACTGGGGAAACAGCTCCTTATCCGGTTCAATTCCGGCCAACTCCCGCAATCCCAACCATTGCGACGTGAAGTTGTCAATCAGCGCGTTGGAGCGGCGGTCCGCCAGCATCCGGCGGACTTCGCGATCCAACACCTTCGGATCGCGCAGTTGGCCTTTCGACGCTACATCCAGCAGCGTGTCATCGGGAATCGTGCTCCAGAGGAAAAACGAAAGCCGGGACGCGAGTTCAAAATCAGTCACCGGCTGGGCGGTTCCGGCATCGCCCTGAGGCCGGTCGAATTCCAGGCGGAACAGAAAGTCGGGTGAAAGGAGAATGTCCCGGACAGCGGCGCCGATGGAAGCGTCAAAATTGCGCTTTTGCCTTTCCGAGGCGAAAGTCTTGAGGAACGGCTTCAACTCGGCCTCGCCGAGGTCGCGCCGGAAAGCCCGGCGAGCGATGGGGGTCAAAATGCGCCGGGCGCAGTCGCTTTCCTCAACCGCCGCGGAGGGGCGGCAGACGAAAATCCGGGCCCGGCTGGCGGTATCGCCAGGACCGGTGACATTGTAAGGGCCCGCGACCTCCAGACGGCCTAAAGCCGGAGGACCCGGCTGTCCATCGAATGCGGCTTCACCGGCCGTCATGCCTCCGATCTCGAACAGCTTCACGCGCTTGCCATCGACCCGAAACTCGACAGTCGGGCGTACCGCCGCCCCCAAGACGTCGAGCGGACCGCCTAACGGGCGCCCACCCGGACCGCCGACATTCACGACCGGGCCTTCGCGGTCTGCGAATTCATCCGGAAAGGTCACGATGACGGTGTGATTGCCGGCCTTCACCTGGCGGAGGCGCGTTTGGAAAAAGCGCACTCCTTCCAGCGGCGTGAGGCTTTCCTTCTGCAGAAATGCACGAATGTCATAGTCGCCGTCGAGCGGGAAGTAATACGTCACCCGCAATCCACCGCGAGTACCGAACGGCATCCCTTCCTGCCAGACCGCTTGTGTTCCCTTGGCCGGGAAAAGCTCCACTACGGGAGCGGCATCGATGGTTCCCGTTGCCAACTGACCGACGCGGCGAGCGACCTTAAGATAACGCTCCAGCAGCAGCGGAGACATCGAGAGGGCGTCGGCGATATTGTCAAAACCGGCGGCAATCTGATCGGCCGGAAGCTCGGCGGCAAGGGGCAACTCCAGGTGAAGCAGGTCCCGAACGGCATTCGTGTACTCGGTGCGGTTCAGGCGGTGAATGACGGCCTTTCCCGCATAGGGCTTCTGCCGCCAGGCGCCGTCCAGGTCGGCGGTCAACTCGCCGAGAAATGCCTTGCTGGATGCCTCATCAGGGCGCGGCAGTCCGGCCGGAGGCATTTCCCCCGCGTGGACCTTCTTGATCACGCGCTCCCAAACTTCCGGATGCTGCGCGGCTTGAGCCGCGGAAAACCCTTCCAGGATCAACCCGCCGGAATTGACTTGCCGCGTATGGCAGCCCATACAGTGCTTGCCAACGAAGGCGTTCCGGTCCAGCGGAGCGGCAAACATCGCTACACCGCATAAGGCCGTAACGGTGACAAGGCAGCGGGCGAACGTGGATCGCTTCAACATGAGTACTTTTCGCGTTTCACTGGCAAATTCATCAAGGCCAGGAAAAACGCTTGAACTTCTACTAAAAGTTTATACCTCTTAATGTTCGAAGGAAAGCGAGGCACCCCGGAAAAGCTGTTTTTGACAATTTGGACCAAACCGGAATACAATGCTCGGCCAAGGGCGGGAGTTTTTTAACCACGTTTTACGTTCCACGTTTACGTTCGTCGTTTTGAGCTCGTCGTCGCCATGCAGGAGGGTCCATGTCGAAAATCCTTTTAACAGCCATTTCTGCGCTGTTTTTAACCACGTTTACCGCGTTTGGGCAGACGTCCAAGGCGCTGATTTCCGGAATTGTCACCGATACCAGCGGCGCCGCCATCACGAACGCCAAGATTACCTTAACCGATACTCAGCGGAACACTGACTACCGGACGGAAACCAATGCTTCCGGCGTGTACCGCATTATCGAGCTGACGCCCAGCGTCTACCGGGTGACCGTTGAAGCAGCGGGATTTCGCACTCACGTCATCGATTCGCTTTCGCTGGCGACGCAGCAGAGCGCGGCCGTGAACATCACGATGGAAGTGGGCGCGGTCACCGAAAAAGTAGAAGTGACGGCCACCGGTCCGCTGCTGGAAGCTTCCAGCGCGACATTGAGCTCTGTCGTCGAAAACAAGAAGATCATCGACCTGCCGCTGAATAACCGTAACGTTTATTCGTTGATGCGGCTGGTGCCCGGCATTACGCCGTCGACTCCGAATCAGGAAAGCGACTTTTTCACCAGCACGATTCGCTTCTCGATCAACGGAGGCAAGGAATCGCTGAACGACGTCCAGTTGGACGGCGTCACCGCCATGGTGCAGAGCGACATTCAAGGAATCTACGGCGCGTCGGCCATTCCCTCCGTGGAAGGCATTCAGGAGTTCCGTGTTCAGACCAACTCCTACACCGCGGAATACGGACGCAGCGGCGGCGGTCAGGTGACGATGGTCACCAAGTCCGGCACGAATCAGTTCCACGGCAGCGTCTTCGAGTTCCTGCGCAACAGCGCGATGGACGCGAAAAATTTCTTCCTGAACCGCTCCGGCGGAGAAAAAGCCGCCTTCCAGCAGCACCAGTACGGAGCCAGCATCGGCGGACCGATCATCAAGGACAAGACCTTCTTCTTCGGCCTGTATGAGCGGCGGCTGGTGAAGTCCGGCAGCTTTGCGCAGTACACGGTGCCGACGGCGCAGCAGATGGGCGGTGATTTTTCGAACACCCGCACCAGCAACGGCGCGCTGCGAACGATCTACAACCCTTTCAGCACCATAGTGGACGGCAACGGTAACGGGTCGCGCATTCCGTTTGCCGGAAATATCATCCCTCAAAGCATGTTTGACCCGGTGGCGGTGAAGGCAATGGCTTTGTGGCCGAAAGAGAACAAGGCCGGGAATCCCTTCACTAACCAGAACAACGTTGGCATTCAGATGGTGCCGCGATCGCCCACCGACAAGTTCGACGTAAAGGTAGACCACAACTTCACGCAGAATCGCCGCATTTTCGGGCGCTATAACCGGTTCATGCAAGATACGGCGGCTGCCGATTTCTACGGCACCGGCGCGACGCCCAGCGATGGAATCATGTACTGGGGCTCGCACAACGCCGCCTTCGACTACACCGAGACCATCGGATCCGGCACGATTGTGAACATTCGTTTCGGCCTCAGCCGTTTCAACGCCTGGCGTCCCGCCTTCTCCTACGGCTATGACGTGACGCAGTTGGGTTTGCCCCAGTCGCTGCAAAATGTCGCGTTGACCAATGGCGCTCCGCGTATTCCGCGTTTCGACATTCAGGACTACTCCGCCATCGGCCCCAACAACGGTTCTACGTACGTTAGCGACAATACGTCGTACACGTTGGTCGGCAATGTCACCAAGATCGTCGGCCGCCACAGCATGAAATTTGGCGGTGACTGGCGGACGTTTACGCTGGGCTTTGCGCAATTCGGGCAATCGCCGGCGTACTTCAACTTCACCCGTCAGATGACGCAGGGGCCGGATGCGCGTACTCCCGGCGCCGGCGATGCCTTCGCGTCTTTCCTGCTGGGAACGGGAACCAGCGGCAACGCCACGCATCGCATCAAGCCCGCCAACCTGAGCCGGTATTACGCTCTGTATGCCCAGGATGAATACAAGATGAACTCGAAGCTGACCATCAACTACGGCATGCGGCTGGAGATGGAAGGCTCGACAACGGAGCGCTACGACCAGCAGACGGTGATGGATCCGTTCATCAGGAACCCGCTTGCCGACGTCACCGGTTTGAACGTGCAGGGTGGATATCTGTTCGCCGGCGACGATCAGAGCTTGGGACGCCGGGGAATCCGCTCCCTGGAGTTCAAGTGGAACCCGCGTTTGGGTATCGCCTACCAGGTGAATGAGAAGACGGTGATCCGCACCGGCTACGGAATCTTCTACGGCGTTCCGAAGTTTGCCGCGACGGACCGATGGACGGGCGCACCCTATGCGAGCGCCACTCCTTGGCTTTCGACCATCGATCAACTGACTGTCAACGAAGTGCTGAGCAACCCGTTTACCTCGGGTTACGTACTGCCGACGGGCCGCTCGCAGGGTCTACTGTCGCAGGTCGGCTTCGGCCTCAGCTCCGCGTGGCCGTCGGAAATGAAGACGCCTTACAACCAGCAGTGGAACTTCAGCCTCCAGCGCAACCTGACGAACAACACGATCCTCGAAGTCGCCTATGCGGGCAATAAGGGTACGCACAACGAGATCGCCCAAGGAGATCAGGGCCAGTTGAATCCGTCTCTCATCGATCCGGCAAACCGCCTGACGGAATCCGTTGCCAATCCCTTTTACGGATACATCCCTGCCGCGGCGAACATGGGCCAGGCGATGGTGCAGCGCGGCTACCTGTTGCGCGGCCCCTACGCGATCTGGAGCAGCGTCGGCACGGGCTCTGCGGCGTGGGGCAACAGCAACTATCACGCGCTGCAATCGCGGTTCGAACATCGCTTCGGCGGAGGAACCAGCGTCATGGTCTCCTATACGTGGTCGAAGACGATCGCCGACTCTTCCGATGGAATCTGGAGCGATTCCCAGGGAACGCTGCGCAACTGGTACTGCCGTCAGTGCGAGCGATCTCTGAGCGCCTATGACATTCCGCATCGTGTGGTAGTCAACTTCAACTACGAGTTGCCGTTCGGCAAGGGCAAGAAGTATGGCAGCAGCTGGAATGGAATCACCGATGCCTTCCTGGGCGGCTGGCAGACCAACGGAATCCTGACGCTGAACTCCGGACAACCGCTGATCTTCAGCCAGACGACGAACAACAGCTTCTCTTACGGCGGCTACCAGCGTCCGGATGTCACGGGCGCCGATGCGCGCATCGATAGCCGCTCCATCGATAAGTGGTTCGATACAACACAGTTCGCTGTAGCCCGAAGCTACACGTTTGGAAATCTTTCCCGGACGCACCCGAACCTGAGGAAGGACTTCACCCGCAACCTGGACTTCTCGGTCTTCAAGAATGTCCGGTTTACGGAGCGGTTCAACCTGCAGATTCGCGGCGAGGCGTTTAACCTGACCAACACGCCGATCTTCGGCAATCCAAACAATAACGTGGAATCGGGAGCGTTTGGAACGATCACGGCTCAGGACAACCCGCCTCGCTCGGTGCAGATCGGCTTGAAGCTGTTGTTCTGATATGGAGCGGCCTTGTCAAGCCGCCAGGCTCGACGGGCAAACGCAAGGCCGGCTTTCCTTCGGGGAGCCGGCCTTTACTTTTTGGTGTCGACCGCCAACTCTTTCTGGAATACAGCTTGTTTTTCCATCTGGCCGAGCGCTGCGTAGACCTCCACCAGATCGGTACGGGCAGAGTTAAGCCAGCTGACCGACGGGTTCATCTGTTTCCGTAGAATTTCATACCCTGCCAGCGTTTCGGTTTCCGCGGCGGCGAACTTTTTCTGGCGCAAAAGGGAGCGGCCCAACTTGACGCGAGCAATCGCGGTATTCAGATGCCCGGCCGACAGAGTAGCGGTGAAGATGCGGACGGCTTCGCGCAGCAGCATCTCCGCCCGGGCGTAGTCTTTCGATGCCATATAAGCGCTGCCTTCATTGGACGTAGCGGTTCCGATCAGGTAGTGGCCACCGGGGTAAACCGCGCGGTAGATCGCCAGCATCCGGCTGTATTGTTTTTTTGCCGCTTCGGTGTCGCCTTTCTGAAGAGCGACTGTCCCTAATTCGTTGACGGCGGAAGCCACCCTCGGATGCACCGGGCCGAAGACTCTTTCCTGGATGGAGACAGCTTCCTTCAACAGAGGAACCGCGTCGTCATATCGCTTTTGGAACACCAGCGCCCGGGCCACCATCGTGAAGCCGGCGGCTGTGCGGTAATGAGCCTCCCCGAAAAAGCGGCGGGTGATGTCCAGCGATTCGCGGTGGAATCGTTCGGCTTCGGAGTAGTTCCCCAAGTCCTGCTGGATTGCTCCGAGGTTCACCAGCACCTCCGCCACTCTCGGGTGGCGGTCGCCATAGATCGTGCGGTTCAGCGCGAGCACTCGGAGATTCAGGGCTTCCGCCTCCCGGTAGCGGCCGGCATAGAAGTAGGCGTTTGCCAGCTCGTAGAGACTTCCGGCAAGGTCGGAGGCGGAACTGGATGGCGAGGAGCGCTGGCGCACGGCATCCTCCAGCAAGGGAATGGCGGCGGCGTAATCGCCTTTTTCCTCCAGGATCCGGCCCAGGCTTTCCGTTGTCAGCGCGATCATCGGATGCCCCGCGGGCAGACTGCTCCGGCTGAGATCCAGCGCCTGCCGGCCCCGGCGTTCGGCTTCGTCCAGCCTGGCCTGGTCGGCGCGGAGCAGAGCGAGGCCGGCCATGCTTTCCACCACATCCGCACTCCGGCCGGGTATCTCCTGGCGGCGCGCCAGCGCGGATTCAAACAGCTTTTCGGCACGCGGCAGATCGCCCAGCTTGCGATAGATGTCGCCCAGGCTCTGGTAGAGCTCGGCTTGAACCGCCGGATCTTTGTCCAGCGCCTGAGCCTCCAGTACGCCTTTTTCGAGCAGGTCCGCCACCCGCAGATCGTGCGAGGGTCCGGCGTCGGGGTCGCCTCCCTCGAACAAATTGCGCAGGAACTGTTGGATTCTTTGCGTTCGTGCCGCCTCGGCCAGGGCCACGTTGCGCTCCGCCGCGAGCCGCACCGTGAAAGCGGTGGCCAAACCGGCCACTCCAACCAATCCGGCCGCCGCCAGGATCAAAGGAACGCGATTTCGCCGGGTGAACTTCCCCAGGCGATAGGTCAGACTGTCCGGCCGCGCCTCCAGCGGCTCGCCCTTCAGGAAATGATCGATATCCCGGACCAGTGCTTCGGCGGATGGATAGCGCCGGGATGCGTCGGCGTGCATCGCCTTGAGACAGATGACGTCCAGCTCGCTCCAGGCGGCATGGCTGGCACCGGAAAACAGCGGATGCTCTTGCGCCGCAACGGAGGGGCGGGTCCGGCCGCGATCCGGAGTGGGAGATTCGACACCGGAGGTTATCTTGCCAGAAGGCAGGGTACCGGTGAGAAGACAAAACAAAATCACGCCGAGGGAATACACGTCGGCACCGACGGCAACCGGCTCCCCCCGCAGCTGCTCCGGCGCGGCGAATGCCGGAGTGAGCAGGCGAAGGCCGGTGCGGGTGACTTCCGGATCGCCGAATTCGGTGAGGTGGCGGGAGATGCCGAAGTCCAGCAGCTTGACGCTTCCCGCGGGAGTGACCAGGATGTTCGACGGTTTCAGATCACGGTGGATGACCGCATGGGAATGAGCAAACTGGACAGCCCGGCACACAGACCGGAAAAGTTCCAGCCGTTCCGTCAAGCTACAGCGGCGCTGTTCGCAATAAACGTCGAGATGGAGGCCTTCGACATACTCCATGACGAAATAAGGCGTGCCGTCTTCGAGAGTGCTGGCATCGAGCAAACGGGCGATCTGCGGATGGTCCAGGCGGGCAAGGGTTTTCTGCTCCTGAATGAACCGGTCGCGGCGCGCTGGAGAAAGCCAGGAGTCGCGAAGGACCTTGATGGCGGCTGAAGTTGCGAGGTCGTCGCGGACCGCGAAGAAGACAACACCCATGCCTCCCTCGCCCAGCCTGCGTTCGATGCGCCAGGGACCGATTTTGCGGGAGACCACCGGCTCGGAGTGCAAGACCTGACCGGCAATCTCGGGAAGGTGCTGATCCAGCAAGCCGGCGGGCTGAGCGTCCAACTCAAGCATTTGAAGGATATCCGCCTGGATGGCGGCATCGCCGGGA
This sequence comes from uncultured Solibacteraceae bacterium, assembly GCA_964515165.1. Lineage (GTDB taxonomy): Bacteria > Acidobacteriota > Terriglobia > Bryobacterales > Bryobacteraceae > JAPKYZ01. The sequence goes on along the minus strand of CAZETQ010000005.1, from coordinate 33,193 downwards.
CACTCGCGCTGCAGGAACTCGGCTCGCTGCTCCGCCGCCATCTCCAGCGCCTGGTGAAACAACTGTTGAATCCGTTCCCAGCGGGCAGGGTCGGTCATGGAATCTCGAAAGTCCCCTATGACGTCCCGCCAATGCGGACAGCGAGCCAGGCGCGAGCGGCACGCCAGTCCCGCAGCAGAGTGGCTTCGGAAACTTCCAGCAGCTGGGCAATTTCGCCCATTTCCAGGCCGCCGAAAAATCGGCTCTCCACCATCTGCGCCTGGCGGGAATTCAGCCGCGCCAACTCTTCCAAGGCATCGTCCAGAGAGACCAGCTGGTCGTCCCAGAAGGTGCGCTCGGCTGATTTTTCCAATCCAGTCAATACGGTGACCGCGTGATCGCGCTTCAATGCGGTTCGGCGGCGGGCCTCGGTTACCAGCACCTGCCGCATCGCCCGGGCGGCGATCCGGCGGAAGTGGAGAGGCGAGGTTTGGGCTACTGCGGGGGTCCGCGCCAGCTTCAACCACGCCTCATTGACGATCGTCGTGGGGCTGAGCGGCGCCGAGGGATGGCTTCGGCGCACGGCCGCCGCAAGGAACTTCAGCTCCTCATAGGCCAGGCTGAAGACATGGTCCAGAACATCGCGATCCGATGGGTCTTTGCCGTGAGTTGTGCTGGGTTGGTCCCGCATTTCTGTCATCGCGATGACGGTTTTTTCCGCCATCCCGCGTAATGTTCAGTGTATCTGTGAACTGTTTCACCCGTCGCCCGCCCGGGCGGCGTGTGCATTGAGGCTTGTTATGAGAGACCCTTCCGCTTTTCTTCTCTTTTTCGCGATTTGCGCATCGTTTGCCGCCGGGGGCAACGCGTCAGCAGCCGCCCAGGGCGGCGCGGCCGCTCCGGCTCGTTCTGGCCGAACGAACACATCCGCTTCCACGGAATGGCTTGCTTCGTGTTTCCGCTGCCCGGCGCCGACGGTGGTCGCCAAGACCGGCATCGGCACCGCCAACGCAACCGCGGAGGCTCGATTCACCGCCGCGGAGCTAAAATCCTCGTGCGCCGAAACCGAGCCCAACGATGTCGCCGGATGCGTGCGCCGTCAGATGGCCGAAGTCGGCCAGAAGACCTATCGCGCCACGGCCAATTGCACAGAGGGGCGGATTACCACGATCGATGAGCAGCAGTATACGCTGGCGGGAATCTGGGATAACAGCGATATCGGCGGCGGGCGGACGAAGTGGAAGGGCGGCGACGGCAATATCGTCGGGCGCGACAATGCCAGCGGCGGATTGGGGATATCCCAGCAGTGGGAGGTACTCTGCCCGGCTCCGGTGAGCGCCGCCTTGCTGCGAAGGGCTGCTCTGCCGGCGTCCGCCCAAGCCCCGGCGCCGCCGCGGGCCGCGCTGGCGTGCACAGGAAAGCGGTTCTGTGAAGAATCGGCTTCGTTTGCGGCCATCGTCCGCGATTTTCGTTTCAGCACGATCGAGTCGACGCGAATTGTCAGCGCGACCATCAAGTTTCTGAACAAAACGAACCGGCCGCTGGTGCTGGGATACCTGCGCTCGGCGGGCGTGGCGATTGACGAGCGCGGCAATCGCTATATTCTGGCGTCGACTGAATCGGTGCGGGGCATGGGAGAAATTGCCGGCCGTCAATTCGATCCGAAGTTCACGCTGCAGCCAGGGCAAACCGCGGACACGCGATTTGAGTTTGCGTGGCGCTGGAACGGTCGCGACATTCTCGGACAGAAGGCTTGGGACATCGAGTTGGCGGTCCGTGAAGCGAATGAGGTGGCGCCGGGGCAATTCCAGTTTGGAGCCGAGACCGCATTGAACTTCCGGGGAGTTTCCCAGGCGATTCCGGCCGTTTCGGAGGCCGCTCCAGTGGTTCCCTCTCCCGCCACGGCCGCTCCCGCGGTCACGGAGGCTCCCGCGGCGCCAGCGGCAGGATTGGCCGCGCCCGCCGCTGCTCCAGTGCCTGTTGGGACGCAGCCAGCATCCAATGCGTGCGCCGGAAAGCGGAATTGCTTCGATGCGGGCGTGTTCGCCGCGGAGATCCAGAACGCCACGCTGACCCGGGAGGGAACTTACCAGGATCGCGTCGTCCGGTTGAATCTGCGGATTCGCAATGCTTCCCAACAGCCCCTTTCTCTCGCGTACGTGGCCAAGTCTTCGGTGTTGACCGACAACCTGGGGAATCGATTCTTCTGGGGAACCGCGGGCACCTACGACACAAGCGCCACCGGGATCGGCAAGGTAGAAGCGAGGAAGGCGGACCCGCAATTCACTTTAGCCCCGGGCGAGGCCCGAACGGCAACGTTCACGCTGCGGCGGCGCGTGGCGAAAACCGATCCCGATGGAACCGGCTATTCCTACAGCGTTTCGCTGGCTCAACTGGAAGTGATCAACGCGCAGCAGGTTCGCACGCTTCGCGAACACAGCGTCACATTCCCCGAGTTCTCCCTGACCGGCGGAATGGGGGCGGCGGGAGCATCGACGTCTCAAAGCATCCGGGACCTTACCAATGCGATACGTGGACTGGGAACCAAGAAGCCCTAACCCGTGGCGAGCGCCGGACCCGATCAGAACCATGCCCGTGGACTGGTTCTTCTGGCCGGAGCCTTCCTGCCGACGCTCGACGACGAGTCGCGGCAGCGCTAACACGGTCGCGCCACCCTGGCGGGTGCGAACAAGCCTTAATGGAGCATCGCAGCGGGCGAGGAACCGCCGGCAGGCTGGATAACTTCCTCTTCCGCGGCCTGACCTTCCGATGTGCGATGCCACCAAACATCGATCAATCCGATCGTAATCGCGAGCGTCATCGGCCCTAAAATCAATCCCGAAGCTCCGAAGAGGGCAACGCCGCCGACAATGGAAAAAAATGTCGGCACGGTGTGCAGCCTGAGCTTGCCGCCCACGAGAAAAGGATAGAGGAAGTTGTCGATCATGCCAATGGCGACGCATCCCCAGCTCAGCAGGATGAGCGCCTTTCCCCAGCTGCCGGTCAGGAGAAGAAAAAGCGAGATGGGCCCCCATATGAGAGCCGTCCCAAATACGGGAACGAGGGCAGCAAAGAAAGTGGCGGAAGCCCACAAGATCGCGCCCGGCACGCCCAGCGCCATGTACATCAACCCGGCCATCAATGCCTGCACGGCTCCGACGGTTAAGGAGCCGTTGACTGTTGCGCGCAATGTTTGCGCCACGTGGCTGAACATGCGTTGTGCTTCGGTTCTCGAGAGGGGCACTAAGCGATACAGCGTTTGCATTCCCGAATCGCAGTCCCGGTACATGAAGAAAAGCACAAAAACGGTAATCCCCAACTTGGTCACGATGCTTGCCGAACCTTTTAGAAACTCCGTGGCGTACGATGCGATACCTTCTCCGGCTCGCGTGAGGTGCGACTCCAAATCCAGGTGAGCTTCGGCCCACTCCAGCAGATTCGCCAGGATCGGTTGACCCTCTAACATCGCTCGCCAGTTCGAATCGACTGTCCGAATCTCATTGATGCTATGGATGGCGTTCTGGACGAGATAGGTGACGAGGGAGACGGCCGGTGCGATGATCAGCGTGAGAACCAGGATCACCGCCACCGTCGCTGTCAGATTGGGGGAGCGAAGCTTGCCGCGCAGCCAGCGGTAAGGGCCCTGCGTTGCTACCACCAGCGCGAGCGCAAAGGCGATGGGCGGAATAAACGGCTCAACGATGCGATAGCAAACATACAGGGCGAGGAGGGTCGCCAGAATTAACGTCAGAGTCAACACGCGCTCGCGGGTAAATACACCCGAATTCAGCACCGGAGACGGCTCGGCATCGTTCAGCATGGGTTAGTAAGGCACATATCAGGGATAAAACACACTTATCGATCACCAAACTGCAGGCATTTCCATGACCAAAGCCGGGCGAGTGGGGGAAGATGGAGGGGTGCGCGCACCGAAATCGATCCGGGTGGATGCCAAAGACAACGTCGCTGTAATTATCCGGGAAGATGGACTGGCTGCCGGCGAGCGTCTGGAAGACGGAACGACCCTTGCCGAGTTCATTCCCGTTGCGCACAAAGTGACCACCGTCGATTTGGCCGAGGGCGATCCGGTGATCCGGTACGGTCAGGTGATTGCCTACGCCGGCCGCGATCTCCCGCGCGGTTCCTGGGTGAATGAGCGGAACGTGTGCCTTCCCGAAGCGCCGGATTTGCGTTCGCTTCCGATGGCAACCGCCGTTCCGGCAGCGCTTCCCCCTCTGGAAGGATTTACGTTCGAGGGGTTCCGCAATCGCGATGGTTCTGCCGGTACAAAAAACCTCCTCGGAATTACGACGACGGTACAGTGCGTGGCTCCCACGGTGGAGTTTGCGGTTCGCCGGATCAAAGCCGAGATCCTGCCGCGGTATCCGGCGGTGGATGACGTACTGGCATTGACGCATCCATACGGATGCGGCGTGGCCATCAATGCTCCAGGGGCCGAAATCCCCATCCGGACGATCCGGAACATCAGCCTGAATCCCAACTTCGGCGGAGCGCCGATGGTGGTAAGTCTTGGCTGCGAGAAGATGCAGCCGTCGCGGCTCTATCCCTCCAACGGCTCGCTTCCGGTGTTCGAGGACGAATCCTATGTCGTCCGACTGCAAGACACCGCTTATCGCGGCTTTGGGGACATGGTCAATGCCATCCTGAGCGCCGCTGAAAAGCGCCTGGACCAACTGAATCGCCGGCAGCGGGTTTCCTGCCCGGCTTCGGATCTTGTCGTAGGGCTGCAGTGCGGAGGCAGCGATGCCTTCTCCGGAGTGTCGGCCAACCCGGCCGTCGGCTACGCCGCCGACCTGCTGGTTCGTGCCGGCGCCACCGTCATGTTTTCCGAAGTCACCGAAGTTCGCGATGCGATCCACTTGCTTACGCCTCGCGCCGCCAATGTAGGTGTCGCCGAGGCCCTGATCCGGGAAATGGAGTGGTACGACAGCTACCTGAAGCGAGGCGAAACGGACCGCAGCGCCAATCCCACACCAGGCAACAAGCGGGGCGGGCTGGCGAACATAGTCGAGAAGGCGCTTGGCTCGGTCGCCAAGGCCGGCTCCTCCGCCATCCAGGCGGTCGTCCAGCCCGGCGAACAAGTGCGAACGAAAGGGCTGGTATTCACCGCGACGCCGGCCAGCGATTTCATCTGCGGAACGCTGCAAACCGCGGCCGCCATGAACATGCACGTTTTCACAACCGGGGAAGGGACGCCTTACGGTTTGGCCACCGTACCGGTGATCAAGATATCGTCCCAGACGAAGTTGGCCAACCGCTGGCACGATCTGATCGATGTCAATGCCGGCCGGATTCTCACCGGTGAGGCTACCGTGGAAACGATCGGCCGCGAGATTTTCGATTTGATCCTGGAAGTGGCCAGCGGCCGGAAAAAGACGTGGGCCGATCACTGGGGACTGCACAACTCTATGGCGCTGTTCAATCCCGCTCCCGTTACGTGAGCCGCAGGTAGGGTCTTACAATACCCCTGGGAGACTCGGGCGATTGGACCACGGCAGGCGGCTTACATTCAGCCGGCGAACTCTGATGGCGGCAATTCCCTGGCCGGCGCGGTTGTGGGCAGCAACCGCAAAGCGGTACCGGGTGGTCGTTTCCAGCGACATCGGAGGCACCGATCCGGACGACTTTCAGTCACTGGTGCACCTGCTGCTCTACGCGGACGTTCTCGACATTGAAGGGCTGATTTCGTCGCCTTACGGCCCGGGACGGCTGAACCATATCATCGAGGTGATCGACCGGTACGAGAAAGATTACGCCACGCTCAAGACGTGGTCCGATCGCTACCCGGCTCCCGACTCTCTGAAGAGCATCGCAAAGCAGGGAGTTCTGGAGAGTCCCGGCAGCGGTGGCATCGATCACGCTACAGAAGGTTCCGAGTGGATCGTGCGGTGCGCGCGCAGGGCCGATTCCAGGCCGCTCTACGTACTCGTTTGGGGCGGAATCGAAGACTTGGCACAAGCACTCCACGATGCTCCCGATATCCTGCCCAAGCTGCGCGTCTACTTCATCGGCGGACCCAACAAGATGTGGAGCGTCGACGCCTACAACTACATCGAAATGCATCATCCAAACCTGTGGATGATCGAATCCAACGCGACCTACCGGGGGTGGTTCACTGGAGGAGATCAAACCGGCGACCTGGGAAATGCATCGTTTGTGAACACTCACATCGCCGGGCACGGAGCGCTTGGGGAATACTTCACTAGCCATCTGAGAGGAGCGATCAAGATGGGCGACACCCCTTCGGTGGCGTACCTCCTGCACGGAAATCCGGAGGCTCCGGCGCAGCCGGGCTGGGGCGGGCAGTTCGTGCGAGTTTGGGATAACCGGAAGACGATCTTCCGGAGTCTGACGACTGAAGCCGATCGCGCGGAAGTTTTTGGAGTCGTCGAATTTGTTCTGCCCGTGCCCGGCGGATTTCGTGACAAGCATCATGCCCGGATGATCTTCGACAGCCGCATTCCCGCAACGGCGGAGAACAAGGACGGGACACTGCGATTCCGGTTTTCCCCGCGTGACGCGAAAGTTTGGCCGTATGCGATCCAGAGCGATTTTCCGGGTTTGGACGGCCAGCAGGGAAAGTTCACGGCGTCAGCCCCATCGGCGGAACGAGTAGCACGACGGTCCGGGCGGCATCCGAATTGGTGGATCGACGACCCGGATCCTGTCGCCGCCGAAGGGATTCATCCTGGCGCAAAGAGCGTCAGCCGCTGGCGGAAAGAATTTTTGACGGATTTCGCCGGACGAATGGACCGTTGCAAGTCACCCAAAACCTGATCGCCATGACATCTATGCGGAGTTTCCCCATTCGCTGCCTGGCATTGTGTTGGATCATGGCCTGCGGCTTGGCCACAGCCGCCAAAGAGCGCGTCATCGTGCTGACCGATATTGAAAACGAACCCGACGATACGCAGTCGATGATTCGTTTTCTGGTCTATTCGAACCAATGGGATGTGGAGGGACTGGTTGCGACCACCTCGGTCCACCAACAAAACAAGACTTCGGCGGCCAGCATCCACCGGCTGGTGGATGCCTACGGAAAGGTTCGGGAGAATCTTCAGCTGCATGAGCCGGGATTTCCTACTGAGGAGTATTTGCACTCCATCATTCGAGAAGGCCGGCCGGATTTCGGCATGAATGCCGTCGGTAAAGGGATGGATTCGCCCGGTTCCGGGCAAATCATTGAAGTCGTCGACCGTCCCGACGCGCGGCCGGTTTGGGTGATCGTCTGGGGCGGGCCGAACTGTCTGGCGCAAGCGCTGTGGAAGGTGAGAGCTACACGTTCGGAGGACGACGTCGAAAAGTTCGTCGCGAAGCTTCGCGTGTACACGATTTCGGACCAGGACGACAGCGGGCCGTGGTTGCGCAAGACTTTTCCCGGCCTTTTCTATATCGCGAGCCCCGGTTATCATGCCGCCGGCGCATATCACCATTCCACCTGGAGCGGCATCAGCGGCGACAACTTTCATGGCCGGTTTACCGGTGCCGACTTCAGCATCGTTGACAATCCGTGGCTGGACCGGAACGTTCGAGCCAAAGGACCGCTGGGCGCGCTTTACCCAGTGACCAAATTTTTGATGGAAGGCGATACTCCCAGCTTTCTCTACCTCATCGACAATGGACTGGGAAATCCGGAGCGTCCCGATTGGGGCAGTTGGGGAGGCCGCTACGAATTCTATACGCCCCGGATTCGCAAGTGGCTGATCAGTCCGGAAACGAGGCCTTTCTGGTCGGATACGGAAGATGAGGTCCAAGGTACCGATGGAAAATGGCACTCGGGCAACAAGGCGACCATCTGGCGATGGCGGCAGGCATATCAGAACGATTTCGCGGCACGGATGGACTGGACCATCCAGCCATTTGCCAATGCCAACCACCCTCCCGTTGCCCGGCTGGACCATCCCCAACGATTGAGGGCAAAATCGGGCGAACGAGTTCAGCTAAGCGCATCGGCGTCAACGGATCCCGACAAGAACAATCTGAACTTCGAATGGATCTACTATCCGGAGGCCAGCTCGATTCCGATTTCCAACTCCCGCACCCCATTCGCGTTGCGCTTTGACGCCGCGGGCGAGGCAAAAGTCAGCTTTGTTGCGCCGAATGTGGCAAAACCGGAGACGATTCACATTGTGCTGGCGGTGACTGACAGCGGAGTTCCGGCGTTGACTCGCTACCAGCGCGTGATCGTCGATGTATTTCCTTAGAATGGAAAATCTCTCGCACCATGGCTGATCTCACCAAGGTTCGGGTTTTCTGTTCCTACGCTCACGAAGACGAGACGTTCCGGGCTGAACTGGCTCGTCATCTTTCGCTGCTGGAGGACTCCGGGACGATCGGCGGATTTGAGTTCTGGTGGGATGGGTTAATCGTTCCGGGCCAGGACTGGAACGCTGCCATTGATGCAAAGCTCCGCGATGCGCAGGTGATTGTATTTCTGGTGAGCGTCGATTTTCTCTCGTCGCAATTCGTTCGGGAGGTGGAGCTGCCGCTGGCGCTTTCCCGGCATGAGGAAGGCTCCGCGGTTCTCATTGCGGTCCTGCTGCGGTGGGTGTTGTGGGAGAGCTCGGCATTAGGCGGGCTGCAGGCGCTGCCCGACGGGTTAAGGCCTGTCGAATCCTGGCCGTCTCGCGATCTGGCCTACACCAACATTTGCGAAGGTATTCTCAGGGCGATAGTTCGGATTCCCGGAAAGGCTTCGGCGCGGGCGGCGCCGCGGCCGCTGACCGGTTCCGCCGATTTCGTGATGGAGTCCGCGCTTCCCCGGCAGGTGACTGTCCGGAAACGCGTCGTTTTGGTGGTGCTGGTTCGCAATTCTCAGGAGATGTCCCTGCGAGACCTTCTCGAACTGGAGGCGGCATACCCGGGTGTCGCACCCGAAGATGTAACCGCCAGCAAAGTGTTTCCGCTGGATTTCTCACACGATTCTGCCGGGAATGTGAAACCGCGCGAAGTTGCCATCCGCTTGGAGACAACAGATTTTCGGGTCGAGAACAAACAGAAAGTTATTGAAGTTCACCGCGATTCCGGAAACGAGCCCTGCGTGTTCATCCTGGAGCCGCTGCGTGACGGTCCGCTGCTGTTGAATGTAGAACTGATGAAGGATGGGCGCCGCGTCGCCGGCTCGCTGCTGCAATCGGTGGGGGTGGCTTTAAAGAGTTCGTCCTTTGCAGTCGCCTCCGTTCGCGTGTTCGGTCCGGACGCGGTCCTGGAAAGTCCCGCAGCTCCAGCCGCCGTTCCGCCTCCTCGCCACGAAGGAGCGTTCGCAGGACCGGATATCGCTCACCATCCGGACTTACCCGGGCCGCAGGGCCGGGAATTTCCGTCGCCGCCCGAAGGGAAGAGGGAGGAGCCCTTCGATTTCCCGGAAAGAATCCCTCCTCCGAAAGCCGGGCGATCCTGGGCAAAGTACGCGGCGACATTCTCTCTGGTCATCGCCGGACTTCTCGGATTCCTGGTGGCGAAGCGGCCTGGGACCGGCCCAGCCCGAAACGACCCCACGGCTCCGGCGATCCAAGAACAACAGGCGAGTTTTCAATCTTTCGACCTGGCGCCGGAAATGCAACTGCAGGATCTGATCGGCTGCCTCGCCGCGATCAGCGGCCGGACGCTGAAAATTGCGGAGCTGAGTACCGGCATCGAGGGCGTGTGTTATTTGAACGCGCTGGAAAGCGACGGCGCCGTGGCCGTCCGGCTTTCCGTCGTCGGCCCCTTGGGGCCGGTTGTGCTGGCTGATCAACGCTTCGCCAAACGAGTGGGATTCCGGTTTCGAACCAATCCCGCCAATGAGACATGGCCGGCGGGAAACTATGTACTTTCCCTGGAAGCCAATTCGCTCCAGCGTGGCCGAACCGGAAGCTGGTCGGTCACGTTTACGATTTCCTGACTCAGTTGCCGCCGAAGAACAGGTAACAGATCAGAGCGCCGATGAAGGTCATCGAAAGCCCCCAAGCCATCAACTTGTTAAACAACGGCCGAGCCTGCTCTGCCGTTACAGAGGCGATGCACAGCGCGCCGATTGTCGACAGCGGTGAAACATCCACCAGGTGGGAGCCGACATTGATAGAAAACGCGATGGATTTTACGTCAGCGCTTCCCAAGCGCTCGGCCAGTCCCGGCACGGTGGGAAGAAACGCGGGAAGGACGACGCCGGAGGTGCTGCTGTAGGTCGAGATCACTCCCGTGACGAAGGCGATCATCCCTGTCACCGTTTTTGGAGTAGCGAATTTTGCCAGAAGATCCGTAAATAAAGCTAGTCCTCCCGTCCGCTCCAGCAGCGAGATCAGGACGGTGACACCGGTTACCATCACGATCACATTCCAAGGCGCCTTGCGGATCGCTTCTCCGACATCGGCCGAGCGCGAAAGTCCGAGGAGGACAGCTGCCGCAAAGGCCGCCATGCCGACGTTCGCCTTTCCAAAAATAACCGCCGCGACGAGAGCCAGGATGGTGGCCAGCGTGACCCAGTTCTTCGAATCAAATGTAGTGTCTGCAGCGTCTGGTTCATCTTTTTCATAGCGAACTCGAAAGAGAGCCAGGCCGCCGAACAGGACGTAACCGCAAAACCCGACCAGGGCATGCGCCGCAAGGTTTGTACCGAAGGTCTGCCACTCCAGACCGGGCAAGCCAATTCGATTCATCAATCCGGTGGCGATGATGCCGGTAGGGGCAAGCGGCGATAACGATCCGGCATTGGCGCCGTTGCCCACCATCAGCGCCATCAGAAATGCTGGAATCCCCGCGCGCGCGGCAACAGCCATGGCCATGGGAGCAATCAGCGCCGCCGTGGCGATATTGCCCGGCCCCAAAGAGGCCAACCCCGCGGCAACCAGAAAGAACATCACCGGAATCAGTCCTGCATTTCCTCGACACCCGGCGACAGCTTTGTGGGCCAGTTTGTCGAGTGTCCCGTTCGCTTGCGCCTGGGCGAAAAGAATCGTTACCCCGGAAAGGGTGACAAACAACTGCACCGGAAATCCGGCGGCGACCTGCTCCGGCTTGAGTCCGCCAAAGTACACTCCCAAGACCCAGGCCATGGCAATCGCCAGCACACCGACATTCAATTTGCTGAGGCAACTGACGACGATGACGATCAGCAGAGCGGCCAGGGACAGCCACGCCAAGCTCAAGCGGAGCCTCGTAGCAGGCTTTGCAGGTACACGGCGGGATGCTGCGCCGCTTCGCCGGCGAAGTCCTGGATCTGGTGACGGCACGACATTCCGGAAGCGAGAATCGCGGTCCCGGGCTCCCGATTGCGAACCGCCGGCATCAGGCGCCGCTCCGCGATCTGGCGCGACACCTCAAAATGATCCGCCGTATATCCGAAAGAGCCTGCCATGCCGCAGCAGCCGGCATCGGGATCAGTGACCGTCGCGACTTTCCCCAACAGTGTCTTCGCGGGAGCCAAAAGCCCCATCGCTTTCTGGTGACAGTGTCCATGCAGCAACACTTTGCGAGAACCGGCGGGAATCTTCAAGTCGAGTCCGGCGGCGAACTCTTCAAACAATACCGCCGCTTCAGCGACCACCAGCGCCCGCCGCTGATCTTCTCCGCGCAGTAATGAGGGAGCATCCTCGCGAACAGCGGAGAGGCAGCTCGGCTCGCAGAAGATCAGTTTCTGCCCCCGCTGCGCGATGGGATAGAGCAAGTCTGCGTTCTGCTTGATCGCCTTGCGAGCTTCAGCCAGCAATCCCTTCGAGATCAGCGGGCGGCCGCAACATCCGTTGCGAGCCAGACCTGTGGAGACGCCCGCCGAATCGAGGACATCCCAGGCGGCCATGGCGATTTCCGGATTGTAGTAGTTCGTGAAGGTGTCGTTGAAAATCAGGGCCGCCGGATGCTGTGCCGCCTTGCGAGCTCTTGCCAGCCTGGCAGCCGTTCGCCGCGCGAGCTTCGGCACGCTGCGCCGGTGGTCCACCCCAGCGATGCCGCGCCCCTTCTCGGAAGCCCAGTTGGCAAATGCAGGCCATGCGCTTCCCAGCTTTGCCACGGCATGCACGTTTCCCAGCATCTGAGCTTGGCGCGAGACCCCGTGTTTCTCCCAATACTGCGCCAGGAACTCGCTCTTGAACCGTGCCACGTCCACGCCGACCGGGCATTCCGCTTTGCAGGCTCGGCACTCCAGGCACAGGTCGAGCGTTTCGTAAACTCCGTGATCGTCCAGCCCGGCTTCTTTCAAACGTCCAGCCATTGCCAGACGCAGGACGTTGGCGCGGCCGCGAGTGACATCCCGCTCATCACGCGTCGCCATATAGGACGGACACATCGTTCCCTCGATCGTCTTGCGGCAGGCTCCCAACCCGCTGCACATTTCGACAGCTCCGCCCATGCCGCCGTATTCCGAGTAGTCGAAGAACGTCTCCGGTCTCGGAGTTTGATATCCGGCACCAAATCGCAAATTGGATGTTAACGCCGGGGAGTCGACGATTTTTCCCGGATTCAAAATTCCGCGCGGGTCGAATGTTCTTTTGATTTCGCGGAATGCCTCGTACAGCACCGGCCCGAACATTTTTCGCATGAACGGACTGCGAACCAAACCGTCGCCATGCTCGCCGGATAGGGCGCCTCCGAACTCCAGCACCAAGTCGGAGATCTCGCTGGCAATCGCGGTGAACTTCTGTATGCCTTCCTCCGTCTTCATGTTGACAACAGGCCGCACGTGCAAACATCCCACCGAAGCATGCGCGTAAATTCCAGCGCTGGTTCCGTGTTTGCGAATGATTTCCAGAAAACGGGCGATGTAGTCACGAAGCTTCTCCGGAGCGACCGCCGTATCCTCGACAAACGAGAGCGACTTCGCATCCTCCTTCATCGCCATCGAAAGTCCTAGCGCCGCCTCGCGCAGAGTCCAGACTTTCGCCTGTTGGCTCAACTCCAGTGCCGCATGGTGGCGATATCCGAGTCCGCGCTGTAGCAGGTCCTGCCGCAGGGCAAACACTCGCTCCTTCACTTGTTCGGCGGAGTCGTCGTAGAACTCGACGCATAACAGAGCTCCCGGATCTCCTTCGATGAAGCTGCTGCGGATTGCCTGGAGTACCGCGCTTTTCGCCGTATGGCTCAAGATAAATCCGTCCATCACTTCGACGGCTGAGGGGCGATGAGTCAGGATGATCGGCGTCGCACCCAGCGCATCCAGCAGCTCGTGAAACTGAATCGCCAGGACCGCCTTAGCTTTCGGTAGCGGAACCAGGCGAAGTTTCGCCTCCAGCACCACTCCCAGCGTGCCTTCGGAGCCAACCATCAGCTTCGCCATCTCGAACGGCCGCCCGGGCCGAACAAACTCGTCCAGGTTGTATCCGCCGACTCGTCGCAGAACTTTGGGGAAGCGAGTCTCCACTTCGCCGGCGCATTCCCGCGCTAGCCGTTGGACAACCCGGTAGGCACGCGCAGAGAGAGTGTCGCCTCGCGACGCATCCAGCAATACATTGCCTTCCAGCGGCGCGAAGTGAACAATCGATCCATCGGATAAGACCACATCCTGCTCCAATACGTGGTCGATTGTCTTGCCGTACAGGACGGAGCGGGCGCCAGCGGAGTTGTTGGCCATCATTCCGCCGACCGTGGCGCGGCTGGCAGTGGAGATATCCGGAGCAAATCGCAGTCCGTGCGGGCGCAACTGCGCATTCAGCTCATCCAGGACAATTCCGGGCTCCACTCGGACCCATCGTTCCGCCGTATTCAGCTCCAACACACGGTTCAGATACTTCGAGGTATCGAGAATTACGCCTTCGCCGATTGCCTGGCCCGCCTGCGACGTTCCTCCTCCGCGCAAAGTCAGCGGGCAGCGAAGCTGGTAGCAGATCTCGACCGTTCGAATCACGTCCTGGCGAGACTTGGCGACGACGACACAAAGAGGGTGGATCTGGTAGACGCTGGCATCGGTCGAATAGAGCGCTCGCGAGACGGCATCGAAGCGGACCTCGCCGGCGATGACCGATCGAAGCTCCCGCTCCAAAGCAGCAAGGTCGACCAGCCGGGCATCCGCCTGCGGGACGGGTGTCTCCGTCGCTACGGAGATCAAACTCATAGCGCCATCAGGCCCGCGCGCAGCCGTTCCAAGCCCCGCGTAAGATTGTCGCCGCCTGCGGCAAAAGAAACACGCAGCAGCCCTTCGCCACCGTCTCCGTAGGCAGATCCATGCGCGACGACGACACTGTGCTGGTGGAGTAAATAACGCCGGACGTCATTCGATGACGGATTTCGTTCCTGCGTATCTACCATCGCAAAGAAGCCCCCCTCGGGCGCAGCAATGTGAATACCGGGAATTCCCTGCAAGGACTCCACCACCTGCTGACGCCGAGCGCTATATTGCCGCTTCATGTCGGCGACACATTCTTGGGATCCCGAAAGCGCCGCTGTTCCCGCATCCTGCACGAATGTCGCCGGACCGCGGCTGGATTGCTGCAGCACGAGCAGCATGGCGGAAATAATCTCCTTCGGGGCCGCGCAGTATCCCAGCCGCCACCCGGTCATCGCATAGGTCTTCGAGAAGCTGTTCAGCAGCACGCAACGGTTCCGAATTTCCGGCGAGAGCGCCGCAGGCGAGATGTGCGAATGACCGTCATAGGTGATGTGTTCGTAGATTTCGTCGCTGATCAGAATCAGATTTTTCCGTTCGACAAACGCCGCGATCTGTTGAAGTTCTTCTGCGCGGAAAACCGTTCCCACAGGATTCCACGGAGTATTCAACAAAAGAATGCGAGCGTCGGGCGTCCACGCTTCCTCCAGAGCATCGGCCGAAATCGAGAACCGCCCATCGCTGCGGCTGCTCTGTACCGTTCGAGCCACCGCGCCAGCTAATCGGATGGGAGACCGATACGCGTCATAAATGGGGCCGGGAACCAGAACCTCGTCGTCCTCTTCCACCAGCGCCATCAAGGCGGCGTAGATTCCCAGCGTTGCTCCGTCCGTCACCAGAATCTCGATGCCGGGGTCGTATACGAGGTCGTTTTCACGCTCCAGTTTTTCCGCAATCGCCGTGCGAAGAGTGTATTCGCCGCGGTTGTCCGGATACGCGGTCCGGCCGGATTGCATGGCACGAATCGCGGCCTCCACGATATGCGGCGGTGTGGGAAAGTCCGGCTCTCCGCGCATCAACGACACGAGCTTACGGCCCTGCGTTTGCAGTTCCTTCGCCTCGGCCAGAATGGAATTTACCGCCGTCGGCTTCAGCTGCGACAAGCGCTCGACGCTACGGACGGTTTGGCTTGGCATGGAGCCGGTATAACACAGGCGGTTAGATCACGGACGGCAAGAGATGTTTTTGCACTTTACCGAGCGCCGTTCGCGGCAGCATCTTGACGGAAACAAAAGATCGCGGCACTTTGAAGGACGCTAATATGGCGCGGCATCGCAGATCCACTGCCGCGGCATCGAAATCTTCGGTCGTTACCAGGTAGGCGACCGGCACTTCGCCCCGCACCCGATCCGGAACTCCGACAACCGCGGCTTCCCGCACGCCAGGTTGCTCCAGAAGAAACTCCTCGATTTCCCGCGGGTAGATGTTGAATCCCCCGGAAATGATCAGATCGCTGGCACGGCCCTTCAGGGTGTAGTAGCCGTCCTTCGACCGCACCCCCATATCGCCCGTCCGGAAGTAACCGTTCGAAAAGGCCGCGGCCGTGGCGTCGGGACGCTTCCAGTATTCACGAAAGACGTTCGGACCGCGCACGTACAACTCACCTTCCACCTCATCGTCAAGCACCCGGCCTTCGGCGTCGCGAATCTGGACCGAAACTCCCGGCAGAGGAACGCCGACCGTGCCCGCGCGGCGTTCGCCGGTGTAAGGATTGCTGATATTCATCATCGTCTCGGTCATGCCGTAACGTTCGAGAATTGTATGGCCGAACCGTTGCCGGAATTCTTCGAGAATGTGTGCCGGAAGCGGCGCCGACCCACTAACGAACAGGCGGACCGGCGCTTCCACATTTGTATCCAGCAGGCGGATGTACATCGTGGGAACCCCGAAGAACACGGTTGGCTGGAAGCTGGCAAACGTCTCTTCCGCTTTCTGGTACTCAAAACGCTCCAGCAGGCGCATCCGGCAGCCGGAGACCAGCCAGCAGTGGAGACCGTTCCCCAGACCGTGAACGTGAAACAGCGGCAGCGCCAAAAGCAGCCGGTCTTGGGGAGTGAACTGCCAGCAAGTGACGAGATTCACCGCGTTCGCGGCGAAGTTATTGTGTGTCAATACGGCGCCCTTGGAGGTGCCGGTCGTCCCTGAAGTGTAAATGATTGCAGCGGCGTCGTCTCCATCGAGAGGAACATCCGGCGCTCCGTCTGAATGTTCCCCGGCTTCGGCGGCCAGATCCCTGACGTTCCAGCTGGGAAAGCCGCCGGGTAGTTCCCCCGATGCAACAACGGCGCGAGGCTCCGCATCGTTCAGGATGTGAGTGACTTCACGCTCCCGGTAAAGGATGTTGATGGGAACAAAAATCACTCCCGTTTTGATGCACCCAAGAAAAATATCGATGATCTCTACACAATTAGAGAGGTAGATTCCCAGGCGGTCGCCCCTGCGGAAGCCCTTCTTCATCAGAAGGTTCGCCATGCGGTTGCTGCGGCGATCGATTTCTCCGAAACTGTACTCCGCGCCGGCAAACTCCAGCGCAGTCTGATCGCATCTTCCGCGAAGTGAAAGCGAAAATAGCTGATTTAAGTTCATCCCAGTTGCTCATCATCGTACAGCGGCTTTTGTCTGCCACTTTGGCGCGGCAATTGCTGAAGTTTCAAATGGAGGTGTTCATGACGAAATGTCCGGTATGCGGCATGGAAGTGGATGAAAAGAAAGCCGCGGGATCCAGTAAATATCAGGGGGCCGAGTATTTCTTCTGTTCGGCGGGCTGCAAGGAGATGTTCGACAAGAATCCTGAAAAGTATACGGCGGCGCAACCTGCCAGAGGAGCGTAACGGGAGGGCAATGCGCAGTGGATGGGCCACAAGCCGGCCGGGAAAACCTGCGAGGGCATGAAAGGCCTGATTACGGAAGGCGAGGAGGGAATATCGGAACATCCAGAAGGTACATTTCGAGACTTGGTTATTATCGGCGCGGCGCGCCGGATTGAGCACTATGAGATGGCCTGCTATATGACGCTCAGTTCTATTGCCCGGAACTTCCATGACGGCAAAATCCAGGAACTGCTTCATTCCACATTGGCGGAAGAGCAGGACGCTGACCAGGAACTGGATGCCATGTTCGAATAGTTGGCCGCGCAATACGGTGGCTCCGAAAATGGCCGGTTTGCAGAAAGCCGGCAACCGCGCGAAGAAGAAGAGCACGAACATGCGCATGTGACAGGCATAGGCCGGAGACACTGATCGTAAGAACGTAGCCGGTCTAAATCGAAGGGCGCACCTCCAGTTGGGGTGCGCCTTTCGGTTTTTAGGGGTTCTTCTTCATAGGCGGTGCGCTGCCTTGGCCGAATGCCCGCGGCGGTTTGGCCACGAACTCCGCGACATCTTTCGCCGCCTTGGTTTCGACTCCCGGCTTCTGTAAGAAGCCCAGATCGCGGAACCAGTCGATGAAGCGGTCCTGCCAGGTTCCGAACGGGATGCCGTTACGGTCCGTCAATCCACCGGACATACGGCTGCCGTCCGGAAGCGGGTCGCCGGGGTGGCGTCCGTTCCCATAAAGGTGCATCTCGATATTGGGCACTCCCACGGCGAGCATCGCAGCATAGTAATCCATCGCCCAGATTGTGTGAATGCGATCGCCGGAGCCGGCGCACATCACAAATGCTGGAGAAACATCCTTCGGAATCGGGGGAGCTGTACGATTCCGCGCAAAGGGCGAAGGGCCGGGGTAAATAATTCCAACGAAGTCCGGACGTGAACTCACTCCGCCGAACAGATCTCCGGCGTTCTTCTTGTCGAAATCCTCATAAAGGACTGCCGCCGCTGCTGCCAGTTCCGCGCCGGCAGAAAATCCCATAATCCCGATCTTCGCGGGGTCGAAATTCCAATCTTTTGCATACGCCCGAACCATCCGGATCGCCTGCAGAGCATCATTCACGGCGTCGGTCTGCGGGTTATAGCCGTCTTTGCGCAGGCGATTCCGCAGGATCACGGTATTGATCCCGAAGTTGTAGAAATACGGAATGAAATCCGCGCTCTCTCCACCAACGTTCAGGGTGTTGTGACCTCCTCCGGCCGCCAGGATGATGACCGCCCCGGTATTGATACCGCGATCTACGAGGTGAACTTCAATCGACGGGTTGTGGATGTTGACGATGCTCGAAATGCGGGCGTGCACCGTCTGGCTCATGTTGTATTGCTCGGCTTCGCGGACACGTTCGGTTTTCAGGAAGGGAGAGTCCGGCGGATAGAGGGGCATGACAATCCCGCCCGCCACAATTGGCTGCGGAGCATAAGGAGCATCCGTGGCCGCGCCTGGCGCAGGAATCCCCAGCGGAGCCGGAATCGCCGGCCGTTGCTGCGCCATTGCCGACGTGGAAACGAAAACCGCCACAAGTGCCGTTTTCATTGCGCCGCCTTTTTTGGCTCATTGAACCCGCGTTCCACCATGTCATGAACGTCGGTGGATGCTCCGTGATCCCGCCATAACCACCGCATCATTTCGGGAAAGACCGTTTGCAGCATCTTCTGCCCGTGCCGGTTGACGCTCCAGGAGTAGTTCAGGTCGTAGCCTTTTTCCGTGAAAGCCTGCTGCATCCGGACGTTCTGATAAAACCAATCGCGATTTTGATCGTAGGATCCGTCGGCGCGCAACGCCCGGTTGTCATTCCGGCCGTCGACCATGAAGATGCGAATCGGCTTCTTCTCGCTCTTGCGAATGATGTCGGGATACTCGTGTCCGCCGCGAATGTTGGTGAAGCTGCCTACGTTGCTGAGAACCTTTCGAAACTCGTTCGGGCGATGCCATGCCACGGTGAACGCGGCGATCGCTCCCGAACTGGAGCCTCCAATGCCGTGACGCTCCGGGTCTTTCGAAATGTTGTACTCCTTGTACAGCACCGGCAGAAGCTCATCGCAGATCACGCGAGCGTATTTGTCATCCAGCGTGTTGTACTCGGTGGGCCGGTTGGTATCGCGATCGCCCCAATTCTTCAGGGTGGGCTCTGGTTGATCCGGCCGGCGGCCGGGATTGATGAAAACTCCGATCATCACCGGAATCTCGCGGCGGTAGATCAGGTTGTCCATCACGACCTGGGCCCGTACATCGCCTTCCAGGTTCATGAAGGCTTGACCGTCGTTGTAGATCATCAAACTGGGCGGGACAGCCGGGTCATACTGGGCGGGAACGTAAACCCAATAGGTATGCTGCGTGCCCGGATAAGCTTCGCTGGGAAGCGTGAACGGGCCTTTGATTTCGCCTTTCGGCACGCCCTCCTGCGGAATGGCATCCGGCGAAAGCTTGTAGTAGATGTCGGTGTTGGGAGTCTCCGCCATCGGCACCCGGGGAGGCTTGGCGCCGGACGGCGCAGCGGGGGTTTGCGCCAAAGCGGCGGCTGCGCACAAGACAAGCGAGAAAGAAGCGTTACGAGTCATGTTGGCTTTTCGCGCTCAACATAACACAAGAGCTACAAAGAAAATCGCGGAGGAACACCGTTTTCGGGTGTCCTCCGCAACGGGAGACGGCTTACTGGAGATGGCCCATTTTGCCGGACCGGTAATCCTCCACGGCCTGACGAAGCTCTTCCTGCGTATTCATCACGAACGGTCCGTAGCTGGCAACCGGCTCATCGATCGGTTCGCCACCCAGGACCAACACGATGCTGTCGTCGTTGGCCGTCAACGTAACGGAAGTTCCTTCGGGGCTCAGCGTTGCAAGCTGCGCTTCGCCCTTCAAGGGATTTCCGCCGTTGATCGAAACGTCGCCCTTCAGCAGAGCGAGTCCGATGTTCTGACCTTCCGGCAGAGGCAGCTCCACGGTCGCTCCGCCGCGTAGGCGAAGGTCGAACAGGCTGACCGGCGTAAAGGTCTTCGCGGGACCTTGGGTTCCGTTCAGCTCGCCGGCGATCACTCGCGCAAACGATCCCGGAGCCAGCTCGACTACCGGAATCTGCTCGCTGGTGATGCCTTGATAGCGCGGCTGTGTCATCTTGTACTTCTTCGGCAGGTTCACCCAAAGCTGAACCATTTCAAAAGTTCCGCCGGTTTGAGTAAACTCTTGCTCGTGCTTTTCTTCGTGGACCACTCCGGACGCGGCCGTCATCCACTGCACGTCGCCCGGTCGAATCGTGCCGGAGTTGCCGGCGGAGTCGCGATGATCCACCGCGCCCTGGTAGGCAATCGTCACGGTCTCGAACCCGCGATGCGGATGCTCGTCAACACCTCTTGGACGGTTCGACGGCTTGAAGGCCGTAGGTCCGGCATAGTCGAGCATCAGGAACGGGTTCACCTCGCGGTCCACGCCGTTCGATGGAAAAAGATTCCGTACGGGAAACCCGTCGCCCACCCAGTGTTGCGATCCAGGTCCGTAAACTCCCAGAACTTCTTTTTGCGTTTTCATGATCTTCTCCTTTACGTGCGATCGCGCGGCGCAAGCAGGGCTTCCGCTCCCAACCCCAATCTTCGCAACGCGCCAGTCAGTGAAGCGACCTCTCCTTCCGTGAGCGGGGAGAGCGCTTGTTCAATGTCTTTCCGGTGCTGCTCAAACAGCCTTTGAATTTCGACTTTTCCGGACGGCGTCAAATGCACCACCCGGGCGCGCCGATCTTCGGCGTCATTCCGGCGCTCCACCAATCCCCGGCGCTCCAGGCGATCAACCGCCGTCGTGATGGAACCGCTGGTCAATAAAACCTTTCTTCCCAATACGTTCACGGGTAACGGTCCTTTGTGCAGAAGAGCTTCCAGCACCCCGAAGTCGCTCAAGCCGAGGCCCATCCGCCGGACGCTCCGCCGAGCGTGGGCGTCCAAAGCCTTATGAGCTTTCGAGAGCACCAGCCAAAGCCGGAGCGCCGATCCGTCCTGCTGGTCGCTGCCGTATTTTTTCATTCGATTCAACTTTCTTGATATAGAGATGCTTGATATCAAGAAAAGATTCACAATCCGGCTGAGAGAATCCGCCGGGGATTAGCGCGTGTCCCTGCAGAAGGAAGCACACGATGTTCTGGAAACGGATAGCGCTCGCCGCTTTGGCGAGCATCGCGGTTCACGCGCAATTCCCTGATTTCACGCCGCCGACGCCTCTCTTCCGAGCCGCGACGAAAAATGACTTGAACGAAGTGACGCGGCTGCTTCGCGAGGGCGCCGACCCGAACGAGGGCCGATTCATTGGCATGACTCCGGTGTTCTTCGCCATCATCAATCGGAATCCCGAAATGCTTCGGACGATGGTGGCGAAGGGAGCCGACGTGCGGGCGACAGACGGATTCGGGTCCACGACGCTGATGTGGGCGGCGGCAAACGAAGTGGCGGAAACCGAAATGGTTCAGGCCTTGATCCAATTCGGTGTCGACCCCTTGGCTGCCAACAAGTCCGGCGATACCGCGCTGACCTGGGCGATGCGCCGCGGACATACACCGGTGGTGGACATACTCACCAAGGCCGGGGCGAACGCCAACGCCCGTGTCCAGGACTCCGTCACGCGAGCACTGGGCTTGCTGCAGAAGACCGGGCCTCAGTTCATCCGAGTTTCGGGATGCACCTCCTGCCACAACCAGTCCATCCCGCAGATGGCGGTAGGATTGGCCCGGGAACGTGGAATCTCCGTCGACGGCCGCAACTGGAAGAACCAGGCGCAGGCCGTGGTGGCGATGTTCGGGACGCTGCGCGAGGAAATGCAGAAAGGAACGGAGCGCATTCCCGACCCGACGATCAGCGTCAGCTATTCTCTCGTCGGGCTACATGCTGAAGGTTATGCGCCGGACGAAACAACAGCGGCGATGGCTCACCTGATTTCCACCAAACAGTCGGCGGATGGAAGCTTTCCCGCCATCCCCGCAGCCCGGCCGCCGATGGAGTCCAGCGATTTCACCGGGACCGCCCTGAGTCTTCGAGCATTGCAGGCCTATGGCAAGAATCCGGAGCCGGCAGTAGCTCGTGCTCGCGAGTGGCTTCGCAGCCACACACCGAAAACAACGGAAGATCGCGCCATGCAGTTGATGGGTTTGGCGTGGACTAAGGCAGATGCCGCGGATCTGCAAAAAGCTACGCAAGCAATCCTGGCGGAGCAGCGTCCCGATGGCGGTTGGGGCCAGCTTCCGGCGCTGGAGACCGATGCCTACGCAACAGGGCAGGCTCTCTACGCGCTCTACCAGGCGGGGCAGGTGCCCACAAGTCATCCCGCCTACCAGCGGGCAATAGGCTTCCTGCTCCGAACGCAATTCCCGGACGGTTCGTGGCTGGTCCGCAGCCGGTCGTTCCCGTTCCAACCCTATAAGGAAAGCGGCTTTCCGCACGGGAAGGATCAGTGGATCTCCGCCGCCGGAACCGCGTGGGCGGCGATGGCGCTGACGGCGGCGATCGAACCGGTGAAACGCCTCGATACCGAGGGCCAATAAGACAGATTCACGAGCGGCCAAGCCGGTTGAGCCCGTGTGGGAATGCACGCCCGCACGGGCTCTGAATGCCGTTTAGAGCTTCGGATGCAAGATTTCGGTGACCGTTTCGAACGCATACCCTCGCTCCAGCAGTTCTGGAATGACCCGCCGGACGGCTTCGATGGTGGAGGAAATGCCGGGATGGCGCTGCATCCCACGGCCGTCGTGGAGACAGACAATGCCGCCGTTGCCGGCGCGTTCCAGCACGCGAGTCGCGACCTGATTGGCATCGCGCTTCCAATCGAGCCCAATCACCGTCCACATCACGTTCCCCAACGATTCCGCTCGCAATGCGGACGCCAATCCCGGCCAGCGGACTCCGTAAGGCGCGCGAAACCAGCGAGGCGTCTGCGAACAGATCGTGACGGCAGATGTCTGGGCACCGGCTACTTCCCGGTGAATGAATTCCGCCGAACGAAGCCAAAGGGCAGGGTGGGTATCGGTATGATTGCCGATCTCATGTACATCCGCCACCGCTTTTGCGATGTCCGGCAATCTGCGGATGTGGGCTCCGCACTGGAAAAAGGTCGCCTTTATGGAATACTGCTCGAGAACTCGCAGCAGCTCCAGCGTGGATTCGCTAGGCCCGTCATCAAACGTGAGGGCAATCGTGCGGCGCCGGGGGTTGCCTCGCCATCGCGACGGGCAAAAAACGCTGCTGGCTCGTCCCCGCACGGACCAAGCCATCGCTCCGCCGGCGACGGCGGCGCCTATTGATGCTGCGGCCCAGCCCACTGGATGCTGTGGTCGCTGGTGACCACCCACTCTCCGGGGGGAGAGATCAGCTTGAACCGGGACCATGGTCCCGGAATCCAAGGATATTTTTCCAATACATCTTCGTCGATCCTGATCCCCAGGCCCGGAGCACGAGGAACGATCAGCTCGCCGTTTTCGATCGGCAGCGGCTCGGCGAGGATCTCGTTGGCAAGGGGAAACGGATACATCACCGGAACGCCCTGGCGACGGTACAACGGGTATTCCAGCCATTCGACGACGGTCTCCGGCCAGCAGATACCCAAATGCGCCGCGGCCAGCACTTCGAGATCGGTTCCCCAGCTGTGAAAGGCGAACTTCAAATCCTGCGCCTGCACTTCGGCCAGAACTTTCTTTCCCGTCGTGTAGCCGCCCTGGCAAACCAGATCGGTCTGCACATAATCCACACATTCCTGAGCGATCAGGTCCAGGAAGCCTTCGTCCGACGGCTCGTGCTCGCCGGAGGCGATCGGCACGCTGGCCGACGCTTTCAATTTGGCGTAGGCGGCGTGATCTTCGGGTGGCAGCGGCTCTTCCAGCCACGTAATGTCGAACTCGCCAAGATCGTCCGCCATGCGGGCCGAAATTTCCGGCCCATAGCTCCGGTCGCCCATTCGCCACCAGGTGTGGGCATCGACCATCAGATCGAACCCCGGACCGGTTGCCTCGCGCATTAGCTTTACCGTGCGGAGGTCTTCTTCCGGGCCAAGTCCGGGCCTCATTTTGTAAGCGCTAAAGCCGAGAGACTGAACGGCGGCGGCTTCGGCGGCATAACCCTCCGGAGGCATGTACATCCCGCCGGAACCATACAAAAGAATGCGGTCTCTGACCCGTCCACCCAGCAGCTCCGAAATGGGAACTCCCTGGTGCTGCCCAACCAGATCGTACAGAGCCACCTCGGCGGCGCAATAGACCTTGCGAATTTCCGGATCGGCGACGGTACTGAAGAACTTGATGCGCAGCGCATCCGGGTCCGCCAGCGCATGCCCGGTCAAGAACGGCCCAATCCGCTCCTGAATCATGCGATTCGCCTTCTCGCTGGCTTGCCCGGGAGCCCACCCGGTGAGACCATTGTCCGTCTTGATTCGGATCAGCATGGCATCCCGCTTCAGGATCGTCCGCTCCCCGCCGTAGTAGGCGAGCACTTCAGGCTGAGGGAGGGGACAGGACAGAAGAAAGGATTCGACTTGAGTTACTCGCATTCAGGCTGAAAACAAGTGTAACCTGCGCGGACAGAAACAAAGAAAAAAGAGCCGGATGCCAATTCTTCACATCTGGCCCTTTAAGGGCACCGCGATCGGCGCGGAGGTCGCAGATCGCGATGGTGGAGGAGTTCATTCGACTGAGATTGGCCTAAGCCAATAAACCTCCATGCCCTAAACACGCGACTTCCCAGCCGGTGACTCGATACCGCGCCAGCAGCGGCGGCAGGATCAAGTCCACGACATTGGTTTTGGCGGAACGGAAGCATCCGGGCGCGGCGACAATCGGAATGTCGTCGCAATAGCTTAGCAGTAACAGGTTCCCCGGCTCGACCGGAGCGAGAAATCGCTCCATGTGGCAGCCCAAACTCGTAATCGCCCGCCCAACGATGTCGTCCGGACCCGCAGGCGCGGTGGTAGAGGCGACCAAAATCACGGTGGGCTTCGACCGGATCAAATGTTGTAAAGCCCGGGCTACCGAGGTTTCGTCTTCGATCGCCGACAGCATTAGCGACGTGGTGGTCCCGAAGTGCTCCAAACGCTGGCGCATGACGCTTTCAAACAGGAGGCGCGAGCGGTCGGCATTTAAGGGGTCGGTATAGAGGACTGCCACCGAGGGTCTTCGCACCGGCCGGGCCTGCAGAATCGGCCCCCGCTCTCGCAAAATCGAAATCACCGCTTCCAATTGAGATTGCGGTACAGCAAACGGCGCACTCTTCACCGTCGCGACGCGAGTGCCTGCCTTGGCAAAGGCAAAATTCGCTTGCGTGGCAATCACTACGCTTGCCGTGCAGTTGATCTGCTTTAGAAGCTCATCGTCGACGAGGACGCAGACGTCCTCCGTCGCTACCAGATTCGAGCGTCCCCCCGCGGCCGGCCGAATTTCCAGCGCGCCGCAACCCATTTCGGCCGCAACAGTTGCAACGGCGGCGTCTTCTCCAATCTCGCCATCCTCAAGTTCCGTCACCCACACTTCATTCATGCCTTCGGTTTCGAGAAGGCGAACATCCTCTTCCCTGAGAATGTGTCCTTTGGCCAGCAGTTTTTTTCCTCCCGGCCTGAAAATGGTGCAGCACAGTACTCTGCCCATCGATTCTTTTACTTCGATGGTTTGGGCTCTCATTCTTGCGTATCTCCGTTGGCGGTAGCGGTAGAAAGTGCCTTGAAATATGCGAAATTCTTACCTAAAATCTCACGCATTTCATAAAGTGAAGTCGATTATACAGAGTAGAGAAAGGCAGGCGTCAAAACGCTCAGGGAAAATGCAAAGGTTTTTTGCGTGGAGCCTAAGTACTACTAGTACTATTAGGATAGTCTACTGATTCTATGAGAAAATCGGCCAGACATCTAGGACTTTTGATCTATATTCCAGGACTTTCGTACGGGGGCGGGCCGAGAAGTCAGCCTCCCCCCTTTTGGGGGAGAAAGCTCCTGTTAAGGGCGAATGATTAATGGTTTTTAATACTGCATTCTCGTCACAGGCTTTGAATTTCGGGCATTTCAAGCAGTCCTTCCAAGCCTTCAACGGCAGTTCCGCCCGATCCACCTGACCGAACCCCAATTTGGAAAAGAAATCGGGCACATACGTGAAGGCGAACAGCCTGGCGAGACCGAATTCGCAAGCCTCCTGTTCGAGCGCCTCCACGATCCGGCGGCCAATCCCGGATTTTTGCGCCCCGGAATCCACCGCCAGAGAACGGATCTCGGCGGAATCCGGGGTGTAGATATGCAGCGCGCCGCAGCCAACCAGATTTGGTCCGTCATAGGCCACGACGAAGTCCCGGATGCTTTCGGCAAGCTCGAACGCTGTCCGCGGCAGCATAATGCCCCGCCCGGCATACTCGTTGATCAGGTCCGCCATCGCGGAAATGTCAGCAAGGACCGCTTTTCGCAGCTCGATCTCAGCCATGAATGCGCGTCCCAATCTCCGCCTGCTGCAATGCCAGGTTCACCGCACCGGGCCGGGCACCGGGAGCGACCAAAACCTGGCGCACGCCCTTCCGGATTGCGTCGCAGGCGGCGGTAAGTTTCGCCTGCATGCCGCCAGTAGCGACGCCGGTTTCGATCAGGGACTGGCACTCCGCCACGGAAAGCGACGACAGAATTTCACCGCTGCCTCCGCGAACGCCGTCGACGTCGGTCAGGAAAATCAACGATTCCACTTGAAAAGCAGCGGCGCAGGCAACAGCCATCTGGTCTGCGTTGACGTTAAAGACTTCGCCGTGGGATCCTCCCGCTACACAGGCCACGACAGGCAGAAAACCTCCGGAAACCAAATGCTCCAGCACTCCGGCATTACTTTCCGTAATGCGGCCAACCGCGCCGAGCCTCGGGTCCATCTGTTCCGCCGTAGCCAATGAGGCGTCGATACCGGTGAGCCCGACGGCGCGAGCCCCGGCGCCGGCGAACGCAGATATCAATTCGTGGTTGACGCTGCCCGCAAACACCTTGAGGAGCGCGTCCACAACATCCGGCGTTGTCACCCGCAAACCATCCACAAACTGACTTTGCACGCCTCGTTCGGCCAGGAAGCGCGTCATCTGTTTTCCGCCGCCATGGACGATCGCCAGCTGGTGCGATTCGGCAAGCTTCGCCAGCTCGCCGGCAAGGCGATTTCGCGATGCCACCTCATCCAGGAGCGTCCCGCCGAGCTTCACCAGCGCGCGCATTACAGAAGTCCTGCCGTTTCCGGCTCCCCGAGGATCAGGTTGAGATTCTGAACGGCTTGGCCCGCCGCGCCCTTCACCAGATTGTCGATTGCCGAAACCACCACCCCGCGCCGGGTCTTCGGATCGAATTTCACGCCCATATCGCAGAAATTGGTATGGGCAATCGAGAGGATGTCCGGAACCGTGCCCGCATTGTAGATTCGAACAAACACCTCGCCGGCATATCTCTTTTCATAGATCGCGACGATCTGGTCCGCGGATTCGATGCCCTTCCCGCGGAAATAGATGGTCTCCAGAATCCCGCGGTCGATGGGAATCAGGTGCGCCGTAAAGCTGAATTCCGGCTCCTCGATTCCGGAATTCATCAGGACCTCCGGAACATGCCGGTGGTCCAGGATCGAGTAGGCCGAGAAATTTTCCGTGACTTCGCAGAAAGTCGTCTTGAGGGACGGCTTACGGCCGGCTCCGCTGACACCCGATTTCGCATCGCAAACAATGCCCGCAGAACGGTCAAGAACTCCCGCCGCTGCCAAGGGAGCGATGGCCAGGTTCGCCGCTGTCGGATAGCAACCGGGGTTGGCGATGAGATTCGCTGTACGGATCCGGTCGCGGTAGAACTCCGGCAGTCCGTACACCGCCTCCTCCAGAAGTTTGCCGGCCGTGTGCTCTTCCTTGTACCAACGCTTATAGTTCTCCGCCGTGCGAAGACGAAAAGCTCCGCTCAGATCCACAACCTTGCAGCCGGCATCCAGGAGGGATGGAGCCAGCTCCATGGAAACCTCCGCCGGAGTGGCGAGAAGAACCGCCGTCAGACCTTCGGCCTTGGCCGCTTCCGCCGAACAGGCGATCCGTGCCGGGCCATGAAATCCTCGCGGCAGCGGACGGTCCGATGCATCGGAGCGGTGCTCCATCAACACCGGCTCAAATCCCGGATGCCGTTGAAGAATCTGGATGAGCTCGGCCCCGCTGTAGCCGCGGAAACCGACAATACCCACACGATGACCCATGGTTATTTATTCAATCCTATGTATAAATATACCAGAACTACCGCTGCTCGTCGACCGACCGTTCGGCCAGCTCGCCAATTAGAGGAAGCTTCACCATACGATTGTTGGAGGTCTGCACCAGCATATAGATCCAGGTGCAGAACACGGCCAGTTTCAGGACTTGCGGGAAAGGAAAGTGCCCGATCTCTCGAGTGGCCAGGGAAACCAACAGCCAGGCAACGAACAGGAAAAGCCCCTGGAAGGCATGAAAGCGGACGTCCCGCATGGTCCGGAAGCGTTCGGTCGCCAGAACGAACAATGCCGCAATCCAGCCGATCCACGGAAGGTAGCAGAGAAGCGATGCGTTCTTCGGGGAAATTGACGCAGCCGTCGAGTCCTGCCACGCGGCGGAGGCTCGAGCCCCGGGCGCAGCGCCGGGCCCAGTGCCGGTGAGGGGCTGCGCGGCGCCACAGGTGGCGCAAAAACGATCGGTGTCCAAAACGGAGTTCCCACAACTAGGGCAGAACGCCATGAGTTACCCTTCCTAAAAGATGATACGACTCGACGACTCAAGCAGTTCCGTGTGATAGCATTTTCGCGATGCTGACCCGTCTGGTACTTTCGTTTCTACTCGTTCTTGGAGCCGCCGCCAAGCCCCTCACGATCTATTTCATCGATGTGGAAGGAGGGCAGTCGACGTTGATCGTGTCGCCGTCCGGACAGTCGATGCTGGTGGATGTCGGATGGCCCGGATTCAACGGCCGGGACGGCGATCGAATTCTGAAAACCGCTAAGAAGGCGGGACTCAAGCAGATCGACTATGTGCTGATTACGCACTATCACCTGGACCACGTCGGCGGCGTGGAGCAACTTGTCGACCGCGTCAAGGTAGGGACCTTCATTACCCATGGTCCGAATACGGAAACCGGGAAACAGGCGGAAGTTCTGAGCGCGGCTCTGGAACGAGCCATCAAGACCGCGAACGCCAAGACGCTGGTGGTGAAGCCGGGCGACTCGATTCCGCTGAAGGGCGTGGACGTCAAAGTGGTGGCAGCTCGCGGCGATCGAATCATGAACGCGCTGCCCGGCGCCGGCCAGCCCAATTCTTTCTGCTCCCAATCCGAGCAAAAGAAACCGGACCCCTCCGAGAACGCCCGGTCGATTGGGTTTCTTCTCACCAGTGGGAAATTCCGTTTCATCGACATGGCGGACCTGACGAATAACAAGGAACTGGAACTGGTGTGTCCCAACAACCTGATCGGAGATGTCGATCTGTATCTCACGACGCACCATGGCCTGGATGCGTCGAATGCATTGCCTTTCGTACACGGCGTAAAGCCCCGCGTCGCGGTAATGAATAACGGCGCAAAAAAAGGCGGCTCACCGCCAGCCGTAAAAGTCGTGCGGGAAACTCCCGGGCTGGCAGATCTGTGGATGGTTCACTACTCGATTGCCAGCGGCAAGGAGGGGAATCCGCCGGACACCTTCATCGCAAATCTGGATGAGAACGACGAAGGTTTCGGAATCCGGGTGACAGCCGAAACAAACGGCTCGTTCGCCGTTTATAACGAGCGCAATAAGTTCGAGAAGAAGTATCCCGCGCGATAACGCTAGTTAGATGCTCAGCTCAATGGTTAGTCCCGGACTTTCCTTTAATTAAAAGATTCTCTATACATTTTTTCCACGTCAGTCCGAGTGTATCGGGCTAGCAGAGATGCCAAGAGCACACCCAGTTTCGCGACGGCCCACAAGTTCTGGTCAGTGAAAGCGAGAGTCGCGATGAAAACAGACATTGTGAAACCGATCCCCGCAAGCAGCCCAACAAGGCAAATACCGGACCAAGTGACAGCCGGTGGCAATCGGCACCAACCAACCGAATTACAAGCCAACTGGTAGCAATAACGCCGATAGGTTTTCTGAGCACCAATGCCATGAGCGCTCCTAAAGTCACAGTCTGAGTTCCGTGAAGAGTCAAATCAATCCCGTGTAGGTTTAGCTCGCTTGAGAAAAGAGGGAAAGCAGGGTGCAGACACTCGGGTTCGCCTCTCGGCCGTTCGTTCGGTGCGGCCCTACCGATCAAGAGGCCTTCGCCGGGTGTTCTGCTCCACGAACGCCGGCCCTCAGGAATAGATCTAAGGTACGATAATCCTTTTTTTGGTCAGTACGGCGCAATTCCGCCTCGTTGGTTCCGTATTCGCGTGAAGTCAATCGGCGGCAGATTGTTCCGTGGCCGAAGCAGTGTTTCGGAGGAAATCGACTATATGATCCCAGCGTTAACGTTCCTGGCGAACCTTTTCGGGAGCCGCTCCCCAGAACTTCTACAACCTGCGGCTTAGGTTTCAAAAGACGCGCTACGGCTTTCTACTTCTTGGTGCATCCATCCGAGTCCTAGCAGAAGCGATTTTCTGCCGACAAAATTGTTGACAATAACGGCTCGGCGTGGCGTAATTAGGGCTGGCGCCATGTCGAGACGCTCGGTTGTACTGATCTCCGTAGTTACAATTGTCAACGCGCTCGCGGCCGATCCCGAGAACGACGCGAAGTCCGGCTTTTTCGACACCAAAGTCCGGCCGATCCTCGCCAGGAACTGTTATACCTGCCATACCGAAGCACGTGCAGGCGGCTTGCAAATGGACAGCCAGGAAGCGATGACCCGCGGCAGTAAGGAAGGCCCGGTCATCGTCCCGGGACGGCCGGACGAAAGCAAACTCATTCAAGCTATCCGCTATGCCGACCGCGTCAAGATGCCGCCCTCGGGAAAGCTGCGAAACGAAGAGATCGCCACTCTCGAATCCTGGGTTCGCAATGGTGCGGTTTGGGGCCACTCTTCCGTTCCAAAAACCAAAGTCGCCGCCAAGAAGTACATCATTTCTCCAGAAGCGCGGGCGTTTTGGTCGTTCCAACCAGTCCGGGAACCGCCGATCCCTGCAGTTAAAGACGCAACATGGCCAACAACATCCATCGATCGGTTCATCCTCGCCGAGTTGGAGAAGACCGGTATTCCGCCGGTTGCGGATGCTGACAAGCGGACGCTCCTGCGGAGGGCGACTATCGACCTGACTGGCCTCCCTCCCACGATGGAAGAGTTGGAAGCGTTTCAGAGAGATACCTCGCCCAAGGCATTTGAGAAGGTTGTGGATCGTCTATTGGCGTCTCCCAGGTATGGAGAACGTTGGGGACGGCTGTGGCTGGATGTGGCTCGATACTCAGATAAGCAATTGACCGCCGAGGGAGATGGGCCCCTACCCAACGCATTTCGGTATCGCGATTGGGTGGTGAAGGCATTCAACGAGGACATGCCTTACGACCAGTTCGTCAAGGCTCAGATCGCGGGTGACTTGATGCCCGAAAACGTCCGCGCTCGTTATGCAGGGGGCGCTGGGTTTTACTCGTTGAGCCCCAAAGCTGAGTTTCGCGACGAACGCGTCGATGCTACAACTCGCGGCTTCCTCGGTTTGACCGTAGCGTGTGCACAATGCCACGACCATAAGTTCGATCCGATCCCTACGCGCGACTACTACTCGCTGTTGGGTGTTTTCGAGTCCACCGAGGCTACAAAGTATCCCTTGGCTCCGAAAGAGACCGTGGACTTGTATGAGAAACAGAAGAAAACACTAGATGACGAGAAGGCTGTGTTGGCGAAATTTCTCGACAATCAGCGAGACCAGCTTTTCGATATTCTCATCGCCCGCAGCTCAGACTACATGATCGCCGCTTGGCGGGTGATCGGTTCGGAAAAGAAATCCACCGAGGAAGTTGCAGTGAGCCAGCGGCTGGACCGGCCGATTCTGGAAGGATGGGTGCGATTCCTGAAGTCATCGCAGGATCGCAAGCACGCCTACCTGAATGAATGGAAAACGCTGCTGGAAAGTGGAGCGCCCGAAGCCGATGTCCGTGTATTCAGCAACAAGTTCCAGGATCTTCTCATTTCAATTCGCAAGGAAGAATTGGAACTGCGCGAAAAGAACGCCAAGATCAAGGCGCTGGAAAAGCCGGGCGAATTCTCCAAGGCTCTTCCGTTAGAACGCGACAAGTTCTATCTGTTCTCGGATCTTCGCACCAAGTCCAGGACACAACCGCCGCGGGAAGCAGGACCTTTCTATTTTTCCGACGAGCAACTCGGCGGCTACATGACCAGCATCTGGCGTGAACATTTCGACACGTTGCGCGCGGACATCGACAAGATGACGAAGGCCCTCCCGGAGGAGTATCCCTGGTACTCCGTCCTGAAGGACAAGGCGAAGCCCGAGAATCTGCATGTCTACATTCGTGGCAACAAGGACGACCCGGGCGAAGAAGCGCCCCGGCAATTTTTGACGATCCTCAGTTCGGGAGAGCCAGTTCCCTTCAAAGAAGGCAGCGGCCGGCTGGAACTGTCGGAAGCAATTGCCAATCCGCAGAATCCGTTAACCGCCCGAGTGATGGTGAACCGGATTTGGCTGCATCACTTCGGCGCAGGCATTGTCCGTACGCCGAGCAACTTTGGAAAGTTGGGCGAACCTCCCACAAATCCGGCGCTGCTGGATTATCTTGCTACCCGCTTCGTTCGAAGCGGTTGGTCCATCAAGAAGCTGCATCGGGAAATTATGCTTTCCCGGGTTTACACCCTGAGTTCTGCGCATTCCAACGCGGCCGCTGAAATCGATCCGGAGAATAAGCTGTTTTGGCGGGCCAATCTTCAGCGTCTGGACGTGGAATCAATTCGCGACTCGATGCTATTCGTTTCCGGCAAGCTGGATCCAACGATTGGCGGTCCGGCTGTTCCGTTGCACGACGAGAAGAACTTCCGGCGGACGCTTTATGGAGCCATCAGCCGCGCGAAGCCTGATCAGTTTCTGCGGCTCTTCGATTTTCCTGACCCCAATGAAACTTGCGAGCAGCGTATCGGAACGAATGTTCCGGTCCAGCAACTGTTCTTTCTCAACAGTCCGTTTGTTAGAGCTCAATCGACCTTCCTAGCAGAACGTCTTGATGAGGGAACGGAGCTGCAGAAGATCAACCAGTCGTACGCCATTCTGTTCAATCGGGCGCCAACGCCAACTGAGATCGATCGTGCGAGTTCGTTTCTCTCCTCTCCGGAGGGG
>CAZETQ010000004.1:114732-128084 GCA_964515165.1 uncultured Solibacteraceae bacterium | reverse complement strand
TTCCGGCCAACTGCTGCGGCGTGCAGTCGCCGGAAAGATCCGGCCGCCCGACGTCGCCCACGAACAGCGTGTCGCCGGTGAAAACGGCCGCTGGATCGGGAGACGTCTCGTGATCGGTGAGGATCGCGCAAACGCTCTCGATAGTGTGTCCCGGAGTTTCGAGGAACAGAATCTCGCATTGGCCAAACCGCAGCCGGTCTCCGTCGCGAACGGAGCTGTGAGAAAACTTCGCCTCCGCCCGCGCTCCCAGGCAGATTTCCGCCCCGGTGCGTTCGGCCAACTCCCGGTGTCCGGAGACAAAATCGGCGTGGAGATGGGTCTCGATGATGTACCGGATCTTCCATCCTTGGGAAGCTGCCGTCTCCAGATACAGATCGACATCGCGCTGCGGATCGATGACGATGGCTTCACCATCGGAGCCAACGATATAGGATGCATGGGCCAGGCAGCCCAAATAGAACTGTTCCAGAAGCACGGCGGGAGACTCCTTCTGGATTTTAAACCGCCCGTTCAATCGACGGCGTGAACTTCCACCGGGATCGGCTCTTCGTGCTGGTGCAGGCCCTTGTTTCTGCGGCGCCGGTTGCGCCACCATTCCTGCGCGCTGGAGAGATAGGTATAGAAGACAGGCGTCAGGTAGAGCGTCACCAGCTGTGAGAACAGCAAGCCGCCTACCACGACGACACCCAGCGGCTGGCGAGCCTCGCCGCCCGCTCCGTAGCCCACGGCGATCGGAACAGCACCCAGCAACGCCGCCATCGTCGTCATCATAATCGGCCGGAACCGCACCAGGCACCCATGGTAGATCGCGTCCATCGGCTTCAATCCTTCGCGCTCGGCGTCGAGGGCGAAATCGATTTGCATAATGGCGTTCTTCTTCACGATACCGATCAACATGATCAATCCGACAAAGGCGTAGATGTTCAAATCCATGTGAAGAAGATGAAGCGTCAGCAGGGCGCCGAAGCCCGCCGAAGGAAGACCCGACAGAATCGTCAGCGGGTGAATGTAGCTCTCGTAGAGAATTCCCAGGACGATATAAACGACCAGAATTGCGACGAACAACAGGGCCCACAGATTGCCCAGTGATCCTTCAAACGCTTTGGCCGCACCTTGAAACGTCGTGCTGATGCTGGCGGGAACCACCTCCTCGGCTACTTGCCGCACCCGTTCTACCGCTTCCCCCAGCGCATGACCGGGCCGCACGTCAAAGGAAACGGTGACGGCGGAAAGCTGGCCGTAGTGGCTGATCGCCTGAGGACCGGTTACCAGTTCCACCGACGCCAGCGCGTCCAATGGAATCAGCTGCCCTCCCGTGGATTTGAAATAGAGCATCGAAAGAGCCTTCGGATCCCGCTGAAATTCAGGAAGCAGTTCCAGGAGAACCTTGTACTCGTTCACGGGCGAATAGATGGTCGACACCCACCGCGGCCCGTAGGCATCGTAGAGAGTGTTCTCAATTGCGGCAGCGTTCACCTGCAGCGCGGCCGCTTTATCCCGGTCGATCGTAATGTTGACCTGCGGACTCTCGACCATCAGGTTGCTGGTGACGTCCTGCAGCGAAGGCTCCTCGGCCAGCGTCGCCGTCAGACGGCGTGCCGTGTCGTAAAGCTCTTCCTTATTCGGCGAAACCAGGGTGAACTGGTACAGGCTCTTGGTCACCAGTCCGCCGATCCGGATGGTCGGAGGATTCTGCGGGAAGACGTGGACGCCTTCGATTTCGGCGAATTTAGGCCGCAGCGAAGTGATCACATCGCCCACCAGCATTTCGCGCTCATGGCGTGGTTTCAGGTGAACCACCATCTGCCCGAAATTCGGACCGCCCATTGTGGAGGAATTCGCGCCTCCGACGGTCGAGACGAAAGACTCGACATTCGGATCGGCTGCGAACACCTCGGACACCTTGGCTTGATAATGCGACATCTGGTCGAAGGAGCTGCCCTGGGCCCCTTCCACGACGGCGAACATCTGGTCGGTGTCCTGATCGGGAATGAATCCTTTCGGAATGACCATGAACAGCCAGCCGGTCGCGATCAGCACCACGAAGAACAGAACCACCGTGACGGGACGGTACTTCAGCACCCACTGCAGGCTGATGTCATAAATCCGCAGCATTCCGTTGAAGAACCGGTCCGTAACCCGGTAAAACCAGCCGTGACTTCCTTCGTGAGGAGGTGAAAGGAAGCGGCTGCAAAGCATTGGCGTCAGGGTGACGGAAACCACTCCGGAAATCAGGATCGCGGCGCAGATAGTAACGGCGAACTCTTTGAATAGCCGTCCCAGCACGCCGCCCATGAAGAGAATCGGAATGAACACGGCAGCCAGAGACAGCGTCATCGAAACGATGGTGAAGCCGATCTCCTTGGAGCCTTTCAGCGCGGCTTCCATCGGCTTCTCTTTCATCTCCATGTGACGCACGATATTCTCGAGCATCACGATGGCATCGTCCACGACGAAGCCGATCGCCAGGATCAACGCCATCATCGACAGGTTGTCCAGGCTGTAGTTCATCAGGTACATCACGGCGAATGTGCCGACGATGGAGAAGGGAAGCGCCAGACTGGGAATCGCCGTGGCCGAGAAGTTCCGGAGGAAAATGTAAATTACGCCCACCACCAGCACCAGGGTCAACAGCATCGTGAACTTCACGTCGTCGTAGGATTCCCGAATTGTGTCGGAGCGGTCGTACAGCACGTCGATTTTTACCGACGGCGGCAGTTCCGCCCGAATCAGCGGAAGCAGCTTCTTCAGCGCGTCGGTAACTTCAATCGTGTTGGTGCCCGGCTGGCGCTGTACGCCCAGGACAATTGCTCGGGTCCTCTCTCCGTCCTTGTAGAACCAGGAAGCGGTCTTGTCGTCTTCGACGCCGTCGACCACCCGGCCCAACTCTTCCAGGCGTACAGGAGAGCCGTTGCTGTAAGTGACAATCAGCGAGCGGTAGGCGCCCGCGCTCATCAACTGGCCGCTTGCCTGCAACGTGAACGCCCGCTGCGGACCGTTGATGGTTCCGGCGGGCAGATTGACGTTCCAGTTCCGAAGCGCCGTTTCGATCTCGTTCAAGCCGATCTTGCGCGCCGCCAGGGCATAAGGGTCCATCTGCACCCGGACGGAATATTTCTGCGCGCCCTGCACCTGAACCTGCGCGACTCCCGTCACCATCGAGATTCGCTGTGCGATCCGCGTCTGCGCGTATTCATCCAGCGTGTAGAGAGGCAGAGTGTCCGAAGTGATCGCAAGATAAATGATCGGCTGGTCGGCCGGATTCACCTTGGTGAAAGTCGGCGGCGTCGGCATGCCGGGCGGCAGCAGCCGGGAAGCCTGCGTAATCGCCGATTGGACATCGACCGCTGCGCCGTCCAGACTCCGGTCCAGATCGAATTCCAGCGTTATCTGCGTCGTTCCCAGCGAGTTGGTGGAGGTCATCGACTCCAGGCCTGAAATCGTGGAAAACTGATTCTCCAGCGGAGTGGCGACGGCGGAGGCCATCGTCTCCGGGCTGGCCCCCGGCAGCGACGCGGTCACCAGCAGCGTCGGCAGATCGGCGTTCGGTAAATCGCTGACCGGTAGCGAACGGTAGGCCACCGCGCCGAACAGCGCAATGGCCGCCATGAGAAGGCTGGTGGCGATCGGGCGGTGAATGAAGGTTGCGGAAAAATTCATTGGTTAAGCAGTAGGCCGCACACCCGGCAATACTTCAGGGGCGCCCGGCAACGCCGGTTGCTCCTTCTTGGAGCGAGTTCTCCACCGGTCCACGATCGGAGCCAGATATGTATAAACAACAGGAGTCAGATACAGAGTCATCAACTGCGAAAAAATCAGTCCGCCCACCACCGCCAAGCCCAGCGGGCGGCGAGACTCTCCCCCGGCGCCGTAGCCGATTGCGATGGGCAGCGTGCCGAACAAGGCGGCCGCTGTGGTCATCATGATCGGGCGGAATCGCGTCAGGCATCCCTGATAGATGGCCTCGGCGTGACCCATTCCTTGCTTGCGCTCCGCCTCCAGGGCAAAATCGATCTGCATGATGGCGTTTTTCTTGACAATGCCGATCAGCATGATCAGCCCCACGAACGAGTAGATGCTCAGCTCGGTCTTGAACAGCATTAAAGTCAGCAGGGCACCCATGCCCGCCGAAGGAAGTCCGGACAGAATCGTGATCGGATGAATGTAGCTTTCATACAGCACGCCCAGGACGATATAGACGACCATGATAGCGACCATCAGCAGCAGACCGAGATTGTGCAGCGAGCTTTGAAACACCTTCGCGCTCCCCGAGAATCCAAACGTCATGTTCCCCGGCAGCATCTCCTTCGCCAGCTCTGAAATCTGGTCGACGGCGGTCCCCAGCGCTACCCCCGGTTTCAAGTTAAAGGAGAGCGTGACGGACGGAAGCTGCCCGGAGTGGGCGATGCTTTGCGGGCCGGCGTCCTGGGTCGGTTTCACAACGGCGTCCATGGGAATCAGGTTTCCGTTGCGCGACTTCAAATACAGCAGCGAGACCATGTCTGCATGCTGTTGGTACTCCGGCAGCAGCTCCATAATCACGCGGAATTGATTGGTGGTGGCGTAGATCGTCGAAACCAGGCTTTGGCCGAAGGCGTTATAGAGAGAACTCTGGATCAGCTCCGGATCCACCTGCAGCGCGGCCGCCGCATCCCGGTCGATTTCCAATCGGATGCGCGGCGAGCGCATTTCCAGGTCCGTATTGACGTCGGCGACCGGCGGCAGTTTCACCATCTCCCGCTGCATCTTCGTGGCCTGCGCATAAAGTTCGCGAGTGTCCGGCCCCTGCAGCGTGAAGTCGTAGGTGCTCTTCGAACCGCGCCCGCCGATGCGGATTGCCGTAGGTAGAGTCATTGTGACGCGGAGCCCGGGAAATCCGGCGACCCGCGGACGCAGCTTCTCCAAAATCTCCGCCGCGCTCAGCTTCCTCTGCCGGCGCGGTTTCAACTGGATAAAACACCGGCCGCTGTTGGAGCTTCCCCAGCTTCCGCCGCCGACACTCGCCATAATCGCTTCGATGTTGGGGTCGTCTTTGATCGCGTTCACCACCCGCAACTGGTACTGCGCCATCGCCTGGGAGGATGTGCCCTGAAGAGCCTCGGTGCTCATCATGATCTGGTCGTTGTCGGTGGTGGGGATGAACCCTTTCGGAACCTGAACGTACAGCCAGACCGTCGCCGCCATAACCGCCGCGAACATCCCCAGCATCACCGGCCGGTGCCGGAGAACCCACTGCAGGGACCAGTCGTATACCCTCAGCATCCCGTCGAAAAACCGCTCCAGCGACCGGTAAACGGCGCCGTGCCTTTCTCCTTTGGTGCTGCGCAGCATCTTGGCGCAAAGCATCGGTGTCAGCGTGACGGAAACCAGTCCGGAAATCAGCACCGCCACGGCGATAGATACCGCGAATTCGCGGAACAACCGGCCCAGAATTCCACCCATGAACAGGATCGGAATGAATACCGCCGTCAGAGAGATGGTCATCGAAACGATCGTGAACCAGATCTCGCGCGAGCCGCGAAGGGCGGCATCCAGAGGCTTCTCTCCCCGTTCAATGTGCCGGACGATGTTTTCCAGCATGACGATCGCGTCATCGACGATGAAGCCCACCGACAGAATCAACGCCATCATCGAGAGGTTGTTCAGGCTGAAGCCGACGACATACATCACCGCGAACGTTCCCAGAATGGAGATGGGCAAAGCCAACGCGGGAATCAACGTCGCCGGACCGTTCCGCAGGAACAGGAAGATCACCAGGATGACCAGCGCGATGGTCAGCATCATCGTGAACTGGACATCGGCAAACGATTCCCGGATATTCCGGGAGCGGTCGCCCCTGACATGCATTTCCACCGAGGGCGGCAGCTGCGCTATCAGGTTCGGCAGCACCTTCTTGATCGCGTCGTTGGTTTCAATGATGTTGGTGCCCGGCTGCTTCATCACCATCAGGTTGATGGCGCGTTTGCCCACGCCGTCTTCGAAAGTCCAGGAAAACGTCCGGTCGTCTTCCACGCTGTCGATCACTTTGCCCAGGTCTTTCAAGCGGACCGGCGCGCCGTTCTGCCAGGTAACGACCATTTCGCGGTACTCTGCGGCGTTGTGAAGCTGCCCGTTAGCCTGAATCGCGTAGGCTTGATTGGGCCCCCAGAGGGTCCCCGTCGGCACGTTCACATTCCAGCCGCGGACCGCTTCGGCCACCTCGTTGATTCCGATCTTGCG
The DNA here is from genome assembly GCA_964515165.1 of uncultured Solibacteraceae bacterium. Classification (GTDB taxonomy): domain Bacteria; phylum Acidobacteriota; class Terriglobia; order Bryobacterales; family Bryobacteraceae; genus JAPKYZ01. The sequence continues at coordinate 121,865 of CAZETQ010000004.1, read as the reverse complement.
GGACGCCAGCGCCGTAGGATCCAGCTGAATGTGAACGGCGTACTTTTGAGCGCCCATGATCTGTACCTGCGCCACGCCAGAAATCATCGAAATGCGCTGCCCGATCACCGTCTCGGCGAACTCGTTCAATCTGTATAGCGGCATCGAATCCGACGTCAGGCTGATGAACATGATCGGACCGTCGGAAGGATTCACTTTCCGGAATGACGGCGGCGTAGGCATCCCCGCCGGAAGCAGGGGCATCGCGGCGCTGATCGCGGTCTGAACGTCGACGGCGGCGCCATCCACGTCCCGGCTGAGATCGAACTGAAGCGTGATCTGACTGCTCCCCAGCGAGCTGCTGGATGTCATCGAATCGATGCCCGCAATGGCGGTGAACTGGCGTTCCAGCGGAGTCGCCACCGCGGAAGCCATCGTAGAAGGGTCGGCGCCTGGTAAACTCGCCGACACTGTGATTGTAGGAAAATCCACGTTCGGCAAATCGCTGACCGGCAGCGACTTATAGGCAACCACGCCGAACAGAGCAATTCCCAGCATTGCGAGCGACGTCGCAATGGGCCGTTTGATACAAGCTTCGGAGAGGTTCGCCATGATGTCTCCGGGCCTTCCGCTAGGATGCGCCTTTCTTCCGGCCGGCACCACGGGGTCCATTGCCGGGTTCGCGAATCGAGACTTTCATTCCGGGCGCCAGTCGAAGCTGCCCGTCTAACACAACCGTTTCCCCGAGCTTCAGCCCATCCTCGATGACCAGCTCCTGATCCAACCGCGCGCCGGTGGCGACACGGCGGGATTCGACGGTCCGGTCTTCTTTCACGACGTAAACATAGGGACCTTCCTGGCCTGTCTGGATGGCCTGATTCGGAAGGATCAACGCGTTCGCATGTGTGGACAACCGCAGCGTGACCCGGACGAACTGGCCCGGCCACAACTTCAGATGGTCGTTCTCAAAGCGGCCCTTCAGCTTGATCGTTCCCGTGTTCATGTCCACCGTGTTATCGACGAAGGCCAGGTAGCCCTCTTCCGGAGGAGCCGTCTCATCCTGCGGTTTCGAATAAACCGGCAGACGCCCGGCGGCCATCGAGTTTTTGATGGCGGGAAGCTGAGATTCCGGAACGGAAAACGTCACATAGATGGGTTGTACCTGGTTGATCGTCGTCAGATCGGTCGTATTCGGCGCGACCAGATTGCCTTGCTTAATTAGGATGTTTCCGGTACGACCGTCGATGGGGGAGCGGATCTCCGTGTAGCTCAGCTTCAGGCGGGAGTTTTCCAAAGTCGCCTTTGTCGCTTCGATATCCGCCTTGGCGCTATCGATCGCCGCCCGGTCGGCGATGACGGTCTGCGCGGCGACATTCGCCGCCACCGCCTGCTGCTCCGCCTGTTCCTTCGAGAAGATCCCCTCTTTCGCTAGCTGGGCATAGCGGTCCATTTGCTGACGGGCATACTGCTCCTGAGCCATGTCCCGGGCCAGATTCGCTTCGACCTGCTTCAGAAACGCCGTTTGCCGGATGATGTTGGCTTGAACCTGGTTTAGCTCCGATTCGATCAGCCGCCGGTCAATACTGAATAGCGGGGTCCCCTGTTTGACGTAATCGCCCTCTTTGAAATAGACCTTCGTCAACTCGCCGGCCACCTGCGCCTTGACCGTAATCGTGGAAAACGCCTCCACGTTCCCGACCACCTGGATCTCCACCGGGATGTCCCTGCGGGAGACTTTGGTGACGGTAACGGGGACTTCACCACCGCCGCGCCCTCCCGGGCCCTTGGTTGGACCTCCGGCACTGGCAGCGGAGGGCTCTTTGTTGCAGCCGATCAGCACCGCAAGCGAAAGCGCGCACACCGGAATAAGGGCGGGAAAGCGGTGAAACCGCCGAAGATCCATATCAGAGACTCTACCTAATTGATAGGGCGATAGAGCGGCGTCTCGAGTTACGGCAATCGGAGTGCCACAGTATCGATCTCGGCGAGGAGAAAAAAGCGAAAAAACGAACCCAAAATGCGGGTACCCGGATTAGTAACCCCAATCCCCAGATAGGGCTATACGTACAGACAACAACCTATTGTCAATAATTTACGGACTGACAGGCTTTGGCCGTTCCGGCTGCTGTTGCTGCTGCGGGCGCACCCGCGGCAAACGGGGAACGGGCTTCGCACTGGCCAGTTCCGTGTACACCTTAACAATTCTTTGCCTTTGCGCCTCATCGTCAGCCAACAGCTGATGGCGGCCATCCGGCGCGGGAGCCAATGTCAGCCGCCCATCATTGGAAATGGTGAGTGTACCCGGCTCGGAAATCTTGAAGTAGCCTTCCTTAGGCCGGATCGCGTGGAGGACGGCGGCCATCGCCCAAGTGGGAGCGTCGTAAGGCATCGCTTGGGATGCCCGGTAGGCGTCCGCGACCGGATGATTGGGCGTCCAGGCGAAATCCCGCTCGATACTCTCCCCGGGAAATAAGGCGGCCGTGCCCACGGATTCGCCGACCAGAACGATCTGGCCGGGCCATTCGGTTAATAGTCGGCGCGCCGCGGGAACATCGGCGTTGAGCCGGTGCTCGGCCATCACCAGGTAGCGAACTTTCCGGGAAGCCCAACCCTGGAAATCGGGCAGATCGAAACACGAGGCGAGATTCGTGGCCGGTCCGGCCAGAACAACGATCGCGTTCCCGTCATGCTGCGCGGTCAGGGCATTCCGAATCACCGTCCGGGGATCGGCGGTGTCGATGACCGATTTGACGGCGTTCGGATAGACTTCCACGCCGGCGGGCGTCTTTTTCGACAACGGAACTGCCAGCATGGGGGAGTCGATGGCTTTCCCGTTTTCGAGCATGCCCACGGGAAGAGCGCGTCCGGAGGCGAAGATGGCTCCGCTGACCGCCCCGGCATAGAACCGGCCGACCGCGTCGCAATAGATGGCTGAATTCAGAGCGGAATTCGTCGTGGTGGTGGCAACCACGCGACACTCGTTTTTGCCGTCAAATCCATAGAGGAGCGCCAGCGCCAGAGCGTCGTCGATACTTTCGCCCATGTCGGAGTCGAACACCACTCCGACGGCGGGTTTCACGGAGGCGGAAAACTGCATGATGGCTCGTGTTAGCTAGCGGACCTTCTAGGTGAGATCCAGCCCGTTCAGCCGTCCGGTGGAGTCGCCGAAATGATCCACTTTCACCCCCATGCGATCCATCATGGTGAGGAACATGTTCGACATCGGAGTTTCGCGGCGATAAACAATCCGGCGGCCGGTCTTGATGTAGCCGCCGCCGCTACCGGCAATCAATGTGGGCAGATCCTCGTGCGTGTGACGGTTTCCGTCGGAGAGTCCGGCCCCATAGACGATCATCGAATTGTCCAGCAGGGTCGAATCGCCTTCTTTGATCGACTTCAGCTTCTCCACCCAGCCTGCGAATTGCTGGACATGATAGGTGTTGATCTGCGCCACTTTCTCCATCATGGCGGGATTGTTCATGTGGTGCGTCAGCGGATGGTGTCCGTCCGGAATGCCGATCTCGCGGTACGCCCGCGAAGTACCCTCGCGCGTGACCAGGAAGGTGAGCACCCGGGTCATGTCCGCCTGGAATGCGACGGTGATCATGTCGCTCATCAGCTTGAAGTGCTCGGCAAAATCCGCCGGCACGCCATAGGGTTTGGGCATCCCGGGATCGACGCGGGAGTTGTCTTTCTCCGCTTTTTCGATCTGGCGCTCGATTTCCCGAATGGACGACAGGTATTCGTCGAGCTTGCGCTGATCGGTGGGTCCCAGATTCGACTGCAGTTTTTTCGTGTCCTGGGTGACGAAATCCAGGATGCTCCGCCGGAATTTGCCTTCCCGGACGCGAGCTTCCGGGCTCAGCTCGGCGCCCTTACCGAACAACCGCTCAAACAGCGCGCGCGGGTCCAGAATGGGGGGCAGCGGCTGCGTTTGGCTGCGCCAGGCGAGATTGTTGGTGTAGGCGCACGAATAGCCGGAGTCGCAGTCGCCCGCCTGCCGCGCATCTTCCAGTCCCACTTCGAGCGAGGCAAAACGGGTCTTGTTTCCCACTTCGCTCGCGACGATCTGGTCGCAGGAGATACCCGCCTGGATGTCGACCATGGTCTTCCGGGGCTGAACGCCTGTCAGGTAGGCGCCGCAGCAGCGCCCATGGTCGCCTGGACCGTCCAGCAAAGCCCGCCCGTTGTTGTGCGTCAGGTTGCTCAACAACGTGATGTCCTGCTTGAAGGGCTCCAGCGGTTTCAGGATGCGTGGCAGCTCCTGCAGTGGACCGGTATAGTCTGGCGTCCAATGACGCATGTCCATGCCGTTCGGCACATAGACAAACGCCATCCGTACCGGCTTGCCGCCGGGAACGGTGCTGGAAGCGAGAGCGGGAGTCATCGCATCCAGAAACGGGATGGCCACTGCCGCTCCCAGACCACGAAGAAGCGTTCTCCGGGGAAGCGTCTTGCGCGTAATCATCGTTGCGCAATCTCCTTTGGTTTTGCTGTTACCTGACTTTTTGTCAACTCGCCGCGCCGGGACTGGAAGGGCAGGCTCTGCGTGATTTCGACTACCAGGGTCTGGAAGGGGTAGCCGTTCGCAGCCAGTTTCCGGTTCAATTCCTTGACGGTGACCTGATCGAAGCGCTGCAGCCCGCGGCCCAAAGCGTATGTCAGCATCTTTTCCGTCAGGCAGCGGGAAAATTCCGGCATCGAGTCTTTCAGAAGCAGAGACATCTCCGCCGGAGTAGAAAAAGACTTGCCGTTCGGCATCGTTCCCGCGGCGTCGATCGGAAACTTGCCGTCCATCGTCCGCCACTTGCCGATGCCATCGTAGTTTTCCAGTCCAAATCCGAGGACATCCATGCGGTTGTGGCAGGAGGCGCACATCGCGTTGGTTCGATGCTTTTCCATCCTCTGGCGCAGGGAACCCTGCGTGCCGACAGCTTCCTCGTCCAGCGACGGTACATCGGGCGGGGGAGCCGGTGGCGGAGCGCCCAGGATGTTCTGCAAAACGTACTTGCCCCGAATCACCGGAGAGGTCCGCGTGGGATAGCTGGAAACGGTCAACACGCTGGCATGAGTGAGAATTCCGCCGCGCTGGCCGGTGGCCAGCTCCACTTTGCGGAAGTCCGGGCCTTTCACGTCTTCAATGCCGTAGTGTTTTGCCAACCGCTCGTTGAGGAAGGTGTATCGCGCATTCAGGAACTCCGACATCGGCCGGTTCTCCTGTAGCATCGATTGGAAGAACAGCCGCGTTTCCGTCTTCATGGCGTCCCGGAGCTCGGGACCCCAATCGGGGAACTTCTGCGGGTCCGGCTTCACACTGTCCAGGTTCCGGGTCTCCAGCCATTGGCCGGCGAAATTGTCGGCAAACGCTCCCGATTTCAGGTCGGCGAGCATTCGCTGGACCTGTGCCGTTAAAACGCCGGGTGCCCGAAGTTTTCCGGCAACAGCGAGGTCCAGCAACTCGTCATCGGGCATCGAACTCCACAGGAAGTAGCTGAGGCGCGATGCCAGCTCCACATCGGAGACCTGGTGAGCTTTTCCGGGGTCCAGCGGATTGGGATCGCGCTCCACCCGGAAAAGGAAATGCGGCGAAACCAGCATCGCCCGGATCGCCAGGGCGATTCCTTGCTCGTCCGTTTGCCCTTCCGCCTTGGCCAGACGCACGAACTTCGTGAGCGCCGCCACTTCGGCTTTCGCCACCGGCCGGCGATAGGCGCGACGGGCAAGAGTCGACATGATCCGGTCCACGCAGGCGGGACCCGTCTTCGGATCGCAGACCAGGATTTTCGCCCGGCTGGGCTTCTCCACTTTCGCCGGGAAGGGCCCGACGAACTTGATCATGTTCAGATACTTGTTCTTCTTCTGCTTGTCGTTGTAGTAGTCCTTGGGGCCCAGCGTTTTGACGAATTCGTCGTCGATAAAGGCTGCCCGAAAGACATGATCGCCTTCCGGAAGCACCAGCTTGAATTCTTCTTCCGTATAGGGATTGAAGTAGACCAGCTTCGAGGTCTTGGTCTCGACCGGCATTGTATGGAGGAGCTTGCCGTCCATCCAGAAGCCCATCAGGACGGGCTTGCCCTCCGGACCACGCTCCCCCGGCAGGCCGATGCGGATAATGTATTCGCCGTCCCATTCAATCCGGTGCGTCGCCTCAATCGTGCTGGGATCCAGCCGCCGGATCGTCTTGTCTTTGGAGTGGTACTCCGCTTCGAGCGGTTTCTTCGGCAGCGGATTGGCCCCCAACGCACGGGAGGCGATCTGTTCGGCCGCGTCCAGATACTTGTCCATCAAAACCGGAGAAATCGTCAGGACGTCTCCGATATTGTCGAAGCCGTAGCCGGAATCGTCCGACGGAAAGTTCCGGTCGGCCCGGAAATCGACCGCCAGCAGATCACGGATCGTGTTCGTATATTCGTTGCGGTTGAGACGGCGTGCCGTCACCCGGCCCGGATCCGGTTTCAGATTCCGGTCCGCCTTTTCGAACTCGCCCTCCACGAACCGGGTCAACGCCTGGATTGCCTCGGGAGCCGGCTTGGGAAAGCCTTTCGGTGGCATTTCGCCGGAATGGATTTTCTGAAGGATGCGCTCCCACCCTTCCCGCTGGGTGCCGAGGGACGCCGGAGCAGTAAATGGACCGACATTCAGCCCGCCCGAAGCCGTACGATCGTTGTGGCAGGGAGCGCAACTCTGAACGAGCGCGGCCTGGACCGCCTTTTCGAAAGTAACTTCCGTCTCGCCGGTGGTTTGACCCGTCGAAAAGAGGGCACAGCTAGAGAGTATTAGGGCGAACCGATAGACCGGGCGGGGCATCCTGATACCGAGAAGGCGTCTCCTCTAAATGCGAAGTTACATGAAATCTTAATGTTCCACGCGAAACATTGCAAGATTTTCTTCCAGTATTCCTGGTTGCCAACCCGGTGCATCGCCTTTGGATGGCAATGCTACAGCAGTGGGGCGAGAAAGACTCGGTTCGTCTATACATTAGGGCCAGCGAAAGATGCAGAAATCTCCGCTGTAAAATTGCCAAGTAGCTAATCACATAATCGACCCAAGTTGCTGATAAAGAGACACAAACCTTCTCTTATGAGAGCCAGTTCGATGTTCGGAATATGAACCTCCGATCGATGGAGAAGCAGGCAAACCCGGATATCAGTACT
>CAZETQ010000004.1:94733-114632 GCA_964515165.1 uncultured Solibacteraceae bacterium | reverse complement strand
TGGCCATTCCGACACTATTCGGCCAAGGTGCGCATTCTTATCAAGAACTTCGATCGGAACAGGCTGCCTTGGTGAAGAGGTGGGCGGCTGAGTATCAAAAGATCATTAAGCGGCCGGTCGACCCGGAGACTGCATTCAACCACTTAAGCCTTTCCGCCCGGACGACCTTTGACGCGATCACTCATGCTCTTCTGTCAACGAAACTGACCGACCAGAATGGCGGCAAATCTCTCGGAACGGCATTCGATCTCCTGGACATGGTGGAATCCGTCAACGGACAGGTGGCTGGTGCTCGCGGGGATCATCAGTACCGCATCTACGTCCAGCTGAAACCCGACGCGCTTCAGAAGCTGTATGCCAGCAAAGAATTCATGCGAACTAACGACAATACGGTTTTTCACATCGGTTACCCGGTGAACTTCCGTTTGTTGGGCGGCGATCCGTCGATCCAATTTTCCGTAGCCCGAACAGGCAGGCGGGCGGATATCGACGTGGACTACCGCTCCTCTCACGGGCCGAAGGCGTTGGTAAACGGGCACCTGACCTCTGCCAACTCCGACGTGCGCGCGGGTAAGAACTATTACGGCCACGTGGAGCGATGGAACGGTCTGAGCGAGTGGTGGCTGGCGTTGTTCCAGCAGAAAACGCCTGCGCCGGACCGGCTACCGGACGAACTCGCAGAGTTGGAGGCGGATGCGGCCAGCAAGAAATCTCCTCCGGCCGTCGAAGATACGGTGCATGACTTCTTCCAGACCTGGCTGATCGATCGAAATGCAACAGAAGCGGTGAAGTACTTTTCCATTAGTTCCTTCGCCTGTATCTCCGAATACGAACACGGCTCGACCGTGGACACTCCGCTGGTTCGCGTGCGAATTCTACAGCACATGGCTGAAACCAACAAACACTTGGGCAACGTTCCCAACCTGGCGAAAGCAATGCGTCCGGCGAAGCTAGAGGCTCCTCACAGTCAGCCGGCGACGTATAACCGCACCGGCGAGTTTGGATTGGAATCTCTGCGCGATGACGCGGTCGCCGGGTTGGATTGCCGGGCGAGATTTCGAGTGGTACTGGCCGAGCGTTTGGAGAGGCCGCAAGGCAACTACAACGATGATTACGCCGCTTCCGTGGAACTTACCTATCCCGATGGCCGTACGGAATTTCTAACCCAAGTCTGGCGCAAGGAGGAAGGGACCTGGAAGATCTTCGCCTGGAGTCTGGAGGATCCGTTCAAACACCACCCGGACGCGTTGCCCCGCATTATTCCGAAATCGGAGGTGAAGACTGCCAAGGACACGGCGCCCGCCGACGTTTCGACGATAACGAATCGCTTCATGGAGACTTGGCTCTTGAAGCGCGACTTCGTTTCGGTAGCAGGGTATTTCGCTTCGGAAAGCCGGCCATGTCTCATAGCCATGCAACGGGAGTACGCGACGAAAACTGTCAACGATTGGTTGCGATTTGTTGCGGAGGAAGCCGGAAAGGGTTCATCTCTGAGCCAGTTGAGCGATCCGGCGGAGCATGGCCATGAAGGGCTGGTCGATTTGAAGCATCCTATGGCAACCGCGTATACCATCGCGAGCATGTCGGATGACTTGGGGGTGATGAACGCGTGCCCCAGTGACGGAAAGCCCCGCCAAGTGATGGAAACACCTGTGGCCATAAAGCCGCTATTTCAAGCGGGCTATTATATGACGGCCTTCCGCCTGAAAAGCGCACTCTCGCATGGCGCGGTCTTCAAATTCATCTGGGCGAAGCGTGGGTCCGAGTGGCAGATCGTCAGCTACTACACGATCGTCGATTGACTTCTACACGACCAAGCCTGTGGGCGAAGGGACCGGCTTAGGGCTGGATATCGTGCAACGCTCATCCGCAGTCACAAGGCGTCCATTCGGGTGGAATCTGAACCCGGCCGAACCATTTTTCAAGTGCGGCTTCCCCTTGGGAATATATCGCGAGCCGTAACCGTTACGATCGCTTCGTAACGCGATCGAAGCAACCATTTCACCCGGTCTGGCTTGTCCCGGCGGACCACCATAACGCCCCTCATAATGGAAAAGACACATGCCCAAAATTCTGAACTCGCTGCCTGTCGGTGAAGCCGTTGGTGTCGCATTCTCGGGCGGACTGGACACCAGTGCCGCGATCCACTGGATGCGTCTGAAGGGAGCAATCCCGTACTGCTACACGGCGAATCTCGGCCAGCCGGACGAAACAGACTATGAAGACATTCCCCGCCGCGCCCTGCAGTACGGCGCCGAAAAAGCGCGTCTGATCGATTGCCGGACCCAATTGGTCCAGGAGGGAATCGCCGCCCTGCAATGCGGAGCCTTCCACATCACCACGGCGGGCGTTCCGTATTTCAATACGACTCCGCTGGGCCGGGCGGTGACGGGAACGATGTTGGTGAATGCGATGAAGGAGGACGACGTTCACGTCTGGGGAGACGGCAGTACGTTCAAGGGCAACGATATTGAGCGCTTCTACCGTTACGGCCTGCTGGCGAATCCGTCGCTGCGGATTTACAAGCCGTGGCTGGACCAGGCGTTCATTGACGAGCTGGGCGGCCGCAAGGAAATGTCGGCCTTCATGGAGAAGGCCGGTTTTGCTTACAAGATGAGCTCGGAGAAAGCCTACTCGACGGACTCCAACATCTGGGGCGCTACGCATGAGGCCAAGGACCTGGAGACGCTTTCCACCGGGATTCGCATTGTCGACCCGATCATGGGCGTCGCATTCTGGCGCCAGGACGTCAAAGTAGAGCCCGAAGAAGTGACGCTGGAGTTTCACGAAGGCGTTCCCCATTCCGTCAACGGAAAGGAATTTCCCGACCTGGTTGATTTCGTGCTGGAGCTGAACCGCATCGGTGGGCGGCATGGTCTCGGGATGTCGGACCAGATTGAGAACCGCATCATCGAAGCCAAGAGCCGGGGAATTTATGAAGCTCCGGCGATGGCGCTGCTTTTCATCGCTTATGAACGCCTGATCACCGGCATCCACAATGAGGGCACCATCGAGCAGTATCGCGATATGGGCCGCCGCCTGGGCCGGCTGCTTTACGAAGGTCGCTGGTTCGACCCACAGTCGATGATGCTCCGCGAAACGTTGCAGCGCTGGGTTTCACGGGCCGTTACCGGAAAAGTGACATTGGAGCTTCGGCGGGGCAACGATTACTCGATTCTGAATACCGAAAGTCCGAACCTGACCTATCATCCGGAACGGTTGACGATGGAGAAGGGAATCGGCGAGTTCACGCCGCAGGACCGCATCGGCCAGCTCACCATGCGAAATCTGGATATTGCGGACACACGCGACAAACTCATGATTTATGCGAAGGTCGGATTGCTTCGCGGGACGTCCGGAACTCCGCTGCAGATCGGCGGAGCATCGGACGACGAAAACGACGGCGGCAAGACGAAATAAAAGCCGCCGCGACTTTCAATTGCCGGGTGAGGGACGATGACGTCCTCACCCAGTCCGGCTCCAAACGCCCTGATCGTGCAGGCAATTCAGGAGGCAAAACTGATCCGTCTGCGCTACAAGGGGTCGGAGCGAATCGTGGAACCTCACGATTACGGAATTCAGAACGGTATCGTGAAGCTTCTTGCCTATCAGCTTGCCGGCGTCAGCAGCGGCCGGCTGCCGGCCTGGCGGTCGCTGCACGAGGAGTTTATCTCCGACGTCCAGATCCTGGATCAAACTTTTGCCGGCGGCCGGGGAGCTCCCTCCGGCAAGCATCAAACCTGGGACCGTCTGTTTCTTCGAATCCGGCCGGCGAAGAAGGAAAGCTAAGCCGCCCGGCGTCCAGGTGACGGGACCTTCCGTGTCGTGAAGAGCCCGCTGGCTCGCGCCAGAAGCTTCCGCGCCGCGAGTTCAGACGCCGACTTCTGAATGAAGTTCGCCATCTGCTCCTGTTGCGTCTGCTCGGACTGAATCTCGGCAAACCGCGCCAGTTGCGACGCCACGATATCCGCAAAGAGCAAATGCGTCGCCGAGCTCTCCACGAACTTCAGCTCCATTCGTCCATATCGGCTGCCTCGAACAACCAGGTCGCGGGCGATTACCAGCCCGTTCATCGGTTGATCCGATTCGCGCCGGGAGAACTGCGCGACATGGCCCGTCGCGGTATTGACCAATGTCAGGTTGACCTCTGACGAGCCCGAGGCCGCCAGCAGGTCGCCAACCGTTGACGCGAATTCGGAGAGATCCTCCGCAGTGGAAGCGGCCTTGCTGATGGAATAGATCGCGTCGAGGGAGGTCATGGACGCACCTCCGCGGCTCGAGAAGCCGCCGGTTCGGGTGCCGCCGGACGGAGCAGCACAGTGCGGAGGCTCCAGGCGACGAGGGCGATCCAGAGGGCGGAGAAGAGCATTTTTAACAATTCCGCCCGGAATGAGTGTTTCATGGGAATTTCCTTGGTTGCGGTGTTCGGACGAGGGCCGCGAACGTTAGCGACAACAAGGACACAGGCAGGCGGAAACGGTCCGGCTGCGGTATGGCATTCCCGACATTGTAGATCGAGTTTAGGATGATTCGGGATGCTTGTCAAGCAGTAGTCGCTGGAGCTTGTTTTGATAAACTTCAAAATTCCACCGTGATTCGCGTGATCCCCGCAGCGATTGCTGTGATTGTCAGCCTGGTTCTGTCGATGCCTGCGGCGGCCCAGCGAAAAAAGAATAAGGAACCCAAGGAACTGCCGACGCAGCAGCGGGAGGCGGTGGCCGATCCGCCGCTTTCGGTAACGGTGGAGACGGCAAAAATTGGCTATCTCGTGTCTCCTCTGTCAGCCAAGGGACTTCTGACGCAGCAGACGAAGGATGCTCTAAAGGCGCTCGGCAAAACCGCTCGCGGAGCGCAGATCGTCAAACTGCGGGCGTTCGTGGCGGGAACCGGGGATCTCCGGCGGATTCCGGCGATTGTAAGCGAGGAATTTTCCGACCGTCGTCAACCCATCCCGGCGATTAGCGTGGTGCAGGTGGGGCTGCTGCCGTTGGAAGGCGCGCAGGTTCTGCTGGAAGCGGTCACGCAGGAGAAGAAGCCTGTCAATCCGAATGGCCTGGTGTTTTTTTCCGGGCAGCAGGTTGCGCCGCAGGAGAAGGTAGACAACCCGATGCGGCCGATTGGACCAGAGTTGGGCAAGTCCATTGCGGGGCTGAAGCTTGCCGCCGGCGCGCTGGGTGTCGAACCGGCGGCGATGGCGCGGGTCAGCTGCCTGGTGAGTTCACTGGCCAATTACCCGCAGCTCAGTCAACAGCTTTCCCACGAGTTTCCACAGGCAGTTTCCACGATTGTGCAACTGCAGCGCGGACCGGTTCGGCCGGTTGTCGAATGCGAGGCGGTGGGGCGGCTGCCGCAGGCACCGGCGTCGGCGATTGTGCTGGAGAATCCCAAGGGCCTGACCGCTTCCGTGAACTACTCGCAAGTGGCGCTGGTGAATGCGCCTCGAATTGTGCTGACAGGCGCGCAATCCGCGTTCGGTTCGGAGGATGCGGACGTCAAGCTGGCGTTCGACCGCCTGGGCCGCGTTCTGGAGGCGGCCAAGACTTCTTACTCTCAAGTGTTTTTCGCGAGTTATTATCCGTTGACCAATCCGATTGTGGATAAAATTCGCGCGCTTCGATTTCAATACTTGGACAAGTCGCGACCACCGGCCAGCACGCTGATCCTGTTCGAAGGCCTTCCTTCATTGGATGCATCCTTCGCCATGGAAGTGGCCGCGGCGGCCAATTAGGATAAACACCATGCCTACTGTTGTTTCTTTCGGCGAGATTATGCTTCGCCTGGCGCCTCCGGGCTTTGAGCGCTTTCTGCAGTCGCCATCCTTCGTGGCGACATTCGGAGGAGGGGAAGCGAACGTCGCCGTTGCCTGTGCCCAGTTCGGAATCGGGGCGCGGTACGTCACCGTTCTTCCCGATAAGAATCCCATCACGGATGCCTTCGCCGGAGAACTGCGCCGCTTTGGCGTCGATCCCTCCTTCATCGCGAAAGGAAAAGGCCGCTTCGGGATTTACTTCGTCGAGCCGGGGGCAAACCAGCGTCCGTCGAAGGTAGTTTACGATCGCGAGGGTTCTTCGATTGCCCTGGCCGGACCTGGAGCTGTCGATTGGGACAAAGCGCTCGCAGGAGCGAATTGGTTTCACATCACTGGCATCACGCCCGCATTGAGCCAGTCGGCCGCCGATGCCGCGCTCGAAGCGATGCAGAAAGCTCGCAAGGCGGGCTTGACCGTTTCGCTCGATCTCAATTATCGAAAGAATCTCTGGAAGTACGGAAAGAAGGCCAGCGATGTGATGCCGGAGCTGGTGAAGCTGACCGATGTCTGCATCGCCAATGAGGAAGATTGCCAGACGGCCCTCGGCATTCAGGTGGATGTCGACGTGCATTCCGGCAAGCTGGACGCATCGCAATATCAGAAGCTGACCGACAGCGTGCTGAAGGCGTATCCAAACTTGAAGTCGATCGCGATCACGTTGCGCGAAAGCTTCTCCGCTTCGCATAACGGCTGGAGCGCCTGCTTCAACGACCGGAAAGCCTTCATCATCTCCAAGCGGTACGACATTACGCACATCGTGGATCGGGTAGGCGGGGGTGATTGCTTCGCCGGAGGTCTGATCTATGGGCTGCTCACGCAGCCCACGCCGCAAGACGCTCTGGAGTTTGCCGTTGCCGCATCGTGCCTGAAACATTCCATCCCGGGTGACTTCAACCGGTTCTCTGCCGAGGAAGTTCTCGCGCTGGTGAAGGGCGGAGGCTCCGGGCGGGTGCAGCGGTAGATCTGTTCCGACAGGGCAGCCACGCGGCTGTGCCGGATTTACGGTGATAAACTCGGCGTGAGAGCCGCCGAGAACTGGGCCAGTAAGTGTCACGAATCGCGGCGCCTGCACATTATGAAGGCTCTCCTGTTATTCGCGGTGGGACTGGCCTTCGGCCAACAGAACCCTGCTCCCACCTTCCGATCGGAATCGAATCTGGTACCGATCGAAGTTCAAGTAGTTGAGGGGCAGTCCGGTCGTCCTATCGGAGGATTGACGCGCGATGATTTCCTTGTATTCGATGATGGGAACCAGACGGAGATTGTTGCCTTCGACGATGGCTCGGGTCCGCGGGATGTCGCCCTGTTGTTGGATGTGAGCGGTGGATTTACCAACGAAGGCGTTTATTTCTCAGCCTTGGCGTTACTCGAGCTTCAGCGGGAACAGGACCAGGTTGCGCTGTTATCGTTTTCGGATGGTCGCGCCCAACTTCGGACGCCTCTCACGCGGGACGCCGATGAGATCAAACGCGGACTCGACCAGATCTTCTCCGTCGATCGAAACAACAACAGACGCAGCGTGAAGAACAGCCGGTTGTTGGACGCCATCCGTTCCGCGGCGGAAGCGTTGGTAGAGACAGAAGCGCCCCGGAGACCGCTCATCGTCGTTGTCACACACAATCGCGAAATGAGCTCAACCGTTCGCCAGCAAGACCTGATCGCAGAGCTCCTCACGCGCTCGATCCGCGCCGAGGCGATTACAATTCGCCAGGAATGGGCCACATCCGGACCGCGGATCGGCGGATTCTTTGGGAATCCTCATTTAGGCCTTCCCAGCAGCCGCACACCGACCCGAACTCCCCCAGCACCGGAGTATCTGGACGATCTTCATTCCGTTGAACCGATCGCCGCGGCAACGGGCGGCCAAGTCGTGCATCTCGATTATCAGAATGCGCGGCGGGCTCCGGCCGGTCAACCGAACGGTCGCACGTGGGACGTGGGTACAGTTGCCGACATCATCGACAGGGAACTGCTGTCGCGGATTCGCGAGGAATACGGTCTGGCGATCCGGGGCGCGTCATCAGCGAAACCGCAATTCCATCGGCTGGAGGTGAAGCTGTCTCCGGAAACGCAAAAGCAATATCCGAATGCCGTCATTTATTCCCGGTCCGGATACTACACCGCGGCGCCCGGGCGATTCGCAATCAGCCGGAAAACCGCCCAAGTAGCACGCGATACTACCTGCCGTACCGTCAATGGATGGCCAGCTCAGCGTCGGCCGATTCGGTTTCGTAGGTGCTGCGTCCCTCGAAGACCCGGTAGAGAACCGGGACCACCACCAGCGTCAACAGCGTAGAGGTGATCAATCCTCCGATCACAACAATCGCCAGCGGCCGTTGGACTTCGCTTCCCGGACCTTTCGCAAACAGGAATGGCACCAGGCCCAAGGCGGCAACCGTTGCGGTCATCATCACCGGGCGGAATCGGAGGCTCGCTCCCTGCTGGACCGCCTCGTTTTGCGCAAGTCCGCCCTGGCGCAGCTTCCGGATGTAGGAGACCAGAACCACGCCGTTTAGCACCGCAATGCCCCAAAGCGCGATAAATCCCACCGATGCCGGCACCGACAGATACTCACCGGTGACATATAGCCCCACCACGCCTCCGATCGAAGCAAATGGCAAGACGGTAATGATCAGCGCGGCAAACCGCACCGAACTGAACAGCAGGAACAGCAGGAAGAAGATCGCGCCGATGGTAATGGGGACGATGATTGTCAGGTGGCGCAGGGCCCGCTGCATGTTCTGGAACTGGCCGCCCCACTCGACGTAATAGCCCGGCGGCAGGGGAACCTCCTTCGCTACCTTCTGCTGCAGTTCTGCCACGAAGCCGCCGAGGTCGCGGTCCTGCACGTTGACGCCGACAACGATACGGCGCTTGGCCGAGTCGCGATTGATCTGGGCCGGCCCCTCGGCGACCTCCACCTTGGCCAGGCTCTCCAGCATGACCCGGGCCTTGGTCGGAGTTACCAGCATGATCTGGCGAATCACCGGCAGATTGTCCCGAAGATTTTCCGGATACCGCACGACGGCCTGGAAGCGCCTCTCACCCTCGTAAATCTCGGTAGCCGCTTTTCCGCCAATCGCCGTTTCGATCGCATCGTGCACGTCGGAAGCATTCATGCCCTGGCGCGCGATGGCCTGGCGGTCGATTGTGATGTTCAGGTATTGCTGGCCACCGACGCGGTCGACCTTCGCGTCCCGCATGCCGCGAATGCTGCTGGCGACGCGCGAAACATCATTTGCCTTTTCGATCAGCACGTCCAGGTCGTCGCCGAAAATCTTCACCGCGACATCCGCTCGAACGCCCGTCACCATCTCGTCTACGCGATCGGAAATCGGTTGAGCCATGACAAGGTTCACGCCCGGAATCACCGCCAGGCGCTGCCGGATCTCGTTAGCAATCCGGTCCTGCGGCCAGTCGGGCCGCTCCTCCAGCGGCGAAAGGCTAGCCATCACGTCCGCTTCGTTGGGACCGGCCGCGTCGGCCGGCGACTCGCCGCGGCCCATGCGGGAAACCACCTTGGTCACTCCGGGAACTTCGCGAACGATCTGCAGCGCTTTCATCTCCATCCGGATCGACTCGTCCAGAGAAATATTCGGGACCCGGTCGATGTTCGGCGAGACGGAACCTTCCTGCATTTCGGGAATGAACGACGTTCCCAGATATGGGAACAGCGAAATGGCTCCGGCGAACAGCGCAACCGCCACCAGTACGGTAATCTTCGGACTGTTCAGCGCGCCCCGCAATAGACCAAGGTACGGCCGCTTGATCAGCCGCAGCAGCAGCGTGTCGTGCTCCGAGCCGCCTTTCAACAGATAGGCGGCAAGCACAGGAGAAAGCGTCAGCGACAGAATCAGGGAAATCCCCAGCGCGATGGCAATGGTGTAGGCAAGCGGTGCGAACATCTTGCCTTCCATCCCCTCCAGCGTCATCAGCGGCAGGAACACCAGGATGATGATCCCGATACCGAAGATCACCGGAGTACCCACTTCCATCACCGCGTCGAATACCGTTTTCGTCTTGCTTGCCGCCGGGCCGTGCGAAAGCTTCGCGAACACGTTCTCAACAACCACCACCGAGCCATCGATCATCAACCCGATGGCGATCGCCAGGCCGCCCAGCGACATCAGGTTGGCCGACAATCCGTAATGGTTCATCACCATGAAGGTGAGCAGCGGTGTCAACACCAGAGTCGCAATGACGATGACGCTGGAGCGGATATCGCCCAAAAACAGGAAGAGAATAATGACGACCAGGACGATGCCTTCCATCAACACCTTCCTGACAGTGTTGAGGGCCGCGTCCACCAGTTCCGACCGGTCGTAATAGGGAACGATTTTCAGCCCGCCCGGCAGCATGTTGTTGGCGTTGATTTCCGCCACGCGATCCTTCACGCGCCCGACGATCTCCTTGGCGTTGCCGCTGGCCAGCATCATCACGATGCCGCCTGTCGCTTCCGTATAGCCGCCCTTGATCATCGCGCCATAGCGCACCGCTTCTCCAAATCTCACTTCCGCAACATCGCGAATATAAACCGGTGTGCCGGCGGTTTCTTCCAGGACAATCATCCGGATGTCGTCCAGATCGCGAATGAGGCCGATACCCCGCACCAAATACTGCTCCGCACCGCGGGGCAAAATGCCGCCGCCGGAGTTGGCGTTATTCCGGGCCAACGCCGACACGACATCCTGAATGGTGATGCCGTAGTAGCGCATCCTCATCGGATCCGCCAGCACCTGGTACTGCTTAACGTATCCTCCGGTGGAGTTGATCTCCGCCACTCCCGGAATCGATCGCAGCAGCGGACGCACCACCCAGTCCTGGATGGTACGCCGTTCCACCAGTTCATCTTTGCTCAGCGCCCGCTCTCCGTCGTTGGCGCCTTCCAGCGTGTATTGATAAACCTCGCCCAGCGCCGATGACACCGGCCCCAGCACCGGAACGATCCCCTCCGGCAGCCGGTCGCGCACCTCCATCAGCCGCTCCATCACCAGCTGACGGGCAAAATACACGTTCGTGCTGTCGGTGAATACCAGTGTGATCAACGACAGGGCCGGCTTGTTCAGCGAACGCATTTCGGTCAAGCCCGGCAGGCCGGTCATCGCGATCTCCACCGGAACCGTCACGAACCGCTCCACCTCCTCCGGCGATCGCCCGATCGCCTCGGTAGCCACCTGCACCTGTACGTTGGTTACGTCCGGGAAGGCATCCACCGACAGCTTGCGGGCCGCGTCCAAGCCGAAGAAGCAGAGGACTACTGCAATCACCACGACGACCAGCCGTTGGTTCAGCGCAGCTCTAACAATCGCTGGCAGCATCGGCTACTTTCCCTGCAGCGCCATTCGCTTACGCTCGTTATTTAGATGAAATGCCCCATCCAGCACGATCTTCTCGCCGGGAGAAACTCCAGCGGTGATCACGCGGTTGCCGTCCACCTCCGCTCCCAGCGTTACCGGGCGCAGGATGAACGTCCCCGGCACCGTCTGAGCGAAAACCAATTCGTCATTCCCCTCCCGCACAATCGCCGACGACGGGATCACTTTTGCATTCTCTGCGTTGTCTTTCAAAATGACCGTCGCCAGCATGGAGGGCTTAAAGCGCCGGTTCGGGTTCGGCAGATCGATACGAGTTGTCACGGTGCGCGTTTCCGGATTGACCGTGGCGCTGACAAACGAGAGCTTGCCGCGAATGGTGTGACCCGGCAGCGCCGGCACATCCGCCTCCACCAGCTTTCCCACGGCGATCGCTCCGGCAACTTGTTCCGGTACGTCCGCCACCAGCCAGACGCTCGACAGGTCCGCCAGCACAAAAGCCGTCTCGGCTGCCTGCAGAACCTGGCCAATGGTCACCTTGCGCTCCAACACGGTGCCGTCGATCGACGCCACCAGCTCCGACCGGGAATTGACGACGCGAGTCTTCTCCAATTTGGTAATCTGGTCCGCATTCATTCCCAGAACCTTCAACTGGTCGCGAAGGGCGGACAGCTCGGCGTTTGATTGCGATAGCTCTGTTTCCCTGCGCTGCAATTCGGCTGAGCCGATGACGTCGGCAGCCAGAAGCTGTTGGGCCCGCTCGGCGGCCCGCTGGGCCAATGTCTGCTGGGAGAAAGCCTTCAGAAAATTAAACTGGGCGTCTGACAACTCGGTGCTGTACAGCGTCGCCAATACCTGGCCACGCTTCACATTCTGCCCCTCAATCACTTCCAGTTCGACGATGCGGGCGGTTACCGGGGCGCCGACGACCGCCAGGCGAGTCTCATCGGCTTCGATCCGGCCCGGAATTCGCAGGCTGCCCGCGACAGCCGCCGTCCTGGTCTCCCCAATCTTCAGTTGCTTCAGCAGGTCCTCCGGTGGAGTCACCTCCAGCGGATTGCGCTGCTGAGTCGCCGCTTCGGTCTTCTGTTCGGCGGGCGGTTTCATCCCGCAGCCCGCAAGCAGCAGGGCGGCCGCCAGCGCGGCACCTGCTTTGGTCATGGCCGGTTTCCTCCAGAGGGTTCGACAGCGCGCAGACGCTCCAGCTCGATCAGAGCGGCCTGGCGGTCATACTGCGCATTCAGAAAGTCGGTTCGCACGCTTCGCAGCACACGCTGCGCATCCAGCACGTCCAGGATTCCGCGTTCCCCGAAACGGTAAGCCGCCTCGGCGGCGCGGACGGCCGCTTCCGCTTCGACCAACACTCCCTGCTGGAAAGAAGCGATCTGCTGTCCCGTCACCTGGTATTGCTCATAGGCAACTTCGAGCGAGGCGGTGAGGTCGACACGGCGTTGCAAGGCCACTGCCTGCGCCTCCCGGACGGCTGCCACCGCCTGCGCGACGTTGCCTTCGCGCCGGTTCCAGAAGGGCAGCGGCAGGACCACTCCGATACGCGAAACATAGGTATCCGGCATACGCTCCACTTCCGCTTCAATGGCCGGACGCGGAACCCGTTGGGCTTTCTCGTTTTCCAGCAGGCTTTCCGACCGCCGTACCAGCGCCTGCGCCTGGGCGATGGCCGGATGCTTCACCAGCATTTCCGTTTCCAGCGTATCGACGGGCGGCAGAACCGGCGGTGTCTCCAAAGTACCCGCTGCTTCAAAGCCGGAGGCCAGGGGGACTCCCAGATTTGCTTCCAGCGCGGCGATGGCTGCCACATGGCGCAGCCGGGCGCTGTTCACCAGCACTCGCGCCGTGGCCACCTCGGATTCCGCCCGGATCAGTTCTAGACGAGCCGCCTCACCAACTTGCACCTGTACCTGAATCCGGCGGCGCAGCTCCTCGATCAGCCGCAGGTTCTCCTGCGTTAGGCCCAGCTCATCCCGGCGGCGAAGCACACTATAGAACGCCTGCTTCACTCCGGCTCTGACCGCAAGCCGGGCTTCATCCAGAGCCAGAATGCCCGCGCTGTTGTTCAGTTGAGCAGCCTCGATTCTGGTGTTCCGGACCGAAGGCAGCTCAATCGGTTGGTTGATCGCGTAATCCTGGTACGGACCGGTAATGGCGCTGTTCAGGAATGCCGACTGGCGGCCCGCCATAAACTTGAATTCCGGGTTCGGATACGCGCGCGCCGTCCGGATGCCGGCCAGCGCGCCCTCGCGCTGTGCACCTGCAACCTTCAGCCGCGGATTGTTCAGCTCCGCCAGGTGCAGCGCTTCTCCGAGCGTCAGCCTTTGCACTTGATGCCTCGGGGACGGGATGCCGGGCGTCGCCTGCGCGGCGGACGGTCCGGAATTGATCTGCATCCCTGGCGTATCCTGCGCCACGGCCGCGCCAACTACTGAGAGAGTGCATGCAAGTGAGAGAGTGCATGCAAGCATACGGGTCTGCCAGTGTTTGCAGTTACTCATGGATGCGAAGCTTCATAAGTTTGAAATGCCTTCAAATCGCTGAAATCAAACAGTCTCACGAAGTACGGGGCGATCGGAGTACGACCGGTTCACGGCCCGCCGTGTGAGAGTTAAAGAAAATTCATCGAAGTTCGATGGTACCTAATTATGGTATCGGTTTGTAGCGAATGTCAGGGGTTGTTTTGCCGGATAAAATTTTTTCGACGGCTGACAGCGTCCGCCTGTTGCCACATAATGAGGCCGGCAGGACGGAAATTCCATGCTCTTGCGGAACGATGTATTCCAGCGGCTTTGCCGGGCGCGCGACCGCCTGCACGAGACCGCCGACATCCTCCCGGTGCGTGAAATCGCCCGCGAAGCCGGAATTTCGCCATATCATTTTATCCGGCAGTTTGAGGCTGTCTTTGGCCTGACGCCGCACCAGTTTCGGATTCACTCGCGGCTGGAACGGGCAAGAGTGCTGCTGGCAGGCGGCAACCACTCCGTCACAGAAGTCTGCCTGGAGGTGGGATTTGAAAGCCTCGGCAGCTTCAGCAATCTGTTTGTCCGGAGAGTCGGGATCAGCCCCTCTTCTTTCCAGCGCCGCGCCCGGGGACTGGTGCAGGTTTCCGGGTTATCGCCGGCCCAGTTATTTCCCGGGTGTCTCAGCCTGATGACCCGCTTACCGGCGTCGGCGTTTCGCAATTTTCAAGAAGCGCCGTTTGAGACGCTCGGCTAGAATCCCTTCATGCAGATCAAGCTGACCAGTCTTATGGTGAACGATCAGGACAAGGCGCTTGCCTTTTACACGGACGTGTTGGGTTTCCGAAAAAAGCAAGAGCTGCCCGTCGGAGCGTATAAGTGGCTTACGGTCGTGTCTCCCGAAGGTCCGGAGGATGTCGAACTGTCGCTCGAACCGAACGCCAATCCGGCCGCGAGGACCTTCCAGGAAGCGATGTTCGCCCAGAAGATCCCGCTGGCGGCATTTCAGGTAAAGGATCTCCAGCAGGAATACGACCGCTTGAGAGAGAAAGACGTCGTCTTTCTCAGCGAGCCGGCGGAAATGGGCCCGGTAAAGATCGCCGTCTTCTCCGATAGCTGCGGGAATCTGATCCAGCTCTACCAGCCTTTGTAAGAGCTGGCTACTTCCCGGAAATGTTGTTCAGCAGCATGAATCGCACTGTTCGATCTCCTTAAGATGTATGAGCCGGTTTCGCTGCTCTACATAGACGCGAATGCTCTAGCGGGAGATCGACAAAAATTCGCGCCGATGTTCAGCCACCCGGCTTGCGCGGCGTCAAAAGCTGTACTTCAGGGCGAACTGGATGATGCGAGCGTCGCCGGGCATTCCGCCGGCGCCTTGCGACGTGGTGGTGACGCGGCCGAAGTTATTGGGGTCGCGGATGTTCAGGCCGGGCGCTCCGAGGTTGACGTGGTTGAAGGCGTTGAAGAACTCGGCGCGGAACTGAAGGGTATGGCTTTCGTAGAAGCGGAAGTTCTTTGTCGCTCCGGCGTCCACCTGACTCAAGCCGGGGAGGTGGATCTGGTGGCGCGGCGAGGTTCCGAAACGGCCGGCAATGGGAAGAGCGAAGGCATCGGTATTGAACCAGCGGGCCTGCGTGCGCTGGCCGCGGTCGAGCATCGGGTTCTGACCGGAAACCGAATCGGGCCGGGAGACGACGCCGGTGCCGGTTGTATCGACCACTCCGGTGAGAGCGGCGGCGAATCCGGTTTGCAGGGTGATGATCGTGCTCAACTGCCAACCGCCGAGGAACGTTCGGACGAAGAAGTTGGAAGAATCGCGAAATAGCGGAACGTCGTAGATGGCGGCGGCGGAGAAGCGGTGGCGAATGTCGAAAACAGAGTCCGACTTGCTGCTCCTGAGATCCATGTAGTCCTGGATGCCGGCCAGAAAGGAGCCGCCGCCGACGCTGCTGATATCGGCGTTGCTAATGCTGTGGGACCAAGTGTAGGAGCCAAGCACTGTCAGTCCGCGCGCCGAGCGCCGCTCGACTTTCGCCTGCATAGAGTGGTAAGTCGAGTTGCCTAAGGATTTGGTGGTACTGATCGCGTCAAAGCCCTGGTAGGGGCGGCGCGAGGAAACAGAGGGTACGCCCGTTCCCGGAGTGACGATTTGAATTGGCCGGTTGCCGTCAAAGGTTCCGGTCAGCCGGGTGCCCTTCGATCCCACATAGCCGAGGTCGAAATAGACATTCGCCGGAAGCTGTTTTTGCACGGTGAAATTCCATTGTTGTGTATAACTGGTTCGAAGATTTGGATCGACCGCTCCGGAGCCGAACAATCCGAATGTCGCCGTTCCTCCGGATCCGAACGCCGTCTCCACGGGGATGGGATTGCTGCTGTTCCCGGTGAAGGAAAACGTCTGGACGATGGGAGGATTCAACGTGAGCGTTGTCCAGGAATTGGTGATTTCCGGCGTATAGTACATGCCGTAGCCGCCGCGAACGACCATCCTGGCGGGCGCGGCCCAGGCGAATCCGATTCGCGGTCCAAAGTCGTTCCGGTCGGGATAAACCAGCGCGGCCGGCCGGTCCGCGGTATCGGGAATGTCCGGAAAGCCGTGGAAGGTCTGACGCGCCGGTACAAATCCATTGAGATCGAAGTTCGTCGCCTTTCCGCGTTGGATGGGCGGCGAGAAATACTCGTACCGGAGACCGAGATTGACGGTCAGGTTTGGCGTGACCTTCCAGTCGTCCTGGAAATAGTAACCTTGCCACCAATTGTTCATGCGGGTGGCAAACGGGTCGACGCTCACCTGAGCGCTGGTGGCCAGACCCAGCAGGAAGTCGGCGAACTGATTTTCGCGGCTGGCGCCGGTTCCCCGCGCAGTGACGGTTCCGTCGAAGGCGAAACTGCCTCGCGGATTCACCGCCTCGTCGAATGTCCAGTTTCTACGGGCAATCTGCATTCCCGCTTTCAACGAGTGCGCTCCGATGCGGGCTGTCACGTTGTCGGAGAACTGCCATAGCTGATTCAAACGGTCGCGGGGGCCAATCCCCCGGACGGAGGGGAGGACGTAGCCGGTAGTGAACGTCGGAGCTCCGTAATTACGCGGGTCTTGGGAGACGCCTTGAATGCCGATGATGTTCGCGATATCGAGGCTGGGATTATCGGTCGTGCCGAAGAACTCATGCTCGAAGAAGCGGTGCCAACCGAAGCGAGCTTCATTCACGAGACTGCCGGAAAAGATGTGAATCTCGGTCAGGCTCGCGTTCTGCGCGCGCGCGCGATTTCCGCGGGTGTCGAACGAGAACATCGGTACCGTATCGTCGGACTGGATGTTGTAGATGTAGCTGCCATAGAGAGTGTCGCGAGCACCGAAAGTGTGGTCCATCCGCGCGACATATTGATCCTGGTTGATCGGAGCGGAAAGGGCAGGGCCGCGGTAGTTGATGCCCGGATCGTTGGCATTGGGCAAGGGAACAAACTGATCCAGAAATTGGGACGCGTAGGGGCGAATGCGCCCGGCGGGAATCTTGTTCTCCGGGAAGGGCAGGCCGGTGAGAGGATCCCGGATGATCGAAGAAACCCCGGAAAAATCGCCGCTGCGCTGCGCGGCCGGGGGAATCAACCCCGTCTGCCCGAACGTCCCGGCAATCTGGCGTCCGGATTCCCAATTGAAGAAGAAGAAGGTGTTGTTCTTCACAACCGGGCCGCCGATATTGGCTCCGTACTGGTTACGGTTCAGACGCGGCGGCTTCGCGCCGGGAGTGCGCGGCTGGAACGCATTCAACGCCGTGAACGCATCGTTCCGGTTGAACCACCAGGCTCCTCCGTGGAAGGTGTTGGTGCCTGACTTGGTGGTGAGGTTCACCTGGCCGCCGGGCGCTCCGCCGATGTCGGCGGAGTAGGTGCTGCTCTGGACCTTGAACTCGTTGATCGCGTCGATGGAGGGGGAGAAGCTGAAACTGTAGCTATCCAGGTCCATCGCCTCCACGCCGTCGTAATAGAAGCGATTTTGTGTATCGCGAGCGCCGTTGGCAGACATCCCTACCGCTTGGCCGAGCGACCCTCGCAATCTCCGAACCGTGATGCTTCCGGGCGTGCCGGGATTGACTCCGGGTGTCAGCAGAGACAACTGCACGAAAGATCGTCCATTGAGCGGAAGTTCCACAACCTTCTGGCTATCGATGACGGTGCCGACGGTGGCATTTTCCGTCTGCAGGAGAACGGCGTGGGCTTCGACCTGGACGCTTTCGGTGGTCTGGCCGATGCTCAACTTGAGGTCGATGCGCGCGGCCTGGTCAACGCTCAACGGAAAGGCTGTGACTTCGGCCTTCTGAAAGCCGGTTTTTTCGACGGTGAGGGAATGCTCGCCGATCTGGACGAATGGAAATTCGTAATGACCCTGGGCGTCGGTCTGTGTGGTGCGGGTCTGCCCGGTTTGAACGTTGCGGATCGTTACAGTCGCATCGGGTACTACGCTGCCCGATGCGTCCGCAATCGTGCCGGCGACGCTGCCCGTGGTCGCCTGGGGGAAAAGGGAGGCCGGTAGCAAGAGAGCTACGGCGAGGAGCCGATGGACCATCGAAGACCCTCCGAGCTATTGAATATTACGGAGGGTAACAGATGCAGCTATGCGGAGTAAACGAAATTGTGACCGAACTTATCCCGCCGGCTGCCGGCTGGCCGTCCACTGGGCCGGTCCGTATTCGCCCAGGCTGAGTTCTCCGGACATTGTGTCGCCGGTGATTTTTCCCGTAAAGGCATAAGAAATGCTCTGGCCGGGTGTCGGCAGTTCCGACCGGAACTGCACACGGTCGCTGTCCATGCTGCCCGACAGGTCACCCTCACCAGCCCATCCAATATGCAGTCCGGAAACTTTGTTGCCGCGAGTGCTCAGGAACAGTTTGTGCTCCGCCGAGCCGCAGGCAAAACGAATGCTCACGTTCCAGTGCCCTTCGATCTCCGCGGCAGGAGGTGCAATCTGAGGCGGCGGAGTTGCCTTCGGCGCTCCGCGGAAAACCTGCGCCAGCCGGTCCGCTACGATCTTGTAGTCGTCGGGCTTCATGGCAACAGGGCGGATGGGGAACGAGTGTCCGCTGCCTGCGGCGTGAGTCATGATGCGCGGCTCGCCTTCCAGCAGCAGCCGTCCGACTTCGCCTGCCGTCAGTCCCACCTGGGCCGGATCCCACGACACGCTCAGGGTGGGGAAGGGGCCCCCACGCTGCGGTCCGCGCACCTGAGCTTTGACGCCGGGGATTTGGGTGATTTTTTCGCTGATGTGGGCATACCAGGATTCCCATTCGCGAAACTCGGCCGGCATGTTTCGTTTCTTGACGAATGTCTCGACTGCCACAAGCATCCCGACAACTTCTTCCTTGCTGACCTTTGCCGCCCGCCC
This sequence comes from uncultured Solibacteraceae bacterium, assembly GCA_964515165.1. Classification (GTDB taxonomy): domain Bacteria; phylum Acidobacteriota; class Terriglobia; order Bryobacterales; family Bryobacteraceae; genus JAPKYZ01. The sequence continues at coordinate 95,657 of CAZETQ010000004.1, read as the reverse complement.
GAAGGCATGATGGGGCGCGCTGTTGGCCCAGGCTCCGGCGATGAGCTCTTTTTTGCCGAGCAGGAGTCCTGCCGTCTGCGGTCCGCGAAGAATTTTTCCGCCACTGTAGGCGACCAGGTCCGCTCCCTGGGCGAGGTAGGGATTGGGAACAATCAGATAATCCGCCGCGGCATCGACCAGGATCGGCACGCCGGCTTTTCTGGCAATCGGAGCCACTTCCGGCAGTCCGAATTTCGCGCTGCCAAAGTGGACGCCGAGAATCAGGATCATGGCGGTTTTCGGCCCGAGAGCCGATTCCAGCTCGGATGCGGAATTAACTTCGACGATCTCCACACCCAAGGTACGAACGGCGTGGTCGTACTGGTTTCGCGATTCTTTCGGCATGATGACCTGATTTTTCAGGTTCCGGAGGTCGGGAAGATGCTGCATCTTTTCCGGATCGGAGCCCGCGATGCAGGCGGCCGTGGCGTGGGTTAAAGCTCCCGCGGCTCCGGATGTCACCATGCCCCATTCGACTTTCAAAAGTTCCGCCAGGCGCGCTCCGGCTTTATCCATCAACTCGTCGAGATTGACGTGAAACTGGGAAGCCTGCTCGATGGCGGAGATCACTTCGGGAAGCATGCGCGATCCGCCGTTGATGGTGAGCGTGGCCGTGGTGTTGATAAAGGGCCGAACGCCGATCCGCAAATAGACATCGCCGGACGGGGCCGTGGTTGCCGCTTCGATCGGGGCGGTGGAGGAAACCGCCATGGCGGTCGCCGCTGCTCCGGTTTTTAGCAAATCCCGCCGGTTGACGGAACGGGAGCCTTTCTTTCTGTCAAAAGTCATGCGTCTTCCTCCATGCCAAGCGGAACTCTCGGGCATCGACTACATTACGTCGGAGGATACCGCTTTTGGGGAGTCTTGGCGAGCTTAGGAAACGGC
>CAZETQ010000004.1:71709-94633 GCA_964515165.1 uncultured Solibacteraceae bacterium | reverse complement strand
GCTTAGGAAACGGCATCACGCACGGAGGACTCTCCCCGCAACCGCTCGGCGGACAAGACCTGCTTCGAACGAATCAGCTCGGGAGCGGTTTCGCGCTCCTCATCCGGGCGATTCATGGTGAAAGCGGCGACCAGGCGGCCTTCCGACAGCCACCAGACGCTGAAGCTGCTGGTGGTCAGATCTCCGCGATGCACGATTCGATCCGCGGCCGACGAATCTCCCCAGAACTCATAGGAGAGATCGAAGATATCGGAGAAGAAGTAAGGCACGTGAATGAAAGGCTCCCAGTGTCCCAACAGGATTCGCGCCATGTGCTGGCCTTGGGAAACGGCGTTATCCCAGTGCTCGACACGGCGGCGTTTGTTGAACAACAGGTCAGGGTAGTTGGCTGCGTCCCCGGCGGCGAGAATGTCCGGATTCCCGGTTTCCAGGAACTCGTTGACCACGATTCCGTTGTCTACTTTCAACCCGGCATCCGCGGCCAGACTTGTGACGGGCTGCACTCCCACTCCGGCTACCAGCAGGTCGAAATCGACGGTCTTGCCATTCTTGAGGCGCGCCGCAGAGTTTTTCTCGATGGCGGCGATCGCCGTTTCTTTTGCGAATCGAACGCCGCGGTCGGTGTAGTACTTCTCAAAGAACGCTGCCATCTCTGGAGTGAAGAGGGCTTTCCCGATCGTCGTATCGCGAAGCAGGATCGTTGTCTCGATTCCGCGGCCCGCCAAAACCGAGGCAACTTCCATGGCAATGAAGCCGCCACCAATAACGAGGGCCTTCTTCGCGGTGGCGGAACGGTCGCGGATCTTTTTCGAATCGGCCAGAGAGCGCAGGTACAGGACATCATCCGGCGCCGCTCCCGGGACGTCCAGGGTTCGCACCTGGGCTCCCGTGGCGAGAACCAACTTTTCGAATTGCAGCTCTTCTCCGGACTCTGTGCGAAGGCGTTTCCGTCCTGGATCGAGGGAAGAGATCCGGGTGTTGAGCTTAAGTTCCACGCCATGCGTGCGGTAGAACTCGCTGTCGTTGATGAGAACGCTCTTCTCGTCGTCCTTGCCCGCCAGAAAGCTTTTGGAAAGCGGCGGGCGTTCATAGGGCAGAGCTCCGTCGCTGGAGACAATTGCCAGATCGCCCGCCTTGCCGCCACTTTCGGCGTACTCTTTGGCGCAGTACCCGGCGACCATGCCGCCTCCGACAATCAAGTGCTTATAGGTGCTCACGCCGGTATGGTACTCCCGTTTGGGAGCCGGCACTCATTGAACTCCTCCATGCCGCCGCATAGAGTGCCTCCGGTTGCTTCCGGTTGTTAGACAAACAGGCGATATCTCCAGCTACGTTCTGAAATGCGGTAGTTGAGCTGAATACCGCAACCTGAGTAGGCTGCAGAGTTTTTTCTTGGTGCGGATGAGAGGACTTGAACCTCCACTCCCTTGCGAGAACTAGAACCTGAATCTAGCGCGTCTGCCAATTCCGCCACATCCGCACGATGGTGGGAAATTCCATTTTCCTGTTCCTGCGGCGTTAAGTCAAATCTTCCTTCGCATTTGGCCGGGAGACCCTTTGAGGCGAGGTTGGTAAACTATGGGTTTCCATGAAGCTTCAGAGCTACACCATTACGCAGGGACGGGACCGCGCTCCGGCACGGTCCTATTTCAAATCGATCGGCTTCACCGACGAAGATCTCAAGAAGCCGATTATCGGCATCGCCAACACCTGGATTGAGACGATGCCTTGCAACTACAACCTCCGCTATCTGGCGGACTTTGTGAAGCAGGGTGTACGGGAAGCCGGTGGGACTCCGATGGAGTTCAACACGATTGCCATCTCTGACGGAATCACGATGGGCACCGAAGGCATGAAGACGTCGCTGGTTTCGCGCGATCTGATTGCCGACTCCATCGAACTCTGCACCCGGGGCTACATGTTCGACGGCCTGGTTTGCCTGGTTGCCTGCGACAAAACCGTGCCCGGAGCCGCGATGGCTCTGCTGCGGCTGAATGTTCCCGGAGTGATCCTGTACGGCGGCACTATTATGCCGGGCCGTTATAACGGAAAAAATATTACCGTTCAGGAAGTGTTTGAAGCCGTGGGAGCGAACGCCGCGGGCCGCATTACTGACGCGGAACTGCTGGCGATCGAGAATGCCGCCTGTCCGGGAGCCGGCGCCTGTGGCGGTCAGTTCACCGCCAACACGATGGCGACCATCGTGGAAGTGATGGGCTTGGCACCGATGAATACGGCCGCGGTTCCGCAGGTCGACAAGCGGAAGGAAGCGGTGTCCGTCTATTGCGGGAAAGTCGCGGTCGAAGCGGTGAAGAAGGACCTGCGGCCGCGAGCCATTGCGACGCCGGCGGCGTTCCGGAATGCCATCGCGGCGGTCGCCGCTTCCGGCGGGTCCACCAACGCTGTCCTTCACCTGCTGGCTATGGCGCGCGAGGGTGGGGTGGCGCTCGATATCGACGACTTTCAGACGATTTCCGAGAAGACTCCGCTGCTTGCCAGTTTGAAACCCGCGGGCGAATACGTGGCGTCCGACGTGGATGCGGCGGGCGGGATTCCCGTGATCGCGAAACGGCTTCTCGACGGCGGATTCGTGGACGGTTCCGCGATGACGGTGACCGGTAGAACTTACGCTGAGGAACTGGAACACGTCAACGAGACCCCGGGCCAGAAAGTCATCCGTGCGCTGGACAACCCGATCAAGCCAACCGGCGGCCTGGTGATTCTGAAGGGCTCCCTGGCTCCCGAGGGCGCGGTAATCAAGGTGACCGGCATCGACCGGAAGGTTCACACCGGTCCGGCACGGGTCTTCAACAACGAAGAAGATGCGATGAGCGCCGTGACTCACGGGAAAATTCAGGCGGGCGACACCGTGGTGATCCGGTATGAAGGCCCCAAAGGCGGCCCGGGCATGCGCGAAATGTTGGGAGTCACCGGCGCCATCATGGGCGCCGGCTTGGGCGATACTGTCGCGCTTCTGACCGATGGACGCTTCAGCGGAGCCACTCGCGGCTTTTGTATCGGTCACGTGGCGCCAGAAGCGGTCGACGGTGGGCCGATCGCCGCAGTCGAAGAAGGTGACACGATCACGATCGACATCGCGAATCGGAAGATCGACCTGATGGTCCCACCGGATGCCATCGCTCAGCGGATGAAAAGGTGGACGAAGCCGGCGCCGAAGTATAAGAGCGGAGTGTTTTACAAATATGTTCAAAGTGTAGGTTCTGCCTCGAAGGGCGCAGTAACTTCCGGCGCATAGACTCAGAATTGCTAGTAAGTAATCTTGGTATGTGATTAGATCACTTAGTCCGTACCGGTACAATTTTACTATTCCCCATCTCGATTGATTTTCTGAAACGGGGTAAGGTACAGCATGCGGTTTTCACCCATCCTTACCCTCACCCTCCTCATGGGCAGTTGGACAACAGCGAATGCCGGGATTTACTACACGGTCGAAGGCGCTGGCGTTATGAACTCTACCGTCGCGGGGATCATCGGAATAGAAACGTTCGATGGACTTCCGGCCGGCCCGAACGGAGGCTTCGCTTCCGCCATCGGGACCTATTCGGCCGGAGGGTCTATCGATCCATTCAATGAATATGGGGGCGCAAACGACTCGAATTTTCTGGTCGTCGGCGGCTCTTCCCAAGGAAAGACTTTTAGCGCGGAACTCACACTGCCCGGTGGGGTCTATCGTGAATTTTTCGGGTTGTGGTGGTCCGCCATGGACCCATCCAACAGCCTGGAAATCTATCGCGACGGAACGCTGCTGCGGACTCTTACACGAGCAGACTTCGACACCGTTTCGGCACCGGACGTCGGGCCGGCCGGTGGCTTTCCTATCTGCGTGGATACCGGATCGGGATTTCCGCCTTACTGCGGCAATCCGGTGCCCAATACGAACGCCGGGGAAGTGCGGAGCGAAAACTTCGTCTATGTGAACATCTTCTCGTCCGATGCCACGACAGATTTCAATCGCATCGTTTTCCGGAACGATACTTCAGCACAGTTTGACGATTTTGGATTCGAAAGCGACAACCACAGCATCCGGGCGGCGCGAAATACAGTGCCGGAACCCTCAACCTATGCGATGCTGGCTTCGGCTTTCGGAGCGCTGGCGCTATTGCGCCGCTTCCGGCGGTAACTAACTAACTCGCCCGTCAAGAAAAAGGCCGCCCCCGCGATAGGGACGGCCTCAACTCCTGCAAGCGCAGAAAATCTTTAGACGTGGGCGTCGAGCATCTTTGTGAGCTCGCTTTTTGGAACGGCGCCAACGCGCTGATCGACGACTTTTCCACCCTTGAACAGAAGCAAGGCGGGGATGCCACGTACCTGATAGCGGAACGCGGTCTGCTGGTTGTTATCCACATCCAGCTTCCCGATCTTTGCTTTGCCATCGTACTCGGTGGCCAAAGTATCAATCGTCGGTCCCAGCATCCGGCATGGGCCACACCATTCGGCCCAAAAATCAACCAGCACCGGCTGATCGGACTGAAGTACGTCCTGATCGAAGCCGGAGTCCGTAAAAGTCAGTGTGTTTGGTCCTGCCATTTCTATCTCCTGTTCATTCCCTTTGATGTGGAAGTTGCGGTATGGGATTCAAAGCCGTCCATACAGGGCGACATACTCCTTTGCTGACTTCTCCCAAGAGAAATCCTTATTCATCGCAGCCTGCATCATATTGATCCAACGGGACTTATCTTGAAAGACTCCCAAGGCGTAACGAATTGCCCCGATCATTTCATGTCCGCTGAATCCCCAGAACTTGAACCCGGTCCCTGCTTCAATCGTATCATCCAGCCCGCCCGTGGCACGCACGATCGGCAGTGTTCCATAACGCAAACTGTAGATTTGATTCAGTCCGCAGGGCTCGTAAAGAGAGGGCATCAGAAACATGTCCGCCCCCGCTTCAATCCGGTGCGCCAGCTTGGCGTCGAAGCCGATATAGGCTCGAACTTTATCGCGATGGTATTGTTCCAGGTGCCAGAAGACGGTTTCATAAGGATCGGGAAATACCTGACGATCGCCAGAGCCGAGGAGGATAAACGTCATATCCAGCGAGGCGAACTCATGAAATGTATCGCGCACCAGCTGAAAACCCTTCTGATCGACTAAGCGTGACACGACGCCGATGAGCGGACGATCCAAGACCCGCTCGATGGGAAAGCCGAATTCCCGGAGGAGCGCGGCTTTGCAGTCTCGCTTTCCGTCCAGATTGCCGGTGGAATAGTTCGCCGCAATGTGGACGTCCGTTTCGGGGTTCCACTCCTTGTAATCCACGCCGTTCACGATTCCCGTCAACGCATGGGAACGGGCACGTAGAAGGCCATCGTAGCCCGAACCGTATTCGGGAGTCTGGATTTCGCGGGCATATCCGGGGCTGACTGCCGAGAGTTGGTCGGCGTAAACCAAACCGGCCTTCAAAATGCTCACGGAGCCGTAGAACTCCAACAGGTCCGGACGCCACTGCCTGCCGTCCAGCCCGATCGTCCACAAATCCGCGAAACCGACCCGATGGTCATACAGATTGTGGATGGTGAAGAGAGATTTCACGCCGGCGAAGGTGGGGTCGCTGGGATAGAAGTTTTTCAGATATAGCGGCACCAGCGCGGTATGCCAGTCGTGAGAATGAAGAACGTCGGGGCGAAACAGATGACGGGCGATGCCCAGGGTCGCCAGGCTGAGAACGGCAAACCGGACATGGTCGTCCGGGTAGCCGTAGATCCGGTCTCGTCCGAACATTTCCGGGCAGTCGACCAGGTAGTAGGTGACACCGCCATGTTCCTTGGCCCAAATATCACAAAGGCGCTGGTCGGCGTGGAACCAGACGGGCAGGTTGGCGTGGACCATCCGAGCGCCATCCAACGGGATGGACCGATACCTGGGAATTACGACGGCGACGGCGATTCCTAATTCAGTCAGCGCCTGCGGCAGCGTGCCCAGGACGTCTCCCAGGCCGCCGGTTTTCACAAACGGTCCAGCCTCGGAGGCTGTCATCAAAACTCGCACCGTGTCTATGCCTCGAGAACCTTACCGGTGGTGACGTCCCAGCTCATCCGGCGGCCGTTCCGATAGGCCAGATTGGCGAGAAAGGCGGAACCGCAGGCGGAGAAGCCAGCGAAGGCGTCCTCCATGGGCTGCTTGCGCGTACGCAGGCATTCGATGAAGCTCTCCTGTTGGGTGGGACCGGCCTCAACGGCGATTTCTTCCGGGTTCTTTCGCTCAGAGCGCACTGCCGGGGCGCTCTTCAGGTACTTTTCCCTCATCTCCGAAGGCCAGCCGATCGATCCGTAACGCTGAACGGGCGACGGTTCCGGTTCGGGGTAGAGCAGCAGTTTGCCGCCATTGCCGCGGTTGCTTTCAAAGACCAGCGTGGCATCGGTACCCATGATCGTGAACGGCTCCCCGGGACGGCCGTTGCAGAGATTGACGTACATGTCCGCGATGAATCCTTCGCTGTACTCGAAGATCGAGTTCATGACGTCGGGGACCGTCCGCCCATCCTTCCATTTGTACAGGCCGCCCTGGCTGACAACGGACCTGGGGCCTTTTACATCCATCACTCCATGGACAAACGTCAGCAAGTGCACGAACAGGTCTGTCGCCACCCCTCCGGAATATTCCCACCAGCATCTCCACCGAAAAAACACCTTCGGGTCGAACGGACGCTGGGGAGCCGGTCCCAGAAAGCGGGTCCAATCGATCGTTTTCGGAGAGGCATCCGGCGGAATCGGGTAGACCCATGCGCCTTCCGGAGTGTTCCGATTATTCGACAAACGGATCATCGTGACCTTGCCGAGCGCTCCGGCCTTGATCATCTCGCGGGCCTTCAGCGCCATCGCTGTGGAGCCTTCACCGCTTCCGACCTGCAGGATCCTCTTCGAGCTGTCCACTGCCTTGCGAACTTCGAGGCCTTGCTCGATGTTCCAGGTCATCGGCTTTTCGAGGTAGACATGCTTGCCGGCGGACAAGGCGTCCAGCGCCATTTTGGAATGCCAGTGATCGGGCACGGCAATCACGATCGCATCGACATCCTTCCGCGCAATGATTTCCTCGTAGTTGCGAGTGACCGGCAGGCCGGCCCGAGTGGCTTCCCGCACCGCTTTCAGGTGGCCGTCATAAATATCCGCGGCAGCGGCGATATTGACGCCGGGAATACGCTTGAAGTTCTCCATCACCTGGGTACCGCGGATGCCAACGCCAATCAGCCCCAGATTGATCTGATCGTTGGCGGCAAAGGCTTGGGAGGCGCCCGCGGCAACGGCTACGGCTTGGCGGCGGGTCAAACCGGAAGCATCTTTCATGCTGTGTACGTTAACATGACGAAAGATGACGGAGGCAGTCCGCGAACAGATTTCCGCCAGTCTGACCGCGATTGCAGACACTCTTCAAACAGAGCGGCGGCGAGTTCTCGAAGACCTGAATCACTCGATTCGGCGGATGACCGCTTCGGCGAGCGCCGGTGAGTGGAAGCTGGCTGTTACGGACGCGGCAAAAACATTTGCCGACGTTGTTGTTCTATGGCATACGGGAACCTCCGGGGCGACTCACGCGATTCAGGCGGCGATCGATTCCCGGGAGATGGTGGTGGCGGCGTGCTCCGCCAGCGAGTTCCCGCAGGAAGTCCTTGGACAGCTGGGCGGAGCGGCGCGGGCGTATGTCTTCCCGATTCCGGAGAATTCCGCGGTGCTCATCGCCGCTACCGCTGCCGGAAAAGTAGAAACCGCTCCGCTGGAGATAATCTCCACGCTTGCCGGACTAACGTTAGGGCGTGTTCAGGCAAAGGGTCCGGTACTTTCCGGAATCGCGCCTGCCGCGAATGGAAAACCGAAAGTCCGGGAACAGTGGGAAACGCTTCCTCTTGAAGAACGTCAAAAACATTTAACGGCTCAGCGCTTTGCGCGTGTCAAGGTAGCGGAGCTGCAGTTGTACCACGATCACGCCGTACGGGCCGGACGGAAAAATCGCCGGCTTTACGAAAATCTGAGATTGCAGATCGACGATGCCCGGGGTCTTTTTCAGGATCAGTTCCTGCAGCGGCCGCACAAGATGGCCGATTATCTGCATCTGGAGTTAGTTCGAACGTTAGCGAATGATGACGAAACGCTTTTGGGTTTGGAATATCCCGGTCCTCTGGCTTAGCCTGCCCGTTGTTGCGCTGGCTCAGGGTCCGGAATCGATGGCGCGCACACTTCGAGAGAAGCCGTCGGTGCCCGTGCGCAATGGCCTGGTTCAATATGCGAAGGCGCATCCGAAGGATCAAAACGGCGCATTAGCTCTGCTGGCGCTTGCCTTTCATGACATCGAGGCCAAGAATCCCGATCGGGCGATTCCGGTCCTGAAGAACCTGGACAAGCGGCTGCCGAAGCTGGAGGACTATATCAATCTGTTCCTGGCGCGGGCATTGCTGAACAACGGACAGTACAAAGAAGCCGCGAAAGTGGCGATCGCCATCACGAATTCTTCCGTGGAAACGAGAGCGGCGGGCATTGCGGTTGAGGCATACCGGCAATTGAACCAGTCCGAAGAAGCGGTCAAGCTGATTCGCGCCCGCTACACGCGGCTGGATCAGCCGGGCGGAGAGATGGCCTTGGCGCAGGCGCTGGAAGGGGCCGGGGATCAGCCGGCGGCGGCCGTGGGTTACCGGAGCGTGTATTCGAAGTATCCAAAAGCGGCGGAAGCCAAGGACGCCCTGGCGGCGATGGAGCGGTTGGGTGTCTCGCTGACGGCGCAGGAACGTTATGAGCGGGCGCAAAGAGCTCTCGATTTGAATATGGGAGCAGAGGCTCGAACGGAATTCCGGGCGGTGCTGAATGAACTGGCGGGCGTGGACCGGGAGACGGCGGCGGTCCGCCTGGGAGCGGCCTATTACCAGGCGCGGGAGAACTCAACGGCGCTGCGGTACCTCCGCGACTTGAAGGTCAACACGAAAGACCTGGATGCGGAAAGGCTGTACTGGGCCGTGCTGGCGGCGCGACGGGCCAAGGAGTTCGCCATTCTCGATAAGCTTGCCGCCGAGGCCACAAAGAAGCACCCGTCGTCGCGGTGGACCACAGGAGCGTTGGCCGAAGCCGGAAATACCTATCTGGCTACCGAAGATTACGCCAAAGCTCGCGGGTTCTACGAAGACTGCGGCAAAACACCCACCGATTCCCCCCTGATGTCGTGGTGTGCCTGGAAAGTCGCTTTCGACCGGTACATGAAGAGATCCCCGCAGGCGTTCCAGGCGATGAACAATCTGGTGGAAAAGTATCCGGGCAGTCCCCAAGTCAGCGCGGCCCTGTACTACATGGGCCGGATGGCGGAAGGCCAGAAGGACCTGACGACGGCGAAGTCGTTCTACCTGCGGATCGATGAGAACTTTCCCAACCATTACTACGCTGTTCTCGCCCGGGAACGGCTGAAGGAATCCAGCCTGAGCAGAATTTCCGCCCGGCCGGCCCGTGCGGATCTGACTTTCCCGCGTCCGCCTGCGGCGACGTTCGACGTCGACTCCGCCACAGAACTTCGTATGGAGCGCGCCGAGATGCTGGCGATTGCCGGTCTGGGTGACTACGCCGAACAGGAGCTTCGCGCCTACTCGCGGGACGGAGGGCCGTCTCATCTGGTCGCCATGTCGTTGGCCCAACTGGCCGTCCGGCGGGGAGAATATGCCCGCGGCGTCCGGTTTGTGAAGAGCTTCTTTCCCGGATATCTTTATCAGCCGCTGGACCAGGCTCCGGCGGCCTTCTGGAAGCTGACTTATCCGATGCCGTATCGGGAGGACCTGGAGAGATTCGCCAAGAGCCAGTCGCTGGATCCTTTCCTGGTTGCCGGCCTGATCCGGCAGGAGAGCGAGTTCAATCCGTCGGCTGTGTCGCGGGCGAAAGCTCAGGGGCTGATGCAGGTGATGCCGGCGACGGGCAGGGAACTGAGCCGTAAGCTGAGCATTCGACCCTACTCGACGGCGCGGCTGCTGGAGCCCAAGGTGAGCCTGCAAATGGGCACGTATCACTTCAAGAACTGGCTGGATGCCCTGGACGGTCAAGTCGAGGTCACGCTGGCGGCCTACAACGCCGGCAAGAGCCGCGCCGACCGCTGGATCAAACAAGCAGAGTTTCGGGAACCCAGCGAGTTTGTTGAGATGATTCCCTGGACGGAGACGCGGGAATACGTTCAGAGCGTTCTACGCAACGCCGACGTTTATCGCCGCCTGTATGCGGGCGGAACGCGGCGGGAGCTTTACGCGGCTCCGGCTACTCCGGTACGCTCGAAAAATGCCGCCAGCGCAAAAGACCCTCGTAAGTCCGCAATCAATCCCTGATCGCCGGGAGCGTTTCCGGAGCCATCGAACCGCGCACTTTACGGAATCGGTGATTCGGGAGATGACCCGCCTGGCCGTTATCCATGGGGCCGTCAACCTGGCGCAAGGGTTTCCGGATTTTGCGGCTCCGGAAGAGCTGAAACGAGCGGCCTGCGATGCGGTGCTGGCGGACGTCAATCAGTACTCCATAACCTGGGGCGCCAAGCCGTTCCGCGAAGCGATCGCCGAAAAGACCTGGCGCAGCTACGGCATCGATGCGGATCCGCACACGGAAATCACTGTCTGTTGCGGCGCCACCGAGGGTATGATTGCCACCCTGTTGGCCACCACCAATCCGGGCGACGAAATCGTAGTCTTCGAGCCGTTCTATGAGAACTATCATCCGGATACGATGCTGTGCCAGGCCACAAGGCGGCTGGTGACCCTGCGCGCTCCGGACTGGACGTTCGATCGCAACGAGCTGGCCGCCGCCTTCAATTCCAGGACGAAGGCGATTATTGTGAACTCCCCGAACAATCCGACGGGGAAGGTCTTTTCCCTGGAGGAGCTGGAATTTATCGCCAGCCTTTGCGTGCAGCACGACGCGCTGTGCATCACCGACGAGATCTACGAGCACATCGTTTACGATGGCTGCACGCATATTCCCATGATGACTTTACCGGGAATGCGCGACCGCGCGGTCCTGATCAACTCGATGTCGAAGACGTACTCGGTGACGGGGTGGCGGGTGGGGTGGGTGATCGCGGCTCCGGACCTGACCGAATCGATTCGCAAGGTCCACGATTTTCTTACCGTTGGCGCGGCATCTCCGCTGCAGCAGGCGGGTATCTACGCCCTAAACCTGCCGGACCAGTATTACAGCGAGCTGGGCCAGCACTATCGCGCCCGCCGGGACATGATGGTGACCATTTTGCGGGAGACGGGTTTCCGGCCGTTTGTCCCGCAAGGCGCCTATTACGCGATGGCCGACATCTCGGCGTTCGGCTTTCCCGACGACATCAGCTTTGCCCGGCATTTGGTCGAAAAGGTAGGCGTGGCGGCGGTCCCGGGCTCCAGCTTTTTCGAGAATTCGATGGAGGGTTCGCAGTATATCCGCTTCTGTTTTTGTAAGAAATATGAGACGCTGGAAGTAGCCCGGGAACGATTAAAAACCTTGGGTTAACTTACGGCCATGCTACCTGCGTTCCTTATTCCCGAAACAACGGTCCAGGAGAACGGCGAAGGACCTCCGATAGAAGTTCCTGCCCAGGCGGATTTACTTCAACTCACTCTCGGTATTACTAGGATTGCTGAACAAGAGAGTATTGACGTTAGTATCTGGGGCTCTGCAGATCAAACGGATTGGGGGAAGACCGCGTTGGCCGGTTTCGCCCAGAAATTCTACTGCGGCACTTACACGATCATGGTCGACTTGAGCAGCCGGCCGGAAGTGAAGTGGCTGCAGGTCCGCTGGCACGTCAATCGTTGGGGACGCGGCAGTTTGAAGCCGCTCTTCAGCTTTTACGTGTTCGCCCAGGCAGCCAAGCCGGTTCCGCTGGTTGCCCGGGCTTAGAGAGGTCCGCCCGCCGCGGCGGAATCAAGCTTTCGAGCCTCGACCAGCTTGCTCCACGCGGGCAACCATGATCTCCTGACACTCCGGTTGATCAGACGAGCACCGGAGGAACCGCGGGCATCGCGATCAGGTCGTTTTCGAACGAATAGTCGATTTTGCCCTTCTTGTGATTCCGTAAGTACCACTTGTAGGTTTCTTTGAGCCCCGAGACGAAATCGGTTGGCTTGAACTTCAGCATCCGCTGCGCCTTGGCGACCACCTGCGTGATGGCTGGGATATCCAGGTACTCGCCGAAATAGAGCTTCCCGGAACGGGCGTTGCCGCCCGCCATGAGGATCTGCCTCCGCGGAAGCCGAATGATGTTCAGCTTTTTGCCTGCCGCCGTGGCGAGAGCTTCGATCAGCTCTTCCTGGGTGATCGGGCGGGGATTGGCGATGTTGAAAGCCTGGCCCACCGCCTGGGGATCTTCCAGCACTTTGACCATCGACCAGACGAGATCTTTCACATACACGAACTGCATCAGGCGCCGGCCGTCACCAGGCAGAATGATCTGGCGATTGTCGCGAAGCCGGTCCCAGAAGTATTGTTCCCGGTAGAACGGGTTTCCCGGGCCATAGACGAAAGGCGGGCGAAGGGTGACAACCGGCAGCTTAAACCGGTGGTACATGCGGAACAACATCCGTTCCGTCATCGCCTTGTTCCGGACGTATTGATCGGGGTGATCGTCAGGAGCCAGGGCATCGGCCTCGTGATGGTTCAAGCCATCGCCGTAGGCCGCCACGCTCGACATGAAGATGTAGCGCTGCAGCCGGTCGGTGACCAGGCGGACGCATTCTTCCACCTGCGCGGCGGTGGTTCCGTGCTCCCAGTCGTAGACGTTGTCGTAGACCGCGTCGAAACGATATCCGGCGAGTACCTTCTTCAGCTGGTCCGGTTTTCCCCGGTCCGCCTGCAGGTTTTGGACGCGCTTGCCGTAGCTATGTTTATTCTTGCGGTGCAGCACCGACACTTCATGGCCGGCTTTAACCAGCTGCGGGACCAGAAGTTTGCCGATGAAGGCCGTACCACCAATTACCAGGATCTTCATGCCGTTGGCTTTTCGGATAGGGACTAGTCGTAGTACTCGAGTCCCAAATGCGTAATCAAATTTTCGCCGCGCATCCAGCGGAGCGTATTTTTCAGCTTCATCAATTGGATGAAGAGGTCATGCTCCGGATACAGGCCGGCGGCGGTCATAGGTGCTTTGAAATAGAAGCTCAGCCATTCCTGGATGCCCCGCATCCCGGTGCGCTGCGCCAAATCCAGAAACAGGACCAGATCCAGAACAAGGGGTGCCGCCAGGATGGAATCCCGGCAAAGAAAGTCCACCTTGATCTGCATCGGATAGCCGAGCCAGCCAAAGATGTCGATGTTGTCCCATCCCTCCTTGGCATCGCCCCGGGGGGGATAGTAATTGATTCGAACCGCGTGATAAAGGTTCTTGTAGAGCTCCGGATAGAGGTCCGGCTGAAGGATGTGCTCCAGAACCGAGAGCTTGGTTTCTTCCTTGCTCTTAAAGCTGCCCGGATCTTCCAGCACTTCGCCGTCGCGGTTTCCGAGAATATTCGTCGAAAACCAGCCGGTCATTCCCAGCATTCGAGCTTTGAAGCCGGGCGCCAGCAGCGTTTTCATAAACGTCTGGCCGGTCTTGAAGTCCTTACCGCAGATCGGAACTTGGTTCTCGCGCGCCAGATTCAGCAGCGCGGGAATATCGTGCGTCAGATTCGGGGCGCCATTGGCGAACGGCACTCCGCTCTTCAATGCCGCGTATGCGTAGATTTGGCTGGGGGCGATGTCCGGATCGTTCTTTTGCAACCCGCACTCGAAATCCTTCAGCGTTTGATGGACACTGCCGGGTATGTGGAAAACTTCGGTAGACCCGCACCAGATCATTGCCAGGCGAGCGCAGTCGTTCTCTTTCCGGAACTTCTCAATGTCGTCGATCAACATCTGGGCCCGGTCCATCTTGGAGCCCTTTTTCACATTCGGACCGTCGATGCGCTTGACGTATTCCTTTTCAAAAACGGCGGGCATCGGCTTGATCTTCTCAAGCGGCAGCCGAACCTTCTCTAGAAGGTTGGCTTCCAGGACGTTTGCGTGCGCCGCCGCTTCATAGGCGTTGTCATCGTAAATGTCCCAACCCCCAAATACCAGGTCGTTGAGCCCCGCCAAGGGAACAAAATCCTTTATTTTCGGTGTGTTGGTGTCGGTGCGCTTTCCCAGGCGGATTGTCGCCAGCTGGGTAAGGGAGCCGATCGGCTGTGCCAAGCCGCGTTTGATCGCTTCCACGCCGGCGATGAAGGTTGTCGAAACCGCTCCGATCCCCGGGATGAGTACGCCGAGCTTTCCGTCGGCCGGTTGGATGATAGGAGTATCCTGCTTCTTTTCTTTAACTTCTGGCAACACTGGGCCTGCTTTCCAAGGTGAAGTTCAGGGGTGGAAATCTTGTAACTTGTTATACTAACATTTCATGTCTGTTCGCGCGACTTCGACGATTTCCACTGTTCTGGTGGACGACGAAGCGCTCGCGCTGAACGAGCTGGGCTTTCTTATCAACGACTTCCCGGACATCGAGGTTACAGGAACGGCTCAAAATGGTTTGGAAGCCGTTCAACTGATTGAAAAGACAGAACCAGACCTGGTTTTCCTGGATGTTCAGATGCCCGGTCTGGATGGGCTGGGAGTCATTCGAAAACTTCAGGAACTGGAAATCCCATTACCGTACTTTGTCTTCTCGACCGCATACGATCAGTATGCCGTCGAAGCCTTCCGGCTGGAAGCGATGGACTACCTTTTGAAGCCGATCGAAAAGGTTCGGTTGGGTCAGACCATCGACCGTGCTCGTAGGGTCATTGAGGAGCGGTGGAAGGCCATAGAGCCTTCGATTTCAGCAACGCCGGCAACCCCGCGCACCACGCCGATCCGGTCCAAGATTCTGATCCGGCACGGCGCCCGCAACCTGATCCTGGACGCTTCCGACATCATCTACGTCAGTATTGAAGACGGGGTGATCACCGTCGTCACCAACGAAATCGAGGGCACTTCCAGCTACCGGACGATCGAAGAAATGCAATCAGACCTGGACCCGGAGCTCTTCTGGCGGGTCCATCGGTCGTATCTGGTCAACATCAACCATATTCGAGAAGTCGTTCCGTGGTTCAAGTCGAGTTTCCAGGTGAAGATGAATGACAAACGCGGGTCCCTCATCCCGGTCAGCCGTGTCCAAACCAAGAAACTCCGTGCTCTTCTGAAGCTCTGAGCCACTTCTGCCGATAGGTAGAGGAGAAATGGTTACCGTTTCAGCCGACTATCGCGCGATTGTTCTGAAGGCGCTGGCTGATCTTCCGCCATTTTCTCCTGTTCTCAGTAAGCTGTTGGCCAGCCTGTCGACGGACGATGTCGCTTTCGGCCAGCTAGCCACGCTGATCGAGCGCGATACCGTGCTGTCGGGAAACGTTCTGAAGCTGGTGAATTCCGCTGCGTATGCGCGGCGCGGACAGGTTAGTTCGATTGCCCACGCCATTTCCGTACTCGGGCTGACGAAGCTGCGAAACCTGATCCTCGGCCTGTCGATTACCCGGATGGTCCGGGCAGCCAAGGCGGCTGCCGGCTGGTCGCAGGCGAACTTCAATATGCATTCGGTGGCGACAGCCGTCCTGGCCGATCACCTGGCGCAGCATACCTCGGTGAATTATCCCGAAGGAGCATTCATCGCCGGCCTCTTCCACGACATCGGACGCCTCCTGATTGCTTCCGGACTGCCGGAGGAGCACGGCGAGATTCAGCGCCAGTTCGAAGCAGGAAATCGCACTCGCTCCGAATGTGAAATCAGCGTGATCGGCATTTCTCATGCCGGGATTGCGGCGATTGCCCTGGCGGAATGGAATCTCCCTTCGCCCATTCAGAGCGCAGTGGAATTTCACCACGATCCTGCGTCGAATCCCCGGCTGGAGGAAGAGAAAGCCGGCGAGCGGTTCCACCTTTCGGAAATCGTTTGTGCCGCCGATGAAGTCGTCAACCGGCTGGGAAATAGCATCATGCCGCGTCCGCAAATCGAGCCGGACGAGGAACCGTTCGCGCCGCTAAGCACCTTTGCCGAAGCGGATGTCCTGGAAAAGATCGCCGAGAACTTCACGCGCGAATACACCACGATTCGAGCATTCTTCTAAGAATTCTACGCAGTCTGCGCTATCCTCAGGATTCCCCGGAATTCTATGAGACTTTCGCATGCTGCCCGCACGGTTTCTCTATTTTCTGTCCTCGCCCTGTCCGCGTGGCCGCAAGCCAAGCTCACTTCGCCGAAAGAGCACTTCGGGTTCAACATTGGCGATGACTATCAGCTGACCACGTACAAACAAACAGAGGCCTACTTCAAAAAACTAGCGTCGGAATCAAACCGGTTGAAGCTGGTCGACATGGGTAAGACCGAAGAAGGCCGGACGCAGTACATGATGATCGTCTCCGCCGCGGAGAACATCCGGAATCTCGCCCGCTATCAGGAGATCGCCCAGAAGCTGGCGCGGGCGGAAGGACTGAACGAAGAGCAAGCGCGAAGCCTTGCCGCCGAGGGGAAGGCCGTCGTCTGGATCGACGGAGGGCTCCATTCCACCGAGACCGTCGGCACCCATCAGTTGATCGAGACGATCTGGCAGTTCGCCAGCAAGACGGATCCGGAGACGTCGCGGATTCTGAAAGATGTCATCATTCTGTGCGTCCACGCCAATCCCGACGGCCATGACCTGGTCAGCGAGTGGTACATGCGCGAGCCGGTTCCAGACAAGCGAGTGATGGATGCTCCGCCGCGGCTCTACGAGAAGTATGCCGGTCACGATAATAACCGCGACTTCTATCTTTCGGCACTGAAGGAAACGACCAACATCAACCGTCAATTGTTTCTGGAGTGGTACCCCCAAATCATGTACAACCATCACCAATCCGGACCTCCCGGAACGGTGATCTTCGCGCCGCCCTTTCGCGATCCGTTTAACTATGTGTTCGACCCGCTGATTGTCACGCAGCTGGACGCGGTGGGGGCGGCGATGCATTCGCGCTTCATCGCGGAAGGCAAGCCGGGCTCCACCATGCGGCGCGGCGCCAGTTACTCCACCTGGTACAACGGCGGCTTGCGGACGACGACGTATTTCCACAACATGATCGGACTGTTGACGGAAATCATCGGCAGTCCTACCCCGATGGAGATTCCCTTTGTGCCGAACCGCGCGCTGCCGGTGGGCGATCAGCCGTTTCCGATCGCGCCGCAGAAGTGGCACTACCGGCAGTCCATCGACTACTCTCTGACCGCCAATCGAGCGGTTCTCGACTATGCGTCGCGCTATCGGGAAACGATTCTCTACAACATCTGGTTGATGGGAAAGAATTCGATCGATCGGGGGTCGAAAGACAGTTGGACCTCCTACCCCAGCCGGATCGAGCAGGTGAAGCAGATCATCGCCAAAGAGAATCCGCGCCCGTCCGAGAGCAACGATTCCGGTCGAATGCCGGAGTATGCCGCGAGAACGGCGGCGACCAAATACTACGAGCTGCTGCACAAGCCCGAATGGCGAGATCCTCGAGGATTCATCATCCCGTCCGATCAGCCGGATTTTCCCACCGCCGTCAAATTTCTGAACTCGCTGATCAAGACCGGCATTGTGGTGCAGAAGGCGACGTCGTCGTTCGCGGTCAATGGTAAGAATTATCCGGCCGGTTCCTACGTGGTGAAGACCAACCAGGCGTTCCGCCCGCATGTTCTGGATCTGTTCGATCCCCAGGACCACCCGAACGATTTTCAGTATGAAGGCGGACCGCCGGTCGCTCCCTACGATTCGGCCGGCTGGACCCTCGCCTACCAAATGGGCGTGCAGTTCGACCGCGTTCTGGAAGACTTCAACGGACCGTTCGAACGAGTTCCGTTCGGTGAGATCCAGAAGGCTCCGGCGGGCAAGGTGCTCAGCGGAACGGGCGGGGGATACCTGATCAGTCACATGGTGAACGACAGCTTCGTCGCCATCAACCGGTTGATGAAGGCAAAGCAGGACGTGTACTGGATGAAGGATGGCGTGAAGGGCTTTCCCTACATGGGGCCGGGAACGATCTTCGTCGCTCATTCATCGCAGGCCAAATCGATCCTCGATAAGACTGCCGCTGAGTTTGGTTTCAATGCGCAAGCCGTTGCCAAGATTCCACCGGGAGACGCGGTGAAGCTCGCGCCAACTCGAATTGCCTTATGGGATCGGTTCGGCGGCTCAATGCCTTCCGGGTGGACTCGCTATATCTTCGACCAATTCGAGTTTCCCTACGAAGTGGTCTATCCGAAGACGCTCG
The DNA here is from genome assembly GCA_964515165.1 of uncultured Solibacteraceae bacterium. Taxonomy (GTDB): domain Bacteria; phylum Acidobacteriota; class Terriglobia; order Bryobacterales; family Bryobacteraceae; genus JAPKYZ01. The sequence goes on along the minus strand of CAZETQ010000004.1, from coordinate 76,418 downwards.
ATGAGGGCAATCTGCGCGCGAAGTACGACGTGATCATTTTTGTTGGGGGAGCGGTACCGCGTCCGAAATCGATGGGAGCGGAGGAGCGGCCCTTGTTCGGGAACACAGAAGCTCGCGCCGACAAAGTACCGGCGCAATTTCAGCCATGGCTGGGGAGCGTCACCGAAGACAAGACCATTCCGCAGATCAAGGCGTTTATCGAGTCCGGGGGCACCGTCCTGACGATCGGCTCCAGCACGAACTTGGCATATCACCTGGGACTGCCGGTGAAGAGCGCGTTGACCGAAATGACCCGCGACGGACGGGAGCGGGGATTGCCTCGCGACAAATACTACGTGCCCGGCAGTCTCCTGCAGGTCAGCGTCGATCCGCAGAACCCGCTGGCCTGGGGACTCCAGGACAAGATGGATATTTACTTCGACAACAGCCCCGTATTCCGGCTGGAGCCGGATGCCGCCGCCAAGGGTGTGAAACCGGTCGCCTGGTTCTCCTCCAAGACTCCGCTGCGCAGCGGATGGGCCTGGGGCCAGCAGTATCTGGAAGGCGGAGTGGCCATCGCGGAAGCAACGGTGGGAGAAGGCAAAGTCTATCTGATGGGGCCGGAAATTACGTTCCGGGCGCAGCCACACGGAACGTTCAAGCTGCTGTTCAACGGTTTATATTTGTCCACTGCGACGAAAACGCAATCGACGAAGCCGTAGCTATCGCGCCGGATCCCAGATCGTGGCTCCGATAAATCGCTCTTTGTCCGGTGAATCGTTGAAATAGTACACGCTGACGATCTTGCCATCGGGACGTTGAACGGATCGGACATAACCGAGGTCCCAGTTGCCGCCGTCACTGCGCAGTACGGTTTCCTCGCTCCATGTCTTGCCGTTGTCGCTGCTGAATCGTGCGCGAATGCCAAAGGGTTGCATTCTGCGGCCGTAGATCAGAGCGAGTCGGCCATCGCGGAGCTTCAGCAAGCTGGGTGGATTCTCGGTGGACGCCGCCGCCACCCCGATTCGTTGCCAGTTGATGCCCTCATCATTGGATTGGAAAGTGTCGATGAACTCCCGGTGGCGTACCGCTGTGAACAGAGTCCCTGGTGACAACCGCACGGTTGCCGGCATGATGGCGAAGTCGCGACCCTCCGGTTCAGGCGTGACCCAGCCTTGCATCTGCCAGGTTTTGCCGGCGTCCTTGGTTCGCGCGCAAAGAACGCGGCCTTCCTTGCCGTTCGATTTGGCGGCGGTCAGAAATATCGTGCAATCGCCGGCCGCATTCACCACGTAATCCGTTCGCGCGGCGATGCCCTTCGTTCCGAACTCCGGAACCTTGAACGGTCCTTCCCATTTCTTGCCCCGGTCGTAGGAGTAATAGAAGCGGGACGGTCCAACGTGAATGTCCTCCATCCGGAGCGTCATGGCGAAATTGGGATCGGTAAACCGAATGCCTCCTGGGGAATCGACGGGTTTCTTGCCGCCTTTGACCACCGGAACCCCGGCGATCTTCGAGCCTTCCGGCGGCTGCAGACTCTCGGGCCGCTCGATCTTCCAGGTGACGCCGCCGTCGAGGCTGCGTGCCAGAAGATGCTCCGAGGGCCGGTCGTAATCGATGGCGTGATTGTGTCCGCGATTCTGGTGAAAGGCGCCAGCTTCAAAGCCGACCACGATTTCGTCGCCCCAGGCCCAGATGCCGTGGTTCGCCGGCCAGCCTGCAAATCGACCGGCTTCGCGAAAGACCGTCACATGCTGCTGCGCGCCGAGCGGCATGCAGGCGGCGAAGCCGGCAACCAGGAAAAAGGAAAGCTTCACGATAATCAAAACGGATTATCTCAAAGCCGGGTAACGATGGGGGTCTTAAAAGTAGAACTTCGCTCCCAACTGGATCACTCGGGTTGTGATTCCCTGGATACCCCCGCCGACCGCCCCGAATGTCGCATTGCGGATATTTCGATCGACGGTGGCCGGATCCGGGTTGAAATGGTTGAACAGGTTAAAGATTTCGGTGCGGAACACAACGCCGCTCTGTTCGCCAATCTTGAACGTCTTGTTCACCGAGAAGTCGACGTTGAAAACTCCCGGCAGGCGGAATGAGTTGGTGCGCGGCGAAGTCCCGAAAGCGCCGAACTGAGGCTCGGCAAACGCGGCTGTGTTGAACCATTTCTGCCACGTCCGCTGGTCGCCGGGAAGATCGCCCTTTTGACCCGCTACCATGTCGGGACGAGAAGAAGCTCCGATTCCGGTGGTGTCGAGGTTGATCGTCACCGGAGTAGGGAAGCCGCTCTGAGCGGTGAGGATGGTGGATGCCTGCCAGCCATCCAGCAGCAGTCGAGTCACTCCATGCGTTCCGCGGAAGAAGGGAATTTCGTACAGAACGGTCTGGACGAACCGTTGCGTGACGTCGAATCCCGAAACCGCGCGATCACCCTGCATGTAGTAGACATCCTGCGGAGCGCCAATGAAGTTCCCGCCGCCGACTTGTCCGCCGATATCGTTCGGTCCCGAGATGGACTTCGACCAGGTGTAAGCCGTCAGGAAGGTTAGTCCGAGGGCCATCCGGCGTTCCGCCTTCAACTGCAGCGCGTGGTAAATGGAGTTGCCAATCGATTTATCCGCCCGCACGGCGCGTTGATACGCCTGGTTGGGCCGGCGAGCATTCAGTGACGGCAGCCCCTGCGTTCGAGGATCTACCACCTGAAGAGGCCGGTTGAGGTCTTCATAGGTCACGATCAGGCGCGTGCCCTTCGAACCGACATAGCCCGCATCCAGCAGAATGTTGCCGGGAACTTTCTTCTGAATATTGAAGTTCCACTGCTGGATATAGCTGTCGCGCAGATTCTGGTCGTTGGAAACGGCGAAATTCAGAGCGCCGCTGTTGGTGGCGCCGGGGAACGGATCCGAGAAGAACAAGTTTGGCGCACCGCTGAGATTTCCGTTGAGGGTCGCTCCAGCAGTCGCCTGCGCGCCTTCCGCCATTGCAAAAATCGCATTCGAGATCTGCGGCGTGTAGTAAATCCCGTATCCTCCGCGAACCACCATATCGTCCACCAGGCCCGGCCGGTACGCGAAGCCGAATCGCGGCCCCCAGTTATTCCGGTCCGGCGCGATCAGTCCGCGTCCGTAGGGAGAAGTCTGAGGATTTACCAGATCTGCGACGACAAACCCGTTCAACTGGATATTGACGAACTGGTCATCCACCTGATGGTAGGGCTGGAAGTAGTCGTAACGGATTCCCATGTTGATGGTCAGCCGGGGCGTCACCTTCCAGTCGTCCTGCGCATAGTAAGACTGCCACCAGTTCCAGAGATTCGTGGATGTCTGCGCCGGATTGACACTATCCGACCTGATATAGCCCAACAGGAAGTCCGCCATTGCGCTGCCGGTGTAGGTTCCGTCGAAGTTGAAGCTTCCTCGCGGCGCCCGCGACTGCAGGAATGTCACGTGCCGCCTGGCGATGTCCGCGCCCATTTTGATGAAGTGCTTGCCGCGCTGCCAGCTCAAAACATCGACGAACTGGTAGATCTCATTCGATCTGTCGCGAGGACCAATTTGCCGCTGCAGGTTATACATGCTGAAACTGCCGTCGGGGCCGCTGACGGAGATTGTCGGTGGTCCGTACTCCTGAGGTTTTCGGGACACCAAGGGCAGCCCCATCTTCCCGACGACATCGAAATTAGGATCGTTCGTTGTGCCGAAAATCTCTGCCTCGAAGAACTTGCTCCAGCCGCCCCGCAGTTCGTTGATGAGAGACGGCGAGAATGTGTGGGTGTAGGTGGACGAGACGTTTTGCGACCGGCCCAGATTGTTCCGCTCATCATGGCCCCAGATCGGAACTCCCGCTTCGTAGGTGTCGTTGAAGACGTAGCGGGCCGAAACCGAGTCGTTGCTGGAAAAATTGTGGTCCATCCGTCCGTTGTAGTTGTTCTGATACGAGGTTGCGCTGAATGTCGGTGCGAGATAATTCTGCAAGCCGTTCACCCCTCCCGCAAGATTCGGCAGCGGTTCGAACTCCAGGAACGCCAGTGTTTGTGGACTGAGACGGGACTTCGGAATGACGTTGTTGACGATGCCCGCGTTCAAAGGATCGCGCAAAACAATCGGAGCGCCGGTGCGGGAGTTGACCAGCTTGCTGAGGTCTCCGTTCCGCATTTCGAGCGTGGGTACGGTCTGATAGCCGGGCACCGCGCCCTGGGCCAGCCGGCCGGATTCCCAATTGAAGAAGAAGAACGTCTTGTCCGTTCCGTTGTAGACCTTGGGAATCGAGACCGGACCGCCAATGTTGGCTCCGAACTGGTTCCGGTTCAGCCGGGGCGGAGCCACTTCCTTGTTCGCAATCGCATCGTAGGTCTGCGTCAGGACGTTGTTGCGGTTAAACTCCCAGAGCGTTCCGTGAAACCGGTTGCCGCCCCGCTTGGTCAGCATGTTGATCTGTCCGCCGGGAGCGCCTCCCGATTCGGCCGAGGAGTTTGAAGTCTCGACCTTGAACTCGGCTAGAGAATCCACCGACGGCGAAAAGGAGTACGTCATCGCGTCGTAGTCCATAAACTCGATGCCGTCCAGAAAATATCGATTGGCCGTGTCGCGAGCGCCGTTGGCCGACATCGCCGTCGACCCGAACGGCGAATCGGTCTGGCCGATCGATCCGCGGCCGCGGCGTACCGTGATCGACCCCGGCGTGCCGGCCTGGACGCCGGGAATCAATTGCGCCAGCTGCACGAAGTTCCG